>NZ_JBANBF010000001.1:0-947433 GCF_037000545.1 Blautia sp. JLR.GB0024 | reverse complement strand
TAAGGATTTCAGGAGGACATTTTTATGATTTTTATAAAATCTTCCGATGAACAGCAGGCCGTTATGGAGCACCATCCATATTTCGCCGTTTTTGGGGCGGAGGCAGTCATTGCGGTGGAAGCCTAGGACAGAATTTCTGAAGAATTTAGGCTCCAGCAGATCGGTTCGTATCCAGACAAGAAAGGTGCAGTCCTCTGTCAGCGGATTTTTATCTACCGTCACGTTATGCGTCTTAACACTGTCAAATTCGGCCCAGCCGTTAACAATATTGGTGAATTCATAACACCTCAGGGTCATCTTTTCATTGGTTTTCAGACGTGTCATACGGTCGTATTCCAGATCAATGACATATTTGATATATTCCTTCTGACAGACGGGCAGTTGTTTGAAACGGCGGAGATATTCCTCGTAATCATAGGGAATGGTGGCAGGCCGCCCTGAAAATTCATCCAGTGAGCAGTTGAGGGCCGTGGCTATGGCAGACATGGTTTCAAATCCCGGATTGGCGGTGATGCCGCTTATGATTTTTGAAAGTGTTCCCACAGGGATATTACTGATAAGGGACAGCATCTCAATGGTATAACCCTGTGCCTTCATGATTTCTTTGATTTTTTTATTGTTCATGTTCCGTTCCTTCCAAATATGGAATAATATGGCAGCAAGCTGCGTTGACAAGTATATGCCGGTTTCTTATAATAGAAACATTCGTGTTTTACTGAGCCACTGAGAAATATTCTATTTGGGAGGAAATATACCATGAATCGTGAAAATTTTCAAGAACTGATGTCTGAGGGAAGGCTGCTGGAGATAGCTCTGCAATATCTGCTGGAGTCAGAAACCCAGGAGAAAAAGGAAAGGCATACAGAACATATAACCGGTTACATTCAGGAACGAATGGAAAAGGATGTGGGGGCATGTACAGGGGTCCTGCTGAACAGGCTGGGTATCACTCCGAATCTGAAAGGGCATACATATCTGAGGAAAGCCATCGAACTGGAGGTGGAAAGCAACAGCAGCATGGAGGGTATGATGAAATGTCTGTATCCCCAGGTAGCTGCTGACTGCAACGCGTCACCGGCCAGTGTGGAGCGGAATATCCGCCACGCCATAGAGGTGATGTGGGAGCGGGGCAACCAGGAGCTTTACCGGGAAATTACAAACCATTATGTGCAGAAACGTCCCAGCAACGGACAGTTTATCACTTCCATTGCCGCATATTTCCGGGACGGACGGATATTTATACACTGAAAGACAAAAACTTAGGATAAATTTAATAAATTCTCAACGATTTCCTGGTATGATAGCGAAAGGAGGAGGATTAGAAATGGCAGAAAAGATACTGGTAGTGGATGACGAGAAAGAGATTGCTGATCTGGTAGCGCTTTATCTGGAAAATGAGAATTATCAGGTCTATAAATATTATACAGCAGAGGAGGCAGTGGCCTGTATTGAAAGGGAAAAGATAGACCTGGCCCTGCTGGATATTATGCTTCCCGGTATGAGCGGTCTGGAAATATGCAGAAAGATCAGGGAAACATACACATTTCCTGTGATCATGCTGACCGCAAAGGGGGAGGAACTGGATAAGATCACCGGCCTGAGCCTCGGAGCTGACGATTATATCACAAAGCCATTCCGGCCTCTGGAGCTGGTGGCAAGAGTGAAGGCCCAGCTCCGCAGGTATAAGAGGTACAACTCCGGTTATGAAGCGGATGCAGATATTCTGGAGCATTCCGGCCTTGTGCTGAATATCAGGACACATGAATGCACACTGGATGAAAAACCTCTTTCCCTGACACCTACAGAATTTTCGATCCTGCAGATTCTGTGCAGGAAGAAGGGAAAAGTGGTGAGCGCGGAGGAATTGTTCCATGAGATCTGGGGTGATGAGTATTTCAGCAAGAGCAATAATACCATAACGGTGCATATCCGCCACCTGAGGGAGAAGATGAATGACTCTTTTGAGAGTCCGAGATATATCAAGACAGTCTGGGGGTATGGATATAAAATTGAAGGATAAGATTTTGTTTCTTTTAAAAATCATCATTGGCGCCTGTGTGATATTTATGATATGTTTCGGTATTTTTTATGTTGTGGATATTTACGGGAACGGCCTGGTGCTGGACTGGATCGCTGACAAATTTGTATCCACTTCCGTGCAGACCAATACAACGACAGGAGCGGAGTTTTACAAACAGGAGATTTCCTGGTTCGCGGTGAAAGATTTTCTGCTGAAGTGTTTTTGTATCGTTTCGCTATTTATTTCAGCAGTTATCTATTTTACCATTCATTTCTATACAAAGCGTAAAGTGGCAGACACAGAAAAAGAAGCGGGAAAGCTGATCCGCAGGTATATGGATACTGAAAATACCCGGGCGGAAGATGTGTTTGCACAGCAGTACGCAGAGATCGGAACGGAGATGGAGCGTGTAAAGTCGGTCATGCGGCATCACGAACAGGTATTGAAAGAGGAAAACAGGCGCAAGAGCGATCTGCTGACATATCTGGCCCATGACCTGAAGACTCCGCTTACCTCTGTGATGGGGTATCTGAGCCTGCTTAACGAGGCGCCGGATATGCCGGAGGCACAGAAGGAAAAGTATGTGGGGATTGCTTTTGACAAGGCCTGCCGTCTGGAAAGCCTTTTAAATGAGTTTTTTGAGATCACCCGCTACAACCTACAGGAGATACCCCTGGAAAAAGAGACCATTGACCTGTATTATATGCTGGTGCAGATGATGGATGAATTTTATCCGATTCTCACTGCCCACGGAAATACAGCAGAGCTGCGCGCAGATGAGGAACTGAAACTGTACGGAGATTCGGAAAAGCTGGCAAGGGTCTTTAACAATATCCTGAAAAATGCGGTGGCGTACAGCTATCCGGACACAGTGATCCGGATCACTGCCCGGGAGGCAGGGGAAAATATGGAAATCTCTTTTGCAAATAGGGGAAAAACCATACCAAAGCAGAAGCTGGAATCCATCTTTGAGAAATTCTTCCGTCTGGATGAGGCCCGGGGCAGCAACACAGGAGGCGCAGGGCTGGGACTGGCGATCGCAAAGGAGATCGTGGAACAGCACGGAGGAACCCTGCGGGCAGAAAGCAAAGATGAACTGACGGTATTCTATGTGTCACTCCCTCTTCGCCAATCCTGAAAAATGGCAGCATCTTAGGATTTTCTTAGGAAAATATCAACTGAATATTAAAGTAAAGAACTCCCCGGACAGATATAATGTCATTAAGAACAGGGGAGTTCTTTATATATACGCAGAGAGGAAGTGCTGACCTAATGGAAAAGAGAGAGAAGACGGCCAAAAGGATGACAAAAAGACAGAGGAGGAGAAGGCAGAGAAGGAGGCGGATACTGGCGGCAGTGATGCTGTCCGTGGTTTTGTTAGGCTTTTCTGCATATTTTGTTTTGGGACAGGACAAAGGGGAGATGTCTTCATGGACAGAGCAGACTGATACAGAAAGCCTGAAAGGGATCAACAGCAGAAATGCCATTCTGGAGGAGCTTAAGACAGGGAAGATATTGGCGGATAAAGGGGCAGATGACAGAATCTATCCGGCATCCCTGACCAAGATCATGACAGCGGTTCTGGCAATCGAAAATATTCCGGATCTTAAGGAGAGCATAACAGTCCCGGAGAGCATATTTCCCGGCCTCTACGCGGAAGGGGCGTCCATGGCCGGGTTTTGCCCGGGGGAAGAGGCTGTGGGGACAGATCTTCTCTACGGGGTGCTGCTTCCCTCAGGTGCGGAATGCTGCCTGGCTTTTGCCGACCGAATCGCCGGTTCGGAGGAGGATTTTGTGAAAATGATGAATGATAAGGCCGGAGAGCTGGGAATGGAGCATACGCATTTTACCAATTCCACAGGGCTTCAGGATGAGAACCATTATTCCACAGTGAGGGACATCTCTGTACTGCTTCGGTACGCTCTGGAATCGGATACCTTCCGCCGGGTATTTACCAGCAGCAGCCACAGCACCAATCCATCGGCATGCCATCCGGATGGATTTACCTTTGTCAGCACCATGTTTCGGGAGATGAACAGCGCGGCAGTGTCAGGCGGCGAGATCCTGGGAGGAAAGACAGGATACACCAAAGACGCGGGACTCTGCCTTGCCAGTCTCGCAGTCATAGACGGAAAAGAGTACATTCTTGTGACGGCTCATGCAAGGGGAGACCATGAGACGAAACAGTATCATGTGGAAGATGCGGTGAAGATATACAGTCAAATAGGGAAATGAAGTATGGTTCCCAAAGTGCAGAAAAAATCAGAGAGTGTAAATTCTCTGATTTTTTCTGCATTTCATAATTAAATAAATATGGAAAGTAAACTTGACATTGTGGGAAAGAGTGCTATAATTAATGCATGGAAAGCAAACTTTCCATATTGAGGTGATAACATGAAAAACCGGCTGGAAGAATTGAGAAAACAAAGGGGAATCAAACAGGAAGAACTGGCGGAGGCAGTGCAGGTATCCCGTCAGACAATAGGTTCTCTGGAAAATGGACGATATAATCCGTCTATCCTGCTGGCATTTAAGCTGGCAGGATATTTTGGAGTCACAATTGAAGATATTTTTATATATGAGGAGGATGCAGAATGACGAAAAAAGAAAGAAACAGACATTTTATTAACATTTCAATCGGATGTGTTCTTTTTATCCTCGGAATTACCGGAATATCGGATGAATATTATGCGTTAATGGCATGTGTCGGGGGAGCCACATTTTTTGCAAACGGAGTACTTCCTTTTTTTTCAAATTTTTATTATCGGTCGCCGAAGCGAAGAAAGAAGTATGAAGAACGGCTTCATAAAAGAAAGATTAACTACATTGACGAACGTAAAAAGTTTCTTCGTGACAAAGCAGCCCACGTGTCGTATATGTTCATGTGGATGATTTTACTTCTTCTGGCCTTCATACTCACTCTGTTGAAGGTGGAATGGTGGGTGGCGGCAATGCTGGCAGGGCTCAGTGTACTGCAGTATCTCATTGCCAGTGTGGCCTTTTTCTATCTGGAGCGAAAAATGTAAAGAAAGGCTTGAAATGTATATCCGGCTGTGATATGCTGTCACCAGTATATAAAGAGAGGTGCTACGATGAGAAAATAATCTATTTTTTAAAAACATGCGGAACTGGAAGAACGATACCATGGGTATCGGAGGTTTGTCATGTTATCAGAAGATAGATTATATTCATCCAATACAAGCTTAGCTGCAGTGACAGCAGGAGAGAGATCGATACTCTTACTGTCTGCATAAGGTTATGCTGCGCGCCTTTTTAAGATGTGGTCATATTCCGTAAATTGATTGAGCGTGTATGGAAAGCATGGATATAAAAAATCGTCTGGTAACAGGCGATTTTTTTATGGCGGCAGAATGGCAGAGAGCAGCATTCTGCGCCCACTGGGAGAGTGATCTATTATGGCAAAAATAAGCGCATCGGGATTGACTTTTTGTTACGACGGAAGTTATGACGACATATTTTATGAGGCATCCTTTATCATGGATACCAATTGGAAACTTGGCCTGATCGGACGAAACGGCAAGGGCAAGACCACACTGCTCAGGCTTTTGATGGGGCAGTATTCCTACAGGGGAAGTATCAGCAGTTCGGTTTTATTCGACTATTTTCCTTTTCAAATACAAAAGGAGGATATGGAGCGTGATACGATAGAAGTGATCGAACGCATACAGCCTGACTATGAGCTGTGGAGAATCTGCAGGGAACTGGAACTTCTGTATGTGGAGGCAGATATTCTCTACCGTCCGTATCAGACACTGAGCCACGGAGAGCGAACAAAGGTCATGCTGGCAGTGCTTTTTTCCAGGGAAAATTATTTTCTGCTCATTGATGAGCCGACGAATCACCTGGATATGGAGACCAGAGAGCTGTTGTGTGCGTACCTGAACAGGAAGAAGGGATTTATACTGGTATCCCATGACAGATGGCTGCTGGATTCCTGTATTGACCACGTGCTGGCCCTGGAACGGAATCAGATCGAGGTGGAAAAAGGAAACTTTACTTCCTGGTGGGAGAATAAGCAGAGAAGAGACCAATATGAGATATCAGAAAACGAAAAGCTGAAACAGGAGATCAAAAAGATGGAGGAATCCGCCAGAAAGGCTTCTGCCTGGGCAGAGAAGGCGGAAAACACCAAGATTGGTTTTAATCCTTTGAAGGAACATGACAGGTTCCTGGACACAAGAGCTTACATCGGGGAAAAAGCCAGGCGCATGCAGCAGAGAAGAAAGAACCTGGAGCGCAGGCAGCAGACTGCCATCAGAGAAAAGGAACAGCTTTTAAAAAATCTGGAGCAGCCCGCACAGCTCAGACTGACACCCCTTACCCATCACAAGGAGACCTATATCAGAATAAAGGATGCTTCTGTTTCTTACGGCAGCCATCAGGTGATCCGAAACTTCAGTATGGAGCTGAAACGTGGAGAACGCATTCTGCTGCAGGGAAAAAACGGCTGCGGAAAATCCAGTATTCTGAAAATGATCCTGCGCGACGCAGGCATGCGCCTTCCCGGGGAGAAGGATTTCTGTGTACAGGGACAGCATGAGCTGGCAGCGGGGCTGGAAATTTCTTATATCAACCAGGATACTTCCTTTTTAAGGGGCAGTCTGGATGCGTATATAGAGCGGGAATCCCTGGACGGCAGCCTTTTCAGGGCAATTCTGCGGAAGCTGGATTTTGAAAGGATACAGTTTGAAAAGCCCATGGAGGAGTATTCAGAAGGCCAGAAGAAGAAAGTCCTCATAGCCTCCAGCCTTCTGAAGCCGGCCCATCTCTACATTTGGGATGAACCTATGAACTACATTGACATATTTTCCAGAATGCAGATTGAGGAACTGATCCTGGAGTATGAACCAACCATGCTGTTGGTTGAGCATGACAGGGATTTTGGAAACCGCTGTGCCACGCAGGTGGTCACAATCTAGAGCCTGAGATTCAGCTCGGCAAACTTTTCTGTGAGTATTCCTGTGGACCAGTCGTACATCTGGGTGGTTTCATACTGCCTGTAGGTGTACTCCTGGGCAACCAGTACCATCAGATAGATATCATACCAGAGGGCCCGGAGCTGTTCCTCTGGTGTTAAGCATTCCTTACCGTACCCCTGAAGAAAATCCGGGTCCTGTCCGTAGGTGCGGAAGCCCACTTCCATAAGCGGGTCAGCCCAAAGACTGCGTTCCCAGTCAATGAGGCCGGAAATCCTGCCGTTTTTCACGAAGATGTTGCCGTCCCATAAGTCCCAGTGAACTAGGCAGGGTACCGTAACCTGTTCAAACAGGGACCTGCTGTTTTCAAGAAAGCTTCTGAGGGTTGGGACGGGGATTTTCAGATCCACAGACATGGCCTTGGCGTCGGAAAAGGCCATGTCCATCATGCGGCAGAAGACCGTGTACCAGTCTTTGCCCTGCATTTGGGGCTGGCCGATATAGCCGAAGGACTCCCCTGTGATGCTGTTTATTTTGCGGTTGAGCATTCCGGTATCCCTGCGAATCTGTTTTTTGACGGATTCCGGTACGGAATCTGCCAGGGAGAAGAGACTGTTTCCTTCCAGCTTTTCCATGAAAAAGTAGGGGGAGCTGCACAGGGTGAGACTGTCATCAAAAAAGAAGATTTTTGCCACAGGCACATCTGTTTTCTCGGCGGCAAGTCTCATGGCAGCCACTTCACTGTACATGATATTCTTTTCGTAGGACATGATACAGGCATCCCTTGGGGGCGCTATTTTTAAAACGGATTCCCGTCCGCTGTCAAAACGCAGAAGATAAGCCACATTAAAATATCCTTCCGTAAGTTCCAGAATCTCTGTACAGGTTTCACCGGGAAAGGCTTTTTGTGCCATTTGATTCAGCGTTTCAGCGGACTGTGTGTGTTTTGTCATACTTTTCATATTGATACCTCACATTTGTTTTTTTGGTATATCCGGACGGCCCAGGCAGCAGTCACAAGATCACCTGCCGCGCATGCAGCCCAGAGAACGGTTATATTTCCTAAAAAGCCGGCAGCAAGCAGGATGGGAAGCTGGATCAGGCAAATACTTCCGATGGAAAGAAGGAAGGCCGTCCTTGCATTTCCGGTTGACTGGAAATAAGCTGCGGCTGTCTGGACAAAGCCTTTCACACAAAAGGAAAGGCTCATGATCCGCAGAGCCTGCATGCCAATCCTGCGGATTTCTTCCTGGTCTGTGAAGAAGCGGAAGATAAGGCCTGCTCCGGCCAGGGAAAGCAGGGTGATGGCAAGGCCATAGAAAAAGTCAGCCTTCAGGGCACACCGGACCGTATCCCGGACTCTTTTGTAGTTTCTGTCCCCGTAATTGTAGCCGATAATGGGCTGGATGCCCTGCATGATACCGGTAAACGGTGTGAAGAGGACAGAAGTGATGCGGCTTAAGATAGAGTAAGCGCCAAGGGCCATGGCACCGCCTGCTGCAACCAGCATATGGTTGAATACCGCAATGATAAAGCTGTTGCCCAGGTTATTCAGAAAGGAGGGCAGGCCCACAGAGACGATTTCCCCTGCCAAAGCTCTGTGAAAGCGGATATGGCGCAGGGAAATCCTGCAGGGTGTCTTCTTCCGTATAAAGAAATAATACAGGCTGGTAAGCATGGAAACAGCCTGGGAGGCCAGAGTTGCCAGGGCAGCTCCGGATATTCCCATATGAAAGACATAGATGAAAAGCGGGTCCAGCACCATATTCAGCAAAACAGGGAGAGACCACTGCAGGGTGGAATAGGAGATGTCTCCGTTGGCCCGCATTACGCCGGAAAATCCGGTGCTTATAATGGTTCCTGCCAGCAGAATCCTGCCGTAGTCACGTATGTAGGGCAGAATCTGCCCGGAGGCGCCCAGAAGTCTGACCAGAGGCTCGAACAGGCCAAGGCCCGCAAGCGTGACCAGCCCGGCGCAGATGAGCCAGAGAAAGAACATGCAGCCAACAGCGTCGGCAGCCTTCTCCTTTTCCTTTGCACCAAGCTTTCTGGACAGCACAGAGCCGGTTCCTGAGCCGACTGTGGTGGTGATGCCCCCGATCAGGACGGTCACAGGGGAGAAGACGCCGACGGCTGCGCTTGCATACCCGCCCACACCCCGGGACACATAGAAGGCATCGGTCAGGCCGTACATGCTGTATAAGATCAGGGAAAATGTGGTCTGGGAGCACATAGTGAGCAGCAGGCTTTTCAGCGGCTGCTGTCCCAAACGGTTTTCTGTCAATCATATCACCGCCTTAATAGGATTTTTTGTAACTGTTCAGCCAGGTCTGCGCATTTACTGCGCTGACCGTGTATAAGACCGGTTACGTTTTCTTTATGGTATCAGTATACAGAAAAATATTTAAAATAGCTATAGCCTGTACAACCAATCTGCAAAAAAGGAGGTATTCATGAATACGATCAAGATAACAGGCGCCTGGGAGGGCTGCCTGAAAAACATTTCCTTGGAAATACCGAAGAATAAACTGGTGGTTTTCACCGGATTGTCAGGATCCGGAAAATCCACGCTGCTGATCGATGTCCTGTACAATGAATGTCAGAGACAGTATCTGGAAGCCATGGCCTTTCAGGGAATAAACAAACCGAAAGTGGAGCGCATACAGGGCGCGTCCCCCGCCATTGTGATACAGCAGACAGCCTCAAACCGCAATCCGCGCTCCACAGTGGGAACCATGACAGATGTCTATACTGACCTGCGGATGATCTATGAGAAGCTGGGGGTCAGGACTTGTCCCCACTGCGGCAGCGTGATCTCCTCCTCTTCATGTAAGGAGGAGACTGAGAAAAAAGGAAATGATTTTTATGTTTATATGTACTGCAGTACGTGCGGCAGAAGGATGGATAAGATCACACGCACTTATTTTTCTTTTAACACCAGGGAGGGCGCATGCCTGGCCTGCGAAGGCCTGGGGAAGATACATTCCATAAAAAAGGAACGGGTGACAGACGAGTCCCTGTCCCTGGAGGACGGAGCGGTACGTTTTTTTGAAAAACAATATGGAAAATACCAGTGCTCTGTACTGAAAAAGGCCTTTGCCCACTATGGGCTTGACCAGGACTTAAGTGTACCTGCAGAGCGGTTTAGCCGGGAACAGAAAGCAGTTTTGTACGAGGGAGCTGACAGCAGCGCGGTAAAAGCGCTTTTTCCGGACCGTGAACCGCCGAAAAGTGTCACGCAGGGCAGGTTTGAGGGGATTTACCCTATTTTGTGGAGACGTCTGGCAGAAAAAAACGGGGATACAAAGCAGCTCGGGGAATATTTTGACGTGGTGGAGTGTCCACGGTGTAAAGGAGAAAGGCTTGGAGAGATCAGCCGGAAGGTGACTGTGCGGGGCATCCGTCTGCCGGAGCTTTCCCTCTTTTCCCTGGAAAAATTATACGGATGGGTGCAGGAGCTGCGGAGTTTACTGACAGAGCATGAAAAAGAATTCGTAGATGCCTATCTGCTCGATATAGAGACAAAGCTTGGACGTTTTATGAAGGTGGGGCTTGGATACCTGTCCTTAGACAGGCAGATCCTTACACTGTCCGGAGGGGAGATGCAGCGTCTCCGGCTGGCTGCAGCGCTGGATTCGGAGCTGTCCGGTATTCTATACATTCTGGATGAACCCACTGCAGGACTGCATCCGAGAGATACAGAAGGGCTGCTGGCAATCCTGAAAAGGCTCCGTGATATGGGAAATACGGTGCTTGTCATAGAACATGATGTGGATGTTATGGCAGGCGCGGACTATGTGATGGATATGGGTCCGGGTTCAGGGAAATACGGCGGGGAGGTGATCGCCGCAGGTACTATCGCTGAGATCATGCAGCAGAGCGCCTCTGTGACCGGAACCTATCTGCAGAACCCCCAGCCCGGGAAGATGAGATTCAGGGCGCCTGACGGAGCTGTCCGGATTGAGAATGCGGATATTTTTAATCTGAAACATGTGTCTGTGGATATTCCCACAGGGTGCCTGGTCTCCGTCACCGGCCCTTCAGGTTCGGGAAAATCCACGCTTATCTTTCAGGTGCTTGCAAAGGGGAGAACCGATGCGCAGCAGAACCGTGTCACAGGGCTTGAGCAGTTTGACAGGATTGTGGAGACGGACCAGTCGGCACTTGCCAGAATGAAACGGTCCAATGTGGCAACATTTTCAGAGGTTTATACAGAGATCAGGAATGTTTTCGCCGGCACGGAGGGTGCAAAAAAGGCCGGTTTCTCAGCAAAACATTTTTCCTTTAACACACCTGGAGGCAGATGTGAAAACTGCGAAGGGATGGGATATGTGGAGAATAACATGCTGTTTTTTGCTAACACGGAAGTGGTCTGCCCGGTGTGTAACGGCAACCGGTTTGACAAAGGTGTGCTGGCTGTGACTTACCGGGGATACTCCATTAAGGAGATTCTGGATATGTCCGTAGATGAGGCGCGCCATGTCTTTGCAGACCATAAAAAAATCTTAAGGATATTGGCGCTGCTGCAGGATGTGGGGCTTGGTTATCTGCAGCTTGGGCAGTCGCTGACCACCTTGTCCGGCGGCGAAGGGCAGCGGCTGAAGCTGGCTAAGGAGCTGATCG
Source organism: Blautia sp. JLR.GB0024 (assembly GCF_037000545.1). Classification (NCBI taxonomy): domain Bacteria; kingdom Bacillati; phylum Bacillota; class Clostridia; order Lachnospirales; family Lachnospiraceae; genus Blautia; species Blautia sp. JLR.GB0024. Next base: position 935,853 of record NZ_JBANBF010000001.1, on the reverse strand, counting down.
AAAACCGTGGGAATAACCGGTGTCTGTATTTAATGGATGAGCCTACTACTGGGCTTCATCCGAGAGATATCGAACATTTTCTGGTACTTTTAGAACGGCTGACAGATGCCGGGAATACTGTCGTTGTGGTGGAGCATAACCAGCAGCTCATCAGAAACAGTGACTGGGTGATCGACCTTGGGCCGGAAGGCGGGGAAAAGGGCGGATTCGTGATTTTTGAGGGAACGCCGGAGGCCATGAAAGCCTGTGCTGCCAGTGTTACGGCAAAATATCTCTGAATTAAAAAAATCCCCTGAAAGCCGGTAGAATACAGCCGGTTTTCGGGGGATATGGTATGTCAGAATTCTGCTTTTTTAAAGATGCCGAAGCTTATCCGGTACATGGCTGCCGTCCACAGAAGGAGGATAAGAGGAGAAATGCAGGTGAGCAGAAGGACAACGCTGTCTGTAAGCTCAATACCAAAACTTCTCAGAAGATAATACAGTCCCAGGCAGAGCAGTACGGGAAGCAGAAAGGCGGCGAGCATAAGTGTGCGGGCTTTTTCCGCTCCGAATTTAAAAAGCAGGGGAATGACAAGACTGCCGAGAAAGAAGGAAATCGCCACGCCCGCAAGGCAGACTGCCAGCAGTTCCTGCCATTCAGATGCGGAGGTGATATGAAATCTGCCGATTATGGCGCTGCCTGCGATTCCCAGGACACCGCCGAATACCGTGCCAAACAGACAGAAGCAAAGAAGGATCACAAATTTGCTGAGGACCAGGTCTTTTCTTGAGATTGGCATGATCATGGCGTATTTTTCCCATTTGGCGTTCTCATCGAAGCTGAATGTGGTGACAACCATCATGGCGCAGAGGATGCAGCATGTGATGACATAGGCCGCGGCGCCGCCCTGCGGGATCGTGATGAACAGAAAGATAAAGAGCATCAGGACCAGGGCTTTCATATTATGCATGATATTGTATATATCTTTTAAGATCAGACTCTTCATGACAGGACATCCCCCTTTACATACAACAGAAGTATATCGTCAATAGTTGCGTTGTCTATGACAAAATCTTTATATCTGCGCGCAGCTTTCTCTCTGTCGGCAACCAGTACATCCCACTGGTAATCCTTCTTTCTGCAGGCTAAAATGTCTTCTTTATCCAGCTTTTCAAACTGGGAGGAGCTGCAGCGGATGATACCGTAACGGTAGATCAGTTCGTCCTTTTCTTTGTCGAAAATAATTTTCCCGTTGTGTAAAAATGCAATATAGTCAGCCACCTTTTCCAGGTCCGTGGTAATATGGGAGGACATGAGAATGGAATGGTTCTCATCCTGGACAAAATCCAGGAACACATCCAGGATATCATCCCGCATCACCGGGTCAAGACCGCTTGTGGCCTCATCCAGAATGAGGAGTTTTGGGTCATGGGAGAGGGCGGCTGCGATGCTGAGCTTCATTTTCATTCCTTTTGAAAAGGTTTTGATCTCCTTATCTGCAGGGAGGGCAAACTGTTTCAGGTAGTCATGGTAGGTTTGGGTATTCCATTTTTTATAGGCGGCTGCGGAAATTTTTTCAATCTTGGCCGGTGTGAGGGATTCGTGGAAATGGATTCCGTCAAATACAACCCCGATATCTTCTTTCATGTCTTTTCTGTCTTCCGTCAGCTCTTCTCCGAAGAGGCGGACGGTTCCGTCATCCTTTCGGATCAGATCCAGGATCCCTTTCAGAGTGGTGCTTTTTCCCGCGCCGTTTTCTCCGATCAGCCCCACAATGGTTCCCCTTGGAACCGAGAATGATATATGGTCCAGCGTAAAATCAGGATACTGTTTTGTCAGATTCTCCACTTGTAAAATTGGCTCCATAGTTATTCCTCCTCCTCATAAAAAATAGATAAAAGTTCGGTCAGTTTGTCAAGCGGGATCCCGCTTGTGCGTCCGATATCCGCGGCAGCCTTCAGGTGTTCCTCTGCCTGGCGCTGCTGTTCTTCCTGATAAAAATCTTTGTTTCTGGCGGACACAAAGCTTCCTCTGCCTACCGTTGTCTCAATAAAACCGTCTCTTTGAAGATCTTCATAGGCTTTCTGAACCGTAATGACACTCACATGCAGAGATTTCGCCAGTGCCCGCATGGAGGGGATCGGCTCGCCGGTCTCTAATTCCCCGCTCATGATCAGAGCTTTTATCTGGGAAGTAATCTGTTCATAGATGGGCTTGCTTGTATTGCTGCTGATAATGATCTCCATGTATCAGGTCCTTTCTGTTTTATAGTGTACTTGTTGTATAAGTACATTATAGACACACGATGACATACTGTCAAGCATTTTCTGAATCGGGCGCAATACAGGATAGAAGCGCTTTCTGGGGTGCAGGCAGAAACTTGTCCCTGTGCCATACAGCAAACAATTCATTTTCCAGAGAAAGCCCATCTACGTGAAGAGGAATCAGGGTACCTTTTTCCAATTCATCCCTTACCAGAAGATTGGGAAGGACCGTGATGCCAAGCCCGGCTTTAGCCGCTTCTATGAGAGCAGGGGAATTGACGCTTACCCACAGAGGGTGTACGGAATGGCCCAGGAGCAGGAGCGTGCTGTCCAGCACATCGCGGATGGCACTTCCCTTTTCCCGCAGAAGCAGATTTTCTGAACAGAAGGTTTCCATATCCATGGAGGTATGTATACAGGGATATTGGGGAGCGCAGAGGATCTGAAGCGGGTATCTGTCAAAAGAAACGTGGGAAAATGGCCCCTGGGGAACAAAGCCTTCCAAAAGAGCCAGGTCCGCCTTTCCGCTTCGCAGAGTCTCCAGTGCGTTGGCAGCGCTCACCACCTCCACCTGTACCGTCACATCGGGCCACTGCTTCCGGAAGGAGGCAAGGATGGACGGAAGCCAGTGGATCGCAATGGTGATGCTGGATACCACATGGATGGGAGCCTGTTTTTCCAGGCTTTTTATGCGGCTGTCCAGGGACTCACAGGCAGCCAGTACGGGAAGGATTTCTTCCAGAAGCAGTTCTCCGCTTCTGGTGAGCTGGACACGTTTGGAGAGCCGGTCAAAAAGCGCGGTCTGGGCGTATTCCTCCAGCTCCCGGATGGCGTGGGAGACGGCGGACTGGGTGATGTATAGTTTCTGTGCGGCTTTTGTGAAATTCTTTGTTTCGCATACAGTCTTGAAGATGTAGAGATGGCGCAGTGTCATCATAAAGTGTTCCTCCCTGTTTTATCATGAATAAAATTAATGATTATGACAATATTATATCGTTTTACAGATTGCTGTACAAGGGTTATACTGTCTTCTTAGGGAGGATTTCAGTATGAGAGAGAAAATAAAACTATGGCTGTGGCTGGCCTGTATCAATCTGTTTATCAGCGCCTTTACCTTTGGAGGCGGATATGTGGTCGTGCCCATGATAAGAAAATATTTTGTTGAGAAAAAGCATCTGTTTGATGAGGAGGAGCTGATCCGCATGGCTGCCATTGCCCAGTCCACCCCGGGGGCGATCGCAGTCAATATGGCTTCTCTGGCGGGATACCGGGCGGCAGGGATGGCAGGGCTTGTCATCAGCGGTATCTGCTCTGTTATTCCGCCTCTGGTCATTTTATCGGTCGTCTCAAAATGGTATGCGGCGGTGGCAGCCAATACCGTCATAGCTGCTGTACTGAAAGGAATGCAGGCAGGTGTTGCCGCTCTTATTGTGGATTTTGTGGTGGATATGACACGGGCGGTGCTGAAGGAGCGTTCGCCGCTTTTGAGTACCATGACCGCTGTGGTATTTGCCATAAGCTTTCTGACAGATACCAATATTGCGGTGATCCTGCTGGTGTGCTGCGGCCTTTGTGCCGGGCGTGTATGGTTCCGGAAGAGGGGTGAGATATATGGGTAGACTTCTGCAGCTTGCAGTGACATTTTTCCAGATCGGGCTTTTCAGTATCGGAGGCGGCTATGCCATCATTCCGCTCATACAGGAACAGGTGGTGGAGCGGTTCGCATGGGTTTCCCAGAAGACATTTACTGATATCATCACCATATCCCAGATGACGCCGGGACCCCTGGCTGTAAATACATCCACATTTATCGGCATACAGATAGCCGGTATACCGGGAGCGGTTCTGGCGACCTTTGGGTGTGTGATCTCCGGCATCAGTATTTCCGCCTTTTTGTACCGGCTGTTTCAGCGCTATCATAAATCAGAGTATATTATGGAGATATTAAACGGACTGAAGGCGGCTTCTCTGGGACTGATCATCTCTGCCGCCCTGACCATCCTTCTTCTGTCCTTTACCGGTACATCAGTTATATCAGAAATAAAAACAGCGGACTGGACAGCAGCGGTAATCTTTCTGTGTTCCTTTTTCGTGCTGCGCAAATGGAAGGCAAACCCCGTGGCAGTCATGATCGGAACGGGAATCGTGGGAGGCGTAATCTATACACTTTTCTAATGCCGGGAAGAATTTTCAGACACACGCTGACGCAAGTATGATATAATGACAGCAACGAGCCAAGTGGGAGCTCGCTCACATTTGGCGACTGCGACAAGCGTTAGCAAGGGAGGCAGAATATGGATAAAAATTATGATGTGATCATTATCGGTGCAGGCCCTTCGGGAATCTTCTGTGCCTATGAATTAAAGCGCCAAAATCCGCGGCTCAAGGTCCTGATGATCGAAAAGGGAAGATGCATAGAAAAACGCCGCTGTCCCAAACGGACCACCAATGTCTGCGCAGGCTGCAAACCCTGCTCCATCACAACAGGGTTTGCCGGAGCAGGGGCATTTTCAGACGGTAAGCTCTCCCTGTCACCGGATGTGGGCGGCACGCTGCCGGAAATCCTGGGCTATGAAAAGGCGGAGAAGCTGATCCATGAGGCGGATGAGATCTACCTGAAATTCGGAGCGGACAGGAAGGTATACGGAATAGATGACCAGGCAGCCATCTGGGATATCCGTACAAAAGCCATCCGCGCCAATTTAAAGCTTATAGAATGCCCCATCCGCCATCTGGGTACAGAGGAAGGTTATAAAATCTATACACGCCTGCAGGAGCATCTTCTGGCGGAAGGCGTGGAAATTCTGTTTATGACCATGGTAAAGGATATTCTCATTGAGGACGGGAAAGTAAAAGGTGTGGTGACAGACAAACAGGAGACCTTTTACGCGCCTCAGATCGCAGCCGGTGTGGGCCGGGAGGGTTCGGAGTGGTTTGCAGGTGTCTGCAGCGGACATCACATAGAGACGAGAAACGGTACCGTGGATGTGGGTGTCCGTGTGGAAGTCCGGGATGAGATCATGAAGGAATTAAATGAAAAGCTGTACGAAGCGAAACTGGTCTACTATACTCCAACCTTTGATGACAAGGTGAGGGTTTTCTGTACAAACCCCTCCGGTGAAGTTTCCGCGGAATACTATGAGAACAGCCTGGCCGTGGTCAACGGTCATGCGTACAAATCCAAGGACAAAAAGACGCACAACACAAACTTTGCCCTGCTGGTTTCCAAGAATTTCACAGAGCCTTTCCGCTCTCCCATCGAGTACGGCAAGCACATTGCACAGCTCGGCAACATGTTAAGTGACGGAAAAATCCTGCTGCAGAGATACGGAGACTTTAAGAGAGGCAGGAGAACGACCGCTGAGAGGCTTACAAGAAACAATATTATCCCCACACTGAAGGATGCGGTTCCCGGGGATTTATCTCTGGTACTACCCCACAGGATCATGGTGGCAGTGGTGGAGATGATCGAGGCGCTGGATAAGGTGACACCGGGGATTGCAAGCGATGAGACTCTGCTCTATGGGGTGGAAGTCAAATTCTATTCCAACAAAGTCCTGGTCAACACAGAATTTGAGACAAATATCAAAGGGCTGCGTTCTATGGGAGACGGCGCATCCATTACAAGAGGACTGATGCAGGCATCTGCCAACGGTCTGAGTACAGCGCGTGCCATATTAAAGACATTTGGGGAGCAGCAGGAAGGAGACAGGGCCAATGATGAGACTTCTGATCGCGGAAGATGATGAGGTGCTCAGAAGAGAGTTGTCCAGGGACCTGGAAAGCCATGGATATGAGACGGCGGTGCCTGAGCGCTTTGAAGATGTGGAGGATATTGTAAAAGAAGGGAAGGTCCATCTCGTTCTCCTGGATGTAACGCTTCCGGGAAGGGACGGATATGAGATATGCAGAAGTATCCGGCGCTTTTCCAGAATCCCCATTCTCTTTCTGACCAGCAGGGATACGGATATGGATGAGCTGTACGGCATGACCATGGGCGGGGATGACTTTGTCCGCAAACCTTATAAAATGCCCATACTGCTTGCCAGAATTGAAGCCCTTATCCGCCGCAGCTACCCGGATGCGGGGACAGAGAGGGAAATCCTGTGGCAGGACTTCCGCTTACTGCCCGCCAAGGGAAAACTGTGCAGGGGAGAGCGGGAGGTCATACTGACCAGGCAGGAGACACTTCTCTTATCCTGCCTTTTTGCCCGTCCCGGTGAAGTGATCCGGAGAGTGGATTTTATAGAGGAGCTGTGGGACAACCAGGTTTTTATTGATGACAATACGCTCAGCGTCCATATGACCCGGCTCAGAGGGAAATTAAAGGAACTGGACGCAGGAGACCTGATCGTTACCCGGTACGGGCAGGGGTATTTGATATGAGCGGGCGTATGTATTGGCGGCAGCAGGCAGTACCTGTATTGGTGCAGGTGCTCTGCCTGTGTGCTGCCTCTTTGTATCTGCGGGCCCTTGGTCTTACATGGCTGCAGCTCATCCCTCTTGCAGGGGCCTATATGGGTGGTATTGTGCTGTGGAACCTGCTGCATTTTTTGAGAAAACGAAAGTATTTTCATAAAATGGCAGTTTTAATGGAAAGCCTGGATAAAAAGTATCTCTTTCCCATGGTATGGAAGGATGCGGATACCTGGGAGGAGGCAGGCTATTACTGTCTGATGAAAGAATGTACGAAATCCATGCTGGAGGAGACAGAGGAGGCCCAAAGGCTGCAAAAGGAATACCGGGAGCGGCTGGAAACCTTTGTCCATGATATGAAGCAGCCCATTTCCGTGGTCTCCCTCATTGCCGGAAGGGAAAAGACGCAGGATAACAGGGCCATACTTCTGGAACTGGAAAAAATGAACCACCTCTCAGAGCAGATCCTGTATTTCGGGCGCAGTGAAAGCTCCCACTCGGACTTTCGGATACAGAAGGTGGATACAGGGGCGGTAATCCGGGAGTGCCTGTCCATGAACAAGCAGCTTCTGATACAAAACCGGGTTTCCCTGGATATTCCGGAGGACATACCAAAAGTCTATGCAGATGAGAAGGCACTTTTATTTGTTTTAAACCAGATCGTTTACAATGCGGTCACTTATAAAAAGGCAGGGGAGGTTCCCCAAATAGCCTTCTCCTTTCTCGCCGCCGGAGACAATAAGCTGCTCCTGCACATCCGGGATAACGGCTGCGGCATTTCTTCGGAAGACCTGCCCAGGGTTTTTGAGAAAGGATTTACAGGAAAAAACGGCAGGGAGAATCGCCGCTCCACAGGTATGGGGCTTTATCTGTGTAAAAAAATATGTGACGGGCTCGGCATTGGCCTTAGTGTCTGTTCCGAGGAAGGGGTCTATACCCGGTTCACCATCTGCCTTTCGATTCTTACGGAAAAGTAAGATTTCCGCAAGAATGTAAGATACATTGAAAAAAGCAGATATGATATCCTGTACCTGAGGTGATAAATATGGAACCATTACTGAATATTACACACGTCTCCAAATATTATGGGGAGAACGCAAATGTGACCAAGGCATTGGATGATGTCTGCTTTACGGTGGAACCCGGCGAATTTGTGGGGATTATGGGGGCCAGCGGCTCCGGGAAGACCACCATGCTCCAGTGTATCTCCACACTGGATGAGCCAACCGGCGGACAGATCCTGCTGGACAAAAAAGATATTACAAAGCTGACAGAGCGGGAGATCGCGCATTTCAGAAGCAAAAACCTGGGCTTTGTATTCCAGGAATACAATCTTCTGGATACCCTGACCCTGGGGGAAAATATTGAGCTGGCACTTACCATACGCAGAGCGCCGAAGGAAGAGATCGGAAAGAAGGTGGAGGCGGTTGCCGGCAGGCTGGGAATCCTCTCTGAGCTGAACAAATTCCCCTATGAGGTTTCCGGAGGACAGAAGCAGCGCTGTGCCTGTGCCAGAGCCCTGGTCAATGAACCGCGCCTGCTGCTGGCAGATGAGCCTACCGGGGCCCTGGATTCCGCATCCAGCGCCATGCTTTTGGAGACCATGGAGGAACTGAACCGGGATATGGGGATTACGATCCTCATGGTTACCCACGATGCATTTACAGCCAGCCACTGCAGCAGGATCCTTTTCCTTCGGGACGGGCGGATCTTCACAGAGATGCGGAAGGGGAAAAAAGACAGAAAAGCATTCTTCCAGGAAATCCTGGATGTGATGTCCATGTTAGGCGGTGATGTTGCCCATGTACGCTAAACTGGCTATACGAAATGTAAAACGGAGTATGGGGGACTATGCCATCTATGTGCTGACTCTTGTCCTGAGCATCACCCTGATTTTTGCCTATAACTCCCTGCTGTTTTCCGACGCCATAAATTCCTTCAGCAAGCTGATGCGGCCTATGATGTCCATTCTCGTATGCGTGACGGTGATGGTGGTGCTGATTCTGGGGTGGCTGATCACTTACATCACTCATTTTATCTTTGAACAGAGAAGCCGGGAATTTGCCTGTTATATGACCATGGGGATGGAGCGCCCGGCCATGAGCCGCCTTTTTCTCATTGAACAGCTTTTGATCGGCAGTGCGGCGCTGGCAGCAGGCATTCTGCTGGGAAATGTCTTTTATCTGGCACTTAGCCAGGTGATTTTTAAAATGTTTGACAGAGCCTATTATATGGACCTGTCCTTTCAGTTCCCGGCGATTGGTCTGACAGTCCTGTGCTTTTTTCTTATGTTTGTATTCTGCCTTTTCAAGCAGAACCGGATTCTTAAAAAAGTGAAAATAAAGGAACTGATGAATTACAGCAGGCAGAATGAAGGCGGAGGGGCAAAAAGCGGAAAACACATCCGATTAAAAATGACAGGAGCCGTGGCCCTGGGATTACTGGGCCTGATTTGTCTGTATGTGGCGTTTACTGTAAGAATTGATGTATTTTCAGGCTTTGCCAACATGTTTCTTATGGCAGCAGGTATTATTCTGCAGGGGGCAAGTCTTATGCTTTTTTACCGGCATCTTGCCAACTGGATACTGCTTCGGTATAAAAAGAGCAGAAAGAGGCTGCATCATCTCAATATCTTTTTCTACCGCCAGCTCACAGCCCGTCTGAACACCAACGGCAGACAGTTGGGGGTCCTATCCATTTTGCTGCTGTTCACCTTTATGGGGCTTGGAGGCGCCTCCTTTATGGCAAATGCCTATGAGGACGCCCTGGAGAAAACGGTGCCCTTTGACGTGGAAGTTACACAGCATTATGGCAGACTGGATGCAGAGACATGCCGGAGTTTTGTGGGAAAACACAGCGAGATCACAGAAGACCTGGCCTATGACATCTATCAGATGGAGGACAGCACCATCATCGTGGAAATGCTCGGCCGCAAGCAGGAGGAAGTGGAGGGATTCGAGGATTGGGCGGCGGAGACCAATATGGACCGCTGCATCCGATTATCGGATTACAACAAACTCAGGGGACTGCTCGGGAAGAAGCCCATCTCTCTTTCAGAGGATGAATACGCGATCCAGACCCAGGAAACCTATTATAAAAAGAAGCTGGAGAAGGCAGAACGCGCCCTTTTAACAGGGGGCAGAAAATACCGTCTAAGCGAAGTGCTGGAAGGGCCTTTTGCGCAGGCTAATATGAATGAGAGCGGATTCGGCACGAGCACTATTCTGATTCTGCCGGATGCTGCCTGTGCTTCCATGACACATTCCAGAGGATGTTATGTGGCAATGGTAAAGGACAGAGAGGACACGGATTATCAGGATGCCCTTCAGAAAACCATAGAAAAGACCGCAGGCCACGACGGCCCCAGCTTTATTATGGCGTGTACCTATAAAGGCCAGAAGCAGGAGCTGCAGTCTATCTATATGATGACAGCCTTCATCTGCTGTTATGCTGCATTTATCTGTATCTTTATCTGTGCCACAATTCTGGCAGTACAGCTTTTGAGCAGCAGCAGGAAATACCGTTATCAGTATGACCAGTTAAGAAGAATGGGGACCACAGACACCGAGATCCGAAAACTTACGGTAAGGCAGAGCGCCGTGTATTTCTTTCTTCCCATGGCACTTCCCCTGTTTTTCCTGTTTCTCTATATGGCCGGCATCGGTTTGGCCTTTCCGGTACAGCGCAGTATGCTCATTGCCTCCTTTGGGGCAGCAGTGGCGATCTTTCTGGTGGTGTACGGGTGTTATCTGCTGGTCACCTGCCTGCAGTACCAGAAAAATGTGCTGAAAGGCACAAAGCAGTACCACCTCCGTGATTTTGTCCTGAATGACAGGAAATAGATTGTATTTTCTGCGGAAAAAAGTTATAATGAATCTGTAGTATGTTAAATTAATGACAAACAGGAGGTATGTAAGATATGGCAAAAATATTGAGCAGTCCCGGAAAATATGTGCAGGGCGCAGGAGAGCTGAAAAAGCTTGGCACCTATGCGGAAGGTCTTGGGAAAAACGCGCTTATATTGATCAGTAAGGGCGGCTATAAAAGAATCGGCAAAGAGATTGAGAAGAGTTTTGCGGATGCTGACTGTACCCTGTATTTCGACTATTTTAACGGGGAATGCTCCAAAAACGAGATCAACCGTCTGAAAAAGATCATGGAAGAAAAAGGCTGTGACCTGGTCATCGGTATCGGCGGAGGCAAGATTTTTGATACCGCCAAAGCTGCCGCGTATTATGAGAACGCGCCGGTGATCATCTGCCCGACCATTGCCTCCACAGATGCGCCCTGCAGCGCATTGTCAGTGATCTATACAGATGAAGGGGTATTTGAGGAATACCTGTTCCTGCCAAAGAACCCGGACATGGTGCTGATGGATACAGAGGTCATCACAAAATCCCCGGTGCGCCTGACCGTAGCCGGCATGGGAGATGCCCTGGCTACATATTTTGAGGCCCGTGCCTGTGCCGCAAGCGATGCCCAGACCTGTGTAAATGGCAAATCCACAGGCGCAGCCATGGCTCTGGCAAAATTATGCTTTGACACACTGATGGAGGAAGGCGTGAAGGCTAAAATCGCTCTGGAGGCAGGTGCCTGCACAGAGGCAGTGGAAAAAGTCATTGAGGCGAACACACTGCTCTCCGGTATCGGTTTTGAGAGCGGCGGACTTGCAGGCGCCCATGCCATCCACAACGGATTTACCGTACTGGAAGAATGCCATTCCATGTACCACGGGGAGAAGGTGGCTTTCGGCACCATCACACAGCTTGTGCTTGAAAACATCCCTGCAGAGGAGCTGGAGATGATCATTGACTTCTGCATCGAAGTGGGCCTGCCTGTCACCCTGAAAGAGCTGGGCGTCAAAGAGGTGACTCCTGAAAAAGTCATGGCAGTGGCGGAGGCTGCCTGCGCAGAGAACGATACTCTCCACAACATGCCTTTCCAGGTGACACCGGAGACCGTGTCCGCTGCGATCCTGGCAGCCGATGCCTATGGACGCTATTTCTTGGGAGAGTGATCAGGAGGTAAACTGCCGGACACCGTATGTGTTCCGGTACTCACTGAGGGTGAAGCCGGTGAGCTTTTTGAACTGCTTTCCAAGGTGGCTCTGGGAGGAAAAACCCAGGTATGCGGCAATTTCGATATAGGAATATCCGGAATAGGTCAGCATATTTTTGGCCAGACCGATCTTCTCACGCAGAATAAAATTTTTGATGGACATTCCCTCGCATTTATGGAACAGTTCAGAGAGATAGCCCGGGTTCATGCCCAAAAAGTCAGCTATCTCCTGAATAGTGATCCTGTCGTGCAGATGGGAAAAGATATAATCTTTGCAGCGGCGGACATGGGGATTCTTTTCTTTGTTCCCTGTGCCGCTTAGCTGCTCTTTCTGTTCTCTCACCATATTGGTATACTGGTACTCAGCCTGCCGCAGCAGATGGGTGATGGAAGCCATATCAGAAGCCTCCTCCACCTTATTGATATAAATATCACTCAGGGAAAAGGAGATTTCAGGCAGGATGCCGCCGCGTATGGCAGCCCGGCTTGCCAGGGTGATCACCACGATCCCGATATTTTTCCAGTTGCGCAGCTTGTCTTTTGCCAGAACACCGACATTTCCCGTGTAATCCTCAGCCCAGCTTTTTTCCAGCTGTTTTACATCTCCGTTCTCAATACTGGAGAATTCCCGCAGCTCCTGGTCATAGGGGTTATGTCCTATGGAAGCCTCCTGATTCTCAAACAGCAGATCTGAAAAATGTCTCTGAATCTCTGTATCCAGGGTTTCGTCAATACAGTTAAATACGATCAAATCCCGCTCATTCAAAGTCTGTTCCCAGAAAAGATTATGTATAAGAAGAATATTTACCGATAACTCCGCAAAGTCACAAAACGGCACCGTATCCAGGAAACTCTCATCATAGACAGGCTGTTTATCACAGTGGATGAGACGCACCGGTGTCTTGAGCTTAACCGGGCCGATGATAAACCGGTGTCCCGGAACCGTAACTTTCGCATAGACCAGTTTATCTCCGGCAGACAACAAAAGCGGCAGCGTCCCGGAATCCTCAAAGAGCAGATATTCTTCCAGAGAACCTTCATAAAAACTGCTGTCCGTAAAGTCAGGACGTCCGCAGAATCTCTCCGTCACTTCCTCTTTTTCCCCGTAATCCCGCACGATAGTGTGCAGGCTGTATGAAACGTGCCGCATCAGATAAGGGATATTCATAACAAAGTACCTCCTGTATGGGAATCTATATCCATTATAACAGATAATCCGAGGAAAGTGATAAAAAAACGAAAAAAGTGATATATAAACCGCTGATTTTGTCATAAAATCAAGGCAAATAAAGACAAAGTCCGAAAAGGAGAATGGATTATGTATGTAAAAGGCGTAAATCTGGGAAACTGGCTGGTACTGGAAAAATGGATGAGTCCGGCGCTTTTTGAGGGAACCACAGCGGAGGATGAATACTATCTTCCCAGGCAGCTCTCCAAAGAGGTATATGAGGCGAGAATAAAAATCCACCGTGCGGAATATATCACGGAGAGGGATTTTACAAGGATCAAATCCATGGGGATGGATGCGGTCAGGATTCCGGTGCCGTATTTTATCTTTGGCGACAGGGAACCTTTCATCGGCTGTGTAGAGGAGCTGGACAAAGCATTTTGCTGGGCAGAGAAATACGGGCTGCAGATATTGATCGACCTGCACACTGCGCCGGACAGCCAGAACGGATTTGACAACGGGGGAATCTCCGGCGTCTGCAAATGGTCCCAGGAGCCGGACGAGGTGGAATTTGAGTTAAGCGTTCTGGAACGGCTGGCGAAGCGCTATGGAACCAGACCGGGTTTGTGGGGCATTGAAATTCTCAATGAGCCCATCCTGGAGGATATGTGGACAACCATGGATGTGGCAAACCGCTATAAACCGGCCGACCCGGAAAAGGCGCGGGGCAGCAGGCCGAACACCATGGAATTTATCCGCAGCTTCTATCTGGAGGCATATGACAGAATCAGAAAATATATGCCGGATGAAAAATATGTGGTGATCCATGACGCCTTTGAGTTAAAAGCCTGGAAAGAGTTCATGCGCGAAGACAAATACAAAAATGTGGTGCTGGATACACACCAGTATCTGATGGTGGCGGAGGCCCTTGGCTGTGAACAGAACGTGGAATCCTACACTGCCTACATCCGCGGGACACTGGCAAAAGACATAGAGGAAATGCAGCAGTATTTTCCGGTCATCTGCGGAGAATGGTGCCTGTTCAACTCTCTTGCCTGCGGCTGTGACACAAAGGGCGGCCAGAGTGTGTTAAACGGTGTGGAAGGAGCACCTGCGGAGGTTGTAAGCCCGGAGGAGAAAAAGCGTATCTACAGCGCGCTTGCCAAAGAACAGTTAGATGCCTGGAAAAAAGGCTCGGGATATTTTTATTGGAGCTATAAGCTTCTGGTGGATACCGTGAACGATGCCGGATGGATCGGATGGGACAGCTGGGATTTCGGAAGATGTACGGATTTCGGATGGTTTCCTAAGGAAGGATAAGCCTTTTGGATAAAATAAAATGCAGTTAAAGGAGAAAAACAGATTATGAAGACAGATATGAATCCCAATGCAAAGTTGTCATTTGTGGAGCGGTTTGGTTACGGAGTGGGAGATTATGCGGGGAACCTGGTGTACTCAGCTATCAGTGCATTCCTGCTTGTGTATTATACCAATGTAGTGGGGGCAAACGCGGCGGCAGCGGCTTCTATCATTGCCATATCGAAAATATTTGACGGGATCTCAGACCTGGTCATGGGATATATCATTGACCATACACACAGCAAATGGGGCAAGGCCCGCCCCTGGATCGCAAGACTCTGTATTCCCCTGGCGGTCTGCACGGTCCTCATGTTCAGTGTGCCTTCCTCTTTTGTGGGAAAAGCACAGCTTGCCTACATGTTTTTGACATATAATCTGGTTTCCACCATTTTCTATACCGGAATCAACGTGCCTTACGCCACCATGAACGGCCTGATGACCACTAACCAGTATGAGAGAGGGCTTCTGGGCAACTTCAGGATGCTGCTGGCAACAGCGGGAACCATGACCATCAACACAGTGGTACTGAAACTGACCACAGCCTTCGGCGGCGGTGACGCTTACAGCCAGAAGGGATGGACACTGACCTTTGTGCTCTTGATGCTGGTATTTGTAGGGCTGAACCTTTTCATGTTCGGTGTCTGCAGAGAACGCGTGGTGGAACAAAAGAAGACAGAGCAGGCCGAAAAGGAGCAGGTGTCTTTTGTAAAAGGGCTGGCAGGCCTTGTGAAGAACAAATACTGGGTCTTACTTGTCATTGCCCTGTTTGCCATGTATTTCATGATGTCAAGCTTCTTTGGCTCCGCTGTATACTATGCAAAATACAATATGGGGGATGAGAGCTATTATGCGTCCATCTCCAACTGTCTGTCTGTGGCGCAGATCGCCACCATGTTTGTGACGCCTTTTATCATGAAAAAGACAGGGAAACGCAATGTGTTTCTCATGGGCATGCTCATATCCATGGCAGGTTTCCTGCTGACAGGGTTTACCACGGATCTGACGCTGGTATGTGTGCTTTCTGTTGTAAAAGGAATCGGGTTCGGGTTCGGCGCCGCCACTATGTTCGGTGCCCTGCAGGATGCCATCACCTACGGGGAGTGGCTGAACGGCTACGGAACAGCCGGCATGGGAAATGCAGCCTCCTCCTTCTGTATGAAGGTGGGCTCCGGTTTCGGAACCGCGGTTCTCGGATGGGTGTTAAACGCCGGAGGATTCAAGGCGGATGCGGCCGTACAGTCTGCGGCATCACAGTCCGCGATCACCTGGTCTTTTGTGTGGATCCCCGCTGTATCCGTCCTGATTGCAGCCATCTGCCTGTGTTTCTTTGACCTGGATAAAAAGTACGAAAAGGCAGTAACAGACCTGGCAAAAGGAATACATAAAAGTGATTATGAAAAATAGGAGGGAATGCTATGATCCAAAATCCCATACTTCCCGGATTTCATCCGGACCCCTGTATCTGCAGAAAAGGGGATGATTACTATCTTGCGGTTTCCACCTTTGAATGGTTTCCGGGCATTCCCGTATACCATTCAAAGGACTTAAAGCACTGGGAACTGCTAACACACGTATTGACAGATGATGAGAAAGTGGATTTGAAAAAACTGCCCTCGGCAAAGGGCATCTGGGCACCCTGCCTGACTTACTGTGAGAAGGAGGATATGTTTTATGTGGTCTACGGGGTGATGAACTCCATGAATGCCAGGTACTTTGATGTGGACAATTACCTGATCTGTGCCAGTGACATAGAAGGGCCCTGGAGTGAGCCGGTCTATCTGCATTCAGCCGGATTTGACGCTTCTTTGCTGCACGATACGGATGGGCGCAAATGGATCGTCTCCCTGGAGTGGGAGACCAGAGAGGGCTATGAGAAACCGGGCGCCATCTGTCTGGCAGAGTATTCCCCGGAAAAAAAGGCAGTCATCGGTTATCCAAAACGTATCTGGAACGGCGGGACAGACAGGGGATGTATCGAAGCGCCTCATCTTACAAAAAAAGACGGGCGGTATTATATCATGTGCGCGGAGGGCGGCACGGGATACAATCACTGTGTGACTATGGGAAGGGCAGAGAATGTCTGGGGACCTTATGAGAAAGATCCTGAAAATCCCATTGTGACCTCCGCTCCCGGTGTATCCAATGAGCGTCATGACCCGGACCACTTAAAGCCCCAATACTATAACCCGGATTCCGTACTGCAGAAATCAGGTCACGGAAGCTATGTGGAGACCCCAAATGGGGAAGTGTATCTGGTGCATCTGACCGCCAGGCCGTTTGTACCGGAGCTTCGCTGCACACTGGGCAGGGAGACGGCTATCCAGAAAATGGTATGGACAGAGGATGGCTGGCTTCGCATGGCTGACGGCGGCAGGCTGGCAAAGATGCAGGTGCCTGAGAGCGGCCTTCCAAAGTGTGAGATGCCGAAGATACCGGATTACGACGACTTTGACGCGGACACCCTTGGAAACTGGTATTACGCACCCAGGATCATGCCCCAGTCCTTTGCGGATGTGACAGCCAGGCCGGGATATGTGCGGCTGAGAGGCCAGGAATCCAGAACCTCCTTAAACCGCGTCAGCATTCTGGCTAGAAAGCTCACCTCCCTTCACGCGCGCATCACCACGAAAATGGAGTTTCATCCTGAGATTTACCAGCACAGCGCAGGTCTTATCCTCTATTATGACAATATGAACTATATCAATCTGAGAAAGTATTACAGCCAGACCCTGGGACAAAGTGCCCTGTCTGTTATTTGCCTGGAGAATGGGGAGAAGACGGAATTTACAGATACCAGAACACCTGTGGGGGAAGGACCGGTCTATCTGCGGCTGTATGTGGAGCAGAGGAAAACATGGTTTGAGTGGAGCTGTGACGGAACGGAGTTTCAGAAGATCGGCCGGGTATTCGATACCTCCCATTTTTCTGATGAATACTGCAGGTACGGGGAATTTACCGGAACCATGGCAGGTCTGACCTGTGCGGACAGGATGTTTCACAGACATTACGCGGATTTTGATTTCTTTGAATACACGGAATCCTATTCCTGATAAAGATAGATTCACTGCCACATGGGCGTCCGGTCTGCCGGGCGCCTTTTGACGGTTTTCTTTTGACTGTGTGTAAGGTATTCATTGTAATTACAGAATAATTATATTATAATAATATCATATTTTTTGGTAATGCGCGCGGTGGAGAAAGCGTATGTTGGAGGTTTTATATGGAGGCAAAAGCAGTTGTCAACAGTAATAATATCAGCGGTCTGATCGAACGGACGCTGAACTATGTGGACCCGAGGCTGGTGGACCACGGAAAAAGGGTGGCATCCCTGGTCTACGGAATGCTGGCAGTGCAGAAAAAGTATTCTGCAAAAGATATCCAGGACATTTGTATCCTTGCCATGCTGCATGATATCGGCGCTTACAAGACCGAGGAGATCAACCGGATGGCCCAGTTTGAATCCGAAGATATCTGGGAACATTCCATCTACGGATATGTGTTTCTTGATAATCTCTCTCCCTTAAAAAACTGGGCCAGGGCAGTCATGTTTCATCATGTGGCAGCAGTCCATCTGCCGGATACGCTGGAAGACAGAATAAGGGAAGCAGCCCAGATGATCAGCCTTGCTGACCGAGTTGACATATACCTTCAGGAACATCCGGATTCCCATAACCTGTTTGGATATCTTGACCGGGTAAGAGGAAGCAAATTTGACGGCAGCATTCTGGATCTGTTTTATGAGGCGGATAATCAGTTCTCTATGCTTGCATGTCTGGATGAGGAGAAAGACTTTCATAAAATCCTTCCGGATGTCCGTCTGTCAGAGCAGGAATGTGAGGATTATTTGAGAATGATGATATATGCCATTGATTTCAGAAGCCAGCATACAGTGACCCACACCATCACAACGACACGCATAAGCTGCTGTGCTGCCAGACATATGGGGCTGTCAGAGGAACAGATACATAATATTTTCTATGGGGCGCTTCTGCATGATCTGGGGAAGATCGGAATCCCGGTGGAGATACTGGAGTACCCGGGAAGGCTGAGCAATCAGGCTATGGCTATCATGCGGACCCATGTGGACCGGACGGAGGAAATCCTGGGAGGCACCATAGAGGAAGGGATAACAAGAATCGCCCTCAGGCATCACGAGAAGCTGGACGGAAGCGGATATCCCAGAGGGCTTTGCGGGGAGGAGCTGACCATAGAGGAGCGGATCGTGGCGGTATCGGATATTGTCAGTGCGCTTTTGGGGACCCGCAGCTACAAGGAGGCATTTTCCAAGAACAGGACTCTGTCTATTATAGAGGAGCAGGCCCGGGAAGGAAAGATTGACAAAAGTGTGGTGGAGGTTCTGAGGGAAAACTTCGATGTGGTTCTGGAGGAAGTGGAAGAAAGCTGCAGACCGATTCTGGATACCTATTACGGCCTGCGAAAGGAATACCAGTATCTGCTGGGAAAATATCTGTATGACGGTGCCAAGACCGCAGATAAGGGCAGGAAGGAGTCATAATGCATTGGGACAGGACATAGAATATACTATCCAGAGAGAAGGAGGCACTGCCCATGTCCGTAAATTATAAAGTATCTTATTTTCTCGACCGCTTTGATTTCCCGGTTCCGCAGCAGCTTGTGGAGAAGTATTACAGGTATAAACTGGGACACCCCTGTTTTCTGATGAAACAGAACGGAAGATGGACGATCGTGCCTGTCCGGCAGTAGCAGACAAAAACGGGAGACAGCTATCAGCTGTCTCCCTTAAAATACTTTATTTTTCATGTAAAGACCGCTGTGCCAAAAGCTCCTGGAGATTTTCAATCTCCTGTTCGCTTAATCGGTCTTTTTCAATAAAATTGGCCAGCATGGAGGACAGGCTTCCGTTATAAAATCGTTTTAAAAAGGAACTGTTCTCATGATCCAGATATTCGTCCTTCTGAACCAGCGGTGTGTAGACAAATACGCGTCCTTCCTTTACATATGTCAGAGCACCTTTCTGGACCAGCCTTTTGATCAGTGTCTGGATGGTTTTGGGGCTCCAGCTTGTAGTCTTTAACAGCATTTCTGTGATTTCATTGGTGTTAATGGGAGCATTCTTCCACACAACCTTCATAACTTCATATTCGGCCTCAGATATCTGGGGTAAATCTTTCATGGTTCAGCCTCCTGGTTTGATAAAGAGATTATAAATATTATATTCTTACGGCATAAGCTTGTCAATCGCAGACGCGTATGGCGATCCTGCCCTTCTAATCCGGCAGAAGCTGCATCTGAGCCAGAATCTCAAGGGCGATCCTGCTGGCAGTCGCCCCGTCAGCGTGGTCTTCCCCCCGGATGTTTACGGCAAAGAAGCTTGGAACACCATGGGTCTCCACATAGCCTGTGAACCAGCCGTTTTTGTCTTTGCCATCAATATTGCCGGTCCCCGTTTTCCCGTAGAGCGTATAGCCGTTTTCCTCTGCAATACACAGGGCATCCTTCACTGCCTGTATGGAGGATTCCTGAAATCCGAATGTATTGTCATAGAGATCAGCAAGCAGTCTGACCTGCTCAATGGGTGAGATTTTCAGGGAGGATTCCATCCAGAAGGTTTCGGGACCTGCCGACACATCGCTGTTTCCGTACCCGATCTGATCTAAAAAGCCCTGTATGGAAGATAGACCGGCTCTGCTGTCTAACTCCTGAAAATACCAGTTGACTGAATTTTTCATAGCAGATTTTAGATCCTGGTCCTGATTCCAGCTTTCAAAAGGATACACCTCTTCCTTCCAGGGAAGGATTGAAGAATCCGGGGTGATGGTTCCTTTTTCAAGGGCGAGCAGCGCGCTGTATATTTTGTATGTGGAATCCGGGGATATACGTGTACGGCTTTCCTCCTCCCCATAGATGCTCCAGGTGTTCGAGGAGGGCTGATACAGCACGAAACTGCCTGCATAGCCTTCAAAGAAAGTATCCAGTTCCAGGGCTTTCGTTTTGCCCTTGGGGGATGTGGAAACGGTCTCTCCCCATGTGGTCACAGACAGGAAAGGCGTGTTTGCCAGTACAAGTATGGCTGCCAAAAATAAAAAGGCAGTGTTCTTTATCCGGACGGTTCCTGTTTCTTTCCGATAAGTGACAATGCCCAGGATTCTTTTCTTCATCTGTTTTTGATTCTCCGCGAATCCGGTGGTCATGGAATATTCAGAGCGGGAGGCATTTGCCGTGTGATGTAAGAGCACAGAGCCATATTCCCGGTAACACCCCTCCTGCAGGATTCCCAGCACGGACGCATCGCAGGCCAGTTCCCTGTCCGCCCGCATCTTCCTGCCTGCCAGCCATACTGCGGGGTTAAACCAGTAAATGATACAAAACAGATTCATAAAAAGATTCACCGCGTGATCCCTGCGGCGGCAGTGCTGGATCTCATGCAGCAGGATATAAGAAAGCGCTTTTGAATCTTCCTCTGACAGATACGCCATGGGAAGAATGATACAGGGGCGAAAGGCCCTGGCAGATACAGGAGATTGGATAAAAGCGCTGGCAAGCAGAGGGAACGGCCTTTTTTGGCCGCATTGCTTCAGGCATTTTTTATAAAGCGTGCGTACCGCCTTATTTTGCACAGGGAGGGCGGTTTTGAAAAGCTGATGCAGCTTTTTTGCTGAACGTGCAGTATACCAGAGCATCAGGCATGCACCCAGGAGCCAGACAGCAGATAAAACCAGCAAAAGCGTACTCCCACCGGATTTTTCTGCCTCCAGCGCGTAATCCTGTATCTGCAGGGTGCTTTTTGCTGCAGGCGCGGCAGCGGCAGTCAGAGATTCCACAGCTCTGCCTGCATTTGAAGATAATCTGTTCAGAAAGCCTGCCGGGAAAAAGGTCCGGTTCCGAAATGGCAGAAAAGGAATCGTGAGCATTATAAGATAGATGATCCAAATCTGATATTGTCCCCGTGCCGGAATCTGCTTTTTAAAAAGGCGTTTCATAAGGAAAAAGACCAGGGTGACCAGCATAATGATCACATTGCTGAGCAGAAAACGGAAAATAAATGCCTGTGATATCACCATAATTTCACTCCTTTCGGGGTGCCCGTAAATCATAACGGAATCCTGTTATATTACATTCGTAATAATAAATCTGACTCTATTATAATATAAATGCCGGAAAAGTCAAACGGCATCTGCGGCCAGGTGTTTTTTTACGGTTCAGTGCCCTCACAGTTACAGGCAGTCATCCATGCAAAACGCCCTGGTGCCATGGGATGACAGCTACACCTTTTCTACTTAAAACATCGAAAGAGTTTAAAGCAGACAGAGATGGTAAGAACCAGAGCGCCTGCGGCCACAAGAAGATACTGTACCGGAACATAATCTGCCAGAGGGCCGAAAAAGGCCATACCCAGAGGCAGCGCGCAGGAAGTGGAGATCTGCATGAAACTGAAAATCCTGCCATGCATGCCTGGTTCCACTTTTTCCTGGATGGTCACATTGATGGGGGTGTTGTAGCAGGGGGAGGTAACGCCTATCATGGTATTCATGACCAGGTATATGAAAAATACAGGCGCCGTCCCCAGACCGATCATGATCGCCCCGTACACACCTCCGGCCAGAAGAGTGGTCTGCAGATGGTTTTTAAATCCGCCCCAGGAGGCGATGAGGATGCCGCCCAGGACCATGCCGAGGCTGTAGGTCATTTCACTGACCGTGAGCCGCCATACCTCCGATCCGAAGGTCCTGCTCACCATAAGAGGTGTGAGGAAGGCGGAGGGGCTGATCAGAAACAGGATGATGATCTGAAACAGCATCAGTCTTCTGATAAAAACATGGTTCTTAATGTAGGAAATACCGCCTGTTATTTTCTGCAGACTGGATTCCTCCCCGGCAGATGATTTTGCGTAGGGCGGTATTTTAATGGTAAAAGTGATACTGATGCCGATCATGGCTGTGATCACGTCAATAAAAAGTGCCGCCTCCAGAGGCGCTGCGGAGAGAACGGCACCTCCGGCTGCCGGTGATAAGAACATCATGAAGGAGGACAGGGTACTGTTGATTCCGTTCATCCTCATGAGATGTTCTTTGGGAACAAGCTGCGGAAAGATGGCGTTCACCGCAGGTGTCTGGATTCCGGTGCCGGCTGAACGGATGATCAGCACAGCAAACAGAAACCAGATGTTCTTATGCCCTGACAAAAAAGCCAGAGCCAGTATAAGCGTAGAACATGCAATAACGCCGTCTGAGAGCATGATCAACAGCTTCCTGTCATAGCGGTCAATCCATACCCCTGCAAAAAGGGAAATGATGATCTGGGGAAGGAAGCCGCAGAGGGTGGAGATGGTGAGCATTTTTCCTGAAGATGTTGTCAGTGTAATATACCAGACAATCGCGTACTGAACCAGGGAGGAACCGAACAGGGAGATAGTCTGGGCTGTTAAAAATCGAAAGGTCTTTCCTTTCCATGTATTCAAATTCATATTGTAAATACCTCTTTCTGTAAATGATAAAATCTGCTGCCACCCGCATACGGGTACTGTACAGATGCCTCTGCCGGGCAGCAAAAAAGGCAGAGGACATCATAAGCCTCTGCCTGTCAGTCTGCAGACAAAAGGCTGCGGCGAACACATCGCCGCAGCCAGATACAGAACAAGGGTATTCACGGAAAACAGGTACACAAACAAACGCATCAGATAATCCGATACGCATCATACCTGTTTCCCGGTGAATACAGCAGCTCTGCCGCTATCTGAACTCCGTACAATGTTTCACCGGAAACGTTATCTGTACGGAGCTGATTCGTCTTCTCAATTTATCAGTCAAAATAAAGTTCATAAAAGCCACCTCATTGGGATGATTTGCTTGTCCTAATGATTACTATAGCATGTAAAAAAGTTCCTTGTCAATGAAGAGTTCGTATATGTTATAATGGACGAAAACGGACACCAGGTGTCATATCGTTCAAGATTTCTTTTTTCCGAAATGCTACAATAGTGAAAATGAAAGGAGGAGGACAAGAAATGCACGCGGAACAAGAACAAAGGCATGTGTATTATGACCATGACCTGGGAATCGAAGCATATAATTTGAGCGGGATTGTCCAGAAATTTCCAAACCATTTTCATGATTATTATGTGATTGGGTTTGTGGAGGGAGGAAAGAGGCATCTCTGGTGCAAAGGAATGGAGTATGACCTGAATGCCGGAGATTTGATCTTGTTTAACCCCAGAGACAATCACTTCTGTGCGCCCATCAATGGTGAAATTTTAGATTACCGTGCGGTCAATATTAATATGGATGTGATGCAGAGAGCTGTTAAGGAAATTACGGGAAAGGATTTTATCCCGCATTTTACTAAAAACGTGGTATATCAAAGTGACATTACGCAGTCCATCGGTGATCTGTATGATGCCATTCTCGCCCACGAACCCAAGCTGAAAAAGGAGGAGGCATTTTTCTTCCTTCTGCAGCAGATCCTGCAGGAACACGCAGCGCCTTTTGACGAGGCGGATATATCAGAGCCGAATCAGCAGATCAAGACGCTCTGCAGTTATATGGAGGAGCATTTTTCGGAAAATATCACGCTGGATGATCTGCTCTCCATGACCAGTTTCGGAAAATCGTACCTGCTGCGTTCTTTTACCAAACAGGTGGGAGTTTCTCCGTACCGCTATCTGCAGACTGTGCGCCTTAAGAAAGCCAAGGAGTTCCTGGAACAGGGTGTGGCACCCATTGACGCGGCAGATATGGCCGGTTTTGCGGACCAGAGTCATTTTACTAATTTTTTCAAAGAATTTATCGGATTGACACCAAAACAGTATCAGAAAATCTTTACAGATAAACCGCTGCCTGTCACTCCGGCAAAGGAGTGGCCGAATGAATAAGACAATACATGGGCATATAGCAGCCCTTCTTACCATTTTAATCTGGGGAACTACGTTTATCTCCACAAAAGTGCTTCTTATAAGTTTTGAACCGGTGGAAATATTATTTATCCGTTTTATGATCGGGTATTTTGCGCTCTGGTGTGTCTGCCCCCGCAGGCTGAAGGTACGCAGGAGGAAACAGGAATGGTACTTTGCCGCAGCAGGACTCTGCGGTGTGACACTGTATTATCTGTTTGAAAATATTGCGCTGACCTATACACTGGCCTCCAATGTGGGTGTCATCATCTCTATTGCGCCTTTTTTTACAGTGATTTTTTCTTGTCTGTTTCTGCACGACAGGAGGCCGAATATACGGTTCTTCGCCGGGTTTTTGATTGCCCTTGCGGGTATCTTTCTGATCAGTTTCGGAGGGGAGAAGAACCTGCAGTTAAATCCCGTGGGAGATTTGCTGGCTGTGATAGCGGCAATGATCTGGGCTGCGTTTTCGACGATCACGAAAAAGATCAGTGGGTTTGGATATAATACCATTCAGACTACAAGGCGTACGTTTTTCTATGGGCTTATCTTTATGGTCCCGGCCTTGCTTCTGATGGATTTTCATATGGAACTTCAGCAGTTTGCCAGCCTGAAAAACGTGCTGAATCTGCTGTTCCTGGGATTCGGAGCTTCTGCGCTCTGCTTTGTGACCTGGAATCTTGCGGTTAAGATCCTGGGTTCCGTGAAGACCAGTGTCTATATTTACATGGTTCCTGTCATCACGGCAGTTACGTCGGCTCTTATCCTGCATGAGAAATTAACACGGACGATCGTCTCAGGCATTGTCCTGACACTGATTGGCCTGTTCTTATCTGAGGACAGAAAAACTGAGAAGAATACAGCAAAGGAGTATAAGGCATATGCAGGCACAAAGTGATAAATGCGTCATGGTACTGGACAAAGACCTGCCCCTTGGCATTCTGGCCAACACCGCGGGAATCATGGGAATCACACTGGGAAAACACATCCCGGAGACAGTGGGGCCGGATGTGATGGATAAAAGCGGGAAGGAACATCTTGGGATCATAGAGCTTCCTGTTCCGATTCTGAAGGCGGATCAGGAGAAAATCAGAGAGATCAGGGAGCAGCTCTACCGGCCGGAATACGCGGACCTGGTGGTGGTGGATTTTTCAGATGTTGCGCAGAGCTGTAACGTCTATGAGGAGTATATAAAAAAAGCAGCAAGTGTGGCAGAAGAGGAAATGACTTACTTTGGCATCGGTATCTGCGGTGCCAGGAAGCTGGTCAATAAACTGACAGGCAGTCTGCCGCTGCTGAGATAAATAGAAGACAGAAGATAATGAGCCGGTCACGTCTGCGCGGACCGGCTCGTCTGTTATGTGCGCCTGGCGGCGCACGTTTCCAACGAGTGAAAGTCTCGAATCCGCCCGGTAGTGGGAAGGATATAGCCGAAAGCAAGGGTGTCCGCCGTGAGACGGAATCGGAAGGAAGCTGGATATGGGGAACATACTAACCCATGGGCAAATCTCCGGTCTGACGAACAGAAATCACATAAAAGGTTATGCATGAGGGTAAGGCTGCATAACAAGTCGAAGCCCAATAACTACACGGAATCATGCATGATAAATGTGGCAGATAGATGGAGAGAAGGAAACGTGTGGTACCCAGGGAGGTCTGTGTGGAATGCTCTGAAAGGAGTAACCATAACTGTAAGGTTATGCTGAACGCACAGAAGTCAGCAGAGGTCATAGTAGTCGAAAGATGAAGGACCGAATCAATAGGAGCCTTGAGTATGACCGAGAAAGGGAGGAATGACTTACAATGACAGAAAACATGAACAATGGCTGTTCGCAAAGAGATAATGCGGAACATGAAGGGTATGCGAAAGCGTCTAGGTCGTTCAATCGGATATGGAAAGAAAGAGACAGTGCACAGCCGAAACTCTTAGAGGCGATACTGTACAAGGGCAACATGAACAGAGCGTACAAAAGAGTAAAGGCAAACAAGGGAGCGGCGGGAATTGACGGAATGACCGTTGAAGAAGCACTCCCATATTTAAGGGAACATCAAAAGGAGTTGACAGACCGAATATTAAGAGGGAAATATACTCCGTCTCCAGTAAGGAGAGTTGAAATCCCAAAAGCAGATGGTGGTGTGCGAAAGCTAGGCATACCGACAGTGATAGACCGAACCATACAACAGGCAATAGCACAACAGCTAATGCCAATCTATGAACCACTCTTTAGCGAAACGAGTTACGGATATCGCCCGAACAGAAGCGCAAAAGACGCAATCCTTAAGGTAAAAGAGTATGCAGAACAAGGCTATACCTATGCGGTATCGCTGGATTTATCGAGATATTTTGATACGTTAAATCATGAACTGTTATTAAACCTTTTACGCAAGAATGTAAAAGATGAAAGAGTAATCCAACTCATAAAACGATATCTGAAAAGTGGTGTAATGGAAAATGGAGTGGTAATGGAAACGGAAGAAGGTTCTCCGCAAGGTGGAAATCTTTCGCCGTTACTGGCAAATATCTATCTGAATGAGTTTGACCAAGAGTTCTTTAAGAGAGGTGTGCCTTGTGTCAGATATGCTGATGACATAGTGTTGTTAGCAAAGAGCAAGCGAGCATCAGAAAGACTGTTGGAAAGCAGTACGAAATATCTCGAAGAGAAACTGAAACTAACAGTGAACAGAAAGAAAAGCCGTACTGTCAGTGTGTTTGCAATCCGAAAATTTAAGTTCCTTGGCTTTACGTTGGGAAGGAATGGTAGTGGCATATATGTCCGAGTTCATCCAAAGTCATGGAAGAAATTTAAGTCAAAACTGAAAACCTTATCTTCCCGTAAGAAGTGTCAGAGCATAAAACCGAGTCTTGAAGAGATAAAGGTGTATGCTAGGGGCTGGCTGAATTACTACGGAATCGCAAGCATGAAGAACAACATAGAAGATATCAACGGATGGCTCTATCACAGAATACGCATGTGTATATGGAAACAGTGGAAGCTGCCTAAAACGAAAAAGAGAAATCTAATCAGAATGGGAATTCCAGAATACTATGCACATATAGCGGCTAACAGTCGAAAAGGACATTGGTTCTCTTCAAATCTTACGACAGTAAAGAGAGCTATGTTAAAAGAAAGACTGATAAACAGTGGCTTTTATGATTTAGCCACAGCCTATCAGTCTGTGCATGTCAACTATTGAAACCGCCGTGTACCGAACGGTACGCACGGTGGTGTGAGAGGACGGGAGCTAGTCACTCCCTCCTACTCTATTTCGGAAGGAAACAACAGGGTTCTTTTGTATGGAGGAGTGTAAGACTGTGCATGGCTCTTGTGCAGGCAATATAGAGCAGGCTGCGGTCGTATTCCGAAAAATACGTTTCCTTTCCCGCATCCGGTATGAGGACCGCGTCAAATTCCAGCCCTTTTGACATGCGCACAGAGGTGATGGATATCCCGTTTTTAAAGCTTGTGCTGTGGGGGGATATCAGCTCTACAGGGTATGTGGGATGCAGGTGTTTAAAGAGCGCTTCAGCGTCTTTGTCCGTCTTCAGGATTATGCCCATGGAGGCGTCTCTGCCTTGTAAAAAATTTCGGATCTCCGATTCTATTTTCAGGAGTTCTTCCCCGGGAGTCTGACAGAAGATGACAGACGGAGCCTTTCCATGGCGCTTTACAGGCCGGATTTTTGTATCTTTCAGGATGGATTTGGCAAAGTTCATGATTTCCCAGGTGGAACGGTAACTGGTGTTCAGCTCGGTAAATTCTGCCTTTTCATACATGGCCCGCAGGTCATCCAGAGTATGGCTGTGGTTCGGGTTCAGTATCTGTCCGAAGTCGCCTAGAATGGTTTTGGAACACGGAAAAAGCAGATTTATCACTGCGTACTGGATGGGAGCGTAGTCCTGCATCTCATCAATCACCAGATGTCTGGTGATCCTGCTCTCTTTCAGGCCTTCAAAGGCAGCGTGAAGGTAGAGAAAGGGATATACGTCTGCCCATTCCAGTGTCTTTTTGGAAGGCATGACAAACAGATGAGGGATGCCGGAGTCTTGGCAGAATTTTTTATATAAGGCCAGTGTGCTGCGGACGGCAAGCATGGAGGTGAGGCTTTTTAGGATGGCACGCGGCTGCGGCAGTTCTTGTTCCATGATATTATCATCCTCAAAGCTGCGGCATATATCATCTGCGATCATGGGAAGCCTCTGTTTTATGGGATAGTTTCCATAGGCTGCAAAGCGTTTTGCAATCCAGTCTCTGTCTGCTTTGAAAGGACCGAACGTGTAGTCAGAAGGAAGAAAAATTGTGTCATTCAGCTTTTCTATATAGGAGTCCAGCATTCGTACAAATTCCAGCGTTGATTTAAAGCGGACTCTCCGGGACCATTTTTCATCCGGAACATCCGGAGGACTGCTTTCTTCCTCAAAACCAATAATACCTTCCAGCTGAATCTCTGCAATATCGGAAAAGCTGAGTTCATAGATAGGCTCCTCCCCAAGTTCCGGAATGACATTGGAAATGTAATCCCCAAACACTTTGTTCGGGGAGAGAATCGTCACATTTTGGGAAGAGAGACGGTCTTTGAAGCGGTAGAGCAAAAATGCGATCCGGTGCAGGGCGATGGAAGTTTTGCCGGAGCCGGCAGCGCCCTGGATGATCAGTGTGCCTGTATTTTCATTCCGGATAATTTTGTTCTGCTCCTTCTGGATGGTGGAGATGATGGATTTCATCTTCTCATCGGAAGTGTGGGAAAGTTCTTTTTGAAGCACATCATCCTGGATATTGGCAGCGCTTTCCAGGGCATATTCCATGATGCAGTTTTTGATCTTAAACTGTCTTTTTCTGGTCAGATATCCCTCAATCCTTCCGGCAGGGGCATCATAGCCCGCCGGGCCTGTTTCATAGTCGTAAAACATACCGGATACAGGGGCGCGCCAGTCATAGATCAGCATTTCACCCCTGCAGCGGAAGGTAAAGCGGCCGATGTATACAATCATTTCTTCCCCGTCATCGCATTTAAAATCAATCCGGGCAAAATAAGGGGAGTCTTTTAGTTTTGCCAGCCTATCCCTTGAGGCTGCGGCAATGGTGCCGGTGTGGTCTGTCTGCTTTAACAGCAGTTCGTTTTGAAACATTTCATGGGGATCTAATTCGCCCCGGTACTGTGCCATATAACGTTTGGCATTCTTATAGTCTGTGTCAATCCTCTCCACATCCGCGTCGGCTTCCTGTAAAGCGGCATCCAGTTTCTGGAGGATTTCTGCAAGGCGGGCTGTTTCATCAGGAAATGGATGCATCGGGTCCCTCCTTTGGCAGGATAAAACGCTGGGTGGGATAGCCGAATTCCACCAGCAGTTCCGCTTCGGCAAATCCCAGATTTTTAATCTCCCTGCGGTGCCCGGTATCGGCCCGGTCCCCCTCCCGGTATGTTGTTATGCTGATCTCTTTACCAGCGGCAAGCTCCTGCATTACCTTATCCAGAAACGCTTTGGGAATGCCCTTTTTCCTGTATAAAGGATGGGTGCCCATAAAGTCTATACTTCCTGTCTCCCTGGAAAAAAGCAGGATGCCGATGGCGGTTTCTTGGTCCTTCAGGATAAGGGCCTGTCTGTCGGCAATGCTTTGTTTCAACACCTGTAAGTAGTCCTTTTCCCTGAGATGCGGAAAACCGTCTATGACCAGCCGCACAAGATCCATCCAGCACGGAATGTCGGAATCCTGGGCAAATGTGATTTTTTCTGAGGCGTTTTCATAACTGTCCAGCATGTGATAGCTCCCTTCTAATTCAAATTTTAACTGCAGGGGGTAGAATTTCTCATTCTCCCGGTATCTGCTGGGAGGCTGCTTGTACATGGCGGTGAATATTTTGGTAAAAGCCTGCTGGCTTTCATATCCGGCCCCAAGCGCAATGTCCAGAACCGGTCTGTCGGAGAAAACAAGAAGCTTGGCAGCCTCTGTCAGACGACGGCGCAGAACATATTCATGTATGGTCATACCCACAGTATTTGTGAACATGCGGTGCAGATGGTATTTGGAATAGTGAAGTGCTTCCGCAACCGTATCCAAATCTGTTTTTTCCATCAAATGTGTTTCAAGATATTGAATGGCTGCGGTGATTTTTTCTATGGTTTGATTTGGCATGGTGAACCTCCTTTCAGACAGCTATTATATCCTTTCCAGATGGATCATGTTTAATCGTTCTTGCGGTTTTATACTGCGTTGCGTTTGTTCTTGAAATCGCACTTAAGGTCTTGTAATTTCTTAAATTCTATGGCGCTGACTTTTCGGTTGGCGCTGTCTGTCTTTGATTTGTTCCCATGATAACATCCGCTCTATGGATTGTGAAGAAAAATATTTCCTGTTTTGGTTGACAGAACCCGCAGGGGATGATAGTATGAACATATACCGACAGACAGTCGGTCTATAGGAGGGAAGAATGGTATGCGGGTAGTAAAAGAAGCAAATGAGAGAAAAAATGAGATATTAGACGCAGCAGCAATGCTGTTTGCAGAGAAGGGTTTTGATAATACCAGCACAAATGAGATCCTGGAGGCGGTAGGGATTGCCAGAGGAACGCTTTACCACCATTTTAAATCAAAAGAAGATATTATGGACGCGATTATAGACAGACAGAGCGGGCGGATGCTGGCACGGGCCCGGCAGATTGCAGAGGATGACAGTATCCCTGTTGAAGAACGCATGATTCGTGTTGTTATGGCTCTTCGCCTGGAAGAGACGGAAGGAGCGGGAGGGAAAGACATGATCAAACATCTGCACCGGCCTCAGAACGCATTGATGCATCAGAAGTCAAAAAGGATCATTATGAATCAGGTGCCGCCTATTCTGGCGATCGTGTTGGAGGATGGCATCAAACAGGGACTTTTTGACACGCCCTATCCTTTGGAATGTATGGAGATGGTGGTGGCGTATCTGAACACTATATTGGATGACGGTCTCGTTGTACTGACAGAGGAAGAGCGTCTTATGCGGATAGAATCATTCATTTTCCATATGGAAAGGCTTCTGGGCACAGAGAAGGGGCATCTTGATTATATTATGAAAATGTTTGAAAGCGGGGAATAGCATGAAGCAGGCAGACAGCTCTTTCAGAAAGTTTCTGACACTCTGGGCAGGGGATTTTATCTCCTCAGTAGGAAGCGGGCTGACATCCTTTGGTCTGGGTGTCTATATTTTCCAGCAGACAGGGAAGGCGTCCTATATGGCGCTTGTCACTCTGCTTGCGTTTCTTCCGTCCCTTTTGCTGAGTGTACCAGCGGGGGTGCTGGCGGACCGGTATGACCGCAGGATACTGATGGTACTGGGCGACAGTCTTTCCGCAGCCGGACTGCTGTTTATTCTGGCCTGTCTTATGGACGGGGAGGCACAGGTGTGGCAGATTTGTGTGGGTGTGACGATTAGTTCGATATTTACTTCCCTGTTAGAACCGGCATACAAGGCCACCATCACGGATCTGCTGCGGCCGGAGCAGTACAGCAGAGCCAGCGGCATGGTCCAACTGGCAGGTTCGGCGAAATATCTGATTTCCCCGGTGCTGGCAGGATTTCTCCTTGGAATCGCGGATATCCGCCTTCTGTTGCTATTAGATATGGGTACCTTTTTCGTGACAGTGGTGACGACTCTGGCGGTGCGCAGAGGAATCGAAAGCCGGGTGTCCGGAGGACGGATATCATTTCTGCCGGAAATCAAAGAAGGATGGAAGGCCCTGACGGGCAGAACAGGAATGCCTGCCCTTGTTTTCATGGGCGCGCTGATTACGTTTTGTCTTGGGATGATCCAGACTTTAGCGTCCCCCATGGTGCTCAGCTTTGCAGACAGTACATCCCTTGGGACACTTATGACAGTCATTGCTTTCGGAATGCTGGTATCCAGTATGATATTGGGAGGCTTCTCCATAGAAAAAGGGTATGTCAGGCTTCTTTCCGCGTCTTTGTTCGGGGCGGGGATTTTTATGGCACTGTTCGGACTGCGTGAAAATATGGTATGGATCGGAGCGGCCGGATTTTGTTTTTTTGCCATGCTTCCCTTTGCCAATACCTGTCTGGACTGCCTGATACGCGGTAATATAGACAATAAGATACAGGGCCGCGTGTGGGGGCTTGTGGGACTGATCTCCCAGCTTGGATATGTGGCTGCCTATGCCGTTTCCGGTGTATTGGCAGATTACCTTATGACCCCGCTGCTGCTGCCCGGAGGGAAACTGGCCGGGAGTGTGGGGAAGATACTCGGAACAGGCGACGGCAGGGGAATCGGATTGCTGATCATACTGTCAGGACTGCTGCTCTGTGTGACAGCGGCCCTTCTTCCCGGTATAAAATCTATTCGTCTGCTGGAAAACAGAGGTGTATATGAATCGTAAAATTATTCAAAGAGACATTGCAGGAAATAAAGCAGTATCCTTTCTTACCGTATTATTTATTACCGCCGCGGCTATGCTTCTGTCCCTGGCCGGAATCCTTGTCACCAATCTTTTCGGTTCTATTGACCGGCTTATGGCGGATGCGAAGACGCCGCATTTTATGCAGATGCATACAGGAGATGTGGATTTTGGAGAACTGGAAGCATTTACTGCGGGAAACAGCGCAGTAGAGGATTTTCAGGTTCTGGAGTTTTTAAATGTGGGCGGAGAAAAAATCAGGCTGGGAGAAAATTCCCTGGCACTAAGTGTTCAGGACAATGGATTCAGCGTACAGAGCAGCCGCTTTGATTTTTTGCTGGATGAGAACAACAGGCCCGCACAGCCAAAAGACGGTGAACTCTGGGTCCCGGTCTGCTATAACAGGGATCATACCGTACAGGCGGGGGATAAGGCTGTCATAAACAGAAAGACCTTTGTGGTAACCGGCTTTGTCCGGGATTCCCAGATGAATTCCACACTTGCCTCTTCCAAGCGGTTTGTTGTAAGTGCGGGAGATTATGCGCAGTTAAAAGAAGGGGGAAGCGTGGAGTATCTGATAGAATTCCGTCTGAAGGATTTGTCAGACTTAAGTGAGTTTGAGAGTGCCTACAGTGCATCCCAAATGCCGGCCAACGGGCCGACTCTTTCCTGGCCGCTGTTCCGGATGATCAGCGCGGTCTCCGACGGGATCATGATCGCTGTGATCCTGCTGGTCAGCGTGATCGTTATACTCATAGCCCTGCTCTGCATCCGGTTTACCCTGCTTGCAAAAATAGAAGATGACTACCGGGAAATCGGGGTTATGAAGGCAGTGGGAATCCGTGTGTCTGACATACAGAGTATTTATCTGGCGGTCTATGCCGTTCTCGCTGCAGCCGGATGTATCATGGGATTTCTTCTGTCACTGGCGCTGCGTGGTCCGCTGCAGGAGAGTATACGCGCTAATCTGGGGGAAAGCGGGAATGATGGGCTGTCTTTCCTTCTTGGTATGGCAGGAACCCTGCTTCTGTTCTTTTTTATCCTATTCTTCATCAGACGGATCCTGAAAAGATTCCGTAGGATATCACCGGTGCAGGCAATCCGCCAGGGAAGCGAACAGGAAAATGTCCGCGGAGGAAAAAGCCTCAGGCTTTCAAAGAACAGATGGTTAAGCGCCAACCTGTTTCTGGCTGTGAAAGATATAGCTGCGCGGAAGCGTCTCTATTTAACCATGCTGTTTGTGATCATTCTGGCGTGTTTTATCATGGTGGTGCCTCAGAATCTGTATCATACGATCTCGGACAGCAGTTTTGTCACTTATCTGGGTGTGGGGCGCTGTGATCTGCGGATGGATATACAGCAGACAGAGGAGCTGGAGGAAAAGGCAGGCAGTGTGGGAGAATATCTGGAACGGGATTCAGCGGTTGAGACGTATGCTGTTTTCGTAACAGAACTTTTTGACCAAGAGCAGGAAGACGGAACGACAGAGCAGATCAAAGTGGAGCTTGGGAATCACGGTGCTTTTCCCCTTCAGTATGTGGACGGAAGGCTGCCTTCCCGTGACAGTGATATTGCATTGTCTGTGTTATACGCAGAGGAGATGGATAAAAAAGTCGGTGATAAAATGATTCTGCTTACGGACAAAGGGGAAAAACAGCTCACAGTCTGCGGTATTTACTCAGACATTACCAATGGAGGAAAAACCGCAAAGGCGGCCTTCCAGCCGGGTACCCGGGAAGCTGCCTGGAGTACGGTCTGTGTGAATCTGAAACAGCCCGGTGTGCTGGCGGAAAAGACAGAAGAGTACAGCCGAAAGTTTCCGTATGCAAAGGTTTCCGGTATGGAAGACTATGTGGCACAGACTTTCGGACAGACGCTTCGCGCGGTTCGGACAGCGTCGGTGGGAGCCGGTTTTGTGGCTGTTGTTGTGACACTTTTGGTCATATTGCTTTTTATGAAACTGCTGACAGCAAAGGACCGGTATTCCATAGCTGTGCTTAAGTCTGTTGGATTTACCGGCTCTGATATTTCCAGGCAGTATATATGGCGTTCGGTACTGGTTGTGATCCTGGGGATTCTTCTGGGAAGCGTACTTGCCGGGACGCTTGGAGAAAGGATAGCGGGAGCTGCCATTTCCTCTCTGGGGGCAGCAGCCTTTCAATTTACAGAAGACCCTCTGTCTTTCTTTGTCCTGTCACCGGTTGTTCTGCTCTTTACCGCGCTGGCGGCAACCATAGCAGGAACGGCAAAAGCGGGGAACCTATGTATATCACAATCAATAAAGGAGTAAGGTATGGAACAGTTATTAGACGGAAAAGAAATCGTAAAATCATATGGGGAGGGCAGGGAAAAGCAGTTGGTGCTTGACCATGTATCTCTGGAAATGGAGAGAGGAGGATTCGTTTCCGTGATGGGGCCTTCCGGGTCCGGTAAATCCACCCTGCTCTACACACTGAGCGGCATGGATTCTGATTACAGCGGAACCGTAGTTTTTGACGGCAGCACCATGTCCGGTCTTAAGGAGGAAACTCTGGCGGACCTGCGCAGGACCAAAATGGGATTTGTCTTTCAGCAGCCGGCCTTTTTAAAGAATCTGAACCTTCTGGACAATATCATTCTGCCTGTCATGCGGGAAAACAGAAAGAATGGAAAAGCGATAACCGTAAAAGCCAGGGCACTTATGAAAAAGGTGGGAATAGAAGGACTGGAAGAGCGGGATATCGCCCAGGTATCAGGGGGGCAGCTTCAGCGCGCAGGCATATGCAGGGCGCTTATGAGCGAACCGGAGATTATTTTCGGGGATGAACCCACAGGCGCGCTGAACTCCAGGTCTGCTCAGGAGATCATGGAGCTTTTAAAAGAGATCAATGAGGAGGGCACTGCGGTCCTGGTGGTTACCCACGACGCGAAAGTGGCAGCAAAAACAAAACGTGTGCTGTTTATGCAGGATGGGAAGATAGTCAGTGAGCTGGTATTCGGAAAAGAGGAGGGGGATGACCTGGATATACGGGCAGAAAAGGTTATGCGGCGGATGCGGCAGATTGGAATTTAAAGGCATAGTTTCCATTGGAATGATGGATTTTGCACAGGTGCACTTCTGCTGTATAGGAAGTGCACCTGTCATGCTAGAACGTGTTTTGCCGGCAGCCAACATAAGTAGCTGTAAAATATAAAAGGTAAATCAGCAGAAACAGTCCCAAACCGATGGATACGGAGGTCCAGAAAACGGCAGTCGTAATCATTTCCAACAGGATATTCTTTACACAGGCAGCAATAAATACGGACAACGGGATGGGCAGCAGCAGCGGAATTCCGAAATAAAGAAGAAGCTGACGAAATACCAGTTTATGGATCTTTCTGTCGGATACGCCTAAGTTGGACAGAATCTTATAGCGGAAGCGATGTTTGGATGCTTCGCTTAACTGCTGGACTGCCAGTATGGTTGCCGCGGTGCAGATAAAGATCAGACCAGTATAATACAGACAGAAACCAAAAATCAAAATAGAAGCACGGCTGTCAGAGACGATTTTTCCCTTGGTGTTCCAGTTGTTAGCTCTCCGATTTTGAAAATCTTCGTCACTGCTATACAGAGAGGTCAGATAGTCATAGTCCTCCACAGTTGTCTCTTGTTCTGTTTCAATCACCAGAGTGGTTTGATCTGTAGGAAGCCCGTCGGTAAGATGGTCCGGGAGAACAATAATACAGCCGATACCAATGTTCCCGCTTTGTGAAAGTGGAGAATCATATACGGCCTGAAGGTCCAGGGTAGTGCCGTTTATGGTGTAGGGCAGGCTGTCTTTGGTATCCACGATTTTTTTGATGTTGGAATATGCGTGGATGATGTAATGGCCGTCTGTAAGGTTCACCGGTTCATATCCAAGCATTTTGCGGAGTCCGGCATAGTCACTGTAGGAAATGGCGTAATCGTCAACGGCATAGGACTGCTGGTCTAATGCTTCATACAGCGCCATCTGTCCGCATTGGTAAATGGGAACCTGCAGACTGGATTTTATTCCGCGTGTCTTCTTGAAATAATCTGCGGCTTCTGTGAGCACAGCCGGGTCCTCTGCCGACACTTGGGCATCGAAGGTACAGCGGTTTAAGGCGGAAAGTTCAAAAAACTTGTTGAAAAGCATAGCGCTTTGAATACAGGCCAGGGTGAGGGTTAAAAGCATAGCCAGCGTTCCCATGGTAAAACTCATGGTTTTCAATTTGGCGGATAGATTCCGATAGAGAAAGAGAGTATCTTTTGAAAATTTCCGCTCATTTTTTCCAAGGAATATTTTGATCAGGAAACCCGCCAGTGTAATATAAGCTCCATAGAGTCCGATGATGACCAGCAGAAAGCCGGCAAGGAGCAGGAATGGTGAAAAATTGGAGGTATTATGGAAAATAACGTATAAAATAATACATCCGGCTGCCAGCAGGCCCACTGAGGCAGCACAAAATACCCAATGGCTTTTCTTGTTGGAGATGATCGCGGCTTCATTTTGCTTCTCAGCGTACATGAGATCGTATATTTTAGTCTTTTTCAGTTTCTTTCTCATCCGCAGCATGGAGAAAGTATAGATCAGGATAACATAGAGTAAAGTTAACAGGACAGCAGGAAAGGAAATATCAGCCTTGACAGAAAAACGTACTTCAAAGAGATTCATGATGATCAAGGTAAGAATCTGATAGATAAAAGTTCCTGCAAGCAGGCCGGCCAGAAAAGCGGCTGTTCCCATTATGTTGTTTTCCAACATGATCATCCGGGAAATCTTACGGCTGCTGATACCCAGAAGCATATAAGTGCCAAGCTCCCGGCTTCTCTTTTCCAGCATGAAGCAGTTCATATAATGGACCAGCCATTCGATCACGGCAATCACGATCACAGAGATGAAGGCGATCATGATTGGCAGACTGTCCATCATCCGGTTAAGATTTTTGATATCCTTAGAAAATACGACCATATTGAAAGCGTACATAAGGGAAAAGGAAATGGTCACAGTGAGGAGATAGACAGCATAATCTCTCATGGAACGTTTGGCATTGCGCAGAGCCAGTTTACTGAGCATTGGAAACATCACCTCCCAGCAGAGTTACTATGTCCAGGATCTCAGTGAAAAAAGCACGTCTGGTTTTGTCCCCTCGTGACAGTTCGCTGAAAATTTTTCCGTCCCGCAGAAAAAGGATTCGACTGCAGTAGCTGGCGGAAAAGATGTCATGGGTAACCATCAGGATCGTTGCCTGCATTTCCCGGTTCATCTGGGTGAAACATTCCAACAGCATACCTGCGGATTTGGAATCCAGGGCACCTGTAGGTTCATCAGCCAGTATAAGGCTGGGGTGGGCAATCAAAGCCCGGGCGCAGGCACACCGCTGACGCTGCCCGCCGGATACTTCATAAGGGAATTTGGCGAGGATATTCTGTATGCCGAGACGGGCGGCCACATTTTTTACCTCGCCGGCGATTTTTTTGGGGGAGGTCCCTTGGATCACAGGTGCCAGGGCAATGTTCTCTTCAATGGTCAGTGTATCTAAAAGATTAAAATCCTGAAAGACAAAGCCCAGGTTCTTTTGGCGGAACTCTGCCAGTTTATCTTCCTTTAGCTCGGTGATATCTGTATCCCGCAGGTAAATGTGTCCTGCTGTTGCGGTATCTATAGTGGAAATGCAGTTGAGAAGAGTAGTCTTGCCGCTTCCCGAGGCTCCCATGATGCCCAGGAATTCTCCTTTTTCCACCGAAAAGCTTATATTGTCCAGTGCTTTCGTGATGAGTGTCTTTGCTCCGTAGTATTTTTCCAGTTCTTCGATTCTGAGCAGAGTTTCCATATTTTACTCCTTCTATGATGATGTTTGATTTGGTTTTTATGATGTTATCATAGCAGGGTACAGGGTGTTTTTGTACTTACAAAATTGTAATGCCTTATTTCGGACGTATGTAAGTTCCGGTAGGAAAGTCAATTGTGATCTTAGTTCCCTCCCCGCATACAGAATCTGCCCGGATGGAAAGGCCCAGTTTCAGGCAGAGTTTACGGCAGAGATACAATCCCATGCCTGTGGACTGCCGGTTTGTGCGGACAGTGCCGGTGAATCCCTTTTCAAAGATACGGGGCAGGTCCGCGGCAGGAATGCCCCGGCCGTTGTCTTCAAGGATCAGTGAGACACTGGATCCTGTATGGGCGGCGGAGATTTTAATGCAGGCGTCCTTTGTCCTGTGGTATTTTATGGAATTGGAGAGAATCTGACTGATAATGTAAGTGAGCCATTTTTCATCTGTATAGACAATGTCATCGGTCTCTTCAATCTGCAGCGCGATTTTTTCTTCCAGAAGCAGGGACCTGTTTTCCAGAAGGGCAGGACGGATAGCGTCAAATAGTTGAAATTCTTTGACAAAGTAATCTTTTTCCACGTTCTCACTGCGGGCATAATACAGGGCCTGCTCCACCAGATAGTTGATTCGGGACAGTTCTTTTCCGATGCGTTTATTTTCCGTTTCCGGATGGTTTTTGCAGATCAGGTCAATGGCAGTGATGGGGGTCTTGATTTCGTGAATCCATTCCTCAATGTATTCTTTGTACTGATACTGGGATTTTTTTAGGTGGTTTATCTTCTCCAGCATGGATTTGCAGGCTGTGCGAAGCGTTTGTTGGAAAAGCTGTTCGGAACAGGTCTTCGGTTTATCCAGCATCTCGCAGATAAGATATTTCTGGTCCAGCAGGTCTAACTGTCTGGTGATCTGTTCTGCTTTTTTCTTCTGTTTATAAAATCCGCTTCCCCAGACAATGAAAAGGATAACTGCCCAGATTATAAGTATGGGAAGGACAGAAGAGAAGCTGTTTCCAAGTAAGGCTAAATAGATCGTCATAGCGATTGCACAAAACACATTCAGAAAAAGCAGCATCAGTTTTTCATATAGATAGTTTGCAGGCGTCATAGCAGTTTCCTTTCTCAGATGTTGACCATCAGTCCTTTTTTGGGGATTGTCACAATGAAATCGCCCAGGTTCAGCTCTTTCAGACGGCGGCGCAGCCTGGAAAGATTCACATTTAATATGTTCTCATCCACATAGCATTTATTTTCCCATAGATACTCAATTAACGCGTCTTTTGTCACGATATGTCCTTTATTTAAAAAGAGATAGTAGAGGATTTTGACCTCATTTTTGGAAAGGTCCATGGTTTGTCCCTGGTAAGTGATCTGTCCCATCAGTACATTGAGAGCAGCACCGGACGCATAGATGGATGCAGAGGGGGCGGCATTTTGGCGGGCCATGATTCTGCCAATGCGGGCCAGAAGTATGGGCAGGTGGTATGGCTTGCGTATGAAGTCATCCCCGCCCATGAGAATTCCGGACAGCTCATCTTCATCGCGGGTGCGCCCTGTAACAAAGATAATAGGTACATTTGTCTGCTTACGGATATCGCGGCAGAGCTTCAGGCCGTCACAGGCGTCTAAATTAATGTCCAGAAGAATAAGCTCGATGGGAGAGGAGACCAGCAGGTACGTTACCTCTGCAGTCAATTCATCCTGGGAATGGCAGCGGCATTCCGGGCAGATGCAGGGATAGCCGTTTGCCTGAAGGTAAACAGACAGTTCCCGGCGGATATTTGGATTGTCTTCTATAATTAATATCATGGTATCTCCTTATAGTTGATGTTAAATAAGTGTGTATAGTATATGAGAAGAATAGAAAAATGTCAACGAAAGAAATGACTTTATCGTATGCCTATGA
Organism: Blautia sp. JLR.GB0024; assembly: GCF_037000545.1. NCBI lineage: Bacteria > Bacillati > Bacillota > Clostridia > Lachnospirales > Lachnospiraceae > Blautia > Blautia sp. JLR.GB0024. The sequence goes on along the minus strand of NZ_JBANBF010000001.1, from coordinate 895,633 downwards.
TAGAATGTGATTAATAGATAAATACGAAGGAATCATACTGTATAGGAGAGATATTTTATGATAAATAGTAGAAGAGTAAAAGAGATAATGTTTGCATTAGGAGCGGATTTATGTGGGATAGCAAGTATAGACAGGTTTGATAATGCACCGAAAGGCTATCATCCTCTAGATGTCCTGCCGACATGTAAATCAGTAATTTCTTTTGGGTGCAGATTTCCGGTAGGTACATTAATCTGCAAGTCTCATATTCCATATACAAGAGTGAGAAACTCTATTACACCAAAAATGGATGCGATAGCTCTTGATTTTTGTATTGAAATGGAAAAAAATCAAATAGTATGTGTTCCCATTCCCACAAATGAAAGTCAATGGGATAAAAATACTGGCAGATATCGTTCTATTGTTTCTCAAAAGCATGCGGCTCAAGCGGCTGGATTGGGGACCATAGGAAGGCATTCGTTGTTAATAACGCCGGAATTTGGAAGTATGGTTTGGTTAGGGACAGTGTTATGCGAACAGGAGTTTGAGTCTGATGAAATGAAAGAACCTCTATGCAATAATTGTAATTTATGTGTTGATATCTGCCCTGTGAATGCTTTGGCTAATCAGGAAATAAAACAACAATCTTGTTGGGATTTTGCATTTGGAGATGATGAAGAAGAGAAGGTTTGGAGAATAGCCTGTCATAAATGTAGAGATATTTGTCCATATAATTTAGGCAGTCAAAATTCTTTTTTAAATCAAAATAAATAAGATGATTTTATTGGAGGAAATATCAATGCAAGATTTTTATGAAGTATTAACCAGTGAAAGTAAAAACATAGCATTACCAGACGAGTTTAATTATTTTGGAAAATTTATCGGCAGCTGGGCAATCGATTATATTGAGAGCGGCAATTCCATTGCGAACTTGAAGCCAAAAACAAGATAACATGATAATTCTCACCTTTATCAATGATGAAAAAAGAAAGTGGGTTTTCACTAAGATTGAGGATGATTTTTTTCATTGGGAAAATATTACTGTAAAAGATAATGGTGAATGGTACATAAATGCAGAAATATATGCCGAACGCATCAAATAATCATCGGCTTTATAGTAATGTTTATAATTGCTGGTAGTCCACAACTATTCGCGAAATGTCCATTTTACGAATAGTTGTGGACATTTTCCTCCAAATGGGCTATAATCAGGCTAAATGCAACGCTTTATTACGAATCCTATTGAGGTGCAAAATTCATGGAGAAAAAAAATATCAGCTATCACGAGAAAAAATATATTGATAATAATATCCGGCTCAGAAATATTCTGGCGGAGCTTCCGCCGTATGTACAGGATTTCTGCAGAGGCCGTCAGACAACTTTGAGCATGCAGACCCAGATTGCTTATTGTTATGATTTAAAGATTTTCTTTCAGTTTCTTACAACCGCAAATCCCACTTTGAAAAATTCGGCGCTCCGTGACATTTCCCTTGATGTCATGGAAAATCTTCGTCCCACAGATATTGAAGAATTTCAGAATTATCTGAAAGTTTACGAAAGCCAAAATACAGGTGAGGCAATGACAAACGGCGAAATCGGCATTTCCAGAAAGATTTCCGCTCTCAGAAGCCTTTTTGACTATCTGTATAAGCATGAAATGGTAAAAAATAACCCTACTCGTATTGTGGATGTTCCGAAAGTCCATGAAAAAGCCATTATTCAGCTTGATCCAGATGAAATTGCCATGATCTTGGATTCCATGGAGGAATTCAGCGACAATTTGACACCCCACCAAAAGGGCTACTATCTGAAAACAAAAACACGTGATATTGCTATTATAACACTTTTTCTCGGAACCGGGCTGCGTGTGTCTGAATGTGTGGGGCTGGATATTTCTGATGTCAATTTTAAAAACAGTGGTCTCCGCGTGATACGAAAAGGTGGAAATGAGAAAATTGTTTATTTTGGCGAGGAGGTGGAAATTGCCCTGCTCAATTACCTGGAAGAAAGAGAAAACATGGAGACAAAGCCGGGCCATGAAAACGCACTTTTCCTCTCCCTCCAGGGAACCCGCCTGAGTGTCCGGGCAACAGAGAAAATGGTAAAAAAATATACACAGCCAATCATTACAAATAAGAAAATCACTCCCCATAAGCTGCGTTCTACATATGGCACGGCTCTTTACGAGGAAACAGGTGATATTTATCTTGTGGCAGATGTTCTGGGCCATAAAAGTGTCTCTACCACGCAGAAGCATTATGCGAAATTAAAGGATTCCAGGAGGCGTGCAGCCGCCAGTGCTGTCCGCCTCAGAGAAAAAGAAAGTGACTAGGCAGGACAGGAATACAGCAGCCAAAACAGTGCTTCTCTCCTCTTCTTCTGTCATATAAGTAATATTTTGATACAGGCCAATAGCCGGAGAACCCTTACAAGGAAGACCCGGAAGATATCCGTACAATCACAATCTCACCAAACGGAGATGCGCTTGGTGAGAACGTGTATCGTACAGATATTTTGGATATTCTAAGGCATTACGGGCCTGAAAAAATGCATTTCGTTTAAGGCTTCTGATATCTGTTATGCCCATCCATGATCTTCTGTAACGAATAGATAGATTTGTTCAGATTAAATAAGTAGGCAAATGCGCAGACCACAAAGAAATGCGGAAGGTAGGAAAAGCCAAACACCTCCGTGCCGATCAATACCGGAGCCAGAAAGGTATTCGTCGCGCTTCCGAATACGCCTGCATAGCCCAGTGCCGCGGCAATTTCTACAGGAACACCGAGGACAGGGGCAATTACAGCTCCAAGACTTGCTCCGATAGAGAACAGGGGTGTAACCTCCCCGCCCTGAAATCCCGCTGCCAGTGTTACTATGGTAAGCAGGAATTTCAAGATCCAGTCATAGCTGAGAATATCTTCCCCGTAAAAGCTGGCGTGGATCAGATTGGTACCGAGTCCTGCATATCTGCCTTGATATAGGAGGAGCAGGAGGACGCTTAAAATAAGCCCTATGATAAAAATACGAATTACCGGCTGCTTCCATGTCTGGGCAAATTTCTTTTTCATATATTTCAGAGTCCATGCAAATGCGCCCCCCACAACGCCGAACAGTATGCCCAGCAGGATCATTTTTCCCATATTAGGAAAATTCATATCTATTTTTCCTGTAAGCGCAAAGGAAAATTTCTCCAGTCCTAAGAACTGTGATGTGGCGCTGGCGGTAAAGGCGGCTGTGATTGCGGGAAGCAGAGCCTGGTATTCCAGGGCTCCTGCGACCAGAACTTCCATTGCAAAGAAAACAGCGGCAATGGGTGTTTCAAAAAGCCCTGCAAATCCTGCCGCCATACCTGTTACGAGAAAAATATGGGAACTGTTTTTCAGCGGTATTTTTCTTCCGACCCAGTGGGAAAAGGTAGCGCCAATCTGCACAGCCACGCCTTCTCTGCCGGCACTTCCCCCGAATAAATGTGTGATCCACGTTCCGGTTATAATAAATGGAATCAGTTTTAACGGAATCACTTCCTCTTCCCCATGCCCTGCTTCAAAGATCAAATTCATGCCTTTACTGCTCTTCCCTCCGAATTTCAGGTAACAAAAAGCAATAAGCGCACCTGCCAAAGCCAGAAACGGAATGAGCTGCATGGGATGCCCGTTTCTGAAATCCGTGATCGCCAGCAGTACCCTTCCGAATACAGCATCAATCCCTCCGACAACCAGGCCAATGGGAATTCCCAGCAGTCCTAATAGCAACAGTTCCTTATACGTTTGAAATGTTCTCTTCACTCTTCCGTACATATCTCTTACTCCTTCCTTTTTCGCATCCTGCATTCTCATTCGTACTTTTTCATATTTTCGCATAAAAAAAGCTGATACCCCTGTTTGAAACAGAAGTCATCAGCAAACATGCGCTTTTGGAATATTTCCACGGGAGAACCTCATTCCCTTAAAATCCTACGCTAGAATCATATCATGAGTAACGTGTCTTGTCAATGTGCTGTTTCCGTATTTTGGCTCTAAATATACAAGTATACATAGTGTACTATGGTGTCAGGAACAGCGTGAACTTGCATGTTTCCTTGAAAAGAAATATAATGAATTCCAGAGAAAGTCACTGCGAAAAATCATCCTCAGGGATGTTCAGTTTTCTCCGAAGTAAACAGAAGCGGAGCTATATGATACATTTAGACCAACAGCCGCCGACGGCGGCGTTCAAGGAGGAATATAAAATGGAATTACGCGTACTGCAATATTTTCTCGCCATAGCCAGAGAGCAGAGCATTGTGCGTGCTGCTGAATCGCTTCATCTCTCACAGCCCACCCTCTCCACCCAAATCAAAAATATGGAGCAGGAACTGGGCAAACAGCTTTTGATCCGCGGGACAAAAGGTTCCAGGAAAGTAACCCTTACAGAGGAAGGCATGATCCTGCGGAAACGTGCAGAAGAAATTCTCGATCTGGTGAAAAAGGCGGAAAAAGAAGTTACCTTGTCCGACAGTGTTGTAATGGGGGATGTCTATATTGGAACAGGGGAGACAGACGCGGTCCGGCTGATCGCGAAAGCAGCCCGGAGTCTGCAGCAGACATATCCGGATATCTGCTATCATATCTCCAGCGGCAATGCGGAATTTGTATTGGAACGTCTGGATAAGGGACTGATTGACTTCGGCATTGTGTTTGGCTCCGTAGACACGGCAAAATACAATGCTCTGAAAATGCCGTCAAAAGATATATGGGGTGTACTGATGAGACGTGATTCACTGTTGGCGGAACAGGACTCTGTTTCACCGGAAGATTTGTGGGATAAACCCCTGATCATTTCCCATCAGAAAAACCAGGGCGGAGCACTGAACACATGGATGAAAAAGGAAATGTCGGAACTAAATATCGCAGCAACCTATAATCTGCTTTTCAATGCCTCACTTATGGTTGATGAGGGATTGGGCTATGCTGTCTGCTTTGATAAGATCATCAATACGGCAGATAACGGTAATCTCTGTTTTCGTCCCCTGTCTCCCAGGCTGGAAGTGGAAATGAGTATCATATGGAAAAAATATCAGGTATTTTCAAAACCTGCTGAAAAACTTTTGGAAAAGTTAAAGGAGACGTTCTGAAGATTTGCTCCGGGGGCGGTCAAACAGTCGTCCCCGGAGCCGGCTGTTAAATGACTGGGCTATGCTGTAACCACTCCCCGGCAGCCAGACACCGAAAATCTTCTGTATGGCCTGTTATCCTATGTCAAAATTTTCAGAACTGAAATTGCTGTAAAACCGTCCTTGTTCTGCAGTAAAGCGCAACACACAGTAGTCTGGATCTGTCACGCCTTCCGGATAATACATGGTATCGCCCTCCTGCCACAGCATCTCTTTACTGGCCGGATCCTCAAGCACTTCCATGGTCCCGGTCAGCATGACACCTTTAAAGAACCGCTTATCACAGAAATAAAGGCAGGCTTTTGGATTCTTTCTGTATTGCTGTACCCGCATAGAGGATGTGTTGGTATGAAAATAAATCACCCTGATACCCTCTCTTTTCCGCGGTGCCAGCATTGCCTTTGTATTTGGCATACCGTTTTCATCGACGGAGCTTATGAAAACCACACTCTGCTTATCAAGAATCGCTCCTATTGTTTTAACCGGATTTGTCATAATTTACCTCCCTATGTAATTTTCGGATTTTATTTTTCGCAGCAGCCTTTTGTTGCTGCTTTTATTATAAGCCTATATAGAGGTGTGGTAAATTAGTTACTTTTTGGTGACTATAAAAGCCCTTTGTCTCTTAAAAAGTCCTGGCGGCCGTCCTCGATCATCATTTCTATGCCAATGCTCTGCATGATGGAAACTGCTTCAAAAAGCCGCTTTCCCCGTTCTGTGAGAACATAGTCTGATTTCAGCGGATACCCCTCACCTTTTGATTTATGGATTATGCCGCATTCCAGCAGTTCGTTTAAATGCTGTATCAGCATTTTCTGGCTGATGCCGTTGATTGACTTTTTCAGTCCAGATAAAGAATGGCTGCCTTTATTAAGCTGCCATAGTATGATCGGCTTCCATTTTCCCCGGATTATGTCATGGGTCATTTCCAGTGGGCATGTATATTCATTTCTCATCTTCATTTTTTGACGCCTCATTGGTGAAAGCAGTGCAGCCTTCATTCCATGCTTTAACTTCGCTTAATAAGAACGACTGTATGAACGGATTGTTTTGAGGGCAGACCAAGAACATAAATGCACTGTTACGGCATTTTTGATAATGTTCGCCCTTTAACCAAAAATCATATCCCTTAGAACATCTGGGATTGCAGGCAGTTGGGTCAGCCAGACGTTTACAGATGGGGGCTTTCTGTATTGCACTGATCATTTCGCCGGGCAGTGTTTCCAGGAATTTTTCATACTCGTTTACGTGGACCCCATAGATACGGACAAGCATGCCTTTTTTCCGAAATACATAATTTGCGACAGTTTTTTTATGATAAAGGTAAGACACCATGTAGCCGCTTTTGGCTGTTTTAATTTCTATTTTACAGCCAAGTTCCATTAATTTGTTGTGCAGTTCCTTCACAAAATCCTGATTCTCAATCGGTACAGAAGTAATAAAATCCTGAAATTCTATTTTCTTATCCATTGTTATCCTATCCTCCGCTTTTTTCATTTTCTCTTTATTTTTCTCTTACGGCAATCCAGACTTCAACCCGGCCGTCTTTTTTGTAATATTCAATATCCGGTGCTCCGGATTTCATTCTGCCTGTGATGTACCCTTTATTTAACGGTCTGTATTTTGATTTTGGCAGCCATTTTGTGATTGCCTGGGCCTCTGTTCTCCCTATGGTTTCCCGTGTGCATGGAAAGACTGCCCAGGTCATGGCCGGAACCGTGTATTCGGCAAGATCATCCGGTGCGGCGTGGTCACTTGAGACGGCTATAATATATTCAAAAATTCTGGTATCTCCCGGGTCTGTATTATAAATATTTATGCCGAATAACCCGTCTGTCTCCCGGTCTGCCAATTTTAACAGGGATGAATCCAGATGGTTCTCCCGGAACTTTGACCAGTGCAGAGGAATCACTTTTCTGCCCTCTCCCTTCTGGTTCGTTGTCTTGATCAAATAACCGACAACGCGAAAGCTGTCTTTTTTTTCTATACGAAAAGGTTCCATTTGTTTTTCCTCCTGCTTTTTCCTATAAGACGGTTTCGTCCTTTATTGATTATATCTTATTTGCCGGAGGAATTCCTCTCTTTTGGTGCACCGTTTGGATAGCATGACTGTATGTCTGTTATCTTGCAAAAGTCTATGGCGGAGGATTGGTGAATGATTTCTGGAATGGGGATAACATCATTTTTTGCATCTTAAAAAATAATGAATCATACCTACATCATCATAGATTCCATCTTTTTTCTCTATTTCAAAATATTGTTGTAATATATTTTCAAATTCATAAGGCAATATGTTAAACATATCGGGTCTGCCTATATATTCTTCGATTTGCATCATAATACGACCGACAGAACTATTTATATTCGGAATATCTATAACAAACTTTCCAGATGGTTTTATTATCCGGTGTGCTTCAACGATTGCCTTTTGAACAAACTCCTTTTCAAAATATTCAAGAACCCCGATACATGCTCCTATATCAAAACTGCTATCTTCAAAAAGAGTTTCATGTATGCTACCGCAAAACAATTCTCCAATAGGCAGCTTTTTATTTTCCACATATTTATATAATAATTGAATGGTTTCTGGACTAATATCAACTCCATGGTACAGCGAGGGCCATGTATCATATCCCTTGAACATAAGGTTCAGAGCGCAACCAAGGTCAATAAATTTTTTATCCGCGTCAGGCTTTAGATATTCTTTGATTTCAATGTATTCACTGCCTCCTTTACCACTTTCTACTGCTGCTATGTATTTGGGATAATCAGGGTTATTTGTAATGTAATCCGGCAAGTTGTCATAATTGGGGAAATCGTGTTTCCCATGTTCACGTATACTTCTGTCGTAAGATTTTGCAATTAAATCTAATTGATTTTTCATTGTATTCAGCAGTTCCTTTTTTTGAAATATTGTATAAATAATCTCTGTTACAGTTACTAAATTCTCTCCCGGTTTCATTCAGCAATCATTCCCTGCTTTCACCTCGGTCAATTCAAGTTTGTCTTATTATACAGTATTTCAGTTCAGAAGTATAGCAATGCATATATACTTAAAAGGACTTGGCCTACAGCCCAAAGCATGCGTAAAAGAATACTGCTTATGGCAGAGCTGACACAAAAAAGACTTACTTGCTTTTATACAAATAAGTCTTTTCCACATTTAAAGTCTGTTTATCACGATAAAGAGCTGCTGGCTTTTCAAACAGGCTCTAAACTCTCAGACTTTCAAACCATGCTTTTATTTCTTTTTCACTCACATTTACATCAAATCTCTTACCATCCTTTAGTATCGCACCCGGACAGGAGGACTCCAATTCAGCGTTGGTATTACCCATACCACTGCTTCCGGATGTTGCCACCGGAATAATAATCTTGTCATTCCAATCATATTGTTCCAAAAATGTATTGATGATTGTCGGGGCTATGTACCACCAGATGGGAAAAGCGAGAATCAGAATTTTGATATTTTCTGTACTCTCCAGTTTATTCGCTATGGCCGGTCGGAATGACTTATCATTCATCTCTACACTGCTCCGGCTATTTTTATTCATCCAGTCAAGATCTGCAGCGGAATATGGTATCTCCGGATGAATTTCATGTAAATCCCCATCTACTACGTTCGCAATCTTCTTTGCCAGTTTCTCTGTTATTCCTGTTGCTGAAAAATACGCTACTAATATTTCACTCATAGTTCTATTCCTCCCTTTTTACATATATGTAACGGTTTCTGAAAGCTCCCTGCGCTGTGTATGGGTGGCAAGCGGTTTTGCATCCTCTGCTGCATAGCCGATATCCAGGATCATGAGCACTTCCTCGTTATCAGGCAGTCCCAGTTCTTTTGCCGCAGCTTCGGGGTCAAAGAAGTTGATCCAGCAGCTGTCAACGCCCACGGCTTTTGCGGCAAGCATCATATGGGTGGCAACAATGGAAGCGTCCTCGATTCCGGAATCACGCTGTTCTCCCGGGTATACAAACACGTTGTTTTTATCAAATGCCACGACTATGGCAGTGGGGGCTCCGTATCGGCAGGGTGTCACCTTATCAATTTTAGCAAGTCCTTCCTCAGATTGGACAACATAGATACGCTGTTCCTGCAGGTTCTTTGCCGTAGGTGCCAGCCTTCCCGCTTCAAGGATCACGTCCAGATGTTCTGCTGCCACCTGGCGCCCATCAAATTTCTTGCATGCATAACGGTTTTTTAATACTTCCAAAAAGTCCATTCTTTTTTCCTCCTGTTTTAGAATCGGTTCTATAATGACTATAAACCTTAAACCTAACTTCAGGTCAATACTTTTTTGACGTTTCTGACATTTTTTAATAAGAATACAAAGCATATAAGGAAAAAACTTTTACATTTGTAAAACTTTTGCAGTCGTGCTATAATCATTTATGAGGTGAAAAACAATGATCAATAAAAACGCAACAAACCCAGCAGCACTCCGTTCCCGAAAGGCTCTGGCTACAGCTTTGGTAAGTCTCCTTCTGAATCATCCGTTAAAGGATATCAAAATTGAAGATATTACCAGAACCGCCGGGTTATCCCGGCAGACTTTTTACACGAATTTCAGCCAGAAAGAAGATATCCTGGAGCATGCCTTAAATGAGCTTTTTTTAATGTTTACCGGAAGTCTCCAAAGCCTGCCGGAAACAATAAATAAAATGCTGGCAGTCTATTTTGAATTCTGGAGCGGACACAAAAAATTTCTGTCAGTACTATTTGACAATCAGCTCTCTTACATTTTTGCAGCCAATAATATGTATCTTTTCAAAAATGAGTTTTCCTTCTATGCAAAGAACGTATCAAACTCACAGGAAGAACTGCCCTATTTGGAAAATTATCTGGCCGGACTTACCTTTCATATGCTCCGTACCTGGCAGCAAAACGACTGGAATGAAGATACCGAAATGATTGTACAAATTGCCTGCCGACTTTTGAAAGGGGATATTTTTAATGGAAAAGAATTATAAAAACAGGAAACTGATTATTGGAATTATCATTATTGGAGCTTTCATCAGTTCCCTAAACCAGACAGTCATGACTGCATCACTGCCTAAAATTATGACGGAATTCAATATAACTGCAGGCGTTGGGCAATGGCTTACAACAGGCTATCTGCTGTTTATGGGCGTCATGATACCTTGTACCGGATTTCTTATGGAACATTTTTCTTCTAAAAAACTATATTTGGTATCTGTTTCTTTATTTTTTATCGGGTGTGCGGCGGCCGCCTTTTCTCCCAATGTCTATCTGCTCCTTCTCTCCCGTATTATACAGGCTCTGGGAGCGGGGATTCTTCTTCCTCTTCCACAGGTGGTAGCATTTCGGCTGTATAAACCGGAAGAACGTGGGACAATTATGGGAATTGTAGGACTTACCACGGGATTTGCACCGGCTTTCGGTCCTACCTTTGCCGGATGGATCGCAGATCTCTTCGGATGGCGGACAATTTTTTATATTATGTGCGCTCTGGCTGCTTTCGGAATTATTTTGGCCATTGTCAAACTTCCAGGTGAAAAAATGCATGCCGAAGGGAAACTTGATATTATTTCCGTTATTTTATCTACGATTGGATTCTGCGGCCTTCTTACAGGTGTATCCAACCAGGGGAATTATGGTTTTTCTTCTCCTTTAACCATCGGTCCGCTGTTAGTGGGAATTATATGTGTTGCACTCTTTGCTGTCCGGCAGTTAAAACTCTCCTCCCCCCTTCTTGAGTTAAGGATATTCAAAAGTCACAATTTCACTCTGGGCACAATTCTTTTGATCTTTGCCTATGGTTCCATGCTTTCAGTCTCCACACTGATTCCTATTTATATTCAGAATTTAAGGCATTACTCTGCCACCATATCCGGTTTGGTTCTGCTTCCGGGTGCTCTTTTCTTAGCTTTCTTAAATCCTCTCTGCGGCAGAATACTGGATAAGAAAGGCCCTTATATTCTTTCTCTTGCAGGTCTTGCCCTTTTAGGGGGTGCAACATTGGGGCTTTCTTCTATCGGAGCAGAAACACCGCTTATAACAATCATAATTATCTATGCCTTCCGCATGCTCGGTGTTGTAGCTCTTCTGCAGCCCCTGCAGACCTGGGCTGTAAATTCTGTACAGTTTAAATACGTTGCCCACGGAACTGCGCTTATGAATACAGTACGCCAGGTAGGCGGCTCGATCATCAGTGCCCTTCTGGTAACTGTTATGTCTTCCTCTGCAAAAAGTCATGGAGATATAGCTGGAATTAAGACTTCTTTTCTTGTAACTTCTATTATTGTGTTTATTTCTTTTGCTGTCTGTGCTTTTTTAATGCACCCGAAAAGAACAGCAGGGAAAGAAACCGAAAACAAAGAAAAAGTTTCCTATGCACAAAAAAATCCACCGGAACATACGATCATTACCATCGCAAGGGAATATGGAAGCGGAGGCAGGGAAATCGGGCTGAAAACTGCCCAGGCTCTCGGCATACCCTTTTACGACAGGGAACTGATTGCCATGGAGGCAAGAGAATGCGGGTTGTCTGATAATTATGTAGAATCCTTTGAAGAAGGTGTCTCTTTTAGAAATACTGCGTGGGACTGGGCTGCTCAAAGCTATGGTACTTTCGAGACCCATCTTTTTAATACCGGAAATTTAAGCGAAGTAGACCTCCTCTATCAAGCTCAGAAAAGAGTTATCCAGCGGATTAGCCAGGAAGGTTCCTGTGTTATCATTGGTCGGTGCGCAGACTATATCTTAAAAGATTATCCCGGCTGCCTCCGTATCTTCATCTGCTCAGATTTAAATCAGAAAAGGCAGCGTATACAAAGTGAATATGGAATTGCTCCTGAAAAAACAGACATAACAATGAAAATAAAAGATGGGCAAAGAGCTTTTCACCACAAACGTTACACAGGCCAGGTCTGGGGAAATCCGTCCAACTATCATATGGTACTAAATAGCTCTCTGTTGGGAATAGACAGATGTGTACGGTTGATATTGGAAGGGATACATCAATAAACCGGTCAGAAAACTGTAATTGTAAACCATAATTCCATTGACAGATTCCCAAACGTATCATATAATTACGTTGTAAATATAATTAACACTGTTAATCGGAGGCGTATATGGGAATTAAAGAACGGCGTGACGTGGAAAAAGCGGAGATGAAGCAGAAAATCATGACTGCGGCCATAGAGATCATTGAGCAGGAGGGATATGAGAAGCTGTCCATCAGAAAAATAGCTTCCAGAATTGAATACTCTCCCACTACGATTTATCTCTATTATAAGGATAAGGCGGAGATCATCAAAGATATGGCCCAAAAGCTCTACGGCAAGGTAATGGATAATCTCTCCCAACAGGATACTGTGGTGTCTGCAGACCAGAAGGTACATAAGATGATGCGGATCTTTATCCAAACGCTCTGTGAGGAACCGGAAATGGTAAAAGCTGTCATGTTCAGCGGAGTGAATGTTATATTTGCAAATGACAGTACAGATGGAAAGCCCACCAACTCCGGAATCGCCATGTTCGACGAACTCCTTGCAGACGGAATCAAACAGGCAGTCTTCAGACCTGTGACCGCCGGACATTCTTGGATGATCGTCAGTGCAATGCTGGGATTTGTCATGAGCGCCATTGAAAATCAGACATATCTGCTTGCTGGTTTTGAACAGCTTACAGAGGATTTTGTGGGAATTTTATTAGGAGGTATAAAACTGTGAAAGCATCTTCCAAAGCCCGCAGGGGCATTTTACCAAAGCTGCTTGCAGGGGCAGGTATTGTGTTCGCTGTACTTCTGGGCATAATTTTTATTGTAATGCTGACACAAAAGCCTGAGAAAATGGAAATATCAAACATGGATATCTCATCTGTCAGTGACGGTACCTATGTTGGACGCGCTGACAATGGATTCGTTAAGGCCGCTGTTTCTGTTGAAGTCAGTGATGGGAAACTAAAGAGCATCACCATACTGGAACATGATACATTGTTGGGCAGACCGGGCGAAAAAATCATCGACGACATTGTCGAACAGCAGTCACTGGAGGTAGATGCGGTCAGTTCTGCCACATACAGCAGTGATACTATACGAAAAGCTGTAGAAAATGCTTTGAAAAAAGGAGAATAAGAAATGAATACAATGATTATTTACGCAAGCAGATATGGGTGTACCGCGGACTGTGCGCAGCAATTGAAATCCAGATTATCCGGTTCTGTATCTCTTACAGATATCGACCGGGTTTCCAAGAGCCCTGCTGACCTTAAAGATTTTGATACCATCATTTTGGGAAGTTCCATTTATATCGGCGCGGTATCAAAGAAAATGAAAGCATTTTGTAAGGCAAACGAATCATTGCTGAGCAGTAAAAAAATAGGAATTTTCCTCTGCTGCGGATTCCAGGAACAGTTTGAGGAATACCTGTCTTCAAATTTTCCGCCTTCCCTCAGAAAGAACGCGGTAATAAAGTGTTTTGGCGGTGAGGCCAGAACAGAGAAAATGAAGGCTTTTGACAAGCTGATCATGAAAGCGGCCATGAAGAGACGCGGGGAAACCCTGAAGATTTCTTCTGAGAATATAGAATGCTTTTCAAAAGCCATTCAGGTCCTGTAAGAAGAATACCCGCCGCGTTCTCTAAAGAAGGCCGGAATTCTGTAGCGGCAAAAATCACAGACCTAATATTTTCAACAATTCTAAATGGGGATGTCCGGTATCTGACTGAAATACGTCAATGTGGTCCACATCTGCGCTTCTGTCTGCAAAGGCAGGGAAAAGAAACCCACACTCCGGTTTACCCGGTTCATAGTCGCCCTCTAATGGGCAGATGGCGCAGATGATGTATTCAAACACTTCTTCTGACTCCCCTACCCTCTTATGATCCGCAGCTTTTACAGGTACATCATAACGGTCGTGGTAGACAAGGACCGCGTAGCCGCCGTTTGATTCATAGGATTCCGCGATCAGGTCGTAGAATGTCTCCATCAGCACGTCGTTTTTCAGACCGCAGGATTTCATTCCCATGAGGAGCTGGCGCATACTGCCCGCTTTCATGGAATCCTCCGGAAATCGGTATCGCTTTAGATTTTTATTGGTGGCGGAAAAGGGAATGGCCTTTGCGATTGCCAGGTTTTTCCCTTTATCGGATGGGGAAAGCTTCAGAAAATTTGTATTAAAAGTGCCGTCTATATCACCGTCCGCATCCATATAGCTGCCGGCAGCTCTTGTCATGGACGTTCTGGCTGGTGTCATGCGTCTGGTTAGTTCCAGCATATCCTCTCTGTTTATCATTTCGGTCTCCTTGTGAAGAATATATTTTCTATATATTCATATCACAATCCTGGTTTGTTCACAAGATGTTTTTTGAAGAAAAAAAGGAAACGGTCCGCAGGGTTAATCCCGCGAACCGTTTTGCCTGTCGTTCGATGAATCCGACAGGCCCGACTGGTGTCTGACGCTGCAGCCGCCTTTACCGTTTAGTTTAGCCTGGTATAAGGCTTTATCGGCCTGTGATATGATATTGTCAAGGGGGACATCATTGTTCCAGATGACTGCTCCGCAGGTACAGCTTATGGGTAACTGGTCTGTAAGCGCCCCGTTCTGGAATCCGCCGCAGATTTCCTCACCTTTTTTCAGCGCTGTCTCTTCAGAGCCCATCTGTCTCATGATGACAAGAAATTCATCGCCGCCGAACCGGGCCAGAATGTCATTGCTTCTTGTCCGGGCGTGGAGAAGGTCTCCGAATTTTTTCAAAAGACGGTCACCGAGGCTGTGTCCAAGCGTTTCATTAACCTGTTTTAAATTATCAATATCGAATAAAAAGACTGCCATGGGGGCATCTTCTTTTTTCATGATCCTTACCGCGGCATTGAGACCGCGGCGGTTTAGCAGTCCTGTCAGATAATCCCGGCAGGCATCCTCATGTAAGGTCTGCCTGCTCTCGTAAGACAGAGAGCGCTCCATGGCGTTTATGAGCCGTCTTTCTATTATTTTTGCGGAACAGGGTTTATATGCGAAGTCATCGGCACCCATCTCAACTGCCTGATCTTCTGTCCGTGGATCAGGCGGGGCTGTGGCGACCACAGGGATATTCCAGACCGCCTTTTCCCTCTGCAGAATTTCCAATACGGAAAAACCGCTGAGTTCCGGTAAGGTGAGGCTTAGAACGACACCGGAAAGCTCACGCTCATAGCGGACGATAAATCCCAGAGCTTCCTTTCCGGTAACCGCTTCTATGATCTTAAATCTGTTTCTCAGCAGGCTGCAGATCTGGTTTCGGTACGCATCATCCTCCTCTGCCACGAGAATATATCCGGACAGGGATGTGCTGCCGAGGGAAGACGCTTCCGCCTCTGTTTCTTCCTTCGTGCTGTCCTGTCTCTTTAAGAGGGATTCAAATTCTTCACTGGGCATGGGCCGGGCAAAATAGTAGCCCTGTACATAGTCGCATCCGATCTCCTTCAGACGCTCCAGTTGTTCCCTGGTCTCCACGCCCTCTGCCACCACCCGCAGATCCATCCAGCGTGCAAGCCCCATGATAAAACCGAGAATGCCCTGATCCATGGGCTTTGCTGTCTCGCTTTGGATAAATTTCATATCCAGCTTCAGGATATCAAGCGGGAGCTGGTTCAGCATGTTCAGGGAGGAGTAGCCGCTTCCGAAGTCATCCATCTCGATAATGAATCCCAGTTCACGCAGATGGCGGACTGTGGAGATGATCTGGTCAGGATCCTCCGTATAGGCACTCTCTGTGATCTCCAGATGAAGGCGTGAAGGCGCAAGACCGTATCTGCTGACCATCTTCAGGAGGACATCAGCCAGATCCACCTGATAGATATCTGCCCTGGATACATTGACTGAGACAGGAATGGGCGGATAACCTATGCTGTCCCATTTCTGTAAGATGGCACAGGTCTTTTCCCAGACATACTGGTCAAGGTTGGTGATAAAGCCGTTCCGTTCAAAGAGCGGAATAAATGCCGCCGGGGACTGAAAGCCCCATTTGGGATGTTCCCAGCGCACGAGAGCCTCCGCGCCGGCCAGCCGCTCTGTGCTGATGCTGTATTTCGGCTGCAGATAGACAATAAACTGCTCCTCTGCCAGCGCGTTTTCCATAACATCCGTGATAGCCTGTTCGTGGAGCATTTGGTTGCGCAGGTCATCGTCATATTTGGAATAATACTTTCCGTATTGTCCTTTGATTTTCCGCGCAGCCAGAAGGGCGCGATCGCACATCTGTTCCACCGGCAGTAAGCGGTCTTCAACCGCATAAATACCCCATTTCATCACAATGCTGCGCATACTGCCGGTTTTACTGATCTGTGCGCCTGCCTGTATGAAAAATTCATCCCGGTAATCCTCCCGGTGTTTCATCAGACAGGCAAACTGGTCCGCGTGGAGACGGCCGCAGATTCCTTCCTCTCCCACCAGTCCTGTGTACATATCAGCCACGCTGCACAGCAGTCTGTCCCCGGCAGGTGTTCCGAATATGTCATTGACCAGTTTGAAATTCTCAATATCGGAGCATACGATATCGTACTCCTGGTCAGGGGTCTGTTCCAGGGTTTCTCTGACCCGCTGATAGAAGAATTCTTTGCTGTAGAGACCGGTAAGCCTGTCGAACTGAAACTGATTGATGATAGCGGCAGTCTCCCGCAGACGGATGATGCTTGCGACCCGGCGCAGGATCGCCTGGGGATTATAGGGCTTTGTCACAAACTCCGTTGCACCGCTGGAGAGGGCCGCAATCTCATCTGTCTCGCTGTCACTCTGTGTTGCCACAATCACGGGGATGGACGCGTAGGAGGGATTTTTTTCTATAATGGAAAGGAAGGTATGCCCATCCATGACAGGCATAATGATATCCAGCAGAATCAGGGAAATCTCCTCTTTGCATTCCTGCAGAACCAAAAGCGCCTCTTGTCCGTTCTCTGCTTCCAGGACCGTATATTCAGGAGTCAGAATTTCACATAACATCATTCGATTGATAGCATTATCTTCTACTACCAGTATATTTTTTTTGGATCTCATTCCATCGTTCCTCTTACCTCTCCGGCTGACTGCCTATCACAACAGTTATTATATTAGTATTGAGCAGTCTGTGGTTTCTGCAGAATGCGGTCCACTATGCTCATGTGTGTTCCAGATTATTTTAACATGTGACCATTTCTTTATCAAGAAAATAATCAGAGGTTCTTCGTTTTGACAGCAAAAAAAGAGCGGTACTGTCCAGTAACAGTATAACTCTTTGGAGCGGGTACCGTCAATTGCGGCTGGTATCTTTTTGATACTAGAATACTTCCCGGTGCCTTCTTGCATTTTCCCGAGGGCAGTATATAATGAAAATAAATATTGATTAATGTCTGTACATACTTTTACATACCAAGGAGATGTTTCCATGAATCAGGAAAAGAAAATACCGGACTGTCCGGTGGAAATGACGTTGCAGCTTATTGGGGATAAATGGAAGGTGCTCATTATCCGGGATCTGCTGACAGGAACAAAAAGATTTAGTGAACTGATGCGTTCGGTTTCCGGTATCACCCAGAAAGTGCTGACCAGCCATCTGCGCAATATGGAGGCGGACGGGCTTCTCACCAGGAAGGTGTACCCGGAAGTTCCGCCCAAAGTGGAATATACCCTCACGGAAACAGGATACAGTCTGAAACCGATTCTGGATTCCATGGTGACCTGGGGGACAAATTATAAGAATCGTCTGGATTAGGTAACTGCGTTTTTCAGAGACCAAAAAAGAGCCGTTTTATCCGAATCTTTTTTGATCTCTGTTAAGGCAAAAGCGGAGTCCTGTCAAAGAAATTTTCAGAATTCATAAGGCGGATTGCCGGAGAAGTCCGCGATCACGCCATGGGGTTCTTCCAGATAGAATACCACGAAGATCGGATTGTCCGCAGTATTGTACTGGCCTTTTACAATGGGATTGGCCATGCAGGCCTCTTTTACTTTCATATTGTCCTCAAAGACTGCTTTGCCGTGCAGGCGGAGCCAGGTGTATGACGCGTCGGAGACAGTAACCTCTATCTCAGGGTTCGCCTGCATATCTTTGTACACTTCTTTTGTAGTGTTGGTGCAGAACCAGAGTTTTCCCTTTTTCTCAAAGCAGAACATGAAGGGGCGGCATTTTGCCTTGCCGTCTCTGCCGACAGTTGCCAGATACTGTACCGGGTTTGCCTGTAAAAATTCCACTACTCTTTTCATTTTGTTCCATCCTCTCTGAAATGTTGTATTTGCCGGATTGTTCCTGTCCTTTGTTTGAAGCGGCCGCTTCTTATATGTTTATCATAAGGCAGTGAAAGGATTTTGCAAAGTATGCACTTTAAAGTGGGATAGGCACCGAGAGGTGTTATAGTATCTGTTCGATACTGCCGCCGCAAAGCAGGGTGTGGAGAAAATTTACAAGAGCCTCCAGTTTATTGGTATCAATCAAGTCCGGTGTATCGTGTTCCGTGTGAAGAATGCGCTCTGCCAGTCCGAATATGTTGCCGGAGGTAACAGAGACTGTGGGAACACCGGAAAAAGAAAACAGGGTGTGGTCTCCCTGAGGCCATGGCTCGATCTGTTCAAATCCATCAAGGTCTGCCGCGCAGCCGGAAATACAGCTCAACAGATTTTGGGGACACTCATAAAACGAGTATGCAGTGCTCTGCCCTTTCGCGCCCACGCCGTCCAGATTGAACGCGCAGATATATTCCTTTGGAGAAGAAAGGTAAGAGGAAAGATACACCATTTCTCCAGGGGTGGAATAATAGTCTTCACCGTTAAAGAGTACAAATTCAATGCGGTATGGCAGCTCCTGCCCTGAAAGATGCTCTGCCAGTGCAAGAAGCACAGCCACTCCGGATGCGTTGTCCAGGGCACCCGGGGTTCCCGGCCTGGTATCAATATGTGCTGAGACACAGACCTTTTGTCTGCCGCTTCCGTAGACGGCAAGGATATTGGCGGCCTTTGCGGAGTGTCTTTTTGTGTTCAGAGTAAGTGATACAGAAAGACCGCTTTTAAGCAGCGGAAGGTGTTTCGGAAGGATCACGGCACATGGAACCTGAAAGTCTCCGTCCTCAATAACCGGAACGAATTGTTCAGGGGAAAGGCTTAAGGTCAGCACAGCCTTTGCTCCGCCCCTTTCCAGCAGGGAGATGGTTTCTCTGTGCTCGTCGGGATTCCAGAACACAAAGCTTTTCGGCATCAGCGGCTCTGCTGCCAGCTCACCGCACAGTACCACTATTTTCCCGGCAGCAGGTGCGCTGCGAAGCTCCTCCAGGGAGCGGATGCAGAGAAGTTCTCCCTGCACGCTGCAGGGAAGTGAAAACGGTGCCGGGGCTGTGGGAATATCTTGTCCGTCAACTGTGAGCGTACTGCCGTTTTCTGTCCAGTCCATACAGTCAAATTCCTGTTTTGTAACGTTAAGGCCGGCGTCAGCGAATACTCTGCCGGCATATGCGGCTGCCTTCTGATTGGCCTTTGAGCCTGTGGGTCTTGCGCCGATTTCTCTGCAGAGTGTGTTCAGGTGACCTTCTATCTTTTTTTGTATCTCCATTTCTGTGACCTCCTCGTTTTTCGTTTGATCCATATGCTTTGTCAAGTGTAACATTTTCATAAAAAAATGCCTCGACTTTATTTGCTGAATCTGCCGGCAGGATAATGGTTCTAAGAGGTCAGAAATAGCCCTTATCGGTATAAGACATAGTCCATCATTTCCCGGCTAAAGCCTGCATCTTTTAAAGCGTCACCTGCATATGCCGGGTATTCTTTTATGAGAAGCCTTTTCTTTTCCGGAAAGACGGCCTTTTCCCTGAACGCGCGGACAAATTCTTTCAGTACAGCAGCTATATCCGCATGCTCCAGTATCCGCAGGATTTTTCCCTGCCGTTCCAGCACCATGACGGGAATTCCGCCGCGAAGCGCCACGGCAGTGCCGGGAACGTTGAGAAAAGAACGGCCCTCCGGATGCTCCAGTACCTTTCCCCAGAGCTGTGCGGGGTCTGATGCGTTCAGCCAGATGATCTGCTCTTCCGGATGTGCCAGAGCCTGTACGATCCCCTTATAATCCTGTTTTCGTATAAACTGGGCGCCGGAGAGTCCCCGCACAAAATACCCTCTTCTCACCTGGCCCGTGAACTCCCAGATACGGAGCACCTCCAGCGCCTGTTTCCAGTCAGGCGCGGATTCCCGGCAAAGGTCTGCATGGAGAGAGAGGGAACGCCGGAAGGTTTCCCTGCACAGAATGATATTTTCACGGAAAAAGGTTTCCAGAAGTTCTTCCGTGGACGGGGT
The DNA here is from genome assembly GCF_037000545.1 of Blautia sp. JLR.GB0024. Classification (NCBI taxonomy): domain Bacteria; kingdom Bacillati; phylum Bacillota; class Clostridia; order Lachnospirales; family Lachnospiraceae; genus Blautia; species Blautia sp. JLR.GB0024. The sequence goes on along the minus strand of NZ_JBANBF010000001.1, from coordinate 875,248 downwards.
CTTCAGAGGGTGAATGATATCCCAACGTCCTGCGGACAGAGCGGTGATCCTGGCATTGACACGCTGTCTTGCCGCTGCCTTTTGGATCTTATCCCTGTTCAGCCACTGTCTTACCGGGATAAAGCTGTCCGCGCACACCAGTCCCTTTTGGGCCAGCTCCATGAGCAGGCTGCGCACATCTTTGGATACAGGGATATTGGTCAGTGCTTTTAAAAAGCTGGCACCGCGGCGGCGCAGTTCCCGGTAAAGGGTTTGTTCCTCCTGGTCTTCGGAAGAAATCTCTTCAGCAGGCGGGGTGTCCCAGTCAATCTTATCATATTTGAGGAAACAGAGCATGCCCTGAGGCAGCATCTTCCAGAAGTAGTCCCCTTCTGTCAAAATCCGGTCAAGAAGCCCTTCGCTGTATCTGCGGACTCTACCGGCTAAGATAATGTTCTCCCAGAAGGTGACCGGGAATCCCTGACCGCAGAAAAGTTCTATGGTCTGCTTCAGCTGCTCTTCCGGTGAGGCATTTATGAGGATTCTGCCTGCCGCCAGTGCCGCGTAATGTTCCGGCGGCTGTGTGACCGCCTCTGTGCGTAAACTGCGGATTGTGGCATTTCTGGCCCGGTCATAGAGTTTGGCGTGGTAATACAGGCCTTTGTCCTCTGTCAGCTCCTTCTGGGTGCACAGTGTTTCCAGCCACTTCAGAATACAGTCCTGATCCGGCAGATAGCGCTCCTGAACCTGTGCGGCGGTCTGGGGTCCCCGGTAGTACAGCATTCGCCGGATGATATGCATCCCCTCCTCTTCGTCCAGTTCAAGGAGTGTACGTTTATATTCCTCAAGCTGTTCTGCCGCGATCCACAGTCCCGGTTCCAGATATTCCGCCAGTCCCCGGGCTGCCAGCTCCTCCAGCCAGACTGATATGCTGCCGGATTCAGGTGTCCCTGTGTACAGATCATGCAGCTCAGGGGCTGTTATATCACCTTCCATCATCAGAAAGGTATGCAGCTCTGCGGCGTCCCCGGGCAGTTTTCTGCGCTCCTGTACTTTTTTGAGTGCTTCTGCCGAGGGCTTCAATTTTTCAATATAGCGCAGTTCATCGTACACAGCCTGCCGGATGCCCGGTGTGGTTGGGGAATATTCGTACATCTCCTCAGCCTCCACGCGCCACTGCATGGGCAGAGACATGGGGGAAGGACTGTCCAGATATACCTCTCTTACAGCAATCTGCCCGCTCTGCACAGCATGGAGGATGTCAAGCATGCCTTGTATATCCCACTGATCCTCCAGGCATTCCCTCCGGGTTTCACGGATCAGGGGATGGTCTTTTTCCTGTATGAGAGATTCCAGCATTTCCGTACTGCGGAGGCGCTGCATCCAGAGCGGCTGCCTTCCGTTTCGTCTCATCCCCATCATCAGGGCCCTGGCCGCATTATAACGGAATGTTATGTTAAAGACAGGGGTTGCCGGAAGCATGGCCTCCAGGATCTCCCGCACCTTATCCACGTCTACGGAAAAAAGGAGTCCCTCCGGCAGTACATTTTCCCCATAGGGATACAGAAGGATGCCGTCTTCCTCCTCTACACTTCCCACAGGATTTCCCGTTAATTTCTGTGCGGTATCCTGCAGAAGAAGAGAAAGGGGGGTGTTGATCCTTTTTCCGAAGAGCGCGTGCAGCATGATCTGACAGCTTCCTGTGGAATCCCTGAAATGTTCCACTACGATAGTCTTATCGTCGGGCAGGATTCCGGTGGCTTCAAGCTGACGCTGTAAAAAACCGGAAGTATTTTCACAGGCAGCCCGGTCAAGTCCCAGATGTTCCAGTTCTTCCGTCAGTGTTCCCCTGCGCTCCGCCTCTGCCAGTGTTCTCATGATCCTTCCGAATGCCAGGCTGGTCCCAAGGCTGCGTCCCCTGATCTCTCCCTTCCAGAAGGGAAGCCTTGCACCCTCCGTACCTGACTGGGTCACCACCACGGTATCCTTATCCTGGCTTACGATCTTCCAGGCAAAGGAGCCCAGCAGGAACCGGTCGCCAAGCTGTGATTCGTAGACAAACTCCTCATCCAGCTCGCCTACTTTAACACCGTCCTCCGTCCGGGCTGTGTACATGCCCTTGTCCGGTATGGTGCCTCCTGCTGCCACGGCCAGCATTCTGCTGTAGGTATCAGCAAATACCTGCTCATGCAGCCTGTCGTACAGAATCCTGGGACGCACGGGGATCTCTCTTCTGTGTTCATAATCACCTGCCAGCATGGCCAGAACGGCTTTTACGTCCTCCCTAGTGACAGAGCGGAAGGTATAAGTGCGGGCAAGGATCTCCATCACTTCATCAATGGTATACGCCGTACAGGGAATCCCGCCGGAGCCCTTGCCGGGCTCCTGATCTTTCGCTGTGGCCGCCATGGAGACCAGATGCTGTGCCAGTACATCCAGGCACATGCAGGGAGGGCTGGCCTGCTCGATGCCTCCCTGTCTGGCAGCCTGGGCAGTCATGCCGCAGTACAGGGTTTCAGAGGCAGTACGGGGGTACATATACATGACACTGACCCGCCCCGGATTGTGCCCGGCGCGGCCAAGGCGCTGCATGGTACTGGATATGGTGCGGGGACAGCCAATCTGCAGTACCTGGTCAATGTCACCCACGTCAATGCCCAGCTCCATGGAGGATGTAGCGCAGAGCAGGCGCAGATTTCCCCTGCGCAGTGCATCTTCTGATTCTGCCCGCTGCTCTTTTGACAGACTGCCGTGGTGTACACGGGCAAAATCTTCACCCCCAAGCTGATTTACATAGTAGGCCAGCTTTTCTGCGTATCTGCGCCCTTCGGAGAAGGCAATGACACTGCGGCACTGCATACAGCGGCTGTATACCTTCTCCGCCAGTTCTTCCCAAACGGGGTCTTTTCTTCTTCCCGGGGCCTGGGTAATGCCGATCACCTCGATCTGTACCGCTTTCGGCATATGGGGCGCAACCATATGTGCCGGTTCGGGAGACAGATAATCGGCTGCCGTCTGCAGCGGTTCTATGGTGGCGGACAAGCCAATCCTCTGCAGAGGCGCTTTACAGAGACGGTCCAGTCTGGCGGCAGACAGCATCAGGTGGGCGCCCCGTTTTGTGTCAATGAGAGCATGGAGTTCGTCGATGACCAGTGCCCTGGCTGTCTTAAGAACCGTCCGCCCGGTCCGGCTGGTCAGCATCAGATACAGGGATTCCGGTGTGATGATGAGGATATGGGGCGGGTGTTTTACCATGCGCTGCCGTTCCTTCTGGGGTGTGTCCCCGGTCCGGATGCCCACGTTGATCCTGCCGGCGCCCTCGCCGCCCGTAAAAGCGCTGATGCCGTCCAGGGGTCTGTTTAAATTCTCCCGTATATCACCGGCGAGAGATTTAAGCGGTGAGACATAGATCAGGTACAGCTCCTCTTTCAATTCCCCTTTTCCTGCCAGATCCTGCAGGCGGTCGATAAATACCAGAAAAGCCGACAGTGTCTTGCCGGTACCGGTGGGTGCGCTGATCAGAACAGGACCTCCGCTCTGTATGGCAGGCCAGGCTTCCTGCTGCACTTTTGTGGGCTGTCCGAAGGCCTGTCTGAACCAGGAGGCTGTGGGCTGTGTAAATATATGCAGGCTGTCTTGTGTCATATCGTTCATCTGTTTATCCTCTCAAATCCCTGTTTTTTACCGTAAACGTATATAAATGTATCAGTCTTCTGCTGTGATTGTACACCAAAATGGGATGCAGGTGTAGGGTTTTGGTGGCTTTTTTCTGTAGTTTTGATATATAATGGTTACGGTTCCTGTGCACAAAAGGAACAGGATAGATACCATACACGTACACGTGCAGAGAAAAAGGATAAGGAGAACAGATTTGAAAGAAGGATATTATTTGATCGGTGAGGTGAGTAAGATCACCGGAATATCAAAGGACACCCTGCATTTTTATAACAAGATCGGTCTGCTGGTCCCGGATTACATAGATGAAAAGAATCAATACCGCTATTACTCCCGCTGGAACCTGTGGCAGCTTGACATCATAACCACATGCCGCAAATTAAGTGTGCCGCTTGATAAAGTAAAGCAGATTCTGGACTTTCATGACAATGGCAGGATCACCCAGCTTCTGCTGGATTACAGAAATGAAGCCCTCCGTCTGAGCAGATATTATCAGCAGGTGGCGGAGGATATCCTGTGGTATGACGAGGAGAACCAAAGGGTTTCCGCTGCCATCCATTCGGAAGAGGTACAAAAGAAACGGCTGAAGGAGGAAATTGTGATCGCGGGCACTATGACAAGGGACGGCACCTCCTACCACGCAAACCTTCAGGCAGCCGCCAGGGATGAACTCAGGCATGCAGATACCATACAGCGGAAATACGGATATATCCTGGATATAGACGAGATGAGGGCCGGAAATATATACAAATGCAGTGAGTATCTGAAGATTGCGGACAGCAGCTATTCCCATGTAAGCCCGGAAAACCTCCATGTGATGCCCTCAGGGGAATATGCGGTCTGTATAGTCCGTATCATACGTGAGTCTGCGGATTTCGGCCCGCTTTTTTCCTGGATGAAAGAAAACGGATACACAACGGATGCCGTCTATGCAGATGAGCTGGGGCTGCAGCTTTTTGACTATATTGACGACTATTACTGTGAAATAAAAGCCCATTTAAAAAAAATATAAAATAACACTTGACTGTGTAGTTACTCCATCCTTTATTCTTTTTTTCGTTAAGAAAGGATGGTTAAATATGAAACAGACACCTGTATGGAAACTACTGCTTAAACTGTCACCCCCGGTGATGCTGGCTCTGCTGATCCAGTCCGTCTATAATATTGTGGACAGCTATTTTGTGGCAAAATATTCGGCGGAGGGCCTGACTGCCCTGTCTATTATATTTCCCATTCAGCTTTTGATGACTGCTGTGGCAACCGGAACGGGAACAGGGATCAACATTCTGGTATCGCGTATGGACGGGGCCGAGGCATCAGGGGCCCAGAATGATATGATTAAGAGCGGGTTGTTTCTCGGAATTGTGAATTTTGCCGTTTTTACGGCAGTGGGCCTGCTGGGATTAGATGTTTACTGCCGTTTTTCCTCTGACCAGCCCTTAGTGCGGGCAGGGGGAATGCAGTACGGTACCATTGTTTTTCTTTTTTCCCTGGGCATGTTCGTGGAGGCAAACTGCACGAAAATACTGCAGGCCAGAGGGAATATGGTACTTCCCATGTGCGCGCAGATATTCGGCGCGCTGATCAACATCGTGCTGGACCCCCTTCTGATCTTTGGAAAGTTCGGATTTCCTGTAATGGGAATCCGGGGAGCCGCCATTGCCACAGTGATCGGCCAGTGGAGTGCCATGGCGGTGGTCCTGCTCTCTGTGCTGAGACACTGTCCGCTGAACGGCAGGTTCAGAGCCGGAAGCTGTATACAGATCTATAAAGCGGGAATGCCGGCCATTGTCATGCAGTCTCTCTATACCCTTTATATGGTGGGCCTGAACCTGATACTGAAACAGTTTACAGAGGACGCGGTCACAGTGCTGGGCATCTATTACAAGCTGCAGACCTTCTTCTTCATTCCGCTTATGGGACTGCAGCAGGTAATACTGCCTGTCATGAGCTTTAACTATGGGGCAGGGGATTTCAAGCGCGTGAAGGAGACACTGAAATGCTCCATTGCCGTTTCTGTGACCGTGATGGTCCTGGCCTGCGGCATCTTTTTGGCAGTACCGGCGGAGCTTGTGACAGTCTTTTCCGGAAAAAAAGAGATTCTGGAGATTGGCTGCACAGCGCTTCGCATTATTTCTATCAGCTTTATTCCCGCGGCTTTTGTGATCATGCTGACAGTCTATTTCCAGGGGGTAAATATGGGAAGAGCCAGCATCAGCGTCACTGTTTTAAGGCAGATCCTTCTTCTGGTCCCCCTGGCATGGGTCTTTCATTTTCAGGGACTTTCCTATGTATGGCTGACTTTTCCCGTCACAGAGATGATCGCCCTTCTGTTCTGTGCCCGTCTGTATGTCAAATACCCGCCGGAACATATATGGGACAGGAAAGATACATACAACTGCAAGGCAGATGCCGTATCAGGCTTCTGAGAGCCGGATGCGTTCTATCATGCTCTGTTTCCTGAAGTTTTTCATGATGAGATATGTCAGCAGCAGCTGTATGGTCAGGATGACGATGATCAGGACTACTGTCTGCGCAGCGGGATAATGATAACTCAGGATACCGAACATCCGGTTCTTTTTCGCATAGAGAAAGACAAGGTATCCCAGCAGATTTCCGAATCCGAGAGACAGGAGCAGAGTTCCCGCTGTGTAAAAGATTCCTTCTAACTGCAGCATGCGCACCAACTGTTTTTCGGAAAGGCCGATGGCCTGCATGATGCCCAGCTCTCTTCTTCTCACATAGATACTGTTGACCATGGTGTTGATCAGGTTCATGATGCCCACACCGCCCAGAACGATCATGAAGACATAACAGAGCTGGGATAAGAAGCTTGTATTTTTTTCGTTATAAGCCACCTCATCCTCATAGCTTTTCAGTTCCAGAAGCTCGTTTGTTTTTATAAGGGATTTCAGTTCTTTTTCCACACTTTGGAGCCTTTTTTGATCAGCGGCTACGGACCAGTAGTAATCCATTTCAAGTCCTGCCAGTTCATGGATGACAGAGTTTGGAAGCACCAGAAAGGATAAGTGGTTCATGCCGTAGGGCATATCGGCAATGGCCGCGATCTCAAATTCTTTTGGGATCAGATTATTTCCGGAGCGGATCACAACACGGAGGGTATCACCGATTTTGGTACCGGGTATATAACTCAGCATATTTTTATCAATCAGGATTTTATCTCCCTGCTGCAGTTCCTCATAGGTACAGGACCCCTCTTTGACGGTCTGCTGCATTTTATCGGCATATTCCTCCGGAATACCTATAATGCCGGTCTTCCAGGTCTCATCCCCATCCATCAGGTCGGGAAGCTCAACCTGAAGCAGGCTTGCTTTTGTTATTTTTTCCACACCCGGGATATTCATAACCTGTTTTTCAAAATCTCGGTTCAGAGGATTGTTCTTACACAGGACGGACCACTCAAGCTCCGGATGCATCTTGTCCCCGGTGCGGCTGTCAACAGATATCTGAAACTCGTCAAAGATACTGTCCCTGGCTATCTCCTCCGGGTCCGCGCAGGACAGTACCGTGGAGATGACCATGAAAAGAATGCCTGTGAGGCTCAGGGTGACAATGGTCATAACCGTTCGTTTTTTATTTCTGGATAGATTGGCTCCGGTCAGGCGGAACAGGGTCATTTCCGGGCAGCCTCTGCGGAGCTTTTTCTTTGTTTTCATACTGCCGTCGTAGCGCATGGCCTCCACAGGAGAAATCCTGGCAGCGATCTGCATGGGGCGGATCAGTGCGCATACCACGGTGAGCAGGGAGACGGCTGCTGCCATGACGTATATCCACGGCTTCAAAAGAGTGACTTCATGGTTTTCAATCAGCTCTATGACCACAGGACGCAGCGGGTTTTCGGTGCCATATGCAGATAGGAGAAAACGATACCCAATACTGGCTGCAATACTTCCGGCGATCAGGCCCAGGGGAATGGCAATACAGGAAGTCAGCATTCCCTCCCGAAAGACAATCTGACGAATTTGCCGTTTGGTGGCTCCAAGCGCTTTTAGCTTTCCGAATTCCTGTACCTTGTAGATCATGGTGATATAGTAGAGGCTGTAAATGGTCATGATACCGGCCAGGATAACAATGAGCATAATACCCGCAATGCCCGCGTATAAAGACGGGTCTCTGTAGTTGGCAGAAAGGTAAATAGAGTTATCTGCAATATCTGCCTCGCTAATCCCCATCTCCAGGGCAATCTGCTTATAAATATCTTTGATCTCGTCTGTAGTCATGCTTTCAGCACCCGCTACCCGAAGCATGACTCTGTATCTGCGGACAGACGCCGGCTGTTCCTGCTCCACAAAGTCCCTGGTGACCATGGCGGAATAGATTCCGGAATCATCGCTGTCCTTTTGGGTGGGAAGCAGGCCGGTGATGACAAATTCCTGCTTTTTCTCATATCCGACGCCATCTGCCTCCACGGGCTGATAGGGAAGCTCTATGGTATCCCCTATGCCTGCTGTGATTCCCATTGCTTTTAACAGGCCGTTTGAAACAGCAATTTCATTTCCGTTTTTCGGAAAATTCCCTTCCTCCAGTTTTGTTTTATTGAGCTTCCGGGCTGTGTCATCCATGTACACCATCCATCCGGTTCCATCCGGGACGGGAATCATGGCGGGGTCCTGTCGAAGTCCTGCGGTTTCCACTTCTGCGCGGTGGGAAATCGCCTCCGCGGTATCAGGCTTCACGTTGCGGTACATCACATGAAAGGTGGGATATACCTTGTTGGCAGCCGCCATGTCAATTTCTACAGTTCCAAGGCCAATCGCCGGAATGACAAAGATGAGAAGCGTGGTCAGAAGGATGGCTATGCCTGCCATGATATTTCTTCCCTTATTCAATTTCAGATTGGAGAATGCAGTACGGTTTATTGTGTTCATTGGCTCACCACCTTACCGTCCTCAATGACAAGGATCCTGTCAGCCATCTGGGCGATGGTCTCGTCATGGGTGATCATAACAAGCGTCTGTCCGTATTCATTTACACAGGCTTTTAAAAGGGAGATCACCTCCAGCTCTGTTCTGGAGTCCAGGTTGCCGGTGGGCTCATCTGCCAGTATAATGGCAGGTTTGGAGGCAAGGGCACGGGCAATGGCAACCCTCTGCTGCTGCCCTCCGGAGAGGGTGCTGGGAAGGGATTTCAGCTTGTCTGTGATCCCGATGCGCTCTGTCAGGTTCCTGACAAAGGTCTGGTCAACCTTCTTTTTATCAAGCCCCATGGGAAGAACAATATTTTCCCAGACATTTAGGGAGGGAATCAGATTATAATTCTGAAAAATAAATCCGATCTTTCTTCTTCTGAAGACAGCCAGCTCCTCATCTTTCAGTTCAAAAACGTTTTTGCCCTCTATCCGTACCTTTCCGCTGTCCGGGCGGTCCAGAGCGCCCAGCATGTGGAGCAGGGTACTCTTTCCCGAACCGGAGCGTCCCACGATGGCAGTGAACTCTCCGCGCTGTATGTCCATGGTGGTATGGTCTATGGCTTTCACCAGATTTTCCCCGCTGCCGTAATATTTGCATAAGTCTTCTGTTTCCAATAGCATTGTTTTCATAGGGGTTCTCCTTGTCTTATCTGTTATTTTATCTTATTGTCTTTATTGTACCTGTGTATTCTTACAAAAGGATTTCAAGAAGAATAACAGATTTGTAAGAAATGTGAAACGTATTCGCCCATGCAAAAAGCTGCCCTTTAGGACAGCCTGTGACTGGTTTTGGGATATGTGATTTGAAATATACATCCCTTCCTGCCGCTTTTTACACAGATGCTCCCACCCTGTTCTTCCAGAATCTTTCTGGTTAGATACAGCCCCACACCGGAGCCGTCTGTCTCCTGGACAGCAGAGGATCTGCCCCGGTAAAAGCGTTTGAATATCTGGTTTCTCTCCTCTTTCGGGATTCCTATGCCCTGGTCTTCGATTTCGATGAGATAATAACTGACCATGGGTTCCACCCGGATCTCCACTGCGGTATTCGGCGCGGAGTATTTTACGGCGTTGTCAAGTATGTTCACCAGTGCCTCCTGGGTCCAGCGGGGGTCCTGCAGGACATTCTCATCCTCAAATTCACTGACGGAAATGGCGATATTTTTCCGGTAAGCTTTCATGTAGACACTGCTGACAGCACCCTGAAGCGTCTTTTTCAGGCTTTCATATACAGGCTCCAGGCGGATCATGTTGGTTTCCAGCCGGGATAATTGTATAAGGGATTTTGTCAGGTTCTCCAGCTTGAACACCTCATTTTTCCCCTGCATGAGGAAAGAATGCTGCTCTTCTTTCGTAAATCTGCTGGTATCCGCGATCTCATAGCACATTTTCAGGGAGGCAAGGGGTGTCTTCAGCTGATGGGAAATGTCTGTGACCAGTGTCTTTGTCTCCGCAGCCTCCCGTTCAATCCTGGATTTTAAAAGGCTGTTCTCCTGCGTAAGCTGGACAGCTTTGTCTTCCAGCTCGAAGAGTTTAAGTTCCGTCCGGTTTTGCAGCTTTTTCTGGTGTAAAATAAGAAATGCCAGCAGAAGGACGAAAAAGGAGGCAGCCAGTAACAATACAGGCAGAAAAGAGGCAACCGCAGGGGATATGACCGCGTATCTTCCGCTGTAACCATATGCAGCTTCTGCTGTCTGTCCGGCAGCAAGGGCCTGTTCGCGGTCAATCTCCTCTTTTCCTTCCACTGCGCTGACATAACCGCCTTCTGTAGTGGGTTTTGTGAGAAGAAGTCTTCCCAGAAGTTCCTGGTTTTCCATATGCACCGTGTCTATCCATCGGACGGCTGTGTATAAAGTGCCGGACAGAAGCAGAACCAGCAGGCCCAGAAACACCATTATTCTTTTGTTACGTCCTTTGTCCATATGTATCCCATCCCTCTTACATTCTGTACAGCGTCTATCTCCAGCTTTGCTTTCAGGCGGCTTATATTGACCGGTACGGTATTGTCATCCACAAACTGGCCGTCAATATCCCATACCGCCTCCGCAATCTGTTCCTTTGAAAAAATCTGCTGGGGATTTTCCAGAAAGAAGATCAAAAGCTGCAGTTCTTTTTTGCTGAGTGACAGAGGCTCTCCGCCTTTCCAGACTTTCATTTCCTTAAGGGATACGCGGATGTCACTGCATTTTAAAGTGGAGGTCTTTTCTGTACCGACCCGTTTCATCAGCGCGTGAACTTTGGATACGAGGACCATCAGACTGAAAGGTTTGGTGATGTAGTCATCCGCCCCCATGTCATAGCCGGTCACTATATCAATCTCCTGGTCAAGCGCGGTCAGGAAGATAATATAAACATTGCTCTTTTCTCTTATTTTCCGGCAGAAATCAAGTCCGCTGCCCTCACTCAGGTTGATGTCACTGATAATCAGGTGGACCTCATTTTTTTCAAACAGGTCTTCCGCCCCGGAAGCGGTGAACGCAGACAGGACGCGAAAACCCTCTTTTTCCAGACGCATGGAAATCCCCCGGTTCAGGTTCCTGTCATCTTCCAGAAGTAATATGGTCTTTTTCAAGGGAGTTCTCCTTTTTCATTTGATAGTCTGATTATAGTGTACTTTCTGCCGGATTGTCAAATGAAAGGCAGCAGCCCGGAAAACAGTATGTTCACGCTTTTTTTACGATCGGTATCCAGACCTCGTACAGGGCGTTCTGCGGGTCCTGGTTTAAGTAGACTTCTATGTCCGGCCTGTCTGCGTATTCATACCCGGAGGTGGGAAGCCATTCTGTGACGATCCGCTGCTCCAGCTCCTGAATGGACAAATGGGTGCCGGAACCGGAGAAAATCGCCCAGGCGGAAGCCGGAACTTCATATTCCTCCAGATCCTCAGCTGTCGGAAGACTGCTGGCAACCGCGATAAAATATTTCCATTTTTCTTGGTCATTGCAGGCACTGACACCTAAGAGGCCCATGGGCTGCCGGTTCATCATGGCTGCCAGTTTCGGTATGGTGCCGTCGGCTGCCGCTTTGCCCCACATCCCGGGAACGATTTCAAAATTCTTTTCCACTTCTCTGTGCATGGGCTGCGAAATGCCTACAATGCGGAAGGCTTCCTTTTCTTCAATCCGATAATTCAACTCTTCCACTCCCTTTATGGTGATCGTAAAGCTGATGGGAGGATAAGATTTCAGGCAGGTGCCCGCTTTTTTGGCTGCGGAGGGTGTGATGCCGTGTACATTTTGAAAGGCACGGTTAAAGGCAGTGGGGGAAGCATAGCCGTATTTCAGGGCAATGTCCATGATTTTCGCATCGCTTCTCTGCAGGTCCGCGGCAGCCAGGGACATGCGTCTGCGGCGTATGTACTCTGAAAGGGGGATTCCTGCCATGTAGGTAAACATTCTCTGAAAGTGATAGGTGGAACAGCAGGCTATTTTCGCTGCCTGCTCATAATCGGTTTCCTCTTTGATATGTTCTTCCAGATAGCTGATGGCTTTATTGAGACGTTCGATCCAATCCATTTGTTATAGGCTCCTTTTTTTCATTATAATTGTCTCTGATTTTAATGTATTTTCTGTTGGGCTTCCTCTCCTTTTGTGCACAAAAAAGAGAGGTAATTTCAGTATAATGGAAAAACAGGTTTAGGACAATGGCGGTTTCTTCCAATGCGGCGGGGACTGGATACCGATATTCGTTTTCAGATATGTAAGCCACAGGCAGAACGGAAAAAACAGCCAGAGAATCCGTTCCTGTATAAGTGCACTGCTGTTCTGTCCATGCAGAATACAAAAAGAAAAGGAGAGCAGCAAAAAGAATCCTGTCATCATAAGAAGAGATGAAAGCTTTCTAAGCCGGAGGCTGCGCAGGAAAAAATATCCCGGCAAAACAGAAAAAATACTGAACAATCCGGAGATGAAAGCGGATGTAAAATAAGAAAGCTCCATCCCGCTTTTTTCGGCTTTAAAAAGCAGAGCAATCTCCCCGGCCTTTTGTTCTGCTGCCTCTGCCCAGAAAGCAAAATCGGACCATTGGGAGGGAAGCATATCTCCCGGAATCCGGATGCGGATATCTAAAATCCAGATACATGCCGTTGCACTCAGAATACCGACCAAAAGGGGGAAGAGACCGTCCGCCTTCCTGAATATGCCGGACAGGAGATAGAGCAGGAAAAACGCGGCAGTGATACGAAGCAGTGCCTCCGAAAAAATCCCGTACAGATGCAGAGGAAGCAGAGTACCCTGTATTCCCGTACTGCCTGAAAACCGGCGGACAGCCTCCTGCCTGCTTTCCTTTCCGGTAATGTGAAGTGTAACACGGTTCATGACAGCCTTTGTATCCCTGTCCGCCTGTATGAGGGCAGTGCCGCTGCTGCCGGGGAGAACTCCCAGAATTTCATATGGTCTTCCGTCAATCATCAGGCTCTTCCCCTGTATCTTTGTACTTCCGAAGAGAAGCCCGGACAGTTTTTCATCGATCATGCAGCCGCCGGTATCTGTCACTTCCAGTGTACGGCTGCCCGGCAGAATAAGGCCGGAGCTGCCTGCTGCTGTGATGAGGCCGGCATTGGCCTTTCTGTTCAAATCGGGTGCGGCAACCTGCACATTTTCAGACTCTCCCCAGAGGGTAAAAGACAAATCACCATCCCGGCTGTCACGGGACAGGGAAAGAGCCTGGTTCCCGTCTATCCGGTTTTCTGTCTGTATGACACAGGTGGTTTCATCTGCCTTTATGGTTCCATAGAACAGCGCCTGGGCAAGACATATGAAACAGACGGCTCCCAGCAGAAGCTGTTTCATATGCCCCTTTCTCCCCCTCATTCTTCCTCCGGGCGTATGCGGTCGCCTGCCTTCACGGTCTTTTGGGAGGAGAGAATGATCTGGCTGTCTGCGTCTAATCCATCCGCCTTCAGAGCTGCCATGGTATTATTTTTCTCCGGAACCTCCACATTGATGCGGACAGCAGTGAGCTCATTTCCCAGAATATTTTCCGTTTCCTGTACGGTGAGGACAAAATACTGGTTGTCCTCCATGCGCAGTGCTTCCAGAGGAACTACGCAGGGATAGACAGCCGAGTTCATTTCTGCATAAAGCACAGCGCTTTCATCTGCGTCAAATTCGCCTTTTTCTATATCTGCCGTGATATCTGTCAGGTCAGGATTTTCTTTATTCTCAGTAATGGATTGGATGGTGAGGCCCTCCGCCGTTTTTTTACCGTCAGCGGATTTTAAAGTGACCGCATCTCCGTCTGTGATGATTTCTGCCTGTTCCTTTGGGATGGAAGCCGTATATCTGTATCCGGAAGATAAATCCGCCAGGGTGACGGAACTTCCCTCTCCCGTTGCGCTGCCGGCTTCCACATGGACTTTTCTTACGATTCCCTCTGCGGGGGAAAGAATCTGTCCGCCTGCTTTTTGAAGGGCGGTGTATTTGTCCAGTTCCGTCTGCAGTGTTTTCATCTCCATCTCCGTGGTCTTCGGTGTACTGTCGGGTACGGTGGGTTTCCGGGTGTCCTCCATCTTTCTCTGGGCATCAGCAAGTCCTTCCTCTCTCAGCCTGAGAGCGTCCTCATAGGCGTTTTCAGCCTGTGTGCAGGCATCAGCAAGCACCTGGCGCTGTTCGCCCGCAGACTGGTTTTCCAGGGCTTCTTGGGACGCCTGCCAGGTTTCCAGGGCTTCATCGGCTGACGTGCAGGCATCTCTTGCAGACTGTACCGCGTTTTCGGCCTCCTCTGCGTCCTTTTCCAGTGCTGCCAGAATCTCTTGGGGCTTTTGCTCCGTTTTTGCCTGCTCTAAGAGCGCTTTTTTCTGGTCTGCGTCTGCCTCCGCCTGTTCCAGGAGCTGATGCTTTTCATCGCTGGCCTGTATAAGCGCCTCTTCCACAGAATCGGGAAGGTTCTCCTGCTCGCCGCTGCTTTGACTGTCAAATTCCTCCAGCCGGTTCTGCGCTTCTGCCAGGGCCTCATAAGCCTGCTGAACTTTGGCATCCAGTCTTTCTTTTGTTCTGCTGTAATCTTCCTCTGCCCTGCTTTGCTCCGTATTCTTATTTTGCTGTTCCAGCCGGCTTTTTTCCCTGCTGTCCTTAAGGCTCAGCTTTAATTTCTCCAGTTCCCGGTTTTTTAACAGGATCTTTTCTTCCAGATCCTCCATGTCCACTTCAAAGAGTACGTCCTGTTCAGAGACATGGTCTCCTTCACTGACAAGCACCTTTTTTACGCGGATGCCGGGTACGGTATTGACTGCCTGCTGCTGTTTCTCCTTCACGGTCCCTGTGGCAGTCACTTTGTATTTCAGGGCTGTCTTTTGCGGCGCGGTACATGTGACTCTGGGGGTTATGATGTTGGCTGCTGCCCGCGACAGAACCGTGAGCAAAGCCATGACCACCAGAAATGCGCCCAGAGCCTTCCCGGCTTTTTTCTGAATATCAGGTAATTGTTTTTTGTTATGAATCATGGTGTCTATCCTCTCTACTCTTTGACCGCTGCTGCAACAATCCCCTGTTCCAGATAATCCTGCCCGCACAAAAAAACCATCAGGGCAGGGAGCAGGGTTACCACAGATGCTGCAAAGGAAATTCCCGCGCGCTCCGGACTGATATTGGGCAGATACAGGGAAAGCGGCCAGAGTTTTTTACTTTTTAAGAAGGTCAGGGGCTGTTCGATCAGATTCCAGGATTCCAGAAAGCCCAGTACAACGGCAGATACAATGCCTGAGGAACCAAGAGGAATGCCTAAATGCAGAAAAATGTCCCTCTCCCCCGCCCCGTCTATCCTTGCCGCGTCCATGAGCGCCTGCGGAATCCCACAGAAAAAGCGGTACATGATAAACACGGGGAAGGTAGAGAAAGCACCCGGAAGAATTACCGCCGGAAGCGTGTCTGTGAGCTGCATTTCGGAGAGGACCAGATAGCTGGAAAGCATGGTGACCTGGAAGGGCATCATCATGAGCAGTATGTATAAAGTAAACAGCAGCTTTTTGAAAGGGAATGCATATCTGGCAAATCCCCAGGCAGCCGGAACTCCGGCCAGTAACTGTCCAGCCAGGATTCCGGCAGTGAGTGCGGCAGAATTCCAGAACATATGAAAAAATTCCGGGGAGTCCAGCAGAAGCTGCACATAATGCCTGAGGGTAGGGGTGAGGGGAAGAAGGCTCCATGACATAGGCTGTTCTCCAAGCGACAGGGCTGCCCCCAGGTGATTTTGTAATTCCCCGGTTCCCATCAGAGAACCGGTAAAAAGAAAGAAAATAGGATAACAGACAGCGGCTCCTAAAAGAAGCAGCAGAAATCCCGCTATTTTTTTGCTCATTTTATTCACTCCTCCAGATCCCAGGAACGCTTAAGCAGAGAGACAAGCCCGAAGATGACAAGAACCATCAGCACAGCCGCTGCTGCCAGCTTATCAAAATCCATTTCCCGGAACCAGTTATTGAACAGATGCTGCAGGAGATACATACTCTCATCAGGATAATCCCCTGCAGCCAGGTATCCCTCCCGGAATACCTTGAAAGAATTCAAAAATGACAGAACTGTGATGGTATAGAGGACCGGCTTCAGGCTGGGAAGGGTGATTTTAAAGAAGCAGGTCCACTCTCCTGCCCCGTCAACCCTGGCAGCCTCATACAGATTGTATGGAATACCGGACAGTCCTGCCATCCACAGCACGATATCATACCCCAGGTTCTTCCAGATATAACTGAACACCAGCACCCAGAAAGCATATCCGGAATTCATCCAGTCCACTGCCTCATGGTCTGTACTGACAGCCAGAAGGCTGAGAAACCCGTCTTCGTGAAAGGTCACTCTCCAGAGCAGGACCACAGATGCCACCGGAACAGCCATGGGAAGCAGAAATGCTGATTTTAAAAGGCTGCCCAGTCTTTTCAGCCGCTGCAGAAATACACTGATAAAGAGTGACATGCAGATAAGAAGCGGAATGCAGATACTGGTGAAGCGCAGGGTATTTTTGACTGCCAGCCGAAAGGCCGGAGTCCGGAACAAGATACGGTAATTGTCCAGACCCGTCCATGTCCTTGTGACCGCATTCTGGAAGGAACGTAGTGTTACATCCAGAAAAGGGATGAGGACAAAGATACAGACTCCGGCAAGGCTGGGCAGTAGGAACAAAATTCCTGTTAAGGCATGTTTTCTTCTACCCATAGGATATCACTCCGCCAGGTAGAGATTGATCTTTTTCAGAATGGCATCCACAGTATCGGAAACGGACACCTCCCCGGAAAGGCATTTTACCCCTTCTGCCATGACGGTTCTGTTTATGATCTCATCTGTGACTGCAGGCGTTTTCAGTGTTTTTATCATTTCCTTGAGTGCGTCGTAATCCTCCTGGGCAGGTGGGATCATTTCCAGATCAAGTACACTACCATCCACATCACTTTCCATATGTGTCATCCCCAGAGGGAAATTGGAGGGAAGTGTAAGCCTGCCATCAAAAGCCGTCCGGCTCACCGGCCAGGAAGCCGCAGCAGAACTGTACTGCCCCTCTGTCAGAAGAAAGCTTACAAATTCTCTGGCAGTCTCTTCGCTGCCGGTCTTGGAACTGATCCCAACAGGTGACAACGGAATAAATACGTTTTCCGACTGACCCGGCGTGCTTTTATATCCGCCGCTTCCGAAATATTTTGCCATGGAGAGGATATGAGAAAGCCCCTCTGCACTCATGAAGTTGCCTATGGTCATATGGGAATCCGTATACCCCATCTCAATGGTATTGAGCTGTGCGCTTGTCATAAAGGGAGACAGTTCAAACGGCTGGGATTCTGTGTCGGAGTATTCCATACTGTCCGGCGCATTCTGGGCGTCTGCTATCTTTTTTGCGTTTTCAAAAAACGCTGTCAGTCTTTCTTCATCCAGCGTTCCGTCCTCTGCCATCCAGGATGGGGAAGAAGAAGGAATCAGAGTCAGTAAAAGTGTGGAATTCGTCATACTTCCCAGAACATGGCTGACCTCCGGACGGTTTTCCCTGTCCGCTTCCGCTGCCTCTGCCAGCTCTTCCAGACTGCCGATCCGGTCCAGCACGGACTGTTCACCTACGAGGACCGGTATGGAAAAACCGGTGGGCACTGCGCGGAGTGCGCCGTCTTTTTTGTAAGCGTTTACAATATTGTCAAAGAATTTTTCCTTCTGATCTGCTTTTTCCACCAGGTCCCCAATATCCATGAGCAGCCCTTTTTCTATATAGGAAGAAATGGGCAGGCCGTCCAGGATCAGCACATCCGGTCCCTCGCCGGCCATGATATTCGTATTCAGTGTCTTCAGCGCGTCGAATCTGGTCACAGCATCCTTTCCTGTCATGCCGGTTTCATACTCCACCATCACATCAGAGTGCCGGCCCTGAAAGGCTGTGATGGACTGGCGGATATTCGGGCTGTCATACAGTGAATACACGGTGATGGTATGCTCCGGCTGAAGAGATGCCTCGGTATCGAACATATAGCGGAACAGGCGTCCCTGCTCATCCATATAATAGGGGATGAAAATGGTTCCGTCCGTCAGGGCAGCGGATATGTCGGCAGAAAACGAATTGCTGTTCATCTGTCCCATGGAGCCATTGAAAATTTTCTCTATGGCAGTTCCGTCTGTTTTGTAGCGGTAAATACCGGACTGGCTGACAAAATACAGGGATTTGCCGTCAGCACCCGGCAGTATGGAGAAATCCATGGATCCTTCCTGCAGGAAACTGCTGAGGGCCTCCTGCTCTCCCTCGGGTTCCTGTGTCTGCAGATCGTATGATATGACTTTTATATTTTCATATTTGAGAGAGCCATCATCCAGAACACGGATATCACTGGAAAATTCAAAAAGCCTGTCGCCCACACAGGCGTACATGGCCATCCCCTGGATTTCCTGTCCCTCTGCTGTCTCCTGGCCATAAGTGTGTTTCAGCGAAAAGGTTTCACCGTCCAGTTGATAAACATTTGTGTCATCCATACACAGAACATCACCGGAATCTGTAAAAACGGCATTTCTCACTATATTGACACTGCCTGAGTCTTCAATGGACGTCTGGGGAAGTTCCGGGTCAACTGTGCGTACGCTTCCGTCCGCTGTCACCATCTTATACTGGCGCTGCTCACTTCCCATACCGTAAAAGATATCACCTTTGCCGGAGATAGCAAAAAATGCGGAGCTGTCTTGGGATGCCAGATCATCCCTCAGTTCCTGAGGCGTTTCCGCCCAGGAGACCCAGCTTTCCCCCTTGTCGTCAGAGTCAAAGATCCCGTTGGCAGAAGCTATTCTCAAACTGCCGTCTTCCAGCCCCTTCATTGCCAGAAGCAGGTCATCGAGAAAAGGCGCGTCTGCGCTGTTTGAATCTGCAGGTTTTAAAATATCTGTGTCGTGGAGCTTTATTTCCTGTTCCGTATATCTGCCTTTTGCGGCGCTTTGGCTGCCTGTATCCTTCTCTTTCTCATCCTGCGCTTTCCCGCATGATGCAAGCGTAAATACGAGGCAGAGGGAAAGCACGGCAAGAATCCGTTGTGTCCATCTCTTTTTTTGGTTCATTTCATCTATCCTTTCTCTCAATACTCCCTTGTAAGACCGGTCTTTTTACATGAATCAGTATAGCATAGCAAACCTCTACGTTACATCTATTCAATCTCTAATTTACCTCTAAATTACTGGAAATAGTGTCGAATGTTCCTATAAAATGTTATACTGACCAGAGCAGATATGAAAGGGGATATATATTATGCGGATTCTGATCATTGAGGACGATATACAGCTATGTCAGACACTGGCCTATCGGCTGAAAAAAGAAGGAATTCATGCGGATCACTGCCATGACGGCGCAGAAGGACTGATGGCTGCAAGAGAAAATGCCCATGATCTTATATTACTGGACCGTATGCTGCCGTCTCTCTCCGGGACGGAAGTGCTCAGCCTCCTTAGAAAAGAGGGAAACAGCACGCCGGTGATACTGGTCACAGCTCTTGGGGAAGTGAAGGAGCGTGTGCAGGGGCTGGACTGCGGCGCAGACGATTATCTGGTCAAACCGATTGCGTTTGAGGAGCTGATGGCCCGGATACGGAGTATTGGACGAAGGCCGAGGAAGATGGACAGTGGAATGGAGCTGCATTATCTGGATTTATCTTTTGATATCCGCTCAAAGGTTCTCTCCTGCGGGGAAAATACCTGCAGGCTGTCGCGCACAGAAGGGGATTTGATGGAAGTTTTTCTGAAAAATCCCGGGCAGGTGCTGGCAAGAAAGAATATTGTCACAAAGGTATGGGGAATTGACACGGAAATTGAGGACGGCAATCTTGACAATTTTATTCATTTCCTGAGAAGAAGGCTGAAATCTGTGGGAAGCAGCCTGTCCATCCGGACCATTCGCGGCGTGGGCTACAGTCTGGAGGAATAGATGTATAAAAAACTCCGAAGAAAAATGACCCTGTTCTGTACAGCGGTCACCGGGATCATTCTTCTGGCTATGACATTTGCCGGGCTTCTGGCTTTTAAAAACCTGCTTGAGGCCAATGACGCGGCAGTGCATGACAAGGATATCAATTCTGTGCTGACTTATCTGGAAAACGGGGGCATGATCGATTATGAAAAGATCAGTGCAGTGGCAGACCCGCGTTTCTACACAATAGTTCTGTATGAAAACGGTGTGAGCTATACTTACAGTCCAGAAAAAGAAAAACAGAAGCTGATGGAAAAGGTGATTCAGAGGGCAGAGAATGCCTACGGATTTGACGTGTATGATCCGCCTGCAGGCAGAGGAAAAGAAAAACCCCTGGAATTTTCCATGAAAATAAATCATACAGAACATATGATAACGTTTGCGACAGTACCCTACCGGCACGGTACTTTCTGTGTCGCGGTCTCCTATGCAAGAGAGACACTGAATCATCAGATTTGGTACCTGTACCTTGTTTTTGCCGTCATAGATCTGACGGCCTTGGTACTTCTGCTTCTCTTTTCCTGGTTTTACACAGGCCGTATGCTGTCTCCTATTGAAAATAACAGAACAAAGCAGATGCAGTTTGTGGCATCTGCCTCCCATGAACTCCGTTCCCCGCTGGCTGTGATGCTGTCCAGCGCAGACGCCATGGCTGTGGCTGATGAGGAGGACAGACCCGGGTTTCACGAAATGATAAAGGCAGAGGGACAGAGAATGTCCCGGCTGGTGAATGATATGCTTTCTCTTGCAAGTGCGGACAATCAGTCCTGGTCCATGCATTTTGAAAAGGTTTCCCTGGATACCCTGTTCTCAGAAGTATATGGGAGGTATCATATGCTGGCAAAGAAAAAGGGTCTTAAGCTTCACATCAGCCTTCCGGAATGTGAGGAGAATCCAATAGTCCTCTGTGACGGGCAGCGTCTGGAGCAGGTACTGGACATACTGCTGGACAATGCTGTCAGTTATACACCGCAAGGCGGAACGATTTTGCTGGGATATGAAAAGGATGGGACAAAGTGGAAGTTCTTTGTGGCGGACAGCGGCCCCGGAATCCCGGACAAATGGAAGGAACGGATTTTTGACCGTTTCTTCAGAGGGGATGCCTCAAGAAAAGAGAAAAAGCATTTTGGCCTTGGCCTCAGTATTGCAGGGGAGATTGTCAGGCTTCATAAAGGGAAAATCTGGGTGGAGGACAGAAAAGGAGGAGGGAGTGTTTTTTATTTTACGGTTCCGGGATACAGAAATGGTTCAGAAAAAGCAGATGGTTTACTATAATTATATTATGTAAACTATATTGTGCTTATATAGGTAAGCGTCACGGCAGCGAGTATTTGATGATTAAAAAAACACACTGGAGAATTGTCACGGAAATCTCCAATGTGTTTTTTGTTTATATGAATAGAGATATGTCAGAGCATATTTTCTATTCTTTCTGTCTTACATGCCGTTTGGTCTGTGGATATAATCCCATGGATTTTTGTAAACACCGTTTACGCTTACGCCAAAGTGCAAATGATATCCTGTGGCAGCCCCTGTCATGCCCACATAGCCGATGAGCTGGCTTGCCTTGACTGTCTGTCCTTTTTTGACAACCGGATTGGAGATCATATGCATATAGATGGTGTGAAGGCCGTTTCCGTGGTCAATCTCCACGTAATTGCCTTCTCCGCCCCAGCCGTACCCTGCGTTGACCACTGTGCCTCCGGCAGCGGCAAGAATCCTGGAGTTGGCAGGTGCAGCCAGATCCACGCCCTTGTGATTGGTGGAACCAATTCCGCCCGGGCTGTCACGGTTCCCGAATTCACTGGATACATAAGTGATACTCGGACAGGGGAAGCACCACTCCCCGTTGCCATATTCCACTTCTGTGCGGACACCGTTTTCATCCAGGTAGTAGCCGTCCATGTAGGTATTCACAGCCATAGCACCGTTTGATTTGAAATAGTAGTAATTATCACCGATTTTCTGCCAGCCGGTCTGCATGACACCGTTTTTATTCAGATAATATTTGCTGCCTCCGACCGTAACAGAGCCGGTCTGCATGACACCGCTATTGTTAAAATAGTACCACTTTCCTCCTATTTGCTGCCAGCCGGTAAGTGTGATTCCGCTGCTGCTGAGATAATACTTCTTTCCTTTGATCGTCACCCATCCTGAGGACATGGCGCCGCTTGTGGGATTAAAGTAATAGGAGCAGCCTCCGATCTTCTGCCACCCTGTAAGCATGGCACCGCTGCCGTTCATATAGTACCAGGTATTCCCTAATCTGAGCCATCCGGTCTGCATGGCACCGCTGCCGTTAGAATAATACCAAGTTTTTCCCACTTTGTACCATCCGGTCTGCATGGCACCGCCTGAGGGATTCAGATAATACCAGGTGCCGCCCAGATTCAGCCAGCCAGTAGCCATGGCACCACTGCCGTTCAAATAATACCAGGTACCGCCCAGATTCAGCCATCCGGTCAGCATGGCACCGCTGCCGTTAGAATAATACCAGGTTTTTCCCACTTTGTACCATCCGGTCTGCATGGCACCACCTGAGGGATTCAGGTAATACCAGGTGCCGCCCAGATTCAGCCAGCCAGTAGCCATGGCACCACTGCCGTTCAAATAATACCAGGTACCACCCAGATTCAGCCAGCCGGTCAGCATGGCACCGCTGCCGTTAGAGTAATACCAGGTTTTACCTATCTTGTACCATCCGGTCTGCATGGCACCGCCTGAGGGATTCAGGTAATACCAGGTGCCGCCCAGATTCAGCCAGCCGGTCTGCATAGCACCACTGCCGTTCAAATAATACCAGGTACCGCCCAGATTCAGCCAGCCGGTCTGCATGGCACCGCTTCCATTGGAGTAATACCATGTTTTACCTACCTTGTACCAGCCTGTTTTCATAACTCCGTCTGAGGGGTTGAGATAATACCAGGTACCATTCAGATTCAGCCAGCCGAGAGCTGCCGCACCATTTCCCTGCAGATAATACCAGCGATTATTGATATACCGCCATCCGCCGGCTTCCATGGCACCGCTGCCGTTTAGATAATACAGACCTCCGCCTATTTTCTGCCATCCGGTGAGCATCACGCCTTTTTTGTTGAGATAATACCAGGTGCCGTTCAAATTCAGCCAGTTATTAATATGCAGAGAGCCATTTGGATATATGTAATACCATTGCTTGTTGTATTTTGTCCAGCCATTGCCGGTCAGCATGGCACCGTTTGATTTTAAAAGATATTTCTTTCCGTCTGCACTTAACAGGCCTGTCTTCATCTTTCCGTCTGTGCCCAGATAATACCAGGCACCGTTTAAATTCAGCCAGCCTTTGTTGTAAAGGGTTTGATTTTTGTTTACATAGTAATATGTCTTTCCACTTTTCAGCCATCCGGTTTTTGTATACAGACTGCCGTCGTCTGTTATATAATACAGCTTGCCGGAAAGTTTCAGGATAGTCTTTTGGTACATCAGGCCATCTTCCTGAAAGTAATATTTCTTTTTCTCTATGGTCTGCCAGCCTGTAGTTTTCAGACCCTGTTCATCCAGGTAATATGTGCCCTCTTCTAATGTAAGCCATCCGGTTGCAAGAGTACCGTCTTCCCTGTAGTAGTGAGTGCCGTCCTCCTCCTCTATCCAGCCTGTTTTCACAGGAACAGCCTGATTGTTCTCATCCGTGGGGACTTCAGGTGTTGGTTCGTCAGAAGGGGAATCCGCATCCTCCTTTTTTTCATCCGGGTCCTCCGCGGCATCACTGTCCGGATTGGGATCTGGCGGCTGTTCTTCATCTTTTATGATATCTTGTTCTGCACCGGGTTCGGGGACATTTTGGGAGGCTTCCTTTTCGCCGGTCTCGGCGTTTATGATATTCTCTTCCTGGGCCGCATAAATATTCTGCTGGCTCACCATCAAAGAAGCACTCAGTATCGCTCCGCACACCGCTGTCTTGATCAGTTTCTTATTCCTCATATTCTCCCCCTTACGCAAATGTACTTTCATCCAATATAATGGTAAAAGGTCCCTCGTTTACAAGCGATACCTGCATCAGGGCACCGAATCTGCCGGTTCTGACTACAGGGACTTGTTCTCTTGTCTTCTCGATGATATATTCATAAAGCGCTTCCGCCATCTGAGGTTCTCCTGCGCCAAAGAAGCTGGGCCGGTTGCCTTTTCTGCAGTTGGCGTACAGTGTGAACTGGGATATC
Source organism: Blautia sp. JLR.GB0024 (assembly GCF_037000545.1). Lineage (NCBI taxonomy): Bacteria > Bacillati > Bacillota > Clostridia > Lachnospirales > Lachnospiraceae > Blautia > Blautia sp. JLR.GB0024. Next base: position 851,059 of record NZ_JBANBF010000001.1, on the reverse strand, counting down.
AGAAGCACCTCCCCGCCCACATCGGCCAGAGACAGGTTTGTCTTTCCTTCTGCATCCGTAAAGATCCGGAGATTGACCATTTTCTTAATGTACTGGTCTGCAGTCTCTTTTGTGTCCTCCCTGCCGATTCCCACTAAAACAAGAAATCCGCGGTTGATTCTGCCGATGCACTCCCCTTCCACATGGACAGACGCCTCACTGACTTTTTGAATTACAAATTTCATTTACGCAAAAAACTCCTTTTTTTCTTTTCTTTCTCGTCTTTCTCTTCCTCAGGAACCATTTTTACCGGCTCCAGGGTTTCCGGATTGATAAAATCCACATTCTGATACCTATTCTCCTCTGTAGGCAGATCCTTCTTTTTCAGCCAGGAATTGCGCAGGTATTTAAGGCCTGCCACAATAACAGCCCACACCGGCACACCGATGATCATGCCCGGAATGCCAAGCAGTCCGCCGAACAGCAGAATAGCCACAATGACCATGAAACTGGAAAGGCCTGTGGAGCCGCCCAGAATCTTTGGGCCAAGAATATTACCGTCAAACTGCTGTAGCAGCAGGATGGTGATCAGGAAGTACAAACACTGCATGGGATTGACCAGCAGTATGATAAAGGCACTGGGTATGGCGCCCAGGTACGGTCCGAAGAACGGGATCACATTGGTCACACCAACGATCACACTGACCAGGATTGCATAGGGGGTTCCGATGATGGAGGTAAGGATATAACACAGAACACCGATAATGGCAGAGTCTACGATCTTACCGTTGACAAAACCGCCGAAGGTCCTGTTCACAAAACGGCAGCCTTTGATGATGTCATTGGCTCTCTCCGCATCAAACGCAGCGTAGATGAACATTTTTCCCTGTGTGAGAAATCCTTCTTTGTCAGCCATCAGATAGACGGAAATAATGGCACCGATCAAAAAGTTCTTGATAAAGACCAGCGCGCCGAACACACCTGTGGTAAACTGCTGCAGAACCTCTTTCACCTGGGGAAGAAGCTGGACATTCATCCAGGTCTCCACCTTAGAGGAATAGCTGTTGAAGAAATCAATGGCTGTGGAACGCAGCTCAGGATTGTTCTTCAGAATGGAATTCAGCCAGTTTCCCACATTCTGCACGTATCTGGGCATGTCATTGATGATGCTGATGATACTTTCCACAATAGACGGCACAATCATGGCCATCAGGGAATAGATGATCAGCAGCGCAAACAGCAGCGCAAAAAAGACAGAGATATAGCGGACTGCTTTTTTCTTCTTTTTATTGATATCCATCTTCTTTCTCTTCATAAGAGGAAAGAAGATCTTCCGTTCCTGAAAATTCACAACCGGTGTCAGCAGATAGGCGATGACCACTCCGAAGATTACCGGCATCATGACACTGCTCAGAATACGAAATCCCCGTATGAGCACGTCCATATGAAAAATCCCAAAATAAAAGAGCATACTGGCACAAATAACTGCAAATGCTGTAACGCCCCAATACAAATATTTTTTATCCCAACGAAACTTCATGTTAAGCCTCCGATTATGCATAAACTGGAATCATTATAACATGAAATTTATTATTTGTGTCATAATTCTGTAAAAAAGTTATTTATTTTTTTAAATTTCTATGATATATTCAATTATGCTACGGAGGATAATGATATGAAATTACAGAAATTACTGAGTCTCACCAGAAAAGCGGTGGATGAGTTCTCACTCATAGAGGACGGGGATAAGATCGCTGTGGGTGTATCAGGAGGAAAAGACAGCCTGACCATGCTCTATGCACTCCACGGGCTGATGCGCTTCTACCCCCATCCCTTTTCCATAGAAGTGATCACTGTGGACCTGGGGCATCCCGGGTTCCATGTGGAGAAAATAAAAGAACTGTGTGATTCCCTGGGGCTGCCGTTCACGGTGGTGAAGACAGACATCGCGCAGATCATCTTTGATGAGCGGAAAGAGAGCAATCCCTGTTCCCTCTGCGCAAAGATGCGGAAAGGAGCCCTCAACGAGGAGGCGAAGAAACTGGGCTGCAATAAGGTGGCGTATGCCCATCATAAGGATGATGTGGTGGAAACCATGCTCCTCTCCCTGATTTTTGAGGGAAGGTTCCACACTTTCTCGCCCAAAACCTATCTGGACCGCATGGATTTGACGGTGATCCGTCCGCTGCTCTATGTGGAGGAGGCAGACGTCATTGGATTTAAAAATAAATATGACCTGCCGGTGGAGAAAAGTCCCTGCCCGGTAGACGGATATACCAAAAGGCAGTATGCCAAGGAACTGCTCCGGGACCTTACAAAAGAACATCCGGGGACAAAAGAGCGCATGTTTACCGCCATTTTAAACAGCAATATAAACGGATGGGATAAAAGAATACCGAAATAAACACAGAAAATAAGGAGCTGTGCAGAATTTATGTTCTGCACAGCTCCTTCTAGATAGTATCGGCAGAAATCGGAATCTGCCTTATTTCGCTCTTCTGCCTTCTTTGATCTCAATGGCTCTCTTGATCATTTCCACACAGCCATCAATGCCCAGTACGCCGCTGTTCAGGCATAAGTCATAACTGGTGGCATCTCCCCATTTTTTGCTGGTGTAGTAATTATAGTAGCTGGCTCTTCTCTTGTCTGTCTTCTGGATTCTGTCTTTTGCAGCAGAATCTGTCAGTTCATGCTTTCTTGCGATCCTCTTGATCCGTTTATCCAGATCAGCATGTATAAATACGCTGATCGCACCTTCATAATCGGAAAGCGCATAATCCGCGCAGCGGCCCACAATCACGCAGGGCGCTTCGGAAGCCAGCTTTTTGATGGTGTCAAACTGTGCCAGGAATACCTTGTGGTTGATGGGCATATCGGTAAATGCCGCAGAGGAATAGCCAAAGGAATATGTATCCATGACCAGGGAATACAAAAAACTGTTGGTTGGTTTTTCATCGTTGTTCTCGAATAACTCCTGACATAATCCGCTGTCCTTGGCTGCCCTGTCAAGAAGCTCCTTATCATAACATTTGATGCCCAGTTCTTCAGCCAGACGCAGGCCCACTTCTTTACCGCCGCTTCCGTATTGTCTTCCAATTGTAATTACCGTATTTGCTGCCATAATCAAACACTCCTCTCTATTCGATAATCCCCTCTCTCTGACATTGTTGTAGCAATGCATCAGACAAATGTGGAATTATTATCTTACTATAACTATTATAATCTATTTTATCCAATCTGTATATAAAATTTATATTATTTTATCGGAATTTTATGAGAAGTTTTTCAAAATATTCCGGCAGAGGTGCTGTAAACTCCAGGTACTCTTTCGTGGCCGGATGGATAAAGCCTAAAACCATAGCGTGCAGTGTCTGGCCTTCCAGTCCGGATACCGGACATTTTCTGGGGCCATACACCAAATCTCCTAAAAGGGGATGCCCGATGCTGCTCATATGCACACGGATCTGGTGGGTACGCCCTGTTTCCAGGCGGCATTCGATATACGTGTAGTTTCCGAAACGCTCCAGCACCCTGTAATGTGTGACAGCCGGTTTGCCGTTTTTCTGGTTGACTGCCATTTTTTTGCGCTCCGTGGGATGACGGCCGATGGGACCCTCTACAGTACCCTCATCTTCTGTCAGGTTTCCGTGTACGATCGCCCGGTACCGCCGTGTGATGCTGTGGTCTTTTAACTGCTGTGCCAGATCTCTGTGTGCCAGGTCTGTCTTGCACACAAGAAGGGCGCCGGTAGTGTCCTTGTCAATGCGGTGTACAATGCCGGGACGGAGCACGCCGTTGATACCGGATAAATTACCTCTGCAGTGATGCAGGAGGGCATTCACCAATGTGCCGCTGTAATGGCCCGCACTTGGGTGCACCACCATTCCCTTTGGCTTATCCACCACAAGCAGATGCTCGTCTTCATATAAAACGGACAGGGGAATATCTTCCGGCAGAATATCCGGTTCTCTGTTGTCCGGGATAAAGACACAAATCTCGTCATCCTCAGCCAGTTGGTAGCTGGACTTTACCGGTTTATCTCCCACTGTGACATTTCCGTCTTTTAACTGCTTCTGAAGGAAGGAACGGGAGTAGCCGTCAAGTTCCAGGGCCAGATATTTGTCAATACGCTCCCCTGCCTGTGAGGGGTCAGCCAAAAGGCAGATTCTTTTCATTTTACATTCCCTTTCCATGATAAAAACGCAAAATCTTCCTCCTTGTAGAGGAACAAAAAGGAGATCAAAAATAACGCCATGGAGACTACCACATAGATATCCGCCACATTAAAGACAGGAAAATTAATGGGGGAAAAGTAAATAAAATCCACAACATAATTCAGCCGGACACGGTCAAGGAAGTTTCCGATTGCCCCGGCGGAGATGACAAAGCAGATTATCCGCAATAGCAGATACTTTCTTTTTACAGGCATACGCCAGAGGACATAGAGCACAGCGCACAGTATGACAACGGTTATAATGCCAAAGAAAATAAACTGGTTCTGGAAAAGGCCAAAAGCAGCGCCCCTGTTTTCCAGATAATGCAGATAGAGCACATTGGGGATCAGGGGAATATCCGTCTGGTCCTTCAGATGCCGGACAGCCAGGTATTTTGTCCACTGGTCCAGTCCGGTCAAAAGAGTTACGCTGATGAGAAACTGCATCAGCACAGTTATTTTTTTTGTTTTCTGATTCATGTTCATCTCCCTGCGGCTACTCCAGTATTTCCCGGATAGCGGTGAGCAGTTCTTCATCTGTCACGGTCTTATCCACCACCGCGTATCCCGGTTCTTTCATAAGAATGAATTTGATCCTGCCCTGCTCCATTTTTTTATCGGACTTTGTGACGCTTAATACTTCCTCTGCGCGCAGCCCGTTTGTGGAAACGGGCAGGCCAAAAGCCTCCAGAAGCTGCTTTACATTTTCATACTCCTCCACTGTGATCATGCCGCGCCGCATGGATAAGTATGCGGCGGCCACCGTGCCGACTGCCACGCACTGACCGTGGAGCAGGCGGAAATCCTTTAGCTTTTCAACTGCATGGCCAACTGTATGGCCCATATTCAAAACAGCCCGTTCTCCCTGTTCTGTGGGGTCATTTTCAACCACAGTCTTTTTGATGACACAGCTTCTGCAGATCATCTCGGAAAGGGTATCCGTGTCAAGGGCAAGTATTTTGGCACGGTTTTCATACAGCCAACGGGAATAGGAGGCGTCACGGATAAATCCGTGTTTCACAACCTCCCCCATACCGCAGGAAAACTGCTCCAGGGGCAGCGTGCACAATGTGCTCACATTCATATATACCATGCGGGGCTGATGGAACGCACCCACCATATTTTTGTATTTTAAGAAATCCACACCTGTCTTGCCGCCGATACTGCTGTCCACCTGGGCCAGAAGTGTGGTGGGTACCTGAATAAAGTCAATTCCCCGCAGATAGGTAGCCGCCGCAAATCCAGTCATATCACCTACCACACCGCCCCCGAGGGCAACCAGAAAATCCTTCCGGTCAAAGTGCATTTCGATCAAATGCTGGTATATCCCCTGGACCTGTTCCAGTGTCTTATTCTCCTCCCCGGCGGGAAGCACATGGGAAGTCACAAAGCAGGCACACCGTTCCAGCTCTTTTTTTACGGTATTTAAATACAGCGGAGCAACCGTGCTGTCCGTCACAATGCAGAATTTTCTCCCGGAGAATTCCAGTCTCTTAAGCTGCGCGGATAAATCCGAAAAATCCTTGCGGAATATAATGGGATAGGAAAAATCCCCGTCTCTTCTAACCTGTAATATGTCTGCTGTCATTCTTTTCACTCCTGTCTTAACAATATCTGGCCAGGCTTATATGATACCTGTTCTTTTTTGTGATGCCTCCCACTTCCTCAAAACGGAACTTTCCTCTGCCGCGCACAGACACAATATCCCCTTCCTTCAGGTTATATCCGTTGGAGAGAATGTTTTTTCCGTTCACAAATACCTTTCCCCCTTCGATCAGAGAGATGATACTGCTTCTGGAAGTGGAAAATGCCAGTGCGATGACACTGTCCAGCCTCACAGAGGAAACCGTGCCGGAAACTTTTTCTGTTTTCAGGACAGGCACATCCTCCAGCGCATCAAGAAGCTTTGGCACTACGTTCGTATGGCGGACGCGGCACAATTCCTGCATGAGAAACGGCGCCATGTTCTCATGGCAGAAGACATGGGCTGTCTTCCCGTCCACCAGGATATCCCCGATCTTGCTTCTCTCAATACCCAGGTTTAATATGGCTCCCAGATAATCCCTGTGCGTCAGGCTCTCTGCGAATTTCTCCGCCGCAGGCCGGATCTGGATGCAGGAGATGGGATAATCCTGCTGAAAGAAAAGAGCATCAGGGATGAATGCTGCCATCTGACGCTCTGCCAATGCATAGCCTCCGAAGGTCTCCACTTTGACCCCTGATTCATTCTTTGGCAGGCTGTGCAACATATGCAATTCATTTAAGTCCAGAAAATCAGAGAAAGTAAGAACACCGCGGTAATAGGCATTCTTACTTAACTCTTTCATACGTTTTTCAAATAAAACTTCTTTTTCCATGGTTTGTCCACTCTGTCCTTAATATTCGGTCCGTATGGACGGGATGTCAAAAGCACCGCTTAATATCTGCTGATAGTCTCCTGTAATGTCCACGCTTGCCGGTGTCAGAATAAATATGTAGCTGGACACTTTCTGCAGGCTTCCGCCTATGGAATAGCAGGAACCTGAAGTAAAATCAATGATCCTCTGTGCAACTTCCATATCCAGGCCTTCCAGGTTCAGGATAACGGTGCAGTTGGCGATCAGTGTATCTGCAATCTCTCTGGTATCTTCCATATTGGTGGGCTTGATCACGCAGACTTCCATCGCGCTGCCTGTTCTTTTTACCTGACGCATCGGGGTAACCTTGGAGGAGGAAGCGGAAGCTGAAGATGGGGACTTGACCGTCTTTTGCGGTTTGGCTGTCTTGGCAGCTTTGGGAGCAGGCTGTTTCTCCGCTCTTCTGCGCGGTTCGTAGTCATCTAAGTCGTCATCATCTTCCTCTAATTTTTTGAAGAAACGTCTCTTGGGTTTTTCGTCATCGAAGTCGTCATCGAACTCATCATCCAGAAATTCGTCATCGTCGTAATCGTCGTTCACTTTGATTGCATCTAAAAACTTATCTAAAACACCCATGATAAAATCTCCAATCTTATTTGCTATAATCTCTTTCTCCGAAGATGCCGGTTCCTACACGGACCATGGTGGCACCCTCTTCAATGGCAACCTCATAATCACCAGTCATGCCCATGCTGAGCACGGCCATAGTAACATTATTAAATTTTTTCTCTTCAATGTCAACACTTAATTTTCTTAAATTTCTAAAAACTTCCCTGTTTTCTTCAGCATTTTCAACAAATGGGGCGATGGTCATCAGGCCCTTCACCGAAATATTCGGAAGTTTTGAAATGGACTCTGCCAGTGCTGCCGTCTCTTCCGGGCGTACACCGAATTTGCTGTCCTCACCGGCCACATTGACCTCAATGAGAATATTGGCTGTGACGTTTTTCTTTCCGGCTTCCTGGCTGATTGCCTCTGCCAGGCGCAGGGAATCCACGGAGTGGATCAGAAAGGATTTGTCCACAATGTATTTTACTTTATTTCTCTGCAGATGCCCGATCATGTGCCAGCGGATATGGGAGGGAAGTGCCTCCTCCTTGGCGGTCAGCTCCTGTACCTTATTCTCGCCGAAATCCACTACGCCCAGAGGGAGAAGCTCCTCTATCATGGACATGGGTTTTGTCTTGCTCACTGCGATCAGGGTAACTTCATCCCGGCTCCTTCCGGCACGCCGGCAGGCTTCTTTTACTTTTTCTTCCACTGCAAGATAATTTTCACATACACTCATGTTTCATCTCTCCTTACTTTCCTGTCAGTATATCTTCTTCTTTTACGCTCTCTCCGTCCTCCACAATTCTGTCAAAGGCTTCCAGACCGTAAGAAGTGTTGGTTTTTACAATACAGTATTCTTCATTCTGGTCAATGATATCAATCTGCCGGAACACCGCGTATCCTTTGTTCATGCTGTAGACGCCCTCCAGATAATCAATCTCACCGACCACAAAGGTTTCCTCTGTTTCCGGCTTACGGAGTACGTCCCCGTCCTTAAAGGTCTGCTTGTCCACATAACAATAACCGTCCTTGGAGCCGGTGTCATCGGTGTTTTCGGATACCTCTGTATCCTGACTCTCTTCCGCTGTATTTTTATAAATCGTGGCTGATACAAACTCTGTTGTCTTTTCGCCGCCCTTGGTGACTGTCTCCCGGAGAAATCCGGCGGAATCCTCGTTGCCGCCTTTCGTCAGAAAAGAAGAGGGAATCATATAGAATTCTTTGGTGACAATAGAGCTCATGGGTATTTTTAAACCGCTCTGGGTGTTGATGACCAGTTCTATCTTCAGAAACCGGTCAGCAGCATAGCGCACCATGCCGTTTTTCAGGGCGATCTTCGCCACTTTTTGGCTTCCCACATTCATTATGGAGAGCTGTCCTGTCTGTGTCTCGCCGTCCTTTAAAAACTTCACTTTGATGCTGCTGCGGTCTGCAAGCTTGGCAGCCAGTTTATCGGAGAGAGGGACCATAAGGGTCCAGTTATCATCCCGGATCAGTTTATAGACCGGGTCTCCGGCCTTGATCTCTTCGTCTGTGAGAAGGTCATTTTTCTCGTAGGCTTTCTGGCTGAAATCCTCCTCCGTCAGATCCTCCACGGTCTTTCCCTCATACCCGTCTGTGGAATACACCACAAGACCGGCATTCGGCGCTGTATGTACCACCTGGTTTCCAAAAGTCTTGGACCCCTGGATGACAGTTACGCCGCTCTCCTCTTCGTCATCCTCCACAGCGTCAGCCGGCGCTTTCTGGGAAGATAATGCCTGTTGGAAGATAAGACCCTGCATCTCATATTTGAAGCTGTAGGTATCGTAGAAATCCGTACCGCTGAAGTTGTTGGAAAAATCCGCGATCCTAGCGCGTACTTCCTCCAACTGGTCTTTGGACAGTGTGATGTCAGCCTTGACATTTTTGGTATCACTCAGAGCATAGACATTGCCGTTCTTGCGTACTTTCATTCCCTCCCTGGCATAGTAGCGCACATATCCGGGGCTTTCCGCAGTGACGATCTCCTCATCTCTGACAGCTAAGGCTGTGCTGACCGGGTTCCTGGACAAGGGTCCGGCTGTCACCTGATAGGAAGTGACATGGGTGGAGGTGATATAGAGCAGAACCGTTATCAGCATATAAATGAACAGTGCCCCGAAAAGCAGTGTGGCGATATTAAAAGTAAAAATCTTTTTTATGATTTTCAGCAGGTTTTTTATGAATGTCAATATTTTTTCTCTCAATTGGAATGAAAATCTCCTTTCATTATCGTTTTCCATTTTAACATTTTCAGCATTTAAGTACAATAGCCAATTTTATTGTATAAAAATTATAAATAATGCAGAAAATAGAAAAAGATAAAGGAGGAATTATCATGAAATCAAATGGATTAGATTATACCGCATTGGTTATTACCGTTATCGGTGCCCTCAACTGGGGATTAATCGGACTGTTCCGTTTTAATCTGGTTACATTCCTGTTCGGAGACATGACATGGCTTTCCAGAATTGTATATGTCATCGTAGGAATCTGCGGACTCTATCTGCTGAGCCTCTTCGGAAGGATCACATCTCTGGGTGACCGCTGAGCACGCACAAAAAGAAGCCGCCGCACGCCTGGTTTTTTCAGGGTGTGCAGCGGCTTTTTGCTCTTTTGTTTTGTTTATTTTATAAGGATGTAACGATCATATGCTTTACATCTTCAGGAAGATCCTTTTCGTCTTTTGAAAGGCTGATAATAAAGGAAATCTTATAAGTCTCTGAAATCTTTTCAAGGCTGGCCATAACTTTTGAAATATTCTCCGGACAGGATTCCAGTCTGGAAATCTTCAGGAAACCATCCAGGTACATCTGCTCCAAATCATGATCCTGGGAAACAATACCGCGGATAAAACCAACGAATTCATCACTGTTCTCAATACCGTATTCCATCACATCAATCAGACGGATTTTATTATTCAGCTCATACATGTGCTTTGTACTCTTATCTAAGTAAACAACTGAGCCGTTCGCGTTCTTGACCTCAGCATTAGCCTTGTCTAGAAGAATTTTTGTCTTTCCTTTACCTTTTTCACCTACAATTAACTGAACCATCGCATTTTCCTCCTTAGCCGCACGTAATATGTATATTTACTAAAAACGTGGTTATCTTGGAATTAATTATAGTGCATTTCGTTCAAAAATACAATGGTAAAATAAAAAATTTCTGCTATTTTTTGAAATTTCATTTTTTCTTCAGGAACGGTTCACTTTCTCCAGAAGCTGGTTCATTCGCTCATACAAAACAGGTTTGTTTTCTGCATCCAGAACGATGGACACATATGGTTCCCCATAGTTATTCTGTACCATTAAAGCCAGGCAGGCGCCTGCTTTTCCCGTGGTACCGGTCTTGCCGCCCAGGATGGTAACGCCCTTTGGTGCGCTGGACTCGCCTGTCAGATACTGGTCTGTGGCATCCAGCCACTTCTGCATGGCAGTTCCGTCCGCTGCTTTGTAATTAATGGTATAATTGCTTAACTGGGTGATATCTGTGAACTCCTGATGTTTCATGGCTTCATTTAACATCAGATAAATGTCGTAGACCGTGGTGTAATGGTCATCATCGTGAAGACCGTGTGGGTTCACAAAATGTGTTCCCGTCATACCGAGACGCTGGGCCTCCTCATTCATCATATCCACAAAGCTTTCCACACTGCCGCCTACGGTTCTGGCAATAGCCATGGCCGCGTCATTGGCGGAATAGACAAGAAGCGCATGGAAGAGCTGGTCCATGGATATCTGGTCTCCCTCCAAAAGCCCGCAGACCTGGGAATCTGCCTCAAGCTGGACGTCCTGTGCCTGAATGGTCACAACCTCATCCATGTTCGCCTTATCAAGAGCTACCAGTGCTGTCATGATCTTGGTGATACTAGCCGGATAGGATTTCTCGTACAGAGATTTTGAAAAAAGCAGTTTTTTATCTTTGATATCAAAGAGCGCTGCCCTCTCCTCCCCCTGTGTCTCAATCCCTTCCAGAGGTGTGTCACCTGCGCCCACGCACAAATCCGCTGCCACGCCTTCCGCCACCAGGGAATCCTCGCCTATGGTCTGACCGAATACTTCGGTGGTCAGCTTAAAAGCCATGGGTGCATCCACCGCCTGTTTTCCCTTCAGCATGAAAATCCCCAGGACACCTGCCAGAAGCAGGATGACGAAAAACATACTGAGAAACAGGGTGCGTCTGATCTTACGTTTTCTCTGTGCTTTTTTGGAAAGCCTTTTTTTCGGTTTATTTGTACATTTCACGCCAGTCTAACTCTCCTCTGTCAAGTGATTTGATCATCATTTCTGCTGTTGCAAGATTGGTTGCCAGCGGGATATTATGTGTATCACACAGATGAAAAATCCGTTTTACATCCGGATCATGCTTCTGCGGTGCCAGCGGCTCACGCAGATAAATGATAAGGTCCATCTGGTTCTGCTCGATCAAAGCGCCCATCTGCTGTTCCCCGCCCAGGTGTCCGGCCAGGAATTTGTGTACTGTTAGATTGGAAGCCTCCTCAATGAGCCTGCCTGTTGTGCCGGTGGCGTACAGGTCATTTTTTGACAGGACGCTCCTGTAGGCAATGCAGAAGTTCTGCATTAATTTTTTCTTAGAGTTGTGTGCGATTAATCCGATGTTCACGATTTTTCTACCTCCCTGTAGGTTCTGTTTTTCTGAAGACTGACATTTAACACCAGTCCCATACCGATATAAAGGCTTACCATGGAAGAAAGCCCATAGCTGACAAAGGGAAGCGGCGTACCTGTGTTGGGGCCAAGTCCCGTTGCCACGCAGATGTTGATAAAGCTCTGTACTGCTATTATGGAAGCCATACCGTAGCATATAAGGCTGCCGGATAGATCTTTGGCCCTCCTGCCCGTCCTCATACATTCAAAGATGATCAAAAACATAAGCAGCAGTAGCGCCGTACAGCCCAGAAATCCCAGTTCCTCACCTGCAACGGAAAAGATAAAGTCTGTCTGGCTCTCCGATACAAAGTTTCCCTTGTTGGCAGTTGCCACCTCATTGTTGTTTAATCCTTTTCCTGTCAGTTTTCCGGAACCGATGGCCATGATGGAATTCTGCTGCTGGAGGACATCGTCGGAATATTCTTCCTCCTCAGGATACAAAAATGTCATGATTCGGTCTCTCTGGTAATCTTTTATGAGCTTCTGGTCCGGCTGTATAACGATGAACAGAAATACAACCACCAGAGGTATGGCAATCAGCAGCGCCCCACCTATAATTTTATAACTCAGTCCTGCGAGATACAGCAGTATACAGAAAAGTATAGCAATTGTGATGGTATTTTTCAAGTCCGGCTGGTTATAAATCAGAAGCAGAGGTATGGCGATCAGCACCACTGTCTTCAATATTGTCTTAAATGTATTCAAATCTTCCTCGTGTTCCATTAAGTAGCGTGCGAGAAACAGAATGATGATGATCTTCGACAGCTCTGTGGGCTGGAACTGGAAACTTCCGATACTCAGCCATCTGGCGGCACCTTTTGATTCCGTACCGAACAGCCGTACCAGAAGAAGCATGAGGATATTGCCCACATACATGATCCAGTAAAAGTTCAGGATCCAGCTGAAATCCATCAGGGATATGATCACCATGACGATAAACCCCAGCATCATACCGAAGAACTGCTTTTTCTGCAGATCCGGTTCCGCACTTCCTACCAGCAGCACTCCCATAAAGGTGAGCACAACCAGAAACAGCACCAGTCTGAAATTATAGTCGCGTAGTTTATATTGTTTAATCATGAAAACACCTAGTTTTATCCTTAAAGTCCTTTTTTACCTGTTCCTAAAAACCGGGATAGGATTCCTGTATATCTGCTTTCAGAGGAATCTTTGCCAAAACGGTGGTGGTATCCTTCAGATAACGGATTTCCACTTTCTGTTCCTGTACGGTGAAATATCTGCTCACTGCACGGATCATATCGTTTTGAAGCATGGTCATCATTTGTGGAGAACAATCCAGCCTCTCGGATACGAGGAGAAGCTTCAGCCGGTCTTTTGCTACATGACCGGAACGTTTATTCCGAAAATGAATCAACACGCAGGCCCTCCCTTACCTTATTATTTTTTAAAGATACCGGACAGCCTTTTGAATACACCCTGCTTTGCCTGGAAATTCAGGAAAGGTACATCCTCTCCCGCTATCCTGCGGCAGATGTTCAAAAATGCCTGTCCTGACATGGAATCCTGCCCGCAGAGAGGTTCCCCCTGATTCGTGGCAATGACCACAGCCTCGTCATCCGGGATCGCGCCCAGAAGCTCCACTGCCAGAATCTCCGTGACATCTTCCACGGACATCATCTCCCCGCGTCTTATCATATCCATGCGCAGACGGTTGATGATAAGCTGTACTCTTGGCATTTCATTTGCCTGGAGAAGCCCGATGATACGGTCAGCATCACGGATGGCGGAGACTTCCGGTGTGGTTACCACAATGGCCCGGTTCGCCCCTGCAATGGCGTTTTTGAAGCCCTGTTCAATACCTGCAGGGCAGTCCAGCAGAATATAGTCAAATTCTTCTGACAGATCATCTGTCAGCTTAATCATCTGTTCAGGCGTGATAGCTGTCTTGTCTCTGGTCTGGGCCGAGGGCAGAAGGCAGAGATTGTCACACTGTTTGTCCCGGATGAGCGCCTGCTTCATACGGCAGCTCCCCTCAATGACATCGATCAGGTTATAGACAATCCTGTTCTCAAGCCCCAGAACCACATCCAGGTTCCGAAGCCCGATGTCTGTGTCCACCACGACAACCTTTTTGTTGAGCTTTGCAAGTCCAAGGCCCAGATTTGCCGTAACGGTGGTTTTTCCGACCCCGCCTTTTCCGGAAGTCACTACAATAATTTCACTCATATCCTATCCTCCTAAATCCTTTTTGAAACCGCGCAACAGTTCAGACAAGCTGAACCGCTGCGAAACTGCGGTATTAACCGCCTTTACTTTTCATGCGTATTTTCAAGACTCAAAAAAGGTTTAGTCTGTCTGCTGTGTACTTCCGCCTGCGGATGCCGTTCCGGTCACGATCGCATCTTTATCCACAAGATTGTACTTATAGCTGATTACATCTTTTGCTACTGCTGCCGCATTGGTGGAACTGTAACCATTGGCAATGCGGACTGCCATGGCGATCTCCGGATTGTCCGATGGAGCAAATCCGATGAAAAGTCCGTGGCTGGGCCGGGTCGTAACCTCCTGGGCGGTACCGGTCTTACCGGATACCGGGTAATCAAAATCCTGGAAGGCATCATTGTTTTCTACTACTTCCCGCATTCCTGCGTGGATGATATCCCATTCATTGTTGGGAATATCCATAGTAGCCTTCAGCTCCGGTGTGTAGTCTTCGATGAGGTTTCCTTTGGAGTCTGTAACTTTATCAAGAAGGGACAACGAATAAATGTTTCCCCGGCTTGCGATTGTGGTGGCGTAGCGCGCCAGCTGTGAGGTTGTGTAGTTGTTGGTACCCTGTCCGATGGCAGATGCCACGGCAGCCTCGTCTGTGATCTGCGGTTCGGCCTCTGTGATCTCAAGGCCCGATTTCTGGTCAAGCTGGAACAGTTCTGCATATTTGCGGAGCTTTTCAAGTCCCAGAGAATCCGAGAAATTCCCGTCGGAGTCCGTGCCCAGGTCATAGACCACCTGGTTAAAGAAGGTATTACAGGAATTCTTGATGGCCCCCTGTATTCCCAGATAGCCGTGTCCGGTGTGCAGCCAGCACTTGATGGGCGGCGTAACTTTTGTAAATTCACCGGTACAGGTCACACCATAATTATCGTCCACAAGTCCCTCTTCCATTCCTGCTACTGCCGTCACAATTTTAAATGTGGAACCGGGTGCAGTCTTCTGCTGTGTGGCCTTATTAAAGAAGGGCCTTGAAAGGTCAAGGGAAAGCTTCGCGTAATAATCTACATCCATCTGATTGGCCAGACGGTTATTGTCATATCCGGGATAGGTGACACAGGCCAGCACTTCCCCGGAATTTACATCTGTCATCACAAGAGAGCCGGAGCAGGGATCAAGGGCCAGCTGTGCCGGCGTGATCTCCAGACTGCTGATCTTCTCCTTCAGAAAATCATAGGATTTCTTCTGTCCGGAGGCAAGGGCGTTATAGGTCTCCTCGTCAGCCTCAAGAATTCCCTGGTCAAAGAGAACCAGACAGAGCTGGTTTCCGGATATGGTATCCGACAGGATCATGTATTTATATATGATCTTGGAGAATTCCGAATCATTTGTCAGGGACTCTGTCAGATATTCGGAAAGTGCATTATACACTTCTGTGGAATCCAGATAATCTCCCTCCGCGTAGAACTGGGAGATATCGATCCAGTTCTGGCTTGCCGCGTAAGTCAGAAATTCTTTTAAGCTGATGGAACTGTCTTTTGTCCATGCGATATAGGTCGGGTCCGAAGCATCTATGGCGTCCAGAGAGAGGATTCCCTTTTTGTTCATAAGGAAATCGTTGACAATATAACTCTGATACTCCTGCATTTCTTTTGGAAGGTCCTTATAGGCCTCCGGTGCAGCAGCGGTCAGCTCCTGCCGGATGGATTCAAAGACCTCTGCCTGTTTCTGGGTGAACAGGCCGTAGATGGTCTGCTCAGTCTCAGAGGCATCTTCTTCCTTAAAGTGACTGGTATCTATGACGCTGTTGCCGATCAGGGCATTATATACATCATAGATTGGTGTCCGGATGTTGCTGGTATCATTGTTGGTGGAATCCTGGTCGAACTCCTTAGCCATAATAATATTATCGGAAAGGATACCTGCGATCTTCTGCTCCAGTACATGATAAGCCAGCTCCTGCAGGTCCTTGTCAATGGTCAGGTAAACATCATCACCGGATACAGGCTCAATCCTGGAATCCTCATTGATCTGCAGTACTTTGCCCAGGTTGTCAACCGTTACCTGCTCCTGCCCGTCTTTTCCCTGCAGGGTGGTCTCCATGTACTGCTCAATTCCTGTTTTGCCGATCACAGCATCTGTGGAGTAGTCCGCATTATCTTTTTTTAACTCTTCCAATTCCTCTGCGGAGGCTTTGCCGGTGTATCCGATAATGGGGGCAAAATACACGCCGTCGTCATACACGCGGATGGAGTCTTCCATAATATCAACGCCCTGCAGCTTGTCCTTATTCTCCATTACCATGGCAACGGTCTCCTCGCTCACATTGGTGGCGATGGTGGCCGGCACATATTTTTTGAAGCTGTTGGCAGACAGCGCATAACGGATGCGGACAATGGCCAGGGTTTCCTCCGGGGTGAAGGATTCCGGCAGGTCATGTTTTTTCAGCTCTTCCGCTGTGTACGGGTCATCTTTATTTACAAGGCCGAAGCGCTCCGCGCTGCACAGATAATCCATGATCTTTTTGGCGGAAGCATTCAGCTGGTCTTCTTCCAGGGAATCGATCTTAGCCTGTCCGTAGACATCGGCCTTAAAACGGTTCAGTGTGAAATCCGTGGCGTCGAAGGCATATTCCCCGTTTTCATCCACCACAATGTGAAAGGAGGTGTCCAGGGACTCGCCGTTGGCCTCCAGAATCTTCATCAGGGAATAGGCCACATAATTGAGGGTCAGGTTTTTCTCCCGGTTGGAGTCATAGGTCCCGTTATCCTCCAATATAATGGAATAGGACAACTGGTTATGAGCAAGAAGCTGGCCGTTCCGGTCACGGATATTTCCGCGGGTGCTCTTGATGGTACGTGTTTTTGTGGTGCTCAGATTAAAGTTGTCGGCGTATTCGTCTCCCTCTATGATCTGTAGTTTGAAAAGATGCTGTATCAGGATGAAAAACATAAGAATGAATACCAGAAACAGCACAGTGGTACGTTTGATACAAATTTTCTTTAAAAAGTTTTTTATTTTCTTAACCAAATAGAATCTCTCTCCTTCATTTCCAGTTCTGTCAGCCGCTTGTTAATGTTAAAGAGTAACCTGTAGAGAAGAACAGTCATAAGAACCGTATAGATCATTTCCGGGATGATGATCCTTCCGAAATAATAGTAAAATTGTACGCGTCCCCGCATCAGATACTGCATCCCGTAAACCAGGCCGCCGTAAACCAGATCGCCTGCAGCCGTGAGTATGATGGGAACACGCAGCTCCTCGTCATAAAACAGCTTGCAGCAGCAGCCCGCCGCGTAGCCGATACACAGATAGACTAAGGCGTAAAAGCCCAGCAGTCCGTCCGAGAGCAGATCCTTCAGTAAGCCACAGCAAAATCCAATCCAGATGCCGTTTTTCTTTCCCCGCATAAAGCCAAAGGAAATGGTCAGAATCAACAGCAGGTTCGGCGAAATGGAGCCGATGGAAAGGGCCTTGAAAAGGGTTCCCTGAAGGATGGCACAGATCAGAATCAGAAGGAGGGTTACCACTTTCCTTTGAATTCTCATTTATGAATCTCCCTTCTGCTGTTTCAGTTCTTTGATCACAAGTACCTCCTGCAGATGTTCAAAGTCCACCGCAGGTGTCAGAGTTCCTGTCTTAGTAAGATTGTTGGGGTCTTCTTCTATCTCACTTACATATCCTATCAGAATTCCCTTCAGAAATTTGTCGCTCACTGCGGATGTAACAATTTTTTCGCCTTCCTGTATTTTATCGTCCTGGTCTTTGAGATGGATAAACTGCAGTTTGCCCTCATCGATCAGACGCATGTCACCTGAAACAATGCAGGTGTCGGAGGTGGTCATGGTCATGGCACCCACGTTGCTGGTGTCATCAATGATGGACCGAACGGTTGCCCAGTTTTTCCCCACCTCTGTGACTATGCCGACCAGTCCGCTTCCTGCAATGACATTGCAGTCTTTCTGGATGCCGTCATCGCTGCCTTTATTGATGGTAAAGGTGGAAAACCAGTTGCCGGAATTCTTGCTGATGACCTCAGCGCCTACCTTGTCGTACTCGCTGTACTCTTTGTCAAGGTCGTAAAGCTTTTTCAGACGGTCCAGTTCACTGATGGACTGGGTCAGGCGGCTGTTCTCAGCGGTGAGTTCATCCACCTTGCTCTGAAGCTTTTTATTCTCCTCCACCAGCTTTTTTTTATTGCGGAAGCCGGAGGTCATATCGCTTAGGGCGGTTCCTACTTTATTGATGCCGTTCTGGAAAGGTACAACGGCGTAGCTGGCTGCCTTCCTGACCGGTGCGGCCGGAAATTTTCCTGCGAAGGTGAGGAGCATCAAACTGATGCACACCAGAATCATCACAACCAGGATGTGTTTACTTTTTATGTTCCAATCATGCTTTTTTTTCATTCTATAAAACCTCAGCTTTTTATTCATGTCAGCAGAAAGTCCACGGGATGTGCTTTCTGTTATTTCACCCATTTTCTGAGAGACTTGCTTCCTATGATCTCCTTAATACCGTATATGGTGCACAGATCATAGAACCGTGACAGACAGACTTTTTGTCCTGTCTGTCTGCTGATGAACCATTCGATATCCGGAATTTTTGTAGTGCCTCCGGTGAGATTGATGCCTTCCCTGGAAATATTCTGGCGAATCTGGGGCGGCGTCCGCTCAAGAAAAAAGCGTATTTCCTCGCAGATAGTGCCAAGAGGCTCTAAAATGGCCTCATAAACCATTCGGGAAGACACGACACCCTCCTGGGGCAGACCCGTGAGGCTGTCCACTCCCACCACTTTCCTGGCCTCTTTTTTGTCTTCTTTTAAGTAGGCCAGGGAGAATTTCAGACGCCTGGCAGTACGGCTTCCGATATTCAGATTGCACCGGCGGCGAACCATATTTTGTATGGATTCATTTAACTGCTTACCGCCGATCTCCACAATTTTACTCAGAACCACTCTGCCCTTTTCAATGACAGAGATCTCACAGCTCTGCGCCCCGATATTTACCACCATGGAGCCTTTTGTCTTGTTGATGGGTATTCCCAGCGCTACCGCATCGGCGATGGTCTTTTCTACCATATATATCTTATTTTTTCTACTGGAATTTCCTATTGTATAGTAGGCCCTCTTTTCTATCTCGGATAAATCTGCGGGAACTGCAAGGTACAGTGTATTTCCGAAAACCGTACCGGCGCCCGCTTTCTCCAGAAGCGAATGCAGAACCATCTCCGTATGGTTGATATCTGCAATTTTGCCGAATGTCATGGGAGTGATGACCGAGACATTTGAGGGGTTTTTTTCAAAAATCTCATAAGCATCATTGCCTGTGGCCAGGATCTGTTTTCCGTTCCGAATGGCAATCATGTTCTTTTCCGTTAAGATGGTGTCCTGCTGGCAGGAATAGATTTTCACCATACTGGTGCCTAAATCCACACCGAACGTTTTATGAAATGGCATATTGTGCTCCCCTTTATTTATGACCAAGAAAGCCCGCTGCGCGTTCTTTCTATATATCTATTTATTCAAATAAACCCTGCTCCCGGAAGCTTATGTAACGGCAGTCTCCGATAATGATGTGATCCAGAAGCGGGATGCCCAGCATTGCGCCGGCATTCTGAACTCTCTTCGTAATGTTAAGATCCGCCTTACTTGGGGTCGGGTCTCCGCTTGGATGGTTGTGTACCAGCAGGATTCCCACCGCGTGATAGGAAAGAGCGGCAAGAAAAATTTCCCGCGGGTTTACCAGGGACATATTCACAGTCCCCTTAAAAACAGTTTCTTCCCCCAGGCGATGATTTTTGCAGTCCAGCATCATACAAAGCAGCAGCTCCTGTTCCTGATGGCGGAGCTGCTCCATGTAGAAATTGGCAATGGATGCCGGATGATCAAAGGAAACACCCTTTTCTGCCACAGAGACTGCAATCCTCTTGGAAAGTTCACCGATACATTTGAGCTGTACGGCTTTCACTGTTCCGATTCCCCGTATACTTTTTAACTGCTGGAGGCTCAGCTGGTGAAGGCCGGGCAGGCCTTCTTTGTCCCGGGAAAGGTGTAGCACCTCCCCTGCAAGCTCCAGTGAGGAGTTGCCGCTTGAGCCGGAGCGCAAAAGCACTGCCAGCAGTTCTTCATCAGTCAGTGCCTGAGCTCCAAGCTTCAGACACTTTTCGTATGGCCGGTTTTCATTTGGTATTTCTTTGATTTTTCTATTGTCATTCATATGATTTTCCACATACTCTCTTCAGCATGGTATGGGCATCATAAAAAAATTTAGCAGATTTAATTGTAGCACAGATTAAAAACGATGTATATGCCTTAACAAAAATTTATCACTTTTTTCACAATTACTTCCCCAATTTTTAAGCCGTCCATGGCTGCTGAGGTGATTCCTCCCGCATATCCGGCACCCTCCCCACAGGGATAAACACCGCGGATACTGCTCTCCATCTCTGCATTTCGCTCTATGCGCACAGGGGAGGAGGTACGGCTCTCCACACCGGTGAGAATTGCGTCATCCCTGGAAAAGCCGGGGATCATGCGGTCAAAATATGTGATTCCCTCCTGCAGGGCGCTGCTGATACCGGCGGGCAGAAGTTCTCTTAGATTGGCAAAGGACCAGTCTCCTTTCAGGCAGGGAGTGATCTGTCCAAGTCCGGTACTCTTACGGTTCTCCTTAAAATCACCGAAAAGCTGGAGGGGAATTCTGCCTCCGCCCAGACGCCAGGCGGCCCGTTCTAACTCTCTTTGGAATTCCACGCCGGAAAGGGGGCCGGTATTTCCGTAGTCGTCAGGTGTTACGGTGACGATCATGGCACTATTGGCGTTTTTTGAGGCGCGGTCCTGGTAGCTCATGCCATTGACTGCCAGCATGCCCTCCTCTGAGGAGGCATTGACCACATAGCCGCCGGGACACATGCAGAAGCTGTACACACCCCTTCCCCCCGCTGCCTTGTGGGTTAGCTTGTAGGCTGCCGCCCCTAAGGTTTCATGTTCTCTGCAGCCGTACTGGTACTGGTTGATGAGCGTCTGGGGATGTTCAATGCGCAGTCCGACTGCGAAGGCTTTGGCCTGCATGGAAAATCCGCTTTTCTCCAGAAGGGAAAACGTATCCCGGGCGCTGTGCCCCACGGCGAGGACCAGTGTGGAAACAGAAAGCTGTTCTCGGTGATTGATCTCAATGCCCGTAAGCTGTCCTTTTTCTGTATGGATACCGGTCAGTGCACTTCGGAAACGGATCTCACCGCCCAGCGCTTCGATTTTTTTTCTGAGATTTTTTACAATCGTCACCAGAAGATCCGTGCCCAGATGGGGTTTCTGCACATACAAGATTTCATCCGGTGCTCCGCATTCCACAAAGAGACGGAGGACCTCCAGGTTTCTGCCTGCAGGGTCCTTGACCAGGGTGTTCAGTTTTCCGTCAGAAAAGGTTCCCGCACCGCCCTCCCCGAACTGCACGTTGGATTCTGTATCCAAAGCTTTGCCGTCCCAGAAGGACTGTACTTTTTTCATGCGGCTGTCCACATCGTCCCCCCGTTCGATGACAAGGGGAGAAAGACCTGCACGAGCCAGATAATAGGCACAGAAAAGACCTGCCGGACCGCTGCCCACAACTACCGGGCGCTGCAGTCTGTCTCTGTTGTCCGTGTGCAGATAGGTATAGGGCACTCTTTTGGTTGACATAACAATTTTATGGTCAACTCTTTTAAGGACAGTGCTCTCTTTTTTTACCTCTGCGTCAATGGTATATACGAAAAAAAGATCCGGCTTTTTTCTGGCATCCAGGGATTGTTTCCGGATGGACCAGGAAAGAAGCTCTTCTTTTTTTATTTTCAATGTTTTTATAATCTTTTTTTCCAGTTCGTTTTCAGTGTGTGAGACCGGAAGCTTTAATTGTTGTATGGTGAGCATGTATCTACCTTTCTGTTATAAAGCGGCATGAGTGCCTGCCATGGCTGCACTGGACCAGGCCCACTGCAGGTTATATCCTCCGCAGATACCGTCTGTGTCCACCACTTCCCCCGCGAAAAAGATACCGGGATGAAGGGAAGATTCCATGGTTCCTGCGGATAACTCCTCTGTGGAAACGCCGCCGGAGCATACCTGCGCCTGCCCGAGGGAACGAGGCCCCTTGACATCCAGTTCCAGGCATTTGATTTTCTGTACCAGAGATGCTGTGTCAGTCTTGTCATCCTGAGTCAGCACATCAATGAGTTTTTTCGGAAAAAGTCCCACAAGGCTTTCCTTCAAAGTCTTGTAGGGGCAGTTATCCATACGGGTTTTCAGAAATGCCTCCAGGGCTTCCTCTGTGAAATCCGGCATAAAGTCAAGCAAAAGCCGTACGGGCACACCCTCATCCAGAAGCCGCACCGCATAGCCGCTCAGCTGGAAGACCGGGATTCCGGAGACGCCGTATTCTGTGAGCTGCAGCTCGCCTCTCTCCTCCCGGAAAATCCGGCGGTCAACGGCAAGGGAGACGCAGCCCTCTGCGCGGACGCCTGCCCACTTTTTAAAGAAGCTGCCTTTGCAGACCAGAGGCACCAGTGCGGGGAGCGGTTTTATAAGCGTATGGCCCAGCTTTTTTGCAAGCTCGTACCCGAAAGTACAGGAGCCTGCAATCTCAGATGCCGGTGAACCGCAGGCGATGATCACACTGTCGGCGGGATACTGCCAGGACGCGGTTTTGACCAGCCATCTGCCCTGCTCCCGGTCCGGGCATGCACAGATATCTGTTACCTGTTCCCTGCATTTGATCTTCACTTTCAGATAACGGGCCTCCGCTTCCAGAACCTCCAGCACACTGGATGCCTGCAGACTCGCGGGGTAAAGGTAGCCGTCACGGTTCCTGGTGTAGATACCCAGCTTGGAAAAAAAGGCCACTGTCTGCTGCATGGGAAACTGCTGTATGACCTCCCAGGCAAATTCCGGGTGCCTGCCGTGGTAGCAGGAGGGGTGCTGGTAAGTGTTTGTTAAATTGCATCTGCCGTTTCCTGTGGCCAGAAGTTTTCTTCCCGGTTTTTCATTTTGTTCCAGCAGAATAACGGATGCGTGGTTTCTGGCGGCGAAGATGGCGCTTACCAGTCCGGCAGCGCCTCCGCCGATGATGCAGACAGTTTTTTTCTCCATGGATCTATGCCTCCTGTATTGGCAGTACCGCTATTTTTTTATCTATAAGTTTCTGTAAGGACATGAGGATTCCCAGTTTTGCGTGGTACCAGGTAAGACCGCCCTGAAAATATACGGCGTAAGGAGGCTTAATGGGGCCGTCCGCGGACAGTTCAATGGAGGAACCCTGTACAAAGGCGCCTGCCGCCATAATGACATCGCTGTCGTATCCGGGCATAGCCCAGGGTTCCGGCTCCACATAGCTGTCCACAGGTGCTGCCGCCTGAATGCCTTTGCAGAATTCTATGACGCCTTCCGGTACACCGAAGGTAACTGCCTGAATAATATCATGGCGGCTTTCCGTTCCGTTCGGTACCACTCCAAAGCCCAGGCGCTCATAGATATTGGCTGCAAAGACAGCGCCTTTCAGCGCTCCGGCCACCACGGTCGGTGCCAGGAAGAAGCCCTGGAAGAAGGGCTGGTTCACGCCAAGAGTGGCACCGACCTCTTTTCCGAGACCGGGAGAGGTGAGACGGTAAGCCGCATTTTCCACATATTCTTTTTTGCCCGCAATATAACCGCCGATGGGGGCCAGGCCGCCGCCGGGGTTCTTGATGAGGGAACCTACGATCAAATCCGCACCTACGTCAGTGGGTTCTATGCGTTCCACAAATTCACCGTAGCAGTTGTCAACCATGCAGATGACATCCGGCTTGATATTCTTTACAAACGCGATCAGTTCTCCGATGCGTTCCACAGACAATGTGGGACGGGTCTGGTATCCTTTGGAGCGCTGGATCGTGACCAGTTTTGTCTTCTCATTAATGGCCTTTTTGATGTTTTCATAATCAAAGCTGCCGTCAGGAAGCAGGTCCGTCTGTCTGTAGGTGACTCCGTATTCTGCCAGGGAGCCTCTGGACGGGCGGATGCCGATGACCTCCTCCAGGGTGTCATATGGCTTGCCCACAGGGGAGAAGAGTTCATCACCGGGGCGCAGGTTGCCGGAAAGAGCAACCGCAAGGGCATGGGTGCCGCAGGCGATTTGGGGCCGTACCAGTGCTGCCTCCGCGTGGAAAGCGTCTGCATATACATCTTCCAGGGTATCTCTTCCCAGGTCATTGTATCCGTATCCGCTGGAGGCGTAGAGACATGCCTCGCTGACTTTGTTTTTCTGCATTGCCAGGAGCACCTTCATCTGGTTATATTCCGCGTTATCGTCGATGGCTGCAAAGCGTTCCTTCAGTTCCTGTTCTATTTTATTTCCATATGCCAGTACCTCACTGCTGATTCCCAGTTCCCGGTACACTGCATTCATTTCCTGCATCACAAATTCCTCTTTCCTTACATATTTTCAGCATGTATTCCAAAATGGCATTCTCATTGTAGGAGAATTCCGGTTTGTTTACCCATATCACGTCTTTTTCCCTGCGGAACCAGGTAAGCTGCCGCTTGGCAAAATGGCGGGTATCTCTTTTCAGAATGTAGACTGCCTCCTCCAGGGTGATCTCTTCGTCCAGATAGGACAGGATCTCCTTGTATCCAAGGCCCTGCATGGAGACCATATTTTTGGTGTAGCCCATGTTTTTAAGTTTTTTTACTTCAGGGACCAGACCGGCATCCAGCATTTCATCTACCCGCTGGTCAATACGGGCATAAAGTTTCTCTCTGTCATCGTTTAAGACAAAGTAGGCTGTATTGTACGGGGAAGTTTTCTCTGCCTCCCGCTCATTGTGTTCGGAGATGCGTTCTCCTGTCAGTTCATAGTATTCCAGGGCACGTATGACACGTTTTATATTGTTTTCATGTATTTTTTTTGCGGAGGCAGGGTCGACTTCCCGGAGGCGTCCGTGCATCCAGGCGGCTCCTTTTTCCCTGGCTTCCTGCTCAAGCTGCTGTCTCACCGGGCTTTTTTCCGTGTCCTCGGAAAAATCAATGTCTTTTACCACGGCCTGGATATAAAATCCTGTACCGCCGGTTAAAATAGGAATCTTTCCCCTGGCGTAAATTTTTGCCATGGCCTCTTTTGCCATCTGCTGGAACCGGACCACATGGAACTCCTCTTCTGGATTCAGCACATCAATGAGATAATGGGGGATGTTGTCCATCTCTTCTTTCGTGATCTTGGCGGAACCGATATCCATATGGCGGTATACCTGCATGGAATCCGCGGAGATGATCTCCCCGCCAACAGCGTGAGCCAGCCGGACAGACAGGTGGGTCTTGCCCACCGCCGTAGGTCCGGTCAGTATGATCAAAGGTTTTTTCAAGCTATTCACCTACACAATCCGTTTGAATTTCTTTTCCAGTTCGTATTTTGTCATGGAGACAATGGTGGGTCTTCCATGCGGGCAGTGATAAGGATTTTCCAGTCCCAGAAGCTCGTCGATCAGTTTGTCCGCTTCCGGGACGGAGAGCATCTGGTTGCCCTTTACAGCGGCTTTGCAGGCGGCTGTGGCGATTCTGTGGGTTATCAGTTCAGGGGTCTGTCTCCTGCCCTCTGTTTCCAGGCTGTCCAGAATCTCTATGAACAGTTCCTGAACCGTGACGCCGTACAGATTGGCCGGAACAGCGCTGATGCTGTATTCCCTGCCGCCGAAGGAAGAAATCTCAAAGCCAAACTGTTCAAATATCTCCATCTGCTCTTTTAAAAGCTCTGCCTCCTGAAGACTGAGCGCGATGATCTCCGGTGGACTTACCATCTGGGAGATGATCTCCCGCTGGCTGAATTCTTTCATGAAGCGCTCATAAAGCACTTTTTCGTGGGCGGCGTGCTGGTCAATGATGTAAAATTTCTCATCGTATTCCACCAGCCAGTATGTGTCAAAAAGCTGGCCGATGATGCGGTGGCGCAGTCTGGCTTTTTTGGAGAGAAGCCGGTCGTCAAACAGCTCCATCTGCCGGGGGCTTTCCGGTATTACGGATACTGACTCCTGTACCGCTGTGGCCGCCGGGTCTGCTGCTGCGGTTTGCGGCAATGGTTGTATTTCATCGGCGGGCTGTGCAGTATTTGATGGTGATGTTTCATTTGCAGGCTGTGCGGCATTTGATGGTGATGTTTCATTTGCAGACTGTGCGTCATTTGAAGGCATCGCTTCATTCGCAGGCTGCACAGCAATTGATGCCTTGGTTCCATTTGCAGACTTTATGGCAATGGATGACGGTTCTTCTGCGTTCATGTTGGAAATGTCCTGCGCTCCATGTTCGGGTGCAGGGAAAGTTGTGGCTGGCCGCACACCGATGCCGGAAGGCGGAGTATTTACGGAAGGCCGAATATCCGCATCCGGGGAGGACGGTACAACAGCGGGGCGCACGCCTGCAGGAAGGGGAGCGGGCACAACACCTTCGGTCCCCCGTTCGGAACCGGATTTTGAAGTCTCAGGTCCCGTTCCGTACTTATACGGACGTTTTTCCTCTGCTATAAAACCGGTATTCTGCTGTGGTGTGTAAATGTGTGATTTCTGCTTCTGCGGTGTATTGGAAATGCCTGCTCTTCGTCTCTGTTCAAAGGGTTCCGGGCCGTTTGGTTTTCTGCCGCCGCGTTCCTGCTCCTCCTTGTCCTTTCCCTGGTCAAAATCAATGTCGGGGATCAGTTCCCTGTGCGCCAGCACAGAAGTGAGCGCCTCATAAGTGGCCTGATAAACAGCCTGCTGGTTCTGAAACCGGACTTCCATTTTTGTGGGATGTACGTTTACATCCACCTCATCTCCCTGAATGTTGTACTGCAGGCAGACAAAGGGGTATTTATGCTGCATCATATAGGGCTTATAGGCATCCTCTATGGCCTTCATGAGCACCTTGCTTTTTACATATCTGCCGTTAATATAATAATTTTCAAAGGTTCGGTTGCCTCTTGCAATGACAGGCTTTCCCGCAAATCCCTCTATGGAAATCCCGTTCTTTTCATACTTCACGGCGGTTACCTCACGGGCTATATCCCTGCCGTAAATGCCGTAGATGACATCCTTCAGGCTGGCATTGCCGGAGCTGTGAAGCTTTGTCTGTCCGTTTACCATGAATTTAAAAGAGATGTCCTGATGGGACAGAGCGAGCTGTTCCATATAGGAACTCACATAACCGGCTTCTGTCATGGCTGTCTTTAAGAATTTTGCCCTGACCGGCGTGTTGAAAAACAGGTTGCGGACAATTATGGTAGTGCCGCAGGGCGCGCCGATCTCCTCCAGAGACTTTTCTTTTCCGCCTTCTATGAGATAGCGCACACCTGTGAGGGCTTCCGGTGTTTTGGTTATCAGCTCCACCTGTCCGACTGCTGCAATGCTTGACAGAGCCTCACCGCGGAATCCCAGGGAGGATATCCGCATCAGGTCTTCCACCTTCTCAATTTTGCTGGTGGCATGGCGCAGAAAAGCAAGGGGCACCTGTTCCCGCACCATGCCGCCGCCGTTGTCGGTCACACGTATGAAGGAGATGCCGCCCTCTTTGATTTCCACGGTAATGGCGGAGGAACCGGCGTCGATGGCATTCTCCACCAGCTCCTTCACCACGGAGGCGGGGCGTTCCACCACCTCGCCGGCCGCTATTTTATCTATAGTATTCTGATCTAAAACAGCAATTTTTCTCAATTCTATCACCATCTGTTCTTCAGTTTGTTCTGAAGCTTATAAATTGTGTTCAGCGCGTCAATGGGTGTTAAATTAGAGACATCAATATTTTTCAGTTCCTCCAGCACATCATCATCCTTCACGGTGTCAAACAGGGATATCTGCTCTAAGTCCAGTTCATCCAGATGTATCTGGGGCTTTGTCCTCGTCTTTTTATTTTCCGAGGCGATATCCTTGACCGCTGCAGTGATGTCCGCACTGACCAGTTCCTCCACCAGCTCTTTTGCCCTTTCAATGACCACATCCGGCACACCGGCCAGCTTTGCCACCTGGATACCGTAGCTCTTGTCCGCGCCGCCTTTTACGATTTTCCGCAGAAAGACAATGTCGTCTCCGCGCTCCTTCACGGCAATGCAGTAATTGTTCACACCGGCCAGTTTGCCTTCCAGTTCTGTCAGTTCATGGTAATGGGTGGCGAAAAGTGTCTTGGCCCCCAGAATCTTCGTGTTGCTGATATATTCAATGACTGCCCAGGCAATGGAAAGTCCGTCAAAGGTGCTGGTTCCGCGCCCGATCTCATCCAGGATGAGAAGACTTCTGGACGTGGCGTTCCGCAGAATATTGGCAACCTCGGTCATCTCCACCATAAAGGTACTCTGACCGCTTGCCAGGTCATCGGAAGCGCCCACACGGGTAAAGATACGGTCCGCAATGCCGATATTGGCCTTTTCGGCAGGCACAAAGGAACCGATCTGTGCCATCAGGACGATCAGGGCGGTCTGGCGCATATATGTGGATTTACCTGCCATATTGGGGCCGGTGATGACAGATACTCTGTTTTTGCTGTTGTCCAGGTATGTGTCATTGGGGATGAACATGTCGTTGGGAATCATTTTTTCCACCACCGGGTGGCGGCCGTTTTTGATGTCAATGACGCCCTTTGTGTTGATCTTGGGGCGGACGTAATTGTTCCTGGATGCCACCAGCGCAAGGGAGATATAGGTGTCCAGCTTGGCTATGGCCTTGGCTGTCCGCTGGATCCGCTCCACCTCCCTGGAGATGGTATTGCGCACATTCACAAAAAGTTCGTATTCCAGGGCGTAGAGCTTATCTTCTGCCCCCAGGATCATATCTTCCAGCTCCTTCAGTCTTGGAGTGATATAGCGCTCTGCATTGGTGAGGGTCTGCTTTCTGGTATAATATTCCGGCACCATATCCTTAAAAGAATTGGTCACTTCCAGATAATAGCCGAATACCTTGTTGTATTTGATCTTCAGATTGCGGATGCCTGTCTTTTCCCTCTCTTCGGCCTCCAGTTCCGCCAGCCAGGATTTTCCTTTTGTTTTGGCCTCGCGGAAATGGTCCACATCTTCATTATAACCATCTTTGATGATGCCGCCCTCCTTCATGGCAAGAGGCGGTTCCTCCACAATGGCGGATTCCAGAAGGGTATACAGATCTCTTAAGTCATCCATATCCTCATAGACGCACTGCATCTCTTCTGTGGAGAAGCTTTTGACAAGCTGTTTGATATACGGGATCATGGAGATGGAGGATTTGAAGGAGATCATATCCCGTGGATTGGCGGACTGATAGCTGACACGCCCGATCAGACGTTCCATATCATAAATGGGATTTAGATATTCCCTTATCTCCTCCCGGTCCATTTCTCTGGAATTGATCTCTTCCAGGGCATCCAGACGCCGGTTGATGGCATCCTCGTCAATGAGGGGCTGCTCAATAAAGGAGCGCAGCATTCTGGCTCCCATAGCAGTTTTTGTCTTGTCCAGAACCCACAAAAGGGAACCCCTCTTCACTTTCTCCCGGAGGGCTTCCGTCAGTTCCAGATTCCTTCTGGAGGAGCTGTCAATGACCATGAAACGGTCTGTGATGTATGGGGTGATGGCACGCATATGCTCCAGGGAATTTTTCTGTGTTTCCAGCAGATAGGTCAAAAGGGCGCCTGCTCCGATGACAGCACATTCATAATCCTTCAGTCCCAGGCCTTCCAGTGTCCCCACACGGAAATGCTCTTTCAGGGTTCTCACGCACAGGTCATCATCAAAGTACCAGCTCTCCAGCGGATACAGGGAGATGTTCAGCCGGTTCCTGATCTCTTCCAGGTCCACGCCGCTCATACAGAATGCCTCATTACAGATGATTTCCGCCGGTGAGAACTTGTATACCTCATCCAGAAGGGTTCGGATCTTATCCACCTCTGTCACCATAAAATCACCGGTGGTCACATCCGCAATAGCGATGCCGAAACGGTTGGACAGATAGACAACTGCCATAATATAGTTATTTTTTGTCTCATCCAGTGCCTGGGTATTCAGATTGGTTCCCGGTGTGACCACGCGGATGACCTCTCTTCTCACCATCCCCTTGGCTTCCTTGGGGTCCTCCATCTGCTCGCAGATCGCCACCTTGTAGCCCTTCCCCACCAGACGGTTTATGTAGACTTCTGCCGCGTGGTAGGGGACGCCGCACATGGGCGCCCGCTCGGACAGGCCGCAGTCCTTACCGGTCAGGGTCAGTTCCAGTTCCCGGGATGTTGTGACCGCATCGTCAAAAAACATCTCGTAAAAGTCGCCCAGGCGGTAAAATATAATACAGTCTTTATTTTCCTCTTTGGTCTTCACGTAATGCTGCATCATCGGTGAGAGTGATGCCACATCCACGTCTTTAAATGTAAGTCCCATATATTGTCATCCTACTTTCGTACCCATGTAATAGAATCCTCTGCACTCATCAAGCCGCACACGGACCAGACTGCCGATCAGAGAGCTGTCTCCCGGAAAATGCACCAGTAAGTTGTTGGAAAGCCTTCCGGTCATAAGGGTTTTATCGTGTTCATTCTGTTCCTCCACCAGAACCTCCTGTACGGTTCCGGTGTCTCTGGCAGACATTTCCCTGCCTATGGTCTGCACTCGCACAAGAAGCCTGTCAAAACGGTCTTTTATGACCTCCTCGGGAATCTGGTCTTCCATGACAGCAGCGGGCGTTCCGGTCCTCTTGGAATAAATGAAGGTAAAGGCACTGTCATAGCGCACCTTTTCCACCACATCCATGGTCTCCTGAAAATCCTCCTCTGTCTCACCGGGAAATCCAACGATAATATCCGTGGTAAGAGAAATATCCGGCACTGCGGCACGAATCTTCTCCACAAGGGCCAGATACTGTTCCTTGTCATATCTTCGGTTCATCAGTTTCAGGATGCGGCTGCTGCCTGACTGCAGGGGCAGATGAAGGTGTCTGCAGATTTTTTTGCTGTTTTTCATCACCTCGATCAGCTCGTCCGACAAATCCTTTGGATGTGAGGTCATAAAGCGGATACGGCGAAGCCCTTCTATCTTTTCAATTTCCTGCAAAAGCTGTGCAAATGTCATGGGTTCTTCCAGGTTCCTGCCATAGGAATTTACGTTCTGGCCCAAAAGCATTACCTCCACAACGCCGTCTGCCACAAGCTGTTCAATCTCTCTTACAATATCTTTCGGGCTTCGGCTTCTCTCACGGCCGCGCACATAGGGAACAATGCAGTAGCTGCAGAAGTTGTTGCATCCGAACATAATATTGACACCGGATTTGAAGGAATACTTCCGCTCCGCGGGCAGGTCCTCCACGATTTTATCCGTGTCTTTCCAGATATCTATGACCATGCGGTCAGAAGTGAGGGCGTTTACGATCAGCTCTGAAAATTTATAAATATTGTGTGTGCCGAAAATGAGATTTACAAAAGAGTAGCTCTTTTTCAGCTTTTCCACCACGTGAGCCTCCTGCATCATACAGCCGCAGAGGGCGATCATCATGTGGGGATTTTTCTTTTTCCTGGCATGAAGCTGGCCCAGACGGCCGTACACACGGTGGTTGGCATTCTCACGGACGGTACAGGTGTTGAAAATAACAAAATCCGCATCTTCATCCTGCTTCTCCACATATCCGATATTTTCCAGCACACCCACCAGTTTTTCCGAGTCTCTGGCATTCATCTGACAGCCGAAGGTATTGACGCAGAAGGTCAGAGGACGGCCCAGCTCTTCACTTTTTTCTTTCACCAGCGCCTGTGCTTTTTTCATGAAATAATACTGGCGGTCCGGCTCCTTAGCCGGCGCTTCGCCGCCTGCATCTATATTTCCCAGAATTTCTTCCAAATTTTTCTGATTCATTCCATATCCTTTCCAAAATGCAAAATCAAAGCATTCACGATTCCTTGTCACTGCTCTTATACACGTTTTAAACATTCACGACTTATTTTACTATAACGGATTTTAATTTTCAATCATTAAAATTTACATAATATCGGAACGGAAACGGAAAAAAGGGCGGAATGTATCAAAATTTGTCATACATTCAACCCTTTTCTCTATGTATACGGCAAATCTGCAAATCTGCCTGCTGCCCTTAATGCTTTGTTTTCAGTCCGTATTTCGTGCCTAAGTTTGTGACGGTTCCGTCTTTTTCCTGGATATCAATATTGTCCAATTGGGCGCGCATGTTCATGCGTATGGTGGCAATATATTCTGTGCGGAGCTTTTTCTGCTCCTCTTTCTCTTCCGGGGTCAGTTCTGTGACCTTTGATTTTCTTGCAAGCTCGTTGATCCTGTCGATCTGTTCCTGTTTCATGTGTATGGTCTCCTCTCTTATGGTCTCAAAGGGGCGGCATCACAGCTTCTGGATAATGTCATCCAGGTAAAAGCCTTCTTTTTTGTCCGCTAAGAACAAAGTGCCATGGTTTCTTCCCTGCATTATTTTATGTATCACGTGGAAATCCTCTCCGTTGGCGATCACCATGTCAGCGCCTGCGCTGGTGGCAATATGGGCGGCGGTGAGCTTGGTCGCCATGCCTCCGGTTCCCACAGAGCTGCCGGTGCTGCCCTTTGCCATCTTCTCCAGATGGCTGTCTATCTTCTCCACTACGTCAATGAATTCGGCATCCGGGTTCTGGTTGGGGTCATCCGTGAAAAGCCCGTCAATGTCGGACAGCAGGATCAGCATGTCCGCGTCCACCAGGGCTGCTACCAGAGCGGAAAGGGTGTCGTTGTCACCGAACTCGATCTCATCTGTGGAGATGGTGTCATTTTCATTTACAATAGGAATGGCTCCCATGTCAAACAGCTTGTTAAAGGTGTTCATGGCATTGACTCTGGTGGCGGCATTGATCATGGTGTACTTTGTCATGAGCACCTGGGCTGCGGTCTGGTTGTACTCAGAAAATAGCTTCTGATAAATCATCATAAGCCTTGCCTGGCCCACTGCAGCACATGCCTGCTTCTCCGCCAGTTCATCGGGACGCCTGTGGATGCCCATGGCGCTTCTTCCCACCGCAATGGCACCGGAGGAAACCACGATCACATCCTTGCCCTGGTTGTGAAGGTCTGCCAGTTCCCTGACCAGAATCTCCAGCTTTGTCAGATTTAAACGTCCTGTCTGCTCATGGGTCAGGGAGGAGGAGCCGATTTTTACTACGACTCTTTTTTTATCTTTTAATTTTTCTCTTATGTTCATCATTGATCACTCCATCATTTTCATGTTCTCTTATATTACACCATTTTTAAGAGTTCGTCCAGAGCGGCTTTTTCTTTAGCTGGAATAATTCTCAAGGAAGCTGTAGAGTTCATCTGTCCCCACGATTTCTTTGCCTCCCAGCACCTCCGCCTGTTCCTCGCTTGGCAGTGCTTCCAGAGGGATGTCCGTGTACTCAAAGACTTCCTTTCCAT
The DNA here is from genome assembly GCF_037000545.1 of Blautia sp. JLR.GB0024. Lineage (NCBI taxonomy): Bacteria > Bacillati > Bacillota > Clostridia > Lachnospirales > Lachnospiraceae > Blautia > Blautia sp. JLR.GB0024. Next base: position 817,680 of record NZ_JBANBF010000001.1, on the reverse strand, counting down.
CTTCCAGATAAACGACCAGGCTGCCGTTTTCCATACGGACACAGTAGCGTGTCTCCTGATCGGATGCGGACACATCGCCAAGCTCCTGCCGCAGAACCACCTGGTCATCAGCGTAGGAGGATACCCGGTAACGTTCCTTCACCAGTTTGCCTGTATCCGAATTGAAGGATTCAAAGACATAGTCACTGTCCCTGGAAAACGGATTGGCGGAGACCTGCTTTCCCATCAGAGCACTCTCCTGTTCCAGCCGGTTCATCCTGTCTCTCAGAGATGTGAGCTGATAACTCAGGAAAAACCCGCAGCTCAGGAAAAAAATGGCAAAGACAAGGCCGATACTATAAAAAATTCTTTTCATGAAAGAATCACTCCTTTATTCATATAAACTATCTATGAATATTAGTATCGGCCTTTTTTTCCACTTTATTCAGTTATTCCCTGCATTTTCAAAAGCGCAGCAGAGATTTTTCTTATTGGGCGGGCACTTCGGCTGCACCGGTATCTTCCGGAGTCTCTGCGGGCGCTTCTGTTCCCTGTGCCGCATCCGGGTTTTCCGCTGCATCCGGATTCTCAGCAGCTTCCGGGGCTGCCGGTTCCGGGCCTGAGATTTCCACCTGGTCCGCATTGGTATCCTGGATAATGCAGATCCAGGTCTTTCCGGGATTCAGGGTGATCTCATTGCCACCGGCATCGTAGTAATGGGTCGGTTCCCATTCGGAATCTTTCTTCCAGGTAATGTCAATGGCCTGACCTTCCGTGATATACTTGCCGCTTCCTCCTGCCATCACGTTGATGTTCAGATATCCGTTATCGTCATAATTTTCCCAAGGGCAATACTGGAGGATGACATTTTTGTAGCCCAGCTGGCTGCCTGTCAGCTCGTCAATCTGCGGTTCCCCGTACTGGGAACGGTAGTAAAGCTTATCCTCCGCGTTATAGTCAAACCACGGGTCATTGACGGAGTAATGGGGCTTTATCAGGGTTGCGGGTGTGCCCCCTGCGGGAGCTGTCTCCTTGCCCACCCATGCGAACTGGAAATGTCCCTTGTACTCCGGGGAATACTCCTGGCTGTAGGCATTGATCTCAATTCCCTTCTGCAGTCCCGCAAAGCTTGTGTATGCGTTGTGGGGTGCCACACGGTCTGTAGTACGGTAGTAGACATCCGCACCGTATCCTGAGAGGCCGCTTAGATTATTGACTTCCGGCAGTTCCAGATAGGGAAGGGCGTAAGCCGCCTGTCCATAATGAGCGTAGATCGCTTCAAATTCCATGGCATAGAAAATATAGTAATCCCTGCAGCTTCTCACAGAGCCGATTTTCTCCAGATTGTCGTAATCCTCAAAAATACCCATAAGCCTGGTAATACCGCCCTCCACAGGTGCCTCATACACAACACCTGCATTGGCAATTCCCGCCTGGGGGACCGCTGCCTGGATATTGTTCAGCATAACAGCCACGGGCCTTCTCTGTCCGATGGCAGGACTTACATACTCTCCTGTCAGGTAACTTTTCATCATGCCCTCAGGGATCTGTTCCGTCTCCGGTTCTTTTGGCTGCAGTACAATCTCCTTGACCTCTTCTTTTTCCTCAGGCTCCTCTACCGTCTCCTGCGGAATCTCCTTTTTCTCAGCCTCTTTCTTTTTCCCGCATCCTGCAAGCAGTGTGGACGCACAGACAGCTCCCACCAGCAGCCATGCGAGATATTTTTTTGTTCTCATAATTTTCCTCCAATTTCTTATCTGCGGATTCCAAGCCCTTCAAGGATGGCCTCCTGTTTTGCTTCCATGACAGCAGCCTCTTCCTCTGACATATGGTCATAGCCCATCAGATGCAGCATGCTGTGGGCTACAAGAAACGCAAATTCCCGTACAGCGCCATGTCCGTACTGCACGGCCTGCTGAAGCATTCTGGGCACTGCGATCATAATATCCCCTAAAATCAGCTCCCCTGTCTCAGGATGGAATGCGTCCTCGGATTCCTCTAAGAAGGAAAAATCCCCCGGTGTATCATAATCCAGCATGGGAAAGGACAGCACATCTGTCACCCTGTCTATCTCACGGAATTCCCGGTTCGTTCTTTGGATGTCCTCATCTGTGGTGAGTACTAAGCTCACTTCGGCCTCATAGGGACAGTTTTCAGAATCCAGGGCTGCTTCCACAACCTGCCGGGCAATGGACTCATAATCAAAATCCACATTTCCGGGATATTCCTTGTCAATATTCAGTGTCATACATTTTCCTCCCCATTATTCTCTTTTGTATGAGTTTCTATCGGTTATTATTCATTTATTTTCTGCGCATATGCGTCTGTCTGCCGGACGGTCCCGGCTTTTTATCCGCCTCTGCTTTCTCAAATGCCTTCACAATATCCTTCACAAGCCTGTTTCTGACCACATCCCGGTTATTCAGCCGCACTATACCGATCCCGTCAATGGAACCCAGGATAGCGGCGCATTTTTCCAGTCCGGAATCTGTGTTCTTTGGAAGGTCAATCTGTGTCACATCTCCGGTCAGGACCATTTTTGATCCTTCTCCGAGCCTGGTCAGGGCCATTTTGAGGGTTGAGAGTGAGGCGTTCTGACTTTCATCTATGATAATGCTTGCCCGGTTCAGGGTTCTGCCCCGCATATAGGCAAGCGGTGCGATCTCGATGGTTCCCCGCTCCAGATATTTCTGGACCTGTTCATTTCCCAGAATATCGTTGAGGGCGTCATAGAGAGGGCGAAGATAGGGGTCTACCTTCTGGGATAAATCTCCCGGAAGAAAGCCCAGCCGTTCCTCCCCGGCCTCAATTGCCGGACGGCTCATGATGATACGCTCAATATTACCGTTTTTCAGATCTGCCACAGCCTGGGCAACCGCCAGATAAGTCTTTCCGGTACCGGCAGGACCGATGCAGATATTTACCGTATTTTCCTTTAGGGCTTTGGCATAGTTCTTCTGGCCGATGGTTTTGCATTTAATGGGACGGTTTCTGTGGGCAAGGACAATGACATCGGACATGGCCTTCATGGTTTCCTCAATCTCTCCTGCCTGGATGGATTCCAGCACGCGGTAGACTACATCCGTGTCAATCTTCTCTTTTCTGTCATGAATGTCCCGGAGGGATTTGAGAGTACGCACTGCACTCTGTACAGCCTGCTCAGAATCTCCGAGAATCTCCACATGGGAGTTTCTGGCGTTTATTGAAACAGACAGGGCATTTTCAATGAGCTTTGCATTGCTGTCCTGAACACCGAAAACATCCATCTGCTGATCTAGTGTAAATTCTAGTTCCTGCTCCTGCAAATAATTTCTCCTCGCTTTCCTGCAAATTACAAAAATCCAAATTAAATTATACTGCAACTCTCCGGCTTTTTCAAGCCCCGGGGATTTTGAGGTGCGCAAACCAGCCAGTAAACGGTTGATTTTCGCACCTGTTATTTATCTTTCTATGCAGAGGCTATGATAATACCTCAACCTGATCATACACTACCATAGCTGAGAAGGTTTCTTCTTTTGTCTGCAGGTTCATAGAAGCTGCCGCATATCCCCATATTCTTACCGGAACAGCCATTCCTGCTGCCATCAATGCCAGGTCACCACGGACAGCTGCTGCATTGTACAGCCTCTTGCCGAATTTCGAGTAATACCCGCCATACCAATTTGATACCCCCGCAAACTAAAATAAACAAGTCAGCTTAAACACCATTTCACAATATTTTCAATCAATTTTGTAGGTAATGCTTTATCATAAGGAAAATATATTGCATTTTTCTTAGTGACAAATTCGTTTAACTCCAATGCAAACTTTCCAATAGCTTCAACCCCTACATAGAAACTGATGTGCTTTTTACAAGCAGAAAATGAGATGGATTTTCCTTCTTTCTCATAATATGGCATACTCCATAATATACGTTCATTTACACATGGAACACTGTTTTGTAATATAATCATCAGTTCTGTTAAGTGGGGGTGTGTTTCTATGGGCTGCGAATCTATATATTCTAATACTGTTTTGGGTGCTTTCCCGCAGTAATGACCTTGATTTATTCTTTTAAATTCTCTCCCGCATTTGGGGCATATCCACATATTCCGTTTCCTCCGTAAATTTAAATTTTTCAGTTTACCATACTGGGGTTCTATAATTCCATTCTTCCCGTAGTATGTTGGCCATTTTTGATCCGACAAAGAACCATCTGAATAAAATCCATTCCCTCAGGCCGATTTGAATATGCTGTATCCAATTTCGATACTGGAAATGATAGGCTCTGTTCCATCCACTGCCCCTCCTAACACCACACTTTTAAACTTGCCTTATTATACTATATATCAGTTCAGATGTATAGGCTCTGCTGTTTTCCGGCTCCCGCTTCTTTTCCACACTATCCGGGGCATTCTTATGCGGCATGTCTTTCCGGTTTGCTTTCAATCCGCTCAATGAATTTCCCCTGTACCTCTGCGGTATACCGTTCTTTCAGTTGTTCGGCCTCATCATGTCCCGGGGCAAAACTTAAGATCATTACTTCAAATGTGGGATGACAAACGCAAGCATTTTCTGACATGGCAAATGATTTATGAAAATGGTATAATAAAAACATTATATCCTATTAGTTTCATTGCAATTTTTATGGAATCGAGGTGAACACATGGACTGGTTACAGCGCATCAACGAATCGATCAATTATATGGAAACACATTTAATGGAAGAGTTAAGCATTGAGCAGATATCAAATTATGTATTCGCTTCAAAGTCTAATTTTCAGCGCGTGTTTCATATGGTGACAGGTGTGACGATTGGCGAATATATCCGAAACCGCCGCTTAAGCCTGGCCGGGCAGGATCTCCTGCTTACGGACAAAAAAGTTGCTGACATAGCGCAGAAATACCGTTATGACACTTCTGAGAGCTTTTCTAAGGCGTTTTTGCGTTTTCACAGCATTTCACCTTCAGATGTCAAAACATCCGGCGCTGTGCTTCGATTTTTTCATCCTCTCTCTATTAATATTTCAATCCGTGGTGGATTCAACAGGGCTTATCAACAGATTGATGAATTTTGTTGGAATAATCTTGACGAACAAACAATTAAAACGCTGACCGATGCAGAGAAGTATCAAGAACTCGTTCATTGGGCGATAACAGCGAGAGGGAAAAACCCAGGTGTTTTTGATGCGTTGACGGAATGGCTGCTGGATGATATTGAATGGTGCGAAGATAAGCTCAATGAAAACGAACAGATTTTGATGCAGGGTGTATTCGCGCGGTTTTCAGAACAGAACAAACAGCTCCGCCGATACTTGTCGGAATTAAGACCGGCAGGGGTGGTCAACGAAGCGGTGTTCAAAGCCCTGGATCAATTTAATGATCAGTTGTCAGGACAGGTTCCAGACGAGCAGCTGCAGAAAGTTGTGGCACAAGTATTGGATGATTTTTCCCTTATGAAACAGCGCGGCATCAGAGAGCAGATTGCAGGAAGCATAACAGGCCCCACCGGCACGGATCATGCGGACATATACGGCTTTATCAATTATCTGAAAGAATGTGACGCGGAGGTGCAATGGGCGCTGTTTATGCCGGATAAAGTAAAGCGACAGCAGAACGGCTTCAAAGTAGTAAACTATGAATATAAAGAAATGCCCGGTATGCGGTTCATCGGATGGGAAGACGACGATTTGACCGACAGCGAATTGCAGGGGGAGCGTTTTCGTGTACTGGATGCCATGAATGGTGATCCGTCAGGTTTTGACTATGATATTCTGCTCTCGCATCATGAGGGCTTGTCTATCGATGTGGAGCCCGCACATCTTTTTTGGGGACGGTTTATGAGGGCAGACACCCCTGTGCCAAAAGGATTTCTCTCATTTGATTTTCTGCCATATCATGATGGCAGGGCAGGCATCCCATATATTTCTCAATTTGCCTATGCGGAATTCTCGGGAGATTATGAAGCTATGCACAAAACGGAAGGATATGACATCAGTGCCATGTACGACGTCACCAGAAACATTATGCTCAGCCAGGGAATAACGATTCCGTATCCGGATAAATATTGGACAGCAGAAGTATTTAAAAATGGATACGACAAAGGCAGCACTGCTTATATGTTCAGCGCAGAGCTTATTGACACATAAAATTGTTCAAAGCGGTGTTATCAATGTCTCGTTCAGTGGTGAAGACACCCCGACAAACTTGAATTTGGAGGAAGAAATAATAATGTCAGGATTAGAAGTGAAGCTAGAATATATCGAGCAGCAAACAATATACGGATTGTGGCAAAAGTCAAATGATAAAACTATTTCCAGAGATATAAAGGCTCTGTCTAAACAGTATCATGCCGTGGTTTCCATGCCGGAGGGAAAGGTGTTACCCTATTTTGTCCTGTCCAGAAATTACAATGAGCAAAGCCGCGATTTTGAATTGTTTATTGGCAGTATGATTGACAAAAGCGGTTTAGAAAGCTGCATCCTCTCAGCCTGCGAGTACGCCAAAATCACAGTAAAGCCTAAATTGGGCTTTTTGTGGGGGGCTTCTATCGGAGAGGCAAAACAATATTTCTATACAAAATGGTTACCCAAAAGTTCTTTTGAAGCATTGAATTTGGAATATGAGTATCACACAGAACGAAGCACGGAAAAGCAGCCGACGATTGACATTATCTTTGCCATTCGACGCAAAGCGATCAATTAAAATCAGACAAATCTCATTTTTTTAACTTAATGCTATTGGTAGAAAGAAAAATAAGCAATTCCCAGTTCGTTGAGCTGCACTAATGCAGCCTTTTGGGATAAGGTGTATCATCAAATAGTAATTTGGAGGACTTGAAATGGCATGTTATTTTTGTGTTGATGTATATTTTAATAAAGATAATGAACGTAATGAATATGATGAATATATTGCAATGGTAAAACCAATCGTAGAAGCTTATGGCGGTAAGTATCTTGTTAGAAGTGAAAATGTAATGGCACTCTCAGAAACCAGAACACCAAATAGAGTGATTCTAATTCGTTTCCCTAATAAGGAAACATTGGATAAATGTTTTGGATCTAAAGAATATATCTCCATTATGCATAAGAGAACATCAACAGTGGATGCAAGGGCTGTTGTGATTAATGAGGAAATATTATGAAGATACATCAAATTGTATCGCTGTTCGTTGAAATTCGGTCGGGGAGACTCTGACCGTGCCGACGGGGGTCCTCCTTGTGATAGGCCGCTCTTGTATTCTAACCTAAAGGAGAAATCGTATGTATGAAAGAATGTTAAATAAGCAAGTTGTGCCGACCATTGAGGAAATGACATCGTATTGTGGAGTAAACGCCGAATTATTTACAATGCTGAATCAGTGGTTATCAAATCAATATTGCACTTTGCAGGAAACGGTTTTCCCATATGGCAATCATTATGGATGGGGAATTGCTCACAGATCAAAGAAAAAGCTGCTCTGCAATATTTTTCCGGAAGATAATGCTTTTACAGTAATGGTCCGGCTTTCTGACCGGCAGTTTGCTTCGGTCTATGGAAATATGCAAAAATACACGCAGGAATATATGGATCATAAATATCCCTGCGGCGATGGCGGATGGATACATTATCGTGTGAAATGCAAAGAGCATTTGGAAGATATAATGAAATTGTTGATTGTCAAATCGGAATAGAGGATCTGGAGATTTTAGACACGCTGTCTGACGGCGCTTTCATGTTCCTGTTAGACGAAAAAAGCAGATCCCATGTGAAATCTCTGCTGTTCCAGCGAACTTTGATTGGAGTCGTTGCTGTCCATGCTGACAAAATCCAATTCTGTCAGGATTTTTTGTCCGTTATTGAACACGCTTAATCCGGCACCCTCATAAATATCAACGGCGGGCCTGCACAATAATCCGCCGCTCTGAGATTTCGCACTCATATTCATCTGCTGAACAAGTATCGGTACAAATAGATGCGCCCGTGTCCCAGGTATTGACATAACCCTGTGGGAGCTTACCATGATCCTCTGAAACTTTTTTCATTACTCCTCTGTACTGTTTGCGCATTTCTTTTCTTGCGTCTTCCTTATTCCAAAACAAATCCATCACAATAAATACTTCTGCTGTCGTCATCCTTTATGAGAGACATCAGGACAAACAATGTTTTCCCTATCTGCTTTGCGTGATTCATCTTGTTTACCTCCCATCGTCTTTTTTGTTTCATACTAAATATGCCGGATGATGAATATATGGAATAAAGAAAAAAGCCATCGGCATATGCTGGATAGCGCCAAACTGCTATACAATCACATTAAAATACTGTATGATGAAACAAATGGAAACTGAGGAGGCAAGAAAATGATAACAGGGTACTATTGTACAAATACTTTTTCAGAGTAAGTATTCCAGTTTACCAAGCCGAAAAAATAGAATTTGGGAGTAATACATGGAATACAAAGAAAATATGCTATGCTACGAAGATTATTATAGGTTAAGAAAAAGCGTCGATTGGTTAAATTTTTCAGAGCAACAGGCTCAAAAAGCTCTTGACAGGAGCTTATATACAGTAATTGCAGTTGAAAATGACCAAACTGTTGGCATGGGAAGATTGATCGGAGATGGTCTGTATTATATGATTATTGATATTATAGTCCATCCTGCCTATCAAAAAAATGGCGTGGGAAGTCAAATAATCAATATGATAATCAAATATGTTGATGATGAAACACCAGTCAACGGGCGTTCCAGCATACAGCTAATCGCAGAAAAAGGAAAGGAAACATTCTATCAAAAAATGGGATTTAAGTTAATCCCTCATGATTATTGCGGTTCTTGTATGAGAAAAGTAATTCATAAATAAATCCCGGGTTGTTGAACTTAAAAAATTAGAATTTGGAGGAATATTAAATGAATAAAAGATTTGAGTTTACAGAAAAAGAAGGGGTTTCAGAAGGTGCTAAAATCGTTGTTGATAAAGAAACGGGAGTGCAATACTTACTGGCTCATTGGACAAATGTTGGAGGGCTTACTGTACTGGTAGATAAAGACGGAAAACCATTATTAGACCCACGATATGCTAAATGATATAAATCCCGGTTTTTCTGTCTGGAAAATTTGAAATTCGGAGGGATGTATATGTATGAAAGAATGTTAGAGAAATAAAATGAGCCTACCATCGAGGAACCGCGTCACATGCAGGGAGCGGTTTGATGATATTCAAATGCTTTTATCGGTCAAATGTACATAGGCTGGTTTAGGTAACGAGATGCTTGGACGGAATGGAAGGAGAAATCATGGAAATATTTGAATCACCAATTTACAAGGATGATATAGGGAGACGAACCTTTCTTGAAATCCCGTTCGATGCAAGGGAGCAGTTTTGTAAACCGAAGGGTACGATCTATGTAAGCGGAACGATCAACGGCACCCCGTACCGAGGCAAATTATTATCCCGTGGCGGCGGAAAATTTCTTATGGTTTTAGATAAGGCGTTACAAAAGTCCCTTGGATTTGAAGGACAGACCATGAACGCGCATGTCACCATGTCCTCCGAAGAGCTGGAGCCTGCTGGCAAGAAACGGGAAGAGCCTGTTGCTGTCAGCAGCGGTATGGATGTACTGGCGGCGATCAAAACGCGGCAAAGCATACGAAAGTTCGCCTCAAGGCCCGTCGGGGACGATATGGTTACGACAATACTTTGCTGTGGAATGTATGCGCCTACGGCGAAAAATAAGCACCCCTGCCATTTCATCGTTATAAGGAACAAACAGCTTCTGGCAGAACTTGCCTCACAAAACTCACAGGCCGCTATGCTTGAATCTGCCGCTGGTGCCATCGTCATTTGTGGTGATAAGAATATAGAGGGAATGAAAGAGTTTTTGTATGCAGACTGTGCTGCTGCCACGCAGAACATCCTGCTCGGTATTCATGGCCTTGGGCTGGGAGGTGTTTGGTGCGGAGTGGCGTTAAACTCTAATTGGCGGAAGCGGATGATCGCTGCGTTAGAACTTCCCGCTAAACTGGAGCCCGTCGCGGTGATCGCATTCGGCTGGCCCGAAGAGGAGAAGGAATTACGGGACCGCTGGGAACCGGAAAAGATTCATTATGACAAGTGGTAAAGGATCTGCAGGAAACACAGCCCCGGCGGGCCATCACTCAGCTATTTTGATCAATCCCAGCTTGTCGGGAAGAAAAAATTGGAATTTGTGGAGGTAATAATGGTTAAAGAAGATTGTCCGTGTAAAAAGAAAAGTTGTGAACGGCACGGTAATTGTGATGCTTGTAAAGCATATCACGCAGAGTCTAAACGAAAGCGCCCGTGTGAAAGAAAAAAGAAGGCTTTTCTTTCAATTAAGCATAGAACTGATTGAATAAACAACTTTCAGTTGTTTGAGCTGAAAAATTTGAAGAGGAGGGCGACTATGCTTTTAGTAATAGAATGTATGATTTCATGTATAATCTTTGCAGTAATTGTCTTGCCTACACAGTATAAAGACCCAGTTAAATATATTATGTCTTACCCTCCGGAGATTAGAAAAAGAGTGGAGTCCTTACCAGAATATAAAAATTCTATAAAAAGGACTGAAAAAAAGCACATATTAAAGAAACTCATTGCTGTTTTTGTATGTGTTACACTTTTGTCAGGAGTGGCCTATTTTTCAGGAGCTAAAACCTTTCAAGCGGCATTTTTATATGTATTTATCTTATTCCTTGCTATTGAGCTCTTTGATGTAATTGTGCTTGATATTGGCGTGTTCTGCCATAGCAAAAAATTAAGAATAGCTGGAACTGAAGATATGGATAAAGAATACAAAAATTATTTATTCCATGTTAAAGGCGGCATAAAGGGAATTATACTGGGAGTTGTGGTTTCTCTTTTATCTGCGTGCATTATATACATTGTATCTATTATATGACTTTCAGCTTGTCGGGTAGAAAATCAGAAAATGTAAGGGAGTATTGCATGGATAGTAAAGAAATAAAAACAAAATATGAAATTAGTAAGAGTATTGAAAATACAAGAAAAGGCTTTGAAGAAAGTTTTGAAGAAGGAACCCTTTATAATAGACAGACACAAGATAAAGCTCATCTTGAACGAATACTGCACTTCCTGAATATAAACGACGGTATGAAAATTCTTGACTTAGGAACAGGGACGGGATACTTGGCATTTCCCATTACTGGACGATATCCAAAAGCAGAAATAATTGGTTTGGATATTGTTCAGCAGGCGTTGGATAAAAATCAAGACAGCGCTTTCATGTTGCTGTTAGACGAAGAAACCAGATCCCATGTGAAATCTCTGCTGTTCCAGCCATTCCATATCTATTGTGTCAGCTATCCTATACCATGCCCTTCCCGGAATATCGTAGTAAATCTTGCATTTATCGTCGCGTAGATTTGCGTAAATCCTTTTTTGCGGTCTGCTAGCGTTTCCTTCATTACCTTCTCGCGTCAATATCCAGCTTAAAGTTCCCCACGGTGTCAGATGAGATACCCATCTTCCGGGCACTCCTCTTCTGTCCGCTCGGCTTCCAACTGTTCTCTTGCAACTCCGGTCAGCATGACCGCTTCATCCGGTTGCGAGATATCTTTTGGAAACCGAAAATACCGATGTAATCGTCCTCTTTTTGGAATACGCCGTTCCTCTGGCTGAGTTTGATTGCCGCCAGCTCAATGGTCCTGCTGCTCAGCGGATTGAATTCGGCAGTCTCCAGGTCATAAAGAAAAACGCCATCAACAAAAGCCGGATAGCGTCAAACTGCTATACATTCAAATTAAAATATTGTATGATTAAACAAACGAAAACTGAGGAGGCAGGAAAACGATAACGGGATACTATTGCACAAATATTTTTTCGGAGAAAGCACAAGAACTTGTTGTATTCTATAGGGATATATTAGAAATACCTTTCATCAGGACTGATGTGGATGATTCAAATGGAGTTTATCTTGGCTTTATAAAAAACGCCCCCACTCTTTGTATATGGGATTGTAAAGCCATTCATGCGCAGCCAACTGGATATCAATCATTTGTTTTTCAAACAGAAAATCTCGATGCCACAATGGTATGTTTAAAGGAAAAAGGAGTCACACTATCTGATCCCATTAGATATGATTAGGGAACTTACGAAGTCCGTTTAAAAGATCCTGATAAAAACGAAGTAGTAATAGTTGAGTTTGCGTTATCAACAAATTGAATTTTGCGGGCTGGTTTCAATCTCCCGGTTAAGGACAACATTGAAAATAAAACGCAGTCTGTTTTAGGAAGGAATAGCAAATGAAAAAGTTAATTGTATCCTCCCCATGCTTTGAAGATGGGGGACTCATTCCTGTTAAATATACTGGACATGGAGAAGATGTATCTCCGGAGTTAGTATTGGACGATTTAAGTGAAATGGCAGAGTCTATCGCAATCATCATGGATGATATGGGGCATCCGATTCCGGCATATAATCATTGGGTAATCTGGAATATACCCGCCATATCTTTGATTCCTGAAAATATTCCGCATGGTGAGCAAGTTGATTCCTTGGGCGCTATACAGGGATGTGGATATGGCAAACATCGGTATAGGGGGCCTAAGCCACCATTTAATTGGTCACATATTTATCACTTTAATGTCTTTTCGCTGGATTGTCGTCTTGATTTACCAAGCACTGCCAGAAAAAAAGATTTGCTGGCGGCTATGCAAGGCCATATTTTGCAAAAATCAGTATTGGCCGGTCACTATCGCTGAAGATTATTTATAATTGGAGGAATAAACAATGCAAGATTTTTTTGAAGCATTAACAAGTGAATGTAAAAACACAGCATTACCCGAAGAGTTTAATTATTTCGGAAAACTTATCGGTAATTGGGCGATAGACTATATAGAGAGTAACAATTCCCTTTCAATTAAAGGCGAATGGTATTTCTCATGGGTTCTTGAAGGAATGGCTATTCAAGATGTTATTATTCTGCCTGATTATGAGTACGGAACATCACTGCGTATCTATAATCCCGACACACACGCATGGGATGTCGCTTATGGTTATACCGGAAAAATAATACGACTTGAAGCAAGAGAACAAAATGACATGATAGTGCTTACCTACATCAACGATAAGAAAAGAAAGTGGATTTTCACTAGGATTGAGGATAATCGTTTTCATTGGAAAAATGTTACTGTAAAAGATGATGGTGAATGGAATATAAATGCAGAAATATTTGCTGAACGTATCAAGTAACCACAGTTCACAGTGTTACAACTTTCAGTTTGACGAACTAAAATATGGGAAGTTTGGAGGAAAGTTTATAAGTATATGGCTGCTCTATCCTGAAGTCTTTCTGTTGCCATATTCTAATCTTTTAATATCCGATCTCCCCCAGCCATTCCTGTATTTCCGCCTGAGCGCCGGGAATATCGTCACGGTATACGCCAATCACATTTTCTTCTATCTCACAGTCGTCCGGCAGTTCTGCCGTGATGTCCTGTACGCTGCTTGCCAGTCCTCCAGTTCCGTGGGAACAAAAAAGCACGATCTTCTTCCTAGCTAAATCGTGTTCGTCTATAAAGGTCAACACAGGCATAGGAAGAGAGTACCACCAGTTGGGGAATTAAAATGTAGCCTATCCCTCTTATGCCTTGAATTTACTGGCTTTAACGTCATACAAAACTGTGTTCTGTGTTCCCTTTTCCGGCGTTTCTTCGGTACTGTAGCATTAACCCTCAACCATTTTCATTCTACTGCTACTCCTTCTTTCCTGCAAATACCTATATCGTATTGTGAACTATGCCTATAACGTATTATTCCTGCCTAGGTTTACGTACACTTTTTCGAACTTGTTCCAAACAAAACTTTTTAGTATTTTTAAACCCAAGAATTACAACAGACAAAAGCCAGCGGTGTTTTCCTTCCTATCCGCTGACTCTATATAAATTTTGATTATAAGTTTTTAAGAGTGTTGAGTGCTTTCTTGTTCAACGCTTTCCGCAGCTTCTCATTCTCTTTTTTCAAATCAGCATTTTCTTTCTTCAGGCCAATAATCTGCTGCTGGAGCATTGCTATCTGCTTCTCCATCGCCATATTTAAGATTTCACGCCGGGGATCTATCATCCCGGCCTGCTGTTCCACCGCCTTATCCATCTCCTGCCGGATAACCTCGTTTTTGTAAAAGAACCCTCTGGACAGTCCGGTGATGCGCATCAGCTTCGGAACTGTTATCCTCTCTTTTTCTTCCAGCAGCTCATAAATCGCCCTCTTTGCAAGATCAATCTTTTCTTTGCTTTTTTTCTTATTCTCTTCAATCATTCGGTCGTATTTGCTCATACTCTTCTCCCCATCCGTCCAGAATCTGGTAAATCACATCCGTCATCATATTTCTGACTTCTCTTGTTTCATCTGCCATCCGCTGGTTGCTCATTTTCCGGTAGTGCTGTACGCTCCCTAGTCTCTTATGTCCCAGCAGCTTTGCAATCGTCCAATCATCCAGATGCATTTCGGTAAGTTTTACACCGTAGAAGTGCCGGAAAAGATGCGTACCAAAGTGAAATAGTTCACCATTGTCATCTTTTAAATCCTCTTTTAAAATCATTCCCATGACCTTATACTTTATGGTTGTGTATTGCAGCGGCCTCTTGGGATTCTTTTCATCCACAAATATGTATTTTGTCTCGCCGTATTTTTCTCTTGTATATTCCAATGCTTTCTGTATCAGACGTGCTAATTCCCTGCTGATCGGCTTTTGGAATACTCTGGTTTTTACCTGATGGATCTGTATCATATCCTGGCCATTTTCCTGATACAGGCAGTCGCACCGGAGTGTGGAAGTGTCCGATACCCGTGTTCCCAGCATCTGATGGATAATCAGCCATCTTGCAATCTGTTCATCCAGCTTTGCTATATGTGCATTTAACCGCTGCATTTCCTTGTCGGAATATACTTTAAATTCTGCCTTGATCTCAGGTGGTATATCCGTATTCAAGAACAAGGTCTCCAAATTCGAATATTGATATAGCTTTCCAATTCCCTCCAGCAGATTTCGGAGCTTTAATACATTATCACTGTTGCTCCGGTGGGAGCTATCATCCGTCATCTGGCTTATGAGATACCCTTCCAGTATATCCCGGTCAATTTCACAGCAGGATTGTATACTGGGCCATTCTTTATGCAGATAGGCTGAAAATTTCCTCACGGCTGTCAATTCCCTCAGTACGGTTCCCACTGCCTCATATTGAAGGTTCAGATAGACAATCTTTTTTACTTCTGACCGGATATCCGGCTGTATGATATTTTGAAAATTCACAGTCTCCACATTATAAATCGGATTGTGACGTATTTCGATTCCTAATGCATCCAGCTTCCATATATCCTTTTCCACCTCATCCCGTTCATCCGGCGGCTCTACATGGTGCAAGATTTTCTTTAAATATTGGATCAGCCTTGCGTCTATGACACTGCTTGTACCATAGATGTTCTTTTTCTCATAGGTCAGCTTGATTCCTTTCTGAATCATCCAGCCTTTTAGAAGCCGTATCCATTGGTCCGGCGTTTTATCCAGAAAGCTCCTTATATTCTTCAAATCCTTTTCTTTCATAAACAGTGCGAGCTGATTGAAATACGTTTTATCACTGAGAATAGTGGTATAAGATACCTCTCTCCCTCTTTGAAAAATAAAACTTTTCATCTCTTCTCTGATCTGGCCTTCTGGTAACAGCGACAGATCGTAACACCCACTGCTTTCTTTTGGCCCGGTATTCTTCCTGTCTGCCGCCTTATAACACTGCAATTCCCTATAATATATCCTGTCATTCTGCATTCGTATCTCCTTTCTTCAGACACGCTGCCAGATTGTTTTCTTTATGACTGAAAAATTCTTCATTGGCTTCTGCAAGCTTCTGGGGCATGTAATCGATGTACTGCCTTGTCATTTCGTCATAGGTATGTCCCAGATAATCCCGGATGCTTTGGAGGGATACCTGATTGTCATAAAACATTGTGGCTACTGTATGGCGGTAATCATGAGAGTTGAAGAGATACTCTCCATTTATGATTCTGTTTTCTTCACATGCTTTTAACATTTGATTGCGGAAGGTCTGATACAAAAAGGCGCCGCCTTTTGTATTTTGAAAAATGTAACTGTCCGCCTGTATCTTATGATTTTTCAGGTAGACCTCCATAATCTGGTAAAGTCCCTCCGGTATCGGAACTCTCTTATACAATTTCATTTTTACCTGATATACCTGTATCCAGCAGTCATCTCCCTGTCGGTAGTAAGCATTTCCTTTGAGTGTGCATACTTCGCTTGCCCTTAGCCCCACACACCAGAGATGCAAAAACATGCATCGTAAATGCTCCGGGAATTTATATAACTTCTGCAGTATCTCCATGTAAACTTCATATTCTACGCTTCTGTCGTGATGCACAGGCTGGACTTTCTGCATGTGGTATTCCAGCCGGAATGGTACGCGTTTGATGTACTGCCGTACTTCCATAAACTTATAAAAATGTCCAATGCCGGATAACCGCTCATTGTATCCTTTCGGTTCAATCTGTTTTTCCAGAAGCAGTTTTGCATATCGCTTAATATGCAGGGCTGTACATTCGGTAGCTGTCAATCCTTCCTGTTCCAGAAATTCTAAAAAGTTTCTGATGCAGAGATATCTTCTTGTTATGGTGCTGATGGCCTGCCCGGTAATGCCTAGCTCATATTTCATATATGCCTGCGCGATTTTTCGGTTATCCGGATGCCGGATTTCCATAAAGGAGATGCTTCCTACTGGATTGCTCTCATTCATTCGATCCATTTTTAGATGAAACCGCTCTAAATACCAGACCGTCGCATCCCATGGAATTCTCTCGGCATTTTCAAAGGATACCCTTCTGCAGAAACCGATGATTGAAAGGTATGTATCTGTTGCTGAGACTCCAGCGTCCCTCAGCCAGCTTTCAAACAGGTCAATCTGTGACTGCTCCAGCATGCCAACATCCTCTATTTGGTGCTGGGTACAAAATGTATAAAAGCTTTGTAATGCAAGCAGCTTATTTCGTTTCATATTCCGGTTTTTGTAAGTATCGATCACTTTGTTAAGCGTGTCAAAAACCTGTCTTTTTAACAGCTCCGGACACTCCCTTTTAAAATCCCATACCAGGATCTCCATCTGTCTTGTTACGCTGAACTGCTTCACGATATCTCCGTCTGGATGGTATGGAAGAAATAAAATCGTATTTTGATACTTCCACTGATATCTTTGTTTTCCTGCCAGCGTTTTCATCTGCTGTGCGATTTCATACTGTTTTACCAGATCAAAAACTTTAATGTATCTTCTTACTGAGACTTTTGCATAGTTAAGCCTATTCAGATACTTTTCATACCGCACCCTCATAGGATAATCCATATCCGAGATATGCCATACCGCTTCCGCGCTCAGGAATTCTTTCAGCCTGTTCAGCGCCACCGCATCTGAAATCCCACTAGCATTTATTTCTTCTACTAAAAGCTGCTGTCGTTTTTCGATTGCTTCCTTTGTTTCAGTCTGAACTTCTGCCTGCTGTAGCATAAAAACAGGCATGCACCCACCTCCCTATTCCAACAATTTTTCTGCCCCGAAGATAGATGCATGCTTTTCGTAAAATTCGTTGCTGGCCGCTACCAGTTCTTCATCTATCCAGTCCAGATATTTTATTGTTGTATCCAAGTGTTTGTGTCCAAGGGCCTGACTAATCAATTCCAGCCGCCATCCTGCTTTTTTCCTCATATTTGCAAAGTAATGGCGCAACATATGAGGGGTGAGTTTAATTCCTGTCTTTTTTTCCATACGCTCAAACATGTCATAAACACTGTCCACCTTTAAAGGTTTCCCTTTGGTGCTGCCCATAATGTTTACAAATAAGTAATTCTGGTGCTGCAGTATTTTTCCATATTTTGATAGATAATGCATTAGAAATTCAAAGGTATCGTCACTGATCTTTGCTTTTCTGTACTCTGCATTTTTTGCTCTGGCATCATTCTCATTATCCTCGCGGAAATAGACCCGGATGACGTGATTCCTGTAATCAATATCTTTCACATAGTCAATTCCCAATATCTCACCAATCCGGTATCCTGTCTCTGCCAGTAGTAAAAGCAGGAGTTGGTCCCTGCAGTTTGTACAGGCCTGCAGGACAGTAACAATCTCATTCTGTCTTGCAGATTTCCCTTTGCTCTCTTCTGCTTTCAGGTAACCGTGGAAGGCATTGTTTCTAAGGACTCTTTTCACTCCCACTTCGTTGACTGCCACAATCTGATTATATGACAGCACCTTGAGGGTTCCATACTGCTCATATTCACGTTCTATAAAAAGATAGAACCTGAACACATCTTTCAAATATGCGTTACAGGTTCCATTTTTAGGAGAACTCTCTTGTTTTGTATGATTTCCAGCTTTGATCCAGTATAAGAAGTTGACAAAGTGTTCCGTCTGCTCGTCATATGGCAGTCCGTATATCTCTGTTATCTGCATGTCTTTTTCTTCCAGATATTCCAGATAATATAAGATGGCAAATGCAGAACGCCGGATGGTATTAGGCGACCTTCTGACCCTTGTCTTATGCATTAGATATTTGGACGGAAGCGTCACAATATCCAAGGTTTCCGTATCACGAATATAGAAATACTTTACAGATGCTTCTTTTACTGTAACCACTTCGTATGGCATAGGCTACTTCCCTTCCTTTCTCTAACGCTATACACAGTATACCCAACCCATGCCCGAATATCTATTCACAAATACCAACAATTCGTGCAAATGGGGGCGTAAAATACCAACAAATTTTCTTCTCTAAAACTGCTCATAATGAAGCACTACCAATAACCCTGAACCCGTTTTCTATAGGTAGTATTCCATCCCTTTCCGGCTACGGATGAAGGCCTCCACCTCTGCAATATCATCCGTCATCTGGCAATCCGGCAGCGCACACAGTACGTCTTCATGATAGCGTCCGCCAGCTGCTGCCCGGTAATCCAAAATTGATACCACACAGGTATCCTGCTCTGTCCGGATAGCCCTGCCAAATCCCTGTCGGAGCTTTTTCTGCATATCAGGTACAATGATTGCTTCTATGTAATTCTCCAAGGTCTCATACTGCTCTCGTTCCGCCTCACTGATTGGGTCCGGAACAGCAAATGGCAGTTTCACGATAATCAGGGAAGATACCATATCTCCTAGAAAATCCACCCCTTCCCAACAGGAACCGGCTGCGAACAGCACCCCGTTTTCCAGAGTTTTAAACCTTGCAATCTCGTCCTGGGAATGGCGCCATACTTCCAGCATGGGGAAGGGAACCTTGTCCCGTAAAATCTGATATACACTCCCCATCAGAGAGTAGGAAGTAAACAGCACCAACGTATGTCCGAATGTGGAACAGATCAACGAGTGGATATGGTCTGCCAGCATCTCTGCCTCTTCCCTGCTCCCCCGTCTCATTTTCTTAATGGTTTTGGGGAGATATAAAAGACAGTTCTTCTTATATTGGAATGGTGACTCTGCAACATATTCCCGCAGTTTCCGGGTTCCATTTAGTCCGGTCACTTGTCGGGTCCGCCCAAATCCATGCCCAGCCTTTAAGGTACCGCTTGTAAGGATAGCGGGAAATCCCTGGCTCCAGAGGGTATCTTCCAAAAGTCCCGGAACTTTCCGGCTGGTGGCACAGAACACCGGGAGCCGGTTCCGGTCCTGCCGCAAATATAAAATATAATTTTTGTCCTGGCTGCTGAAACTGTCAAGAACCTCTTCTGCTTCTCCCAGCCTGTTTAAAATCCAACGCGGGACGTTCCCTTCCAGTTTCCTGATAATCTTTCCAACCTGGTGCCGGGCATTTTCCAGCGCCCACATATTTTCAGTAGACACAGTAAAGGAACATCGTTCCCCTGGTGTTATGGGAAATTCTTTTTTGATATACTCCGACAATTCCAAATAAAGTTCCTTTAACTGGCGGGATGTCTTTTTCTGGTATTCCTGTTCCAGAAAATAACCAATCTCCTCCATATCGTCATAACCAAGGGTCTTCCCATACATCTGCCGGGCTGCCTCTGGCAACTGGTGTGCCTCATCTACAATAAGCGCCCGGTAATCTGCAAGCAGAGGCCGGTAATCTTTTGCCCGATGAGAAGCATCCGCAAGCAGGTAGTTATGATTGCATATCTGAATAAAAATATCTGTCCCTTTTGCTTCCTGCAGATAGCGCTGATATCTGCATTCTATTCTTCCGGGACATTCCCTGGGGCAAAATTTAGGAACACATACAAGTCTCCGGTCAAATCCGCTCAGCCCATGGACTTCATCCATGTCATAATACTGACGCAGGGAAAAAAGCGCCTCCCTTTGGGATTCATTCTTCCTTTTATGTCGGACTGCCTCCAGCCGCTGTTTTAAACGGTTATCGCATACAAAATGCTCCTTGCCTTTCCTTACGATTGCCCGCAGAGGTGCATGGATAATCCCGTTCTCCAAAAGTATGTTGGAAAGATACGGGATATATTCTTCAATAATCGCCCGTTGCAATGCGACACTGGACGTGGATATGACTACCGGACGGTTATCATATCCAATCCTATTTCCTGATAACATGGCATATTTCCGCATAAGGACACAGGCGACCAGGTATGCATAGGTTTTTCCGATCCCCACTCCGGCATCGCATAACCCAATGCTTCCTTCCAGCAGGGTATCCAGCATTCTGTGGCAGAGACGGATCTGTTCTTCCCTTACTGTAAGTCCGTTATATGGGAGCAAAACCCGGAAAATATATTCGATTTCTTTATGCGCTTTTTTCTGGTATTGATTCTGATAAAACATCTTATTCCTTCATTCCTTTTCCCGCATACCGTCAATACCACATCAATACGGCTGTGGGCGAACCCACAGCCGCATGTATCTGATATCAACGGCACACTTCTATTGATTTCTTTTTTGTATCTTTTTTCTAGCTTCCGTATTTGGCCACGCCTCCCCGTCAGCCGTCCGCTCCTGGCGGAAGGGAACATTACAGGCGGGCATCTGGCCGGATGCCGCTCGCAGATGTCCTGAAGGTCTTGCTGATTACAACCTGGAGTTCATCTTTTGCTCTTTGGCACAAAAAACGTATCATTATCCCCCGCTTGTGATCATGGCGCAAAGCCAGCCACGGCTTTATTTCAAATATAAGGAATCGCTCGAAACAAAACCGGACAGCGCAGGCTGGGGAAAACAAAGTTTCTGATACTTATGCTTCCTTTATCTGACTTCCGGTCCCATTTGTCCTGGCGCTTACTCTGTCACGCTACTACTTGCGGGAACGTACCTGTAATGTTGATATTGGATTGTCAAAGAGCAGGAGGGGGCAGATTTCCCCCTCTACCCTATAGCCGCCGAAATATATGTTTTTTATTCAAATTTGAGAAATTTTTTTCTCAGGCGACCGATTTTTGTATAAATGGTCTGTTCCGGCATTCCTGTCTTATTGGAAATCTCTTTTACAGTAAATCCCATCATCTTCAATAAGATAATCTGTAGCGTCTTCCTGTCTGCGTCCAGCAGGATATGTAAGAGCCTTTCATCACCGATAGCATCTAATAAAGGCTGAATTCCTGTGATATCCGGTTCTTCCAGTTCAGATGTCCAAAGGCTTGATTCCTCCGGGAAAGCAGCTTGATGCTCCCGATACCGCCGCTCAGACTTAAACTCTTCCCAATTCATACTCCGCAGTTCTTGGATTGCACTTTCGTCCATTCCCAGTTCCCGCAATTGCTTTTCTTCTTTTTCCTTCCAATGTCTCCATTTCTTTTCTTCTCTTGCTTTGTTATAGGCCATCCTTTCCTACCTCCGATTTGATATTTTTGAGAAATCAAATCGAAGTGCGGAGGTGACCGGATTCTTTTATTTGAAGTAGTATTTTGTAAGTTATTGACGGGATATGTCGCGGAAAAAAGTGTCACAATCCATTGCTGGATTATGACACCATATTGATTTTTCCAAAAGAATGCCTCTTTTGTACGACTTTCCTGCAAATATACTGCTCCTTTGCATGATGGGATGGTGAACTATCCCATTTTTTGGCAATATCGCAGTATACTAAACCCAACTGTCGGGAACCTGTTTGCTAACTGTCAATTTACTGTCAGTTTTCGCAAGTTTCGACAAAAAAAGAAACAGACCCTTTTTTAAGAATCTGTTTCAACTAAAATCTTCCTTATGTAATTCCAAGTAGTACCCTATCCCACGGACATTCTTGATAATATCCGCAGCTCTTGGCTCTATAACTTTCAGTTTATCCCGGATACGGTGGCGTAAACACCAGATGATGTTATTACTCTCTTCATAATAATGTTCTTTCCAAACAATCTGATAAATCTGACTGAACGTATATACCCTTCCAGGTGTAGAAACTAAAAGATATAAGAAATCAAACTCATGTTTAGTAAGTTTAATTTCTTGTCCGTTCCACAACACCTTTCGGTTAAATCTATTTACTGTCAATGGCGGTTCTACTATGATTTCTCTTTCCTGCATAATATCTTCATGCCAATATAGATACCGCCGGACAAGGGAATAAATTAACAAATTTATTTCTTCATTCGAATCGGAATGCCCAATAATTGCATCTGCACCTGCTTCGATAAACATTTTTTTCTCATCTATCGTCCCCATCATAAAGACCAATATAGGCGTTTTCTTTAATTTTCTGATGGTTTCAATCATTCTGCAAGTTGTTTCCTTATCCTCTCTTTTTTCAATGAGAATTAAATGATAGGGAACTATTGTCAAGTGAAACAATGTGTCCTGAAGGCTTCTGGCATAGTAAGATGTTGTAGATTTTTCTATCCCGTTGAATAACTCTGTTTTTGCGATTATCAATAATTTGTTTTCCATAAGCAGTCTTACCCACCTTTATTTCTTCTGGATATGCTATTCTTTTCTATCTTTTCCGTATTCCCTATCTGTATCGCTCCCAAATCATAAAAAGATTTATATCGATTGATAATGCTTAATTAGATTTACTATTACTTCACCTCCTGCCACCATTTTTCCTGATATTTTTCTATATATGCGAAATTAACAGTCTCCCCGATGCGTGGAGTTGACACCGAAACTTGCGAATTTGTAGCCAATGTTGTTATCTGTTCCACCGGATCATCCCAATTATGTCTAGAAAGTGTAAAACCAGCCCAATGAACCGGTATCAGCCAACTTGCTCCCACATCCTCTGCTGCTTTCAGTACCTCTTTAGGATTCATATGACAATATGGCCACTCCGAATCATACTGACCATCCTCGGACAGAATAAGTTCTGGTTCCCCATACTTTTCCCGTATTTTTTTTAAAAACTCTCCATATCCAGTATCTCCGGTATAATAAACCTTATGGTATTCATCCTGCAGATAGTATCCACACCATAGCGTCTGGTTATTTCCCCACGGAAGTCTTCCCGAATAGTGCTGCCCCGGCGTTGAGGAAATGGTAAGACCTTCAATTTCTGTATCTTCCCACCAAGCCATTGTGTGTATCTTATCCGGATTTACTCCCCACCTTATTAAATGGTTTTCTACTCCGAGGGGAACACAGTAGTTTTTTACTTTTTCATCTATATCTTTAATGGTTCGGTAATCTAAATGATCATAGTGATCATGGGAAATTAACAATACATCAATCTGAGGCAGATTATCAGCAGTCATTGGAACTTCAGCCATCCGCTTTGCCCCCGCAAATCCTACGGGCGAGGAATATTCGCTAAGTATTGGGTCTACAAATACATTCATACCATGAATCTGCAGTAGGGATGTAGAATGGCCAAACCATGTGACAGTTAACACATCTTTATTGACTTCTGACAGTTCCTTCACTTTCTTTACCGGTATTATTCCCTCCGGAACCAGCTCTGCTTTATTATTACTAATTCCATCGTTTGTATCTACAATAAGCTGAAATTTTTCTGGTGTATGAAAAACATTATTATAAAATGAATCTGTACGTTTGCTATACGTCTCTTTTTGTTCTCTGGATGGATTCTTTCCTAACGCAGGCCAAAAAATCAGAAACAGCCCCACTGCCAATATCAAAACCGCCAACACAATCAGTATGGTAAATATTACTTTTTTTACTATGTTTTTCAAAAAATTTTCACCTTCCCATCTGCTCTGCTTCTGGTTTACCAATAAACAGGCTATTTAACACTGTCTACTTACCCATTCCTCATAAGCTGCTACACTATCCTTTAAACGCTTAAGTCCATCCTCAATCTGCCGTCTTGGACAGGCAAGATTCATCCGCAGAAATCCTTCTCCACTACGATACTCGTTTCCGTCTGACAGATAAAGGCCGCTGTGACTACGGATAAATCTGCAGAATTCTGAAGAACTTCCAATCACCTTTCGACAGTCGAGCCAAAGCAGGTAGGTTGCATTAGCGGAAACAGGAGAGATGCTTTTGATTTCCTTTTTAATATATTCCTCAGCAAAAGTTCTGTTTTCCCACAGATACCTGCGTAGAGCATCCAGCCACCCTCCTCCATAAGAAAAGGCTGCAATGGGTGCGATAGCAGCAAATACATTGGGTTCTGCCGCTTCATCGGTATTTAATCCCCTATTAACCTTATATCTCAGATTCTGCTCTGGAACAATGACAGCAGCCGTCTGGATTCCTGCCAGGTTAAAAGCTTTTGTGGGTGCTACACAAGTGATGCTGTTGTTTCGGCAGCTGTCAGATACCGAAGCAAACGGTATATAATCCAAACCTGGCTTTGTAAGGTCACAATGAATTTCATCTGACAGAACGAAAACGTGATATTTTGCGCATAAGTCTCCAATTCTTTGCAGTGTTTCACGGTCCCATACCTTTCCTACAGGATTGTGTGGATTACACAAAATTAGAAGGGTTGTCTGAGGGTTAGAAAGTTTCTCTTCCAAATCTTCAAAATCAATCTGATATTGTGTTCCATCGTATTTAAGCCGGTTTTCCAGTACATTTCTTCCATTATTTAATATTGAATTAAAAAATATATTATATACCGGTGTCATTACCAAAATATTCTCCCCAACTGTAGTGACCTTCCGAACGATACTGGAAATGGCTGGCACGACACCGGTACAGAATATCAGCCATTCTTTTTCTATTTCAAAACGATGACGTTTACTCCACCAGTTCTGGTATGCCTGGTACCATTCATCTGTCAGTATTGTATATCCAAAAACCCCCTGCTTTGCCCTTTCCATAATGCTTTCTATAATTTGGGGAGCTGTCCGAAAATCCATGTCTGCAACCCACATGGGCAATTCCCGTTCCTTCACATCCCATTTCATGGAGCCTGTATTTCTGCGTTCAATCATGTCATCAAAATTAAATTCCATTATCTTTTCTCCTACTCTCCTGCCCCAAAAGTTACTTCTACAGTACCGCCTGACAAAGCATTGGCAAAACCTGCTTCATCTTTTATATGACCAATCCGGGTGTAGTTGTAAGAAGTATCAAAGTCCTTGAAAAACAGAACAATACAATCAGAGCCAAACAACATGATATCCCCGTTTTGATACTACCTATATTTTCAGGATTTGAAGGAAGTTCCTCATCCAGATAATCATATTTTTCATTCCCGTGCAGTTCCTCCATGTTTATTGTCATTGGCAGCCTATCCCGCAGAGCCTGCACTGTTTCATTATCAAATAGGTCTGCCTCAAACCGCTGTCCACTTACTTCAACTATCATTTTCTGCATTTGTATATCTCCTGTCTTCCCATTTTCCTCTTCTGTTTCTTCGAGAAGATTCCTTGTATCTGTTTCAGTAATGTAGTGCTGAGTTTTCTCCCTATGCTCTGTCTCATTTCCACAGGCGGCCAGCATCAATACACAGGCGCCTAAAAGGAAAATAGCCATACCGCTTTTTCTCATCTTAACACGCTCCATTCTTTTCACTTCTGAATTGCTAAAATTTTCTAAAATGCCTCTCCTGTTCCTTTTTTCTATATAAAAAAGCTGACCAGAATGACTGTGCCAAGCAGAGCCAGGATCCCTCCAAAGATTTGATTTATTTTCATCAGATTCATCTGTTTTGTTTTTTTCTTCAGCCTTTCTGTTCCTGCGGTTAAAGTTCCCCACCAGATATAAGTTCCCAGGAATACCCCGCATACCAGTGAAATCCCTTCTGCCAATCCCATCTCTCCCGTAATCCCAAACCAGGAGAAAGCCAGAAGAAACGTAAGAATTACCGCCGGATTGGTAATTCCTACTGCAAAGGAGGATAAAAACATCTTCAAAAAATCAGATGTTTCTGCTATTCTTTGGCTGTCCTTATCCTTTTTGAACAGCAGGCCGATTCCCATTACAAGAATCAGACATCCTCCCACACAATGGATGATATCCTGCCCTTTCAACAAGAAATCAGAAATCAACGTCAGACCAAAAGCCCCAACACATGCGTAGAAGCAGTCCGCTACAGAAGAGCCAAGTCCAGTGATCAGCCCTGCCCGTACTCCATACCGGAAAGTACGCTGCACGGTCATGGCTCCCACCGCACCTGCCGGAACCCCAAAGAAAAGCCCAATCAAGATTCCACGAAGTAGAAAAAGTGCCATATCTGCCTTTAAACCTCCGTCATATAATGCTTTAAGCGCACATATGTTCCAACTCACGAGTAATGTCGCCACAGACAATTTCTGTTTTTGCCGGATCAATCTTATCCTTTTCCAGAATCAGTTCCCCGATAGCATCTGCACGGATGGTGCCGCCTGCGGGATTCAGTACGCTGTCCACTCTTCCCTGGATTTCCACATTCACTGTAGAATATTCGAAAGCAAGGGTGGTGTTGAGCAGCCTGCAATTTTTCATTACAAGGTTTTCGATATAGCACATTCCCTGAAGACTTTCGATGGTGCAGTTGATCAGCGTCAGGTTTTTCGCATTCCATCCCAGGTATTCTCCGGAGATAAAGGAATCGTAGACTGTCACATTCTCACTGTTCCAGAAGGCATCCTTGGAAAGCATCTTTGCATTATGGATTTCCACGTTCTTCGCACCGTCGAAGGAATAATTGCCTACCAGCTCGAAACCGTCAATCTTCATGTTCTGGCTGTTCATGGCAAAGTAGTCTCCTTTTGCCATAACATCCTTCATCATCACGCCATCACAGCTCCACAGTGTCTCCGCCGCATTGGGAAGGGAAACGTGTTCCAGTGACAGCCCATGACATCGTCGGAAATTCTTTGGGGCCTCGATTACCGCATTTCTCACCTCCAGGTTATCTGTATACCATACTCCCGCACGTGCCATCTCGAACCATGTACAGTCCTCTGCCACAATGTTTTTTGCATACCACAGCGGATATTTCCACTTGAACATACTGTTTCGCAATTCAACATCGCTGCTTTCCTTTAGCGGTGATTCCCCTGCATCAAAGATGGTATCCGTAACCAACAGATCTTTCTCTCCAAACAATGGACGCTCCCCTGTCAGATATGCCTGGTTTACTTTTCTTCCTGTTTCCATTTTTGCTGTATTCATCTTAACTTCCTCCTTGAATTAAGTTCTTATTTCTCAATTCCTGTTTCTGTATTTATCTTATCACTCAGTCTTTTCAATAACAAATACTTATATATTATGAAATATAATAGTTTTTTATTATGCAATTAAGCTCAGCCTTTAACCTTTTTCCAATGTGACCTGACCCTGCGCCCTAACTATTTTTGCTGGTTTATGGCTGCGCTATCTGAATAATCTTATTTCCCCATCCTTCCAGCACCGGGTTGTTTTCCACTGCGCTGATAAACTCATCTGTCGCATCAAAGGTTCCAATCTTAACATACTCTTCGGAAATCTCTGCATCATGATAAAACAGTACAATACGGTTGGGGTCGGAGTAGAATACATCTCCTGCTTTCGCTTCTGTGACTGTTTTCGGGCTGGCAGGGATCTCATATCTGCTTGGAATGTCATAGTATTCCATCACAGAATAGTCCACATCATCATCCCTGTCATAGATTGGAAGCCGCCAGTCAGATGTCCCCACATAACGGACGATTGCCTGAGCAGTCTCATTGTTTTCCATGTGCATCTCAAATGGCTCTCCGGAATCCCCAAACCGCACTTCCAGTTCCATAGACAAGGCTGCTGTTTCTGTTTCCATGCCCTCACTGTCTGCGCTGCTATTTTCTGAGGCACTATCCTCCACCGCCTGGGATTGCGCGGCCATTTCTGCGCTCCTTTCTTCACTGTTCCCGCAGCCTGCCAGCAGTTCTGTCGCTGCTACTATCATCGCCATTGTCCCTATCATTTTTTTCACTTTGTTCTGTTTCATTTTCCTCATCCTTTCCGCACGAACCCGTGCATACATGTCTTTTTATCTTCCTAATCCGCTGTTAATACGGACATGTCTCCATGCTTCAGTTTCCCTGACACCAGGTAGGCAAACACCAGAAACAACACAACTACCACAACTCCCGGCATCAGTATGGTTCCGGGGGACGGAGCAGAGGAAAAGTTACTGATTCCTGCAAGCCGCATGACCGCAGACACCAAAGGCTCTGTCAAAAAGGCCGCCAAAACCGTTCCCATGACCGCTCCGGCTGTCGCCACAGTCCCAAACCGAAGCGCGAACATCATCCGAAGACTTCGAGAATCACATCCAATCGCTCTGTAAATTCCCAGGTCCTTCTGTTCTGCATCCAGAATCCTTGTACCTGTCATAACAGTCACGATACCGATAAATACGGCGCTCATCCCATACATAAATAGTAGCAGCATATGCATAGCTCTGATGATTCCCAACAGACCGGGCCAGATGTTTTCATGGACATGTACATCTCCACCATAAGCCTTCTCCAGACTTTCTGTGACTACCTGTTTCTGGGATGGATTCGCCAGGAAATAATGGCGGCACCAGAGCTTTTGGTCATCGCTGCCGATGGAAAGATACCCTTCCCTGCTCATCCCAAGATTCGCTCCCATATCATTGGCACAATGGTAAATGCCTGAAACGGTAAACTCTTTTGTCCCGATATCGCCCCGGATGCTGACCGTATCCCCGATATCTACTCCCAAATCACGGGCCAGTACCTCTGTAAGCACCACTTCATCATCAGTCCGGCTGGTCTGCCCCCGGCTGATATGGAAGCGTCCCGGCTCTGTGATCACATTTGCTGTATAGTTCGTTCCATTTACAGAGACACTGGGCATTGCAAGTTCATAAATGTCTATAATTTCACTGTGGCTTCTAACCGTCCGCTCCATTTCTTGCCATTCCAGTTCCCCAAGGACCTGGATTCCCAGATCAAGGTCTGCCGGGTTAAAGGCATCCATCATCCCCTGGCCGTCCGGTCCAAGCCAGTCGTTCATTCTCCCCGCCAGAGATGCAAAAAATACCAGCAGCGCTGCCACCATACAGGCACTGATATAGCGCCGCTTTCCAGACAGGAGCTGTCTCAGTGCCAGGGAAAACATAAGTCCCCTTGCCCGGATAGGGGATAAAACATTTCCACGCTTTCTCTTGTCCACCACAGCTTTCATTCTGGTTTCTCCCCGGATTGCCCCTATCGGGGAAATCGAATGGATGGCCCGAAGCCTTACTGCAGTAAACAAGGCAAGCAAAAAGGTCAGTCCCACAAAGATTTCTATCACTGGCAGAATGGGAAGCCCCGTCCGTATCAAGATGCCAGAAGTGGTAATCATCACCCGGCTCACCACTCCTGCCACCGGTACAGCACCAAGGACTCCAGCCCCCAGCCCCATCACCACACTAAAGAGATACTGGAATTCCTGTAGACGTACCAGTTGTCTGCCCGTCATTCCTACTGTTTTCAGTATCCCTAGGTTTTTCCAGTCCTGCTCAATGATGCTGGATATGCTGTGTCCCAGTATTACAAATGCCACGCCCAGAAGCACGACTGCAAAAGCCGCCAGCAGGCCACAGAAGGCATTCTGCAGGATTCCCATAAAAGATTCCATGGTATCTGAGCTGTGGGTAAATTCCGTATACTGGGAAAGAGGCGTATCCGCATTCAGCCTGCGGCTCAATTCCGATATGGTAAGCCCGGAAGCCTGGTCCGCTGTGATATGGAGCATGGCACCGTTTTTTGCCAACGCATCCGCGCCTTCTGCGTCTATGATCCGGACAATCTGTTCATAAGCAGACGGTGCAATCAGAAATCCTTTCATTCCAATCATGGTGCTTCCCATAGCCGGGTCTTCGTAATATCCTGCCACAGTAAAGCTTACATCCACTTTGCTTCTGGCAATAGAAAACGTAATCGTATCCCCAATATCTGTATGTAAGATTGACTTCATAGATGGCGATACATAGATTTCCCTCTCAGCAATTTCCCCAGGTGTCTGCCCATAACCCGACAGATCATCACGAAAAAACCGGTACGGTCCGCTTTCCTCCTGCCATGGGATGAGCTGTCCTTCACTGTCAGATTTGATACCGTTTCCTTTATAATCGCTGAAAACAAGGTTCTGTACCGTTACCGTTTCCACGCCTTCCTGCCCCCGGAGGCTTTCCGCCAGTCCATCCATGTCCGGTACCCCGGATACCCATGCGGTAATGGTGCCAAATCCGGTGCGTGTAAGCTCTGAATGGATATATCGGTTTCCCTGAAGGTATACCGTCAGGACTGTGCATAGGGAAAGTGCTGCAAAAAACAGAAGAACTGCAATCCCAAGCAGGCTTCCTTTATGTTTTTTCATTCCTGCCCGGAGAATTATCTTATTTTCCACCTTTCGCTTCCCTCCCTTACCATTGCAGTCCTGCAAGCCACTGACTCACTTCATTTTCCCGTTTTTTTTCTTCCAGTTCACTGTAATCCGGCAGCTTCCGTTCATCCGTCACTTTTCCATCCTCCAGATACAAAATGCGGTTCCCTCTTGCTGCACAGCGCATATCGTGGGTCACCATGAGGATGCTCTGCCCCTGCCGGTTCAGTTCCGTAAGCAGGTTTAAGACCTCCGTGGTATTGGCTTTATTCAAGGCACCTGTAGGCTCGTCCGCAAACAGAATACCCGGCTTTCCAATCATTGCCCTGGCAATGGCAGCCCGCTGCGCCTCGCCTCCGGATACCTGGGATGGAAGACGGTCCTTTGCTTTTGCCGCCCCCATCTGCTCAAGAAGGTTTGCTGCCTGCTCCTGCACCTTCTTAGGGCTTTCCTTTCCACTTACATAACCTGCTACTAAAACATTTTCAAAAAGCGTAAGATTGCTTACCAGATGCGTCTGCTGGAACACAAATCCAAACTCCCGGGCACGTATCTTCGCCATCTGTGCCTCCCTTAGCCGGCTGATTTCCATATCACGGTACATTACCTTCCCGTCATTTATTTTATCCATGCCGCTTAAGGCGTACAGCAGGGTAGATTTTCCCGCCCCTGAGGAACCCATGATAATCGTAAAATCTTTCTCATAGATGTCTACATCCACATGGTCCAGAACCTGATTACTTACACCCCCCTGGCTGAATGCGCGGCTAATTTTTCTGCCCTGCAGCAGTATCTTTTTCATATCACATTTCCTCCTGTTAAGTCAGTATCAGGGACTTCTTACCCGTCTTAGGATTCGGCTGAATTTCATCTACAAAGTTCACGTAAAACTGTACAAAGCCAAGCCCCTTGTCCTTCAGAATCCTGTGCATTTCCTTTAACATTTCTGCCCGTATTCGTTCCCTGGAAATCCCCGCAGTCGTCTGCGCATACATCTCAAAGACATCCTTTGCGGTCTTCCGAAACTGGTAATCCTTCAGGCCGTCAATACAAAATCCCTCGATTGCCAGCGGATGCAGGAATTCCTCATTTCCTTCCCCATCCTCAAACCAGAGAATGTCCTCATCTCTTCCCAAAAGCCCTACTGCCCTGGTAAATGGATAAGCAGCCCCTTCCCCGGCCGCCGCCAGCGTCAGGGTGTCTGTCAGACGATAACGAATCAGCGGCTGGGTATAGTTATACAGGCAGGTTAGGTACATCTGTCCATTCTCCACCTCGATAATATTCAGGTCGTCAAAGAGCAGCATCCCCTCCGCCGGGTTCATCTCCACCCCAAGAGCCAGGGATTCGCTGGAACCATAAAAGTTAACCACTGGTGCATTGAATATCTTTTCCAGGTAACTGCGAAGAGAAGCCCCAAGAGGTTCCCCACAGGAGATGACCCGTTTCACATTCACATGAATCTTGTCCTTCTCCATAAGTTCCGCCATGATTTTGATGGCGGAAGGGTATCCGATTACAATGTTAGGCTGAAACTCCCCAAGCTTCGTAACCCACTCCTCCAGCGGCTCATTGATGTCTAAATACATCTGGCTGGCTCCCACGCCGTCAATACCATCCCCTACCGCCATGGCCCCTCCGTACCGCCCGCTGGTGGCTGCGATGTACACGATTCTGGGTCTTTTCAGAAGCAGCCCTATGATTTCCCACATGGACATGTCCCACAGGGCTGCCCGGATGATGCCAAGGAGCATATGATTCCATGCGTTTTCGTCATAAACAAAATAACCTGGTTTTCCGGTGCTTCCAGAAGAATGCACCACATGGTATTTCCCCTTATAGGGTTTTCTGTTAACTTCCGCCTGCTCATCAAATGCCCTGAGTTCTTCCTGCATGAGTTCCCTATCCGTCACCAGCTCGTTAAAATGTTCCAGCAGCTCCCTTTTACTGATAGTTGGAAAGCATGACAAGGGCAGGGTATCTAATTCTTCTTCCGTAATTCCCGCTTTCTCAAATGTTCTTCGGTAATAATTCGAATGCTCCCAGGCATGGTGGAGCAGTTTTTTCAGCTTTTCATTCTGAAACTTATGTATCTGTTCCGGATTCAGTCTGGTATGCTTTTTCAGTTTATAGAGATCCATCAGTGTTTTTATATAATTCATAGCTTCCTCCTATTCTACAGCAATGGTATATCCATTCTCATAATTTTCTCTGTGGAAGTAGGTCAGTTCCTTTGTTTCCTGATTCATGACAATGCTCCACTCCGTAGACTCAAACTCGTCAAAGTTATCCTTGCTTACGCTGTCCAAAGCATTCCTTACCTCTGTCTCTGTCATGGTTTCCTGGTCAGTCAGCCGTTCCATCAAAATATCGTACCGTTCATGGGACTGTCTGGTTCCGATTCCGTATTTCTCCCCTTCTGTCAGATAAAAGTTTGTTACAGCAGGCGTTTCCACCACTGACATTTCATTGTTGATGTATTCCACTACCACACTGTTTCCCTGTGCGTCTGCCAGTGCAAAATGAATCATCATTCCCATAGATGCATGAAGATCATACTGCCCAAGCAGCTCTACCGCTTCCTCTACATCTGCCGCACGGTCTAACAGGAGACGTACCGCTGTGGTAGTGGTGATATCCGGCTTATCCGTATTCTGGCTGATGCTTACAGAATCCTGTATCATATTGACTGACACCGCCAGTCCCTGTTCATTCATCCCGTCCAGGGGTGCATACAATGCAATCATCGCCTGTATATTGTCCGGCAGCCTGGAGAGCTCCACGCCGCTTGCGGATATGAAATCCCGGTTCACTGTGGAAACGGATGCATACCCCTCTTCTGGCCTTGCACTGACGATCAGTCCGTCACAGGTATTCCAGTCAAAATTTCTCCCAAACAGATAACCTCCGTCTTCACCTGCTACAGATAAGGTGCTGCAGCCGAAAGGATTTTCTCCAAAGAGGAGCTTCCATCCCCCTGATGAGATGTTTTCCATCAGGTATTCTGCCACTTCCACATCATCCGCAGCGCCGCCCTGTTCCAGAAACTCCGTAAATCCATAGCTCCCTTCATACCGGACAACGGACAATCCATCCTTAAGCTCCTGGATTTCCTCTGTGGGTGTGATTCTGATTCCACCTAAGCTTGCTTCTGATTCCTGACCGCTGTTTTTTGCTGTGTCACTGTTTTTTGTTTCTGATGACTCTGCCTGACTGTTTCTGCCACAGCCCGACAAGATTCCTGCCAGAACTGCCGAGCAGAGAAGAACGGTAAGTATTTTTTTCTTCATATCTTTTCGCTCCCTGTCACTTTTTATTTCTTTGTTTTATCTGCATTTACTATATACAGCCTGGATAACATGGCTCTAACAGAAACCTAAACAATTTATAAACGAATTCTTGCATATTTCTCAACAAAGCTTTCTTTTGTCGTTCTATGTTTTTATCTTATCGCATGAGTATTTCAATAGCAAATACTTATGTTTTGTATTTTTGTATAGTTATTTTCTATTATAATAAAAACGGCAGCCTTTATTCATTGGCTGCCAGCTTATCTGAATTTTCACCTTTTTTAATCAATCCGAAATCGGTATCCGGCTCCCCAGACAGTTTCAATAAATTGTGCCTTTGCATGGTTCTTCCCCAGTTTATCCCTAAGACGGTTCACATGAACCGTAACAGTCGCCACGTCTCCAAAGGAGTCCATGCCCCACACCCGGTCAAACAGGGTATCCTTGGAAAAAACAATGTTTGGATTTTCCGCAAGGAACACAAGAAGTTCGAATTCCTTATTTACCAGCACAATCTCCTCCCCGTCCAGATACACCCTTCTGGATTTAGTCAGGATGCGCAGGTTTCCATAAGTAATTTCCCGTTCGGTTTCCTGCTTCTTTGCACTGGTACCCTCCAGCAGAAGATTATGGATATTGATATGGGATTTCACCCTCGCCACAAGCTCCGCAGGGCTGAAGGGTTTCACCAGGTAATCATCTGCCCCCAGGCCAAGTCCTCTGATTTTATCAATATCCTCTTTTTTCGCCGTCACCATGATAATGGGAACCTTCATATTCCGTCGCAGCTCCCGGCATATGTCAAATCCTGTCTTTCCCGGCAGCATGATGTCCAGGAGAATGGTATCATAATGTCCCGTTTCTGCCATTTTTTCTCCAATCAGTCCATCAAGAGCCAGTTCTGTCTCATAGCCACTGGCTTCCAGATAATCCCGCTCAAGCTCTGCAATCAGTTCATCATCTTCTATAATCAATACCCGTTCCATCCACTGCCTCCTATTTCCTTATCTTCCTGAACTATTATTTCTTATTTACTGCCTTTATCCTCCGTGTATAATGGAAGATGTATGATTACCGCCAGACCTCCTCTGTTTTCCGCCCATACCTGCCCACCATGTCCGAGAATAATTTCCCGTACAACCGCAAGTCCGATTCCGCTTCCTTTTTCCGTCTTATTCCTGGAATCATCCACCCGGTAAAAGCTGTCAAAAATTTTTCCCAGACTTTCTTCCGGTACACCCGGCCCATCGTCCTGGAACACAATCTCTGCCCATTTTCCATCCAATGTCAATTTCATAGAAATCAGTACTCTGGAAGTTTCTTTACATCGGTATTTCACTGTATTTGTAGATAGATTATCAAAAATCCTCTTAAATTCCTTAGCGTCCAACCGAACAAGATAGCTGCCTTTTCCACATCTGAACTCTATCTCCGTCTTCTGCTGCTCTGTATCTGCTTTTTCCATCTCCAGATACTGGTGCACATACTCCTTCAGATCCACCACCTGCATATGGTAACGGAATCTCCTGTCTAATCTGCTATATTCAGAAAGGTTCTCTACCAGGTTTACCATAGTTCCTGTCCTTGTCTTGATTGCCATCAGATACCGCATCCTCTTTTCCGGCGTATCAGCAATTCCATCCAAAAGGCCGTCTAAATACCCACTGATTGAGGTAAGGGGTGTGCGCAAATCATGAGAAATTCCTGTAATCAGGTTTTTTCTCCGCTTCTCATCCTCCAGACGCTGCTGTACGGATTCTTTTAGATATGCACGCATCTCATCAAAATCCCTGCACACATCTCCAAATTCATCCTTTTTGTCATACTGCATTTTTGTATCCAGGTTTCCTTCCCGGATTTCTTTTGTCCCAAAACTCAAAAGTTTCAGTGGGTTTAAAATGCTCTTCGAGATCCACCACGATAAAATACCGTTGATTACCATCGTCAGCAAAACAAAAAATGCGATGATTCCAAAGATGTACCGTAAAAAG
The DNA here is from genome assembly GCF_037000545.1 of Blautia sp. JLR.GB0024. NCBI lineage: Bacteria > Bacillati > Bacillota > Clostridia > Lachnospirales > Lachnospiraceae > Blautia > Blautia sp. JLR.GB0024. The sequence goes on along the minus strand of NZ_JBANBF010000001.1, from coordinate 781,786 downwards.
TATCGCTGCATATAATTCACTGCCTTACCATCTGTTTTCGCCGGATGAATTGCTGTGATACAAAATACTTTTTCCCCATGCCAGAAGGTGTTTTTAATGACAGACACCTCATAACGGCTGGCTGTCAGTGTCTTGGCATAATCTATGGCCTCTCCCGCTACCTCACGCCCGATACGGATATCCTCTTTAGAGAGATTGGAATAAATCTGCTTCCCATCCTTTGTAATCATAAAACGGTAGCCCAGTCTCTCCATGGCGTCTCCCAAACTGGTCATCTCCGCACTCTGGCAGATTTGCCCGTCCTCATCCGGCTCTGTACACAGCACCCAGTTAAAATCCCAAAGTTCCTGCTGATAGTTGTACATCAGGCTCTGGGCAAACTGTACTCCGTTCTCGTCATTGTACATGGACACCAACGTATGCCAATAACTTCCCAAAGATGTATTGATGCACATCATAATCACAATTGCTGTAAACAAAATTGGAATTAGAACCATCAGAACATTTGACAGCCTGATTTTTTTCTTAATTGTCAATCTTCCCAGCACTCCTTATCTTTCTTCACTGTACCTGATAGCCTATATCAAGGAATGAATATATCTTATTATTTTTCTATCATCATAGCGGATAATGTTAAAAGATTCCGCAAAAAACGATAAACAATTTCTAAACTGAAATGCGCCATAATCCAGATGAGTGTAATGACATTCTTAACAATATTTTTTTAGTTTTTCTATATCACATTCTTCTGCTTCTGCAATGTTAAGCTGCAGCGGTTTCGTCAAATCCAGGCTAAAAATTCCCATAATAGATTTTGCATCTATTACATATCGTCCTGAAACCAAGTCAAAATCCCCATTCATTTTAGATAAATCATTTACAAATTTTTTTACCACATCAATGGACGGCAGTTTTATATACATCGAAGTTGTCATTCGTATTTTTTCACCTTTCTTCTATTTCTTAATTAAATCCCACGAATTTTTGTGCCAGACAATAGGCCATTTCTGAAATTTTTCGTCCGCTTTTGCCAGGCAGATTCATGCTTCTTCCAAGTACGCTCCATTTCATCCAATAATAAGTCTTTCTGTCATTTTCTTTCAGATAATTCCACAATTCATATTTTTTCTCCAGACTTTCCGCTGTTTTAGAACGAATCAGCATAATGGAGGATACTACCGTAATAATCTCCAGATAATTACGCATATAGTGGCGCAATTTCATGTTTGTGATTTCCCTGGAAAGAATATAATCATCCATCATATAGTAATTAACTTTCAACTGCTGGTCGATTCTTTGAATCATGACACTCTCATTGACAGACTGATCCTCCCGGCCTATGTAGTACCTGTAAAAATCCACATTCAAATAATACATGGTCTTTACGAATGGCAGTGGATGATAGACAAATATATTGTCCACATAAAAGGTATGCTCCGGTAATTGCAGTCGGCATTCCCGCAATAACTTTGTCCGGAAAATAACAGAATGCATTAAGATATACTGCCCTTTTCTTAAAAACTTCACTTCATCCCATGTAAATATCCTGTTCTGAGGGAATGCACTTCTATAACGGATGGCCTTTTTGTGCCTTGCTCCTTCTTTCTCATATACAAAATTACTGATTACCATATCAACCATCTGCTGCTCACCGGCAAGATTTTCCAGTGTTTTCATTACTTCCCTGTAGGCGGATATAGATACCCAGTCATCACTGTCAACTACTTTGAAAAACAGCCCCTGCGCATGGCGCAGTCCGGTATTCACAGCTTCGCCATGACCGCCATTTTCCTGATGGACTGTTTTTACAATATTCGGATAAGCCGCTGCATATTTGTCCGCGATTTCTCCTGTTTGGTCGGTGGAACCATCATCTACAATAATGATTTCCACCTCCGAGCCTCCGGTCAGCAGAGAATGGATACAATTCTCCATATAATTTTCCGAATTATAACAGGGAACTACAATTGACAAGACCTTCATCTGTTTTTCCTCCGTATCATGATTCCTTTTTTGTTTCCCCTTCTGGAAAGATAATCTTAAACACAAAGAAGAATATAATCATGGACACCCCGCCTGTGATAAATGTTACCAGCACATTATACACTGCAGGAGCTACATAGGCAGATGCAATGGGCATCCACAGGTTATTAAAACCGTTGCAGATAAGGGAAATCACAATCCATGCGATGAAATACCACATGGCCTGATACACCGGATTCCCTTTGCTCTTAAATGTGATGTTTCTCTGCAGCGGAAAATTAATACACTGGGCCAGGAATGAACCAACCTCGTAGCTGATAAAATATCCTAACCCCCCTCCAATCAGCACCGCCCCGGATGCATCATAGAGCACGTTATATCCAAGCAGACTCCAGGTGAAATCAACGCCTAAAAGATGCAGTTCCTTCTGCGGCCACATAAACTCTGTCCCGGCAAGGTCTTTTCCTAACATTCCCGGCATAAATGTGAACACAAGATATTGGAATACCGTAACCATCATGCTGAACACAAAGAAGTAAAAAATCTGATATATCCATTTCGATAACCGGGGGTGCTTTTTTTCAAATCCCCTCCACGCTTTCATCCATTTTTCTTTTAACTGGCTCATTCTTCTGCTCCTTTCCCACCAGATAATTTTTTCTCATAAACCTTGTTTGCTTTCCTGTTTTGAAAGAATCCACCGATTACTTTTCCCATCCCCTTCACAAAATGTCCATTCACAACTTCCACAATCCCCTCTACCATGTCCATACTGACTGCACCTGCTGTCATCTTTGCCAGGGCGCGAAATGGCATGTTATAGATAAACAAAATATTCAGATTCGGTTTCCCTTTTTCTTCACTTTTTTTCTTAATACTTGTCAGACGGTTATAAATGAATCTGGCAATCCTACTCTTCGCATAGTACATCTGGCAGATTGCGTCATTTGCTGTCAATTCCCCGCCCCATCTTCCATCCGGAATAGACTCTCCAAGAAGTGTCTCAAATTCCTTATCTGATATCTGCTGTACAATCCCAGTATAATAGTATGGCATTTCCTGCGGATTATAGGGATATGCTGTTGTGGTGCCTTCCACCTCTATTTCCCCTTCCAGCCGGATGTCACTGACGCTTGCCCCGACCATGATTTTGTAAGTCCCCATCTCCACTTCCCATCGATTTGTTTTTACATTCCAATAACGGAAGGTCTTATCATCAAAGGGAATCCGTACCTCTTTGCTTTCCCCTGCTTTTAAGAATATCTTTGCAAAGCCTTTCAGTTCTTTGGCAGGACGAAATACAATGGCATTGGGAAGCCCTACATACATCTGCACCACTTCTGCTCCATCCCGGTCTCCTGCATTTGTAATCTTCGCTGTGATTCCGTCTGTATTAACTTTTAAATCAGAATACAGAAACTCTGTATAGGACAATCCATAACCAAAGGGATATTGTACCCGCACCATACTGGTGTCATAATACCGGTATCCTACATATATGCTCTCCCTGTACTCTGAGTTGCGCTCTGTACTTGGGAAATGCCGGAAAGCCGGTGTATCTTCATACCGTAAGGGATAGCTCTCTGCAAGCCTTCCGGATGGATTCACCTTACCTGCCAGAATGTCCAGCAAGGCACCTGCACCTGCCTGCCCGGACAGATATCCATGAAGGATTGCCTTACAGCAGGTCTGCCAGGGCATTTCTATGGCGGCACCGGCACTCAAAATTCCTACAATATTTTCATTTACCTGTAAAAGGGCTTGTAAAAGTTCAATCTGATTCTGGGGAATCCTCATATGTGTCCTGTCCAGACCTTCGGATTCACTGAGTTCATCCAGTCCAAAGCAATAAAGGACAACATCTGCACCTGCCGCCAGGTCTAATGCTTCTTTCTTCAAAGCCTCATCTGCCTCTCCCGACCGCCGATAGCCTCCGACCACTCCGGCCACACGTAAGTCATAGCCGGGAATTACTTTTTCAATGGTTTCCACGAATGTCGGATTCACCACTGAGGAACCGGCACCCTGGTAACGCGGCTCCTTTGCAAAATCTCCAATCACTGCCACCTTGCAACCTGGCTTCAACGGCAGGATATGATCTCTGTTTTTTAACAGGACTGCGCTTTCCGCTGCTGCTTTCCTTGCAAGGCAGTGATGCTCTTTCTGTTCAAAGCTTTCCCTCTTTATTTTGCTGTTTTCACGCAGTTCCAGCACTGCATCCAGCAGTTGGTCAACGCAAGTATCCAGCTCCTCTCGGGTCAGGCTTCCTTCCTCAACTGCAGCTGCAATCTGTCTTGCCGAATCCAGGCCGGGGGCTGGCATTTCCAGGTTTGAACCTGCTTTTACCCCTTTTACATGGTCATTGGAACCACCCCAGTCTGTAACGACAATTCCATCAAATCCCCACTCTTTGCGCAAAATCTCCTGGAGTAAATGCTGATTTTCATTGGCATATATTCCGTTTACCTGATTATAGCTGGACATAATGGCTTTGGCCCTGCCTTCTTTTACGGCAATTTCAAATCCGGTAAGGTAAATTTCCCGAAGCGTTCTTTCATCCACTACCGCATTCATAGCCATCCGCCGAAGCTCCTGGCTGTTTACTGCGAAATGTTTGGGACAGGCGTAAATTCCCTGGCTCTGGATTCCCTGAATATAAGCAGCCGCCATCTTTCCTGTCAGAAAAGGATCTTCGGAAAAATACTCAAAGTTTCTGCCGCAGAGAGGACTTCGCTTGATATTCAGTCCAGGTCCTAATAATACCTGTACATTAAGTGCCAGTGCCTCCCTGCCAAGCGCTTCCCCGATTTCCTTTCCCAGTTCCGGATTCCAACTGTTCGCGATGGCTGCCGCGGTTGGGAAACAGGTAGCCGGAAGAGATTCATTTAACCCCAGATGATCTCCTGCTCCTGCCTGCTTTCGGATACCGTGAGGCCCGTCTGAACAGAAAACCGAAGGAATTCCAAGACGGGAGATATCTCGGGAATCCCACTCCCCTTTTCCGCTTAAGAATGCGGCTTTTTCCTCTATTGTCATTTTTTGAATGATATCCTGGTGTTTCATTTTTACCTCCATGCTGTGCGTGCCTTTATAGAAAGACAGGGCTTCTCATATTATCAAGAAGCCCCGAACCTATTGATTATTCCTTTTCTGTTTTTGGAACTACTTCGATTGTCGCTTTTTTCTTCTTTTTAAAATAACAAACCAGCACAACCGCCATAATGCTAAGAGAAACAACTGTTACAGCAGTATCAATACAGATAAACAGTTTTGTCATATTTGGCATTTTATCTGCATCCGGGTCCGGAATGGTATAATTGCCACTGTTGACCACGGTATAGAGGATATTTTTACATGCCTGCCTCATGGCAAGCACCATAGTCGGTGAGGTGTTGGTAATCTGGTTGGACTCTGCGGTAAAGAATCCAAGCATGGCGTCATTTCCATTGCGGACAGCATCGTCCGTATTCTGGTAACCATAAGAGCCGTTCCAGTCAGACAGTACCATCCCCCGGAATCCCCATTCGTCCCGTAGCACCGTATTCAGCAGATTTGCATTGGCTCCTGTCCATCTATCACCGATAAAGTTAAATGAGGACATGACCGCCAGTGATTTTCCATCAAAATTCTTGACACAGATTTCAAAGGGCTTCAGGTAAATCTCACGGATTGCCTGCTCGTCCGAATAAGTCAGAAGCAGACTGCAGCGGTTTGTTTCCTGTTCATTCAGAGCAAAATGCTTCAGATAGGCATATACGCCTTTTGTTGCCATTCCGTTCACTATGTTGGAAGCCATATGCCCAGACAGAACCCCGTCCTCGGAATAATATTCAAAGTTACGCCCGGTAAATGCAGAGCGGTGGATATTCATGGCCGGTGCATATGCTCCAAAGATACGGCAGTCTGCATATTCTGCTCCCTGTGCCTCCCCAATCCGGTGGGCAAGTTCTTTATTCCAGGTCTGTGCAATAAGTAATTCCGTAGAATATGCCGTACCATACACGCCAATATACCAGTCATTTAATCCGGAGGTTCCATCAGAATCCAGCGTTCCCACTTTTCCAATAGAATCTACGGCAACTGTCTGGAATCCGCCCAGATTTACCATGCTGATCATATCTTCCACGGACAATTGATCCAGCAGATCTTCCCACAGAGGGTCATCATAATCCTTTCCTGTCAGGTCTGCAGCTGTTACACCATTGTCCGCATCTGTCATAGGCATCTCATCCTTCGGATTGTCGTATTTCTTGGAATCATAATGTGCAACAGACTTTTCAGCAACAAATGCCTTTGTCTCATCATCCATGACATACATGTCCTCTGACGGCGGTGCAGTCGCTTCTTCATAGTTTGCAAATCCATCTGCACGGGACAGATAAGTCACCTCTCCTGCAGAGTAATCCTGGAACTGATTTACCGCAGTTATTTTATCTGACTCCCTTTTCTCTGATTCATAGCTTATATCTGCTTCCACATGGATGGTTTCTTCGTCCAGTACATTATGGGAATCTGACCGGATGGAAAGGATGTAATCCCCTGCTTCCAGCACATACCCTCCATTTTCTGTCTTAATTCCTCTGGCATCATAAGCCGCCATATCCTCCTTTGCAATCTCAAAGGAAAGCTCCTCAGATTCTCCCGGTTCCAGCTGCTTTGTCTTGCCAAAGTCAATCAAATTTACACTCGCTTTCTCAATACCTCCGTTGGTATATGGCGGTGTGTAATAAAGCTCCACCACATCTTTTCCTGCTGTGTCTCCGGTATTCGTCACGGATACCTTCACTAAAATACGGTCTCCCTGGTCAACCGCTTCCGTAAGCTCCTGGGTGAATGTCGTATAGCTTAATCCGAATCCGAACGGGTATTGCACCTTTTCTTCATAGTTAATTAGGTTTTCTTCTGCTGCTGTTTCGTAGAATTTATATCCCACGTAAATATCTTCTACGTAGTTTACAAAAGGAAGGGCTCCTTGATAGGCCACATCCGCTTTGGTAAGCTCTGCTTTCAGATCTTCCACATTGTTGAATGCAAAGTTTCCATAATTGTTGTATGTAGGTGTATCTGCCAGGTCGTACACATAGGTATCCACGGTTCTTCCGGATGGATTCACCGAGCCATTCAGGATTTCACCTAAAGCTGCCATTCCTGTTGCCCCTGTTCCCGGTGTCAGAATCACGGAACCGATGCTGTCATATTCATCTACCCACCCAAGCTCCATGGGGTTATTGGAATTGATTACAACGACCACATTGTCAAATTCAGAGCATACTTTCTCAATCATGGCTTCCTCTGTATTGGAAAGTTCCAGATAGCTTTCACCTTCATCAAAATCGTCATAGTCACCATTATTATCATAATTGCAGGCAAAATACTTATACTCTTCATTCCCGTTGGCAACCTCATCCTTGGGGTCGTAAGTACCATCGATAACCGCTTTCATGTCAAGCGGGACATCCTGGCCTTCGCCGCCGGACCTTGATAACACAATGACGGATGTGTCAGAAAAATCTTTCGCCTCCTGCATCAGTTCCTCTGTATAATGATCCACGGTAGGCTCCGGCAGTGACCAGTCTGTAAAGAAAACACTGACCACGTTTCCGCCAATATTTCTGTCTGGTTTATACTCCTTGTACATGTCAACAAGGCTCTGGTTCACATGGAACCCGGCATCTGTAAGGGATGTAAGAATATCCACGTTTCCAGAATTCGAAGCCGAGCCGGAACCTGTTCCACCGTAAATAGGACTTGTGGATGCCCAGCCAAATACATTAATATTAGAACCTTTCTCAAGTGGGAGCGTTCCGTCATTTTTAACCAGTGCCATACCTTCTTCACCGGTTTCTTTAATAATCTCCCTGGATGCTGCCATAGACTCTTCTGAAACAGAACCTCTTCCATTCAGAATAGGGGCCAGATTGTTATACATCGGCCCAAAGCAAATCACATTCGCCAGGACTGTCACAATCAATATCCAGGATATCCCTGCACCAAAACGGACTACGTGTCTGGTTCCTTTTTTCACCAGCCAGTGTGCTGCAATCATGACAACCACAGCAACGGCAAACAGCCCCACAATGGCATAGATATAACCAGCCAAAGAACGCACATACTGCTGCACATCTGTTTCACTGACCCCCATATTGGTAAAAACCGGGGTCAGCACATCAATTAAAAATTGAATCATTTTTCTTCCTCCCAACCTCTCTTTTCTTGTTATGGGAGTATTATAAAAAAAGAAAACGCTCAATAACTTAAAATGCGAAAATCGGTCGTTATTCTGCGATAATCGGTTATTCTTCCCTTTATTATCCTTCGATTGCTGAGGGAAACAGCATATCCAGATTGAACTTACCATCGCTTATGGACAGCATCATCTCCCCATGATATTTTTCTACAATATAGCGCATACTTTTCACTCCAAATCCATGTCTTGTCCTGTCCTTTTTCTCTGTAACCGGCATGCCATCTCGAAATTCCAGCTCACTGCTGCACCTGTTCTCAAGATGAATCAAAACCATGTCATGGCGGCATTTGATCTGCAGACTGATGATACGCTCTTCTTCCTTCTCTTTTTCCATGCGTTCCATAGCATTATCCAGTGCATTCCCCATAAGTGCATACACATCCGCAGAAGCCATATAAGAGATCATTTTCCCCTCCACCATACAACTAAACTGGATATTTCTCTCATTAAAAATCAATGTTTTTTCTCTGAGTACATAATCCAGCGCACTGCATCCGGTATGGTATGTAGCGTCATAAATTGATACGGCATCCCTGATTTCCTGCAGATATTCACTTCTTGTCCTGTCATCTGCTATTTTTTCAAGGGCTCTCATCTGGTGCTTTAAATCGTGGCACTTCATGTTGATAATATCAATGGCTTCTTTTGAACTCTGCTGCTGTGCGCTGGATATCTCAAGAAGCTGCTCCATCATCTCCCGTTCATGCTTCATTGCATTCTCACGGAGCACGTAATATTCCATTAGCAGAACAAGCGCACAGCACAGAAAACTATAGGCAGGACAGATGACCTCGCCCAACGGTGTCCCGGCAAACTCTCCGGGATAAGACCAGTAAACACTGAATCCAATAGCAAAGACCATGATAACAAGTGCAAGCAAAACAATCCGGAAATCACTGTCTCTTTGCTGATTTTCCTTACTTTTTGAATAAATAATCAAAAAGTACACCACTAGCGCCCCCGCAACATAGATAAAATACCGTGTAATAAAAAGATGCGAAAGGCTGCCATATAACGGATAAGAGTGACGTAACAAATAAAGACCAATTCTGCTAAGCGCAAAGACCATATGCTCTGTGGCATACCCACCTGCCAAAATAAACACCAATTCCCGAAAGCCAATGTCAAAACTGCCCATGATTGGAATCACTGTCAGAAATGCATACCCCAGATAAAGCAGCACATATGGAAACAACGAATTACGTTCCAACGGAATAAGCACAGTTTCCCACAAAGCGCTCAGAGTAATCTGCACAGCCAGTCCCAGTATGAACCGTAGGAAAAAACGCTTTTTCTTTGGCAAGCCAATCAAAAATATTGCTTCTGATACAAGCAGCTGAAACGGAAACTGTATATAAAGATGTTCTAAAAAGTAATATAGCATCTTACATTCCTCCCATAAATTGAATATAGTCCTGTGTAAACGTTTTCTTCTGCCTTCTGGAAAGGGGCAGCTCCTGTCCTGAAGTCAGCAGTACACTGTCTTTACCAATCCTCTTTATATAATGCAGATGAACCAAACATCCGGAAGTACATTCAGAAAAAGGGAGGCCGCTCATTTTATCCTTGATTTCCTTTATACTTCCTCTGGTGCTAAAGCAGTCCTCTTTCATGTGAAAAAGCAGATAATCACGTTCTTTTTCTATGTATAAAATCTCAGAAACCCGAATCCGGAATATACCTTCCTTATTATTGATTAAAATATCCTTTTCTCTGTGGGTTTCGATAAACCGAAATGCTTTTTGAAGCTTTGTGGAAAAATTGTAGTACCCCACAGGCTTTACCATAAAGTCAATCGCCTGCACGGCATATCCTTCAATCGCATACTGTGCCAGGCTTGTAATAAAAATAATTCCTACAGACTGGTCTTTGGAACGGATTTCCCGTGCCACTTCCAGGCCATCGCTTCCCGGCATCTCAATATCAAGAAAAACAACGTCATAGTCACCTTTGTACTCTTCCAAAAAATCAATGCTTGCATAAAATACTTTAATCTGAAAACTCTGGCTGTTTTCCCTTTCAAATCGTTCCAAATAGGTAACAATAAGGGCAGCATCCTCTTTTGAATCATCAACCACTGCTATTTTCATCTTTCGATTTCTCCTTTTTCACTTCGCAATTTCTCTTCCCTGCTGGTTCTCTTCCATTTTTTTATCTTAACATAGACTGTTGCATCATAGCCAATACTTATATTTAATAGTTTTTTATAGTTTTTTCTAATTCATAACACAAATTCATGGTATATTTAAAAACCTTGAGGATTGTGGAGGTTCTTTACAAAATACATAAAAACAGGAGTATACTTCATCCGGTTAGGATTGGTACACTCCTGCACATATAGGAACATTATTTTACATACTTTCTTTAAAGGTTTTCCTGATTTCTTCCCTGGTCAGCACTTTATAACCGCCTTCCATGATAAGGGTACTCTCCACAAGGTCATCCAGCATATCTTCTTTCACGCCCAGTTCTGTGATATTCATGACTACCCCGATTTCTTTCATCCATGTTTCCATGGAGTTTAATCCTTCTATGGCAGCCTCTTCATCCGTTTTCCCTTTTGCATCTACTTCCCAGACATTCACGGCAAAACGTTTGAATTTCGCAAGGCCATAAGGCATGATATACCGGTAATATGGCAGGGATACTGCAGAAAGCGTCATCCCGTGGGCAGCATCTGTATGCGCCCCCACTGCCTGGCCAAGCATATGCACCATCCAGTCAGTCGTTTTTCCCATAGCAACCAGCGTATTGAGCGCCCATGTGGCCGTCCACATAATATTGCTTCTGGCCTCATAATTTTCCGGCTCTTTTACTGCAATCCGGGAACTGTGGATCAGTGACCGCATTAAGCCTTCCATCAGATAATCGGAGGTGTTGTCATCTTCCCCTGAGAAATATTGCTCGCAGATATGATTCAGGATATCATAGATTCCGGATACCATCTGATACTTTGGCAGTGAATAAGTAAACGTCGGATTCAATACCGCAAATTTAGGAAATACATTCTCTCCAAAAATGTGACCGATTTTCAACTTGCTTTCGTGGTTCGTGATGACTGCTCCACCATTCATCTCAGACCCGGTTCCAACCATAGTCAGCACACATCCTACCGGAATAATTTTAGTATCTGCATCCACATCCTCGAATTTCAGATAATACTTTTCCCACGGATCTTCCTTGCAGTTTACAGACACAGAAACCGCTTTGGCGTAATCACAGCAGGAACCGCCGCCCACTGCCAGAATAAAGTCCACCTGATTCTTTCTTGCAATCTGGATGCCTTCCTTAAGTTTTTCAACCGTCGGGTTTGGCATAACACCGCCATCCTCAAAGATTTCCTTTCCATTCGCTTTTAAGATTGCCATAACCTTGTCGTAAATACCTGTCTTTTTAATGGAACCTCCGCCATATACAAGCTGTACATTCTTACCATATTTAGGTAATTCTTCATTTAAATAGTTCAGAGAATCCTCTCCAAAATAAAGTTTTGTCGGGTTTGAAAACACAAAATTTCCTAACATATTTTACATCTCCTTATCATCTTCTGATTTCTTAATTTAAAGAAAAGCTCCGTTACATACCTGCAGAACCTGACCACGTACAGCCTTTCCCATCTTACTTGCCAGATACAGGCAGGCATATGCCTGGTCCATAGGGTCACACTCCGGTCCCGGAAAATAAACATAATGTCCGCTGTACTCAAGCATTTTTGCTCCCCCCGGCTGCTCTCCTGCACGGTTCGCCAGATGTGCCGGTGTAACGGTAGCTCCCGGTGCCACTGCATTACATCTGATATTTGTGTTTACCAGCCTCATGGCAACATTTTTTGTCAGAGTATTTAATGCTCCCTTTGTGGATGTGTAAGTAGCTCCGCAAAACGGGCGGGTTCCATTCACGGAAGAGATATTGATGATGACGCCTTCATTTTTCGGCATAAATATTTTCAGTGCTTCCCGGATATACCGCATAGGTCCCCCAAGATTCGTATCCATTACATACTTCATCCATTCATCCTCTGTCTCATCAATCATCTTCTGCTCACCGATTCCTGCGTTGTTGATCAGGATATCCAGATCTCCAAAAGTTTCCAGAGTTTTTTCCATTACCTTTTTTGTATCTTCTGTGGAACATACATCTGCCACCACACCGATGGCTTGTCCACCTCTGGCACGGATTCCTTCCACCACCTGATTCAGTTTTTCTCTGCCTCTGGCTGTAAGTACCACACTGGCTCCTTCCTCGGCAAAAAGTTCTGCCATTGTCTGCCCCATGCCATAGCTGGCTCCTGTAATAACCGCAACTTTTCCTTCTAACATTTTTGCATCCATCGTTAAGCTACTCCCTTTCTTTGTTTTTATTCTCTGTTTTCCTGACTTTCTCACCCAGGCCTTTTCTGCTTTCTATTAGACATTCTTTCCTAGCTCAAAAGCTTTTTTCAGTGCCGGATGGTCCTTTACCTCTCCAGTGCCATTCACTCCGCCGGCAAATACGATTCCTGCAAACCGTGCTTTTTCAAAGCAGTCTATCCATCCCTGCAGACCTTTTTCTGCCCCATCTGTGGCAGTTTCCTCCTGCTCCGCAGCGGATGTAAGCAGGTAAATCTCCCGGAACGCATACTCTGACGAAAACAGAGGATTCGCTCTGTCAAGCATGGTTTTTAGCTGTCCGCTCATTTCGTAGTAATATATCGGTGTGGCAAATGCGATTACATCTGCACTTTTCATTTTTTCTGCAATACCTGCCGCATCATCCTGGATGACACAATGCCCTGTTTTCTGGCAGGCAAGACATCCTTTGCAAAACCCAATTGTTTTATCTCTCAGACTGATTTTTTCTGCCTGATGCCCTGCTTCCCTGGCACCACGCATGAACTCATCTGCCAGAATTTCTGAATTGCTTCCTCTTCGCAGACTTGAGGATATAATCAAAATTTTCTTACTCACTGTTCTTTTCTCCTTTCAATCATATCAAGCTTCGTTTTTTGCAATTTGGTAGACAAGGTAATCCAGACAGGAAATCCGCTGCTCTTCTTTATGCACTTCATTCAGAAGCTGTTCTCTGTGACCCTCCAACAGCAATAACTGTTCTTTTACATTACCCTCTTCAAAAAATGTCATAAATTTTTTAATGGCATCTGTCCCGCACCCTGCATCCTCCAGATTTTGAATGATTGCTTTACGGGAAGTGGACTCTAACATGAATTCTCATTCCCTCCTTTATTGTTCTTCGAACATAGTATAATCTGCCATCATGCAAATAGCCAATACTTATATTATATTCTTATCTATAGTTGAAGCCTATCGTATGTCGTGATATACTAATTTGCAGAAGATATAAAACTGACAAGCCATGAATCATTATCTCAAAGGAGGTCCTTATGGAATTACGGGTACTTCAATACTTTCTTGCTGTTGCAAGGGAGCAAAGCATTATACGGGCTGCTGAGTCCCTGCATCTGTCCCAGCCCACACTTTCCACTCAAATCAAAAATATGGAAGAAGAACTGGGCAGACAGCTTTTAATCCGCGGGACAAAAGGTTCACGGAAGGTGACACTGACCGAGGAAGGCATGATTTTACGGAAACGTGCAGAAGAAATTATGGATTTGGTTGAAAAAACAGAAAAAGAAATTTTACTTGCAGATGATATCCTCATGGGTGATATCTATATTGGCACAGGTGAAACAGATGCAGTCCGGGAAATTGCAAAAGCTGCGAAAAACTTACAGGACTCCCACCCTGGAGTTCATTTTCATATTTCCAGCGGAAATGCGGTCTACGTCACGGAGCAGCTGGACAAAGGACTCATTGATTTCGGAATTATGCTTGGTCCTGTGGACTTGACAAAATATAATGCATTAAAGATGAAAAATAAAGACATCTGGGGCGTATTGATGCGCAGGGATTCACCACTGGCACAAAAGGAAACTGTTTCACCGGAAGACCTGCTGGACAAGCCTTTGATTTTATCCCAGCAGGAGGATAAGGGCGGCAGTTTTTCCCAATGGATGAAACAGGACATATCCGACCTGAATATCGTCGCCACCTATAACCTCTTGTTTAATGCTTCTTTAATGGTCGAGGAAGGATTTGGATATGCTGTCGGGCTTGATAAAATCATCAACACCGGTGGAGACAGCCCACTTTGTTTCCGACCTCTATATCCAGTCCTGGAGAACGAAATCAGCATTATCTGGAAGAAATACCAAATATTTTCCAAGCCCGCCGGGAAGTTTATCAGTATCCTAAAGGAGATGCTCCTTTCGTAGGAGCATCTCCCTGCTTATTTCTCGCCTGGCATTAAGGTTAGGCGTGCAAATCAATTATAAACTGGTCAAAACCGGATTTTTGAGGTAATCATATACCCTTTTCACCTCACTAATTTTTCTGGTATCCAGCATAGACGGACAGTCTTTATCAAGTCCGCTGATTTTCTCTATATCCTCCGCATCCAGCTCAAAATCCCAGATATTCAGATTTTCTGCCATACGCTCCTTATGAACAGATTTCGGAATGACAATTACATCCTGCTGCACATTCCAGCGCAGAATCACCTGTGCCGGCGTCTTACTGTGCTTTGCTGCAATCTCCATCAAAACCGGCTCCGTAAACATCCCTTTTAGTCCCTCCGCAAATGGTGCCCATGCCTGAGGCTGTACTCCTAATTCTTTCATAACCTGCATATCTCCCAGACGCTGGTAGTGGGGATGACGCTCAATCTGATTCACTTGGGGAATAATTTTCACATTATTGCATAAGTCCAGCAGGCGGTCCGGCATAAAGTTACAGACACCGATGGCCCTGATTTTTCCTGCCTTATATAATTCTTCCATGGCCCGCCAGGAACCATAGTAATCTCCAAAGGGCATATGAATCAGATATAAGTCCAGATAATCAAGTCCCAGCTTTTGAAGCGACTCTTCAAAAGCCTGCATGGTCTTGTCATATCCCATCTGCTGGATATAAGCCTTTGTCGTGATAAAAAGTTCCCCTCGTGGAACAGCGGATTTCTGGATTGCTCTTCCTACTGCTTCCTCGTTTTGGTAAGAGCTTGCCGTGTCAATCAGGCGGTATCCTGTTTTAATGGCTTCTATTATTGTCTGTTCACAAACGGCAGGGTCTGTCACCTGAAATACACCAAAGCCCTCCATAGGCATTAAGGTTCCATTACTTAATTTTACATTACTTACCATAAATCATTTCTCCTTATGTTTTTCCTCTCTCCTCCCTATTCCTCATAAACTGAAACCGTAATGGAACCATTCAGTTTATCAATTTCCTCTTTACCGGATATAATCGTTCCAAGCTCATACAGGCTGCCGTTGGGGTCACAGGGAGCATAGAACATCACTACATTTCCCCACGGTTCATAATAGGACAGGGACCCGGCCTCGCCGCCACTTAAAGGGGTACCTGATGTATCCAGCTTTTGCGGAGGATAGAAAGTCATCTCATTATTGCTGAAAGGCTCCACTTCCATTGTCAGCGGCAGCTGTGCATACAGATCTTTGGCTGCCTGGCTGTTATTCAGTTCATAAATCATTTCATAATTCGCTGATTTTACAGATATTTTCATAGTTTCGTTCTCCTCTCTGTCTACTGGTCCGCTCTCAGGATGTTCCTGCTGTGAAGTGTTTTTTTCAACTGTTTTTTGCTTTTCCTGCTGTTCCGTACTGCTTTCCTCCGAAGTATCAGAAAGGGGTTGGGCGCTGCTTGAATTTCCGCATCCGGTCATGCCCAGCAGGAATACAGCAGAGATTAAAATTACGATTCTTTTCATATCCATCCCCCTGTTTATTTCAGGTTTTCCTTTAAAAATCCTTCAATCTTATCAAAGGGTATCCGGTCTGTTCTGTCATACAGGTCAATATGTTCTGCATCCTCCACGACATAAAGTTCTTTTGGCTCTGCGGCCCTTTCATAGACCTGTTCACTAAAGAAACGGGAAGCAGCCCTGTCGCCGACAATTAGAAGAATCGGGCGTGGGGAGATTTCATCTATATGGTCAAGGAGTGGATAATTGATAAATGACAGATCGCTTGTTGTGGTAAAACCGGCTCTTGCATTTGGATGGTGTCCTCTTTTAACGCCATAGAAACGATAAAACTCATCTGAAACAGAATCAAGTCCTTCCGGTATCTTTTCCACAGGTTCCTCAGGATAAGATGGAATCCATTCAGGACAGCCATTTTCAGCATCCACCCAGCGCTGTTCACTGAGTCTCTCCTTGGTCTTTTGCAGACTTTCCTTATCAGCTCCCAGACGGGAGGCTGCACTGATATCATACATGCTTGCCGTAACCACCGCTTTAATTCTTGTATCGACCTGGGCTGCTGACAGGGAAAAGCCACCGCTGCCGCAGATTCCAATGGCTGCAATTTTTTCCCTGTCAACATAAGGCAGAAGCCCTAAATAGTCCACGCCTGCACTGATATTCTCACTGAACAGGTCCGGGGAGGAAACATGGCGGGGTTCCCCAGCAGATTCTCCCATATAGCAGGGGTCAAAAGTCAGCACAACAAATCCCCTTTGTGCCAGCTCGTTTGCATAGACACAGGGACCTTGTTCCTTGACGCCGCCATATGGCGCCCCTACAATGACTGCCATATTTTTCTCTTTCTGATTCATAGCCTTTGCCGTATATAGATCGCCCGCCAAGGCTATACCGTATCGGTTGTTGTAACGGACATGCTCTCTTTTTACATTTTCATTTAATCTACAGATATAATTGCTCATGGTTCTCCTCCTTCTTTTGTTCCACAGAACGAATCATAAAATCTATCGTGTCAACTTTTTTCTGTGCGGCATGAAGATCATCCATCAATTTTCTGCGTTGTTGTTTCAAAAGCCTCAGCATATCGGATATCTGGCTTGCCTTTGCATAATACAAATACCTTGCCGCTGTTTCTTCCTGAAATCCACAATCCTTTAGACTGCTTTTCAAATATTCATTTTCGGATTTCAAACTGGAACCCTCCTTTCAAGTTCATCCTAATTATATATTTGATGGGTATATAATTACAAACAGTTGTTAATAATAGTTTATCATCGTTGACAGGAATGATAAAAAGTATATAATGGTAACAGAGGAATCTACAGGAAGAAATTTGTAAATGGGAGAATATAATGCGATGATTGAGACAAGGCTTTTACGATATTTTCTTGCTATAGCAAGAGAACAGAATATAACGAAAGCAGCAGAAATGCTGTTTGTGACGCAGTCCACCCTGTCAAAGCAAATGATGGACCTAGAAAAACAGCTTGGTAAGCAGCTCTTTATCAGGGGAAAACGAACAATCACCCTGACCGAGGAAGGAACCTTCCTGCGCAACCGCGCCCAGGAGATTTTGGAATTGCTTGAAAATACAGAAGCCGCTCTTCATGCGGATACAGAGGATTTGTGCGGAGACATTTCCATTGGCTGTGGGGAAACCATCGTTATGGATTGGATTACCGGATGTCTTCGAGAGTTTCATGTACAATATCCCGATGTCCGGTTTCACACACACAGTGGTGATGCGGATCATGTTTTGGAGCGGCTTGACAAGGGGCTTGTAGATATGGGACTCCTGCTTGGACCATTACGGCAGGAAAAATATGATTACCTTAACATTCATCAAAAAGATACATTTGGACTCTTAATCCCGAAAGATTGTGAACTCGCCAAGCAGGAAGCAGTCAATATCGACCAGTTAAAAGTCCTGCCCATGATTCTGGCAGAGCAGACCTTTTCCGGGCATCAGGAATTAGAGTGGTTCGGGTCAGATTACTCTGTCCTGAATGTTGTCGCCACCTACAATCTGATTTATAATGCTACCTTTATGGTGGAACATGGCATCGGCTATGCGCTCTGCCTTGACCGCCTGGTCAACACGGAAGGGCGAAACCTGACTTTCCGCCCCATAATCCCTGAACTGTCTGTGGATTTGTACATTGTAACAAAAAAATACCAAACGTTTTCGCCTGCGGTGAAAGCCTTTCTGGATCTTATAAGGAAAAATATTGACCGAAGTAATCAGCAATCGCTTCCATCCGTGCCATCTGATCTACCCTAAACGGACAGCGGCTGTTGCAGTGTCCGCATTGGATACAGTTATCTGCGTGAACCTCCAGCCCTTGATAATGCTTTGCCGCCATAGAATCGCCATTCTTAGCGAGGTCATAATATTTATTGATCAGTCCAATGTCAATTCCTATAGGACATGGTTTGCAATGATTGCAGTAAACGCATGTTCCAACGGCCTCTGCGGGACTGAAGGAACCGATAACAGAATAATCTTTCTCCTCTTCACCTGCCTCAAAAAAACCAAGCAGATGCTCTACTTGTTCCACACTGCTCATTCCAGGAAGAACCGTCAACACCCCTGGTCTGTCTAAAGCATACTGGATACATTGATACTGTGTGAGTGCTTTCCCAAAGGGAGAAATGGATGCATCCAGCATCTGGCCTCCAGAGAAAGGCTTCATGGCGGAAATACCGATTCCTTCCGCTTCGCAGCGGCGATAGACGGCAGTGCGTTCATCAACAGAACCTTTGGCATATTCCCCCTTTTGATAATCATATCCCGGATTAATCGAGAACATCAACATATCCACCGGAACATCCTCCAGTACCCGCTGAATGGTTGCGGGAGTGTGCGATGACAGACCGATATGGCGGACAACTCCCTGACTTTTTAATCCCAAAAGATACTGGAGCGCACCGTTTCGTTGATACTCCTTCCAGTCCGTCATTTCATCAATACAGTGGATAAATCCATAATCAATATAGTCTGTACCCAGTTTTTCAAGCTGCCACGCAATGCTGCGTTTAACCGTATCACCATCCGTACTCCATCCATATGTACCAGCAGAATAATCTGCGCCAAAGTGCATCTGATAGAAAGCCTCTTTTCTTACATCAGCCAGCGCTTTACCAAAATACGAAAATGTCCTGCCTTCCGCAGTTGCCAGGTCATAATAATTGATTCCACCTTCATAGGCTCTGCGTATAGCAGAGACGGCATCCTTCTCTTCTGCCTCTGCTATATAAGAGGTACCAAATCCAATGACACTGATTTTATCATTTGTTCGTTTATTGATTCTATATTTCATAAACATCCTCCATACCCTGGTAACCTCATCTTTTTAAGATGCTGTTAATTATATCCTTGTATCATTTTCACCAACTAATTAGCAGTAATATTGAGTCCGAGGCCATCAATCCATTCTATCATATCGGAACGCGACAAGCCACCGCTCAGTCTGTCACCGTTAAGCCAGATTGCATTGTCAGAACATAGTGAATGCAGATTTTCTGCACTTTCTCCTATACCACTCCCACCGGAAGTGCAGAATGGAACTATTGTTTTTCCAGAAAAATCAAAGTTCTCCAGAAAAGTATTGATAATTCTCGGTGCCTGGCCATGCCAGATTGGATAATAAAATGTAGCCTATCCCTCTTATGCCTTGAATTTACTGGCTTTAGCAGAAAGCACAATTGTGTACTGTGCATTATTTCTGTGTACATAAAAAGCAAACTGAATTCTTTTATAGACTCCAGCTTGCTTTTTGGTTTTTTCTCTTGTTCGTCTCTGCTTCCATCGCCTATAACTCTAAGAACAAATTGCTTATAAATTTCAATCTGAGGTAAAGTCTTTTCTACAAAATCGCTGTTGCCTTCTATAAATTTTTTCTTCTCATTTGCATCAACAATATCTAATAAAATCATACAAGGCTACTTCTATAAATAAGTTTATCTCTAAGTGATAAATGATAACACATCCCTAGCTCATCTGCAATCTTTGTTAACCAATATGTTTTTTCAGTATTAGTGTTACCACATTCAACAGTACGCTTTGAGTAACTGCTCATTTCTGGTAAATTTACATTTTCATCAAAAAATTTATTCAAATATCTAGTAGCATCAAATCCACTACCATAATAATTGGATATGGTATGTACCAATTGTTCTTTATTTACAGATACTACAAATATAATGCGGTCATCTTCAAAGTAATGTTTTATCCTTTCTAACATTTCTATGGCAAATGTCGGTTTACAGCGATCTAATTCATCAATAAAAATAATTAATTTCTGTGTTCTTTCCACAATGATATTATCAAAAACATCTTTTACCCTCTCTCGAATTTCTTCTTCCGTTTGTACAATCGATAAAATATCTGTACTTTTACCTTTTATTTTTTCAACCATGCCTACCATGTTGATGGACAGTTTCTTCGTATCTTTGATAAACTGATTGATAAAGTGCGGCGTTACTGGAACTCTGTCGTGTCCGATGATTCCCACATGGGCCACCAGTGTCCAGGTTGGATGTTCTCCATTCATAGTTCCGATCACGGTTACCGGCATCACTTTTAAAGCAATGCCGGTTTTTAGTAGTCACCAAATCATCTCAATTTTCCATACTGTTCATCATTAACCGCTTCCAGCCATTCATTTGATCCGTTTTCTGCAGGCACTTCTATGGCCAGATGGGCAAACCAGCTGTCCGGCGCCGCACCGTGCCAATGCTTCACTCCTACAGGAATATTGATACAATCACCCGGCTTCATCTCAACAGGTTCTTTCCCCCATTCCTGATAATAGCCTCGTCCGCCTACACAGATGAGGATCTGCCCTCCGCCTTTGTCCGCCTGATGGATATGCCAGTTATTACGGCATCCCGGCTCAAACGTCACATTGTAAATACCTACCTGTTCGGAAGAAACCGGGGCCAGATAACTCTGTCCGGTAAAGTACTGTGCAAACCCATCATTTGGCATTCCTACAGGGAAAAAGATGGTATTCTGGAACTTGTCTTTCTCCGTCTCTTCCTTTTCCGTCTCATTCCATACTTCTTTCGCCAGCTTAAATGCCGCCCATCCTTTTGGCCATCCTACATAAAAGGCAATGTGGGTGAGAACATCTGCGATTTCTTCCTTTGTCACTCCATGTGCTTTTGCATTCTGCAAATGATAGATCAGAGAGGAATCGGTGATCCCTGATGACACCAATGCTACCACAGTAATCATGCATCTTGTTTTCAGATCGATGGACTGGCTGTTCCATTCCTCACCAAATAAGATGTCATCATTGAAATGTGCAAATGACGGAGCAAATTCTCCTAATTGATCTCTTCCTGCAGTCTGTACGATTTTTTCTGACATTGTTATCCTCCTTGCTTGTAATTAAATTTTTCACTCAGTTTATATGTGTTTTTATTTCTTATCCGGAAGCAGCTGCATCAGGCACTGAAAGGTGATCTCATAAATGGATTGATATACATAGTTGACCCCAGCCTGTTCCATGGCCTCCTTTTGCTTTTCCGTCACTCTTGTGTACGGATAAATGCCATAGATAAAAGGGAAAAATTCGTAAATAAAATCCTGCTGCTCTTTTAGTTCCATATCCGGGAAAAACTTGCTCATGCATCTTAACATTGTTCTCATAGATTTTCCGTAAGCCTTCTTAAAATCCACCAGATTTTCCAGGCGGCTGTTTTCTTCCATGTCATACATATTCATGGACATGATTTTTAAGAGCTGCTCCCGATGCTCCAGGCTTTTTGCTATCTGGCCTGCAAAATCTTTCTTTGAAAGTGTCTCATTCCCTTCTATGATCTGCTGAAGTTCATCAATCCATAATTCATATTCCCGTTTCAGTAACTCCAGAAAAATCTCCTCTTTCGTCTGAAAATAATTATAGATTGACGTTCTGGTAAAGGATGTCACTTTTCCAATCTCTTTTAAGTTGATTTCCCGAAAACTCATGGTCTGGTATAGCTGTTCACAGGCCTTTACAATTTCTTCCTTTCTGGCGGAAGTCCGCTCCGGCGATCCTTTTGGCATTTCCTGCTCCCCCTCTCAAGTTGTTCATCTAATTTTCTGACACCGTGTCACTATAATAGTTATAGCATTGTCCTGACATTGTGTCAACATTCAGTTAGAATCTCTCCATTTTCTCCGAGGGCATGCAGATTTCTCCTGATGGCAATCCTGTTTCGTTCTACACACCGGGCTTTACATACATGATATCATCCGTTAACTTTTCCATAGACTGATTCCAGTTTTCTTTCAAAATATCTTCCACTGAAACCGATACATACTTACCATCAATCTGAAGCTCTGCAGTAATGAACTCATGTACCCTCTCCGCTAATTTCTTTTTTTCTTCTGCAGTTCTGCCCGGAATCATTGTGATTGCAATATGCGGCATATTTCTTTTCTCCTCTCTGATTGTGGATTTATATTCTCTGATCTCCTGTGGACCACACTGGTTTCTTCTGCATATTCGCCTGGTTCTGGGCCATAACGCCGGCCAGTTTATGGGGAACGTACGTCTTCTCAAGATACTTCATTTCTTCTTCTGTCAGTTGTATGTCCACAGCATGTGCAGCTCCCTCGATATGTTGAAATTTTGTGGCGCCCACCACCGGAGCCGTTACTTTGGACAGAAGCCAGGCCAATGAGATTTCTGTCATAGACACACCCCTTTTTTGTGCCAGCTCTGCTACCCTGCTTATGATAACTTCGTCCTGTTCCTTTGTCCCGTCATATTTAAGCCTTGCATAGTCATCTTCCTGCAGGCGCTTTGATGTCTCCCCCGCCTGTTTGGAAAGGCGTCCGCCAGCCAGCGCACTGTACGGTGTCAATGCAATATTTTCTTCCCGGCAATAGGGAACCATTTCCCGTTCCTCTTCCCGGAAGATAAGATTATAATGTCCCTGTACAGAGACAAACTTTGCGAATCCTTCCCGCTCCGCTAATGCGTTTGCTTTGGCAAGCTGCCAGGCGAAGCAATTGGAAATACCGATATATCTGGCTTTTCCGGCTTTTACCACACGGTTCAGCCCCTCCATGATCTCATAAAGTGGGGTCTTAAAATCCCACATGTGGTAAATATAAAGATCCACATGATCCATGCCCAGATTTTTAAGGCTCTGATTTATCATACGCTCAACATGCTGTTGTCCGGTAATTCCAGCCTTTATTTCTTCCTCTGTCCGGGGGAGGAATTTTGTGGCGATTACCAACTCATCCCTTTTGGCATAATCCCGCAGTGCTTTTCCTACATATTGTTCACTGGTTCCGCTCTGATAGGCGATGGCTGTATCGTAAAAATTCACCCCCAGCTCCAGGCCCCTTTTTATGATCTCTCTGGAATGCTCTTCATCCAATGTCCATGAATGCTGTCCCCTCTTTGCATCTCCAAATCCCATGCATCCCATACAGATGCGTGATATTTTCAAATCCGAATCACCTAATGTTGTATACTTCATAATTATTTTCCCTTCCTTTCCCGGCACATATATCAAGTTTTTTTAGCCATTTGGCTATATTTTCCAGCAGCTCGGCGCCGCCGTCCGGTTATCATCAGATATCTGCCTCCCTCCTCTTTTTTACCTTACATGGATTCCCACAGGCTACTGCCCCGGCCGGTATGGACTCTGTTACCACACTTCCGGCTCCGATCACTGCATGATCTCCGATGGTAACTCCCGGCAGCAGGATCGCGCCTCCGCCGATCCATACCCCATCCCCTATGCGGACAGGCTGTGTCCATGTTTTCACATATACGGCACCGTCATCTTCTTCCCAGAACCGTTCGCTTGTTTCTTTTGCATGTACAGCCGTATAGATTTTTACATCCGGTCCGATCAAAGTGTTTTTTCCTATGGTGATTTTCCCTGTATCCAGCAACGTGCAGTTCAAATTGATAAAGCTGTTGTCCCCGATGAAAATATTGCTTCCGTAATCCACATAAAATGCCTGGTTCACACGGACATTTTTTCCGGCTGCTCCCACAAGCAGATCTAAGACCCGTTTTTTCTCATTTTCGTTTGCCGCAGGAATCCTATTATACTCCCGCATCAGATCTTTAGCCCTGTACTGCAGCGAACGAAGTTCAGAGTCACGGGCATCGTATATTTTGCCGGACTGCTTCTTTTCAAACTCAGTCATCTTCCAATACCTCCTTTAGCTATAGGTCTATTATAAATTCGCAGTCCGCTTTTCGTCCAATGCTTACATTTTATCGTTTATCATACGCTGAGCGTATGATTCCGGGCATAAAATAAGGGTGTACCCAAAGCCATGAAAGACTTGAGGAACACCCTCTGTATTTTAAAAAATCGTATTTATTGTTACTCGCCCCATTTATGAGTGTGCAGCATTTGAATAAACAAGGATGCCGCCGGCTGGAACAGGTGATTCTTTTTCCAAAGCAGGACGCTCCGCGTTGTATGTTCCGGATAGACTGGGCAAAAACAAATATCCGGACTGCAATGAACAGACAATGCGCCGTCCAGACATACCGCACAGCCGATACCTGCTTCCACCAGAAGTGCCACATTAGAAAGCAGATTGTAATTTACAGGGATGTTCAGATGGCTTTCTTCACACTGCAGCCAGTTCAGCACTTCATTTCTTGCATTTTCCCTTTTTGGCAGAATTAAGGGATATTCTCTTAGATCCTGCACATAAATCTTGTCTTTTTTTGCCAGCAGATGATCTTTGCGAAGCAGTACGCCCCAGCTCTCTTTCTGTGACAGGCGGAGAAATTCATATTTTTTGGTATCAACCGGCTCCAGCAACAGGCCCAGATCCAACAGCCCTTTTTCCAGTTTATCTTTGATATTATCAGCCATCTCGTTATATAAATCGAACCTGACATCCGGATATTTTTCCAGAAACTGCTTCATATATCTTGCCAGGACACGGCTTCCCAATGCCTCTGATGCGCCAAGTGAAATCACTCCGCTGATGGCTTCATTTTTCCCTGTAAAGGTCTGTTCTGCCTTATCCGCCAGTTCTACAATCTCCTCTGCCTGTTGTTTGAACAGCATTCCATCATCTGTCAAAGTCAGGGAGCGTTTCCCCCTGATGAGCAAGGTAGTGCCCAATTCATTTTCAAGTTCGATGAGCTGCCTGCTGAGTGTAGGCTGCGTCACATGCAGAATATCTGCGGCTCTGGTGATATTTCCCTCATTGACTGCTGTCAGAAAATAACGAAGTACCCTTAATTCCATACGCCTGCCTCTCTCAATGTCTCTTATTGTTATCGTGGAATTTGTCTGTGTCTTAATTCATTGTAACATATTTGATATGCAATCGGCAGGATATTTTCGGGGCGCAGGCGATAAAAGGTGGGGACACTGTCTTACGGTGCCCCCTGAACTTATTTTTGCGTGATCTCCCCTAGAAGCTGCTGCATCTCCTGAACACCCTTTTCCTGGGAATCAATGATCGACTCCAAAATCGGTTTTAATTCCGGACAGATACAAAACTTAAGTGCATTTTGGGACATAAGGACAGCACCCCTGTGGTGGGGAATCATCTCACGCATGAAATTTGCGTCAATGCAGTTGTCGGTGCAGGCCGTGTGCATTTCCCTGAACATATTCCGAAGGATGCACTCATTGCTGCGCTGGTAGTAATTCAACGCCCGGGGTGTATTTCTCCGGCGGCTGCATTCGGAGCAGATGGCCTCCATACTGCAGATACTTTCTTTCTGGGAGCATATGATATTCTGGGCAATGTTCTGAAGCGGTATGCATGTCGTAAAGCGCAGCAGATTTTCCGACATTTTGATGGCTGCCCGGTGGTGCGGGATCATCTGTTTGATAAAGTTTGCGGAAATACTGTCGGTAAGGCAGACAGATGTCATGTTCTCGATCATTGTATCTAGGATGCACCGGTAACGTTTCACATAATCTATAGTGTTATTGCTCAGCTGGCATGTATTTGTCATTTTTATTTCCTCTGTGCGCCTGGTGCGCACTTAAATCAGCTCATTATACATTATGCCGGCTTATGCGTTGCGTGAATTTATCCGAAATGCGCTTCTCCCTTTCCTATCCCGGTTCAAAAGAGTCTCCAGATACCCGTAGTCGCAGAAGTTTTCAAACTGCAGCCGATATTCAGCTTTTCAATACGGTTGGCATTAAGGCGCAGGGCTTCGCTGAATTTATCCTTTGTCTCCTCAAGCAGCTCCTGAAAATAGGAAGGGATAAATAAATGACGGATGGCATCGCTGCTTAAATTGACAAAATATACTCCGTTAAAACCAGGTGCCCAAACAGACAGGAATGTATCCGCATCCTGTTTCTCCAAAAGTATCTGTTCTAACTTCTTGTTTAGAACACGTAACTGACGTTCTTTTCCGTTCATCCTGCGGAAAACTTCCGGCTTATCCTGATTCAGGCAAAAGGCTACGAATTCATCACCGCCAATGCGGTATACATATTCCGGACCAAACACCTGCCGGAGCACCTCTGCCAAATCCTTCAGCATTTGATCACCTGCTGCATGCTCCATATGATTGTTGATCTCGTGAAGCCCGTTTGCATCCATATAAACGCAGGTAAATGTCCGGTAACTTCCGGCTGCAAGCATCTCTGCATCGGAACGAAAGCAGTTTCGGTTTTTAATACCGGTGAGAAGGTCACGGTTTGCACTGATTTCCAGCCTTTCATTTTCTTTCGAGCTCTCTTTCAGACTCAATATGATCCATATAATAATTGCCGCGGTAAGCAGTAAAAATGCTGTGATACACATGCAATACATCTGGCCCCCTATCACGCGGTCAGGAGCGTCTATACCTCACTCTTTTATCAGCTTATGTGGGGATACCCTATCCGAAATATGCGGGGAAATCGTGAAACCTTAAACAGATACTATCTCCCCTGCCTCACTTCCCTGCTGGATTGCCTTAACAAGGAAGATATGGAAGGGTTTGCGGCAGAGCTGAAGACTGTTTTAAGTTCTGATGTTGAATTTTCAGTCAAGAAGCTTATTGATCTGGGAATAGCAGAGGCATCTGTAATCCTTTAAACACTTACAGGACACAGTGTCCTTTGGCCTGCAG
Source organism: Blautia sp. JLR.GB0024 (assembly GCF_037000545.1). NCBI lineage: Bacteria > Bacillati > Bacillota > Clostridia > Lachnospirales > Lachnospiraceae > Blautia > Blautia sp. JLR.GB0024. The sequence goes on along the minus strand of NZ_JBANBF010000001.1, from coordinate 754,708 downwards.
GCAGTTTTTCACCTCATTGATACAGTCCACATGGAGGATCATGATAGGCATTCCCGAACTTCGATTGAAGGAAAGGTATAGATAGTCCACATTGATATTGCTGTCCAAAAGAGAGACCAAAAGCCTGTCCAGGGCACCGGGATTGTCATCCAGCTCCACGCCCAGAACATCCGTGTCGCGGCAGATAAAACCTTCTTTGGAAAGGGCCTCCAGCGCCCGCTGCGGATCAGAGACCACCATTCGGATGATGCCGTATTCGGCACTGTCGTTTGTGACAGAGCCCATAATATTAATATTTTCCCGTGCCAGGATACCGGTGACAGACTGCAGCATCCCTTTCTTATTTTCTGCGAATATGGATATTTGCTTTAACATATATTCCCCTCCTGTAAGTAAAAACGTTAGTAGAATCCAACACAAGTATATGTTCTCTTCCACGGTTCTGTCAATACATTTTCCCCAAGGCAGGGTGCGTGAAATTTGTCCCCGGCAGGTTTTTACATCTGTCGGGGACGGAAGGATTCTAAACGCAGCCTTTTCACAGCTGCACACAGAGCGTCTTCTTTCCTGATTTAGGCTTTCATGACCGTTCCCGCATTCCACGGGCAGCAGTAATTTTAGTTTTCCTCTGCCTCTTCTGCATTTGGGGCAGGCTGTTCCAGAATCTCCACCGGCTGTTTTTCCGTGGATTTTTCTATGATTGTCAACTGGCCTTTTGCCACGCAGACATTGTTAAGCACCTGTATTTTTACATGGTTCTCTTTTACCTGTACTTCTTTTTCGCGCAGGGTATCAAGCAGAAGTTCAAGCTGTTCCTGCGCTTTTTTCTCAGCGCCTTCCTTTGTGTATTTGAAGGGCTTTGTGACACTCTCATAATCTGTGCTGCTTCCGTAGAAAATGGGAAGGCGGAAGTTCTCTGTCAACCGGACCTGATGCAGCTTGGTTACGGTATCAAACTGGTCAAAATGATTCTTCCCTTTCAGATTGATAAAGTAATCACCTAACTGCAGGACCGGGCCTTTCTTGGCTTCCCCGGTATAGACATTCTTCTGAAAATGTATGTCGAATTCATGGTAATACTGCATCTGGGACTGAATATAGATGTCAGCATCGGATTCTGTGTATTCATACCCCACCACTTCCTTGCTGTCGTTCATAATATCCACCCTGCCGGATACCAGAGTCTCGCCTTTTTCGCAAGTCTCTCCCACTTTTTTGCAGGGCGTGCCTTTTCTGGTGATCATGGAGACAATGGTTCCTGATTTTCCGGCAATTATGCTGCTGGGATTTTCCTCGGTCTGTTTTATTATCTTGTTTGCCGTGGCATTTTCTTTTACTTCCAATATGAGCCGGGTGCCGGATATTTTTGCGGATACCCAGGTGATGTCAGGAAATTCCCTGCGCATCTGTTCCGCTATGTAGGAGCAGTCCACATCTTTTTTTAAGATACCGTGATGGATTTGGATCTCATCCAGATAATTGAGTATGGTCTGCGTGCTGTTGTGGTGGTTTCCCTCCACATGAATGTTCCAGATATGCTGGGACAATACCATGAGCAGAAAAAATCCTGCCAGAATGCCGATAAAAAATGCCTTTCTTTTTTTGTTCCGGTAAAAAAAGAAGGGCAGTCCGTATTTTTTTATGATTTTCACACGGGAACCGGTCTTTCGGCATATGGGTTTCATCTGGTAAAACCCGGAGATACTCACATTCATTTCGTAGAACCCTTCCCGGTTCTGCAGATCCCAGACAGGGATATTATGGTGGGCACACATATTCAGGAAACGTTCCGGGCCGCCGCTTTGCAGACGGATGCGGACATAGCCTTTGCAGTAATAATTCCAAGCCTTCAACTTTGTTACCTCCCATTTTCTTATAGAAAGGAAACACGACAGATGCTTCCTGTGATCTTCATCTCTTCGTTGGTGTAGTAGTCAATGGTGAGGTGGGTTCCCTCTATTTTTATAGCATCGTGTTTGGTGAGGAGAATAATGCAGGTGTCCTCATACTGGCGGATGCATTTGTAATTTTCTATAAAAAGCTCCCTGGAGCCGGTCATGGTGAAGATGGCTTCCCGGTATGCCAGGTCTTTGGGGATTTGAAGGGAGTCGGCGATGCGGCCGGTGATGGGGGTGGATTTTTTGCGCATGGGGGTGCTCCGGGGTGATGTCTTACTATTATGAGTATGCGAAAAGTGGAGAATTGATGACAAAAGGGGGCGGGAGTTCCCGGTATGGGACGGTTCCGCCCTCCTGATCTTTGATACCTTGCAATCTATTCGATAAAAAGAATGCCGAACCAGAGAATCTGGTTTGGAGACAGGGTAAAATCCAGATTATATTTTTCAGCCAGTTCACTGACGATGATGCCGTGGCTCTCCACACAGGGATGCATTTTCTCCGGGAAACGGCAGGGGGCATCCGGATACGTGCATGTTTCACAGATGTCACAGGATTCTGTGGAGAGAGCCATACACCCGGTTCCCTGGGACTTTATGAACTGTTCGATGGCGGCTGTTATGTTTTCATGTTCCCTGCGGGTGGACAGCATCTCTTCAAAATTGATGACATCGGAGACCTCCGCTATGGTGGAGAACAGAAAGCATTCTTTGTAGGCAAGACAGCGGTGCCTGCACTCCTCCACACTTCCCACAGCCGGCGGACAGGCCCAGGTGGACTGGAAACGATCGCACTCTTTTTCGCAGATCCATCTGACGCGGTAGGAAAAATCAATTTCCTCCGGACTGAAGAAGGCATATTGATAAACCGGATACTGACAGATGAACTCTTCTATTTTTTCGTGTGATATCATTGGTAAATCCTCTTCTTTCTCTTTTCTTTCCTCTGCAATATGTCTTTTATTATACAGGAAATGCCGCATTATGGCAATGCGGCATTTCTATGGTGTACGGCAGGGCCTCAGTCCAGGACCGCCCCTCTGCTGCCGGAGGAAACACTTTTGGCATATCTTCTCAGATATCCTTTAAGCGCTTTTTCTTTTGGTTTCCAATCGACCCTTCTGGCCGCCAGTTCCTCGTCGGAGATGAGAATATTGATCCGGCAGTCTAAAATATCAATTTCAATCAAATCTCCATCCTCCACCAGCCCGATATTCCCCCCGTCTGCCGCCTCCGGGGATACATGGCCGATGGCGGCTCCTCTGGTTGCCCCGGAAAACCGTCCGTCAGTGATCAGCGCCACCTTGTCACCGAGGCCGCTTCCCATAATGGCTGAAGTCGGATTGAGCATTTCCCGCATTCCGGGGCCGCCTTTTGGACCTTCATAGCGGATGACGACTACATCGCCTGCGTGGATCTTTCCTGCATAGATGGCAGACAGGGCCTCTTCCTCTCCGTCAAAGACGCGGGCCCTGCCTGTGTGCCGCATCATTTTCTCGTTCACGGCAGATTTTTTGACCACACAGCCCTCCGGGGCGAGGCTGCCTTTCAGCACAGCGATACCGCCCCCGGCGCTGTAGGGCCGGCTGATTGGACGGATGATGGAGGTGTCTCTTATCTCATGTCCGCTTATATTTTCTTCTACGGTTTTCCCTGTACAGGTAAGCAGCTCTGTATGCAGGAGGTTTCGCTTACTGATTTCATGCATCACGGCAGGGATGCCGCCTGCTTCTTCCAGTTCCTCTATATAGTGGTTTCCTGCGGGAGAAAGGCGGCACAGATTCGGTGTTTTCTTTGAAATTTCATTTGCCAGATCCAGGTCAATCTCTATCTCACACTCATGGGCAATGGCCGGAAGATGAAGCATGCTGTTGGTACTGCAGCCAAGGGCCATATCTATGGTCAGGGCATTTTCAAATGCCTCCCTGACCATAAGATCCCGGGGCTTCACATCCTCTTTGACAAGTTCCAGGATACGCCGCCCGGTCTCTTTTGCAAGACGCAGCCTGGCGCTGTAGACAGCCGGGATGGTTCCATTTCCGGGAAGGGCCATCCCCAGCACCTCTGTCAGGCAGTTCATACTGTTGGCAGTAAACATGCCGGAACAGGAGCCGCAGGTGGGACATGCTTTCTTCTCATAAGTACAGAGCGTTTCCCCGTCTATGCGGTTTGCCTTAAAGGAACTGACCGCCTCGGACACGGTGGAATAGCTGATGTGCTCTTTTTTGGAAATGCCGGCGAGCATAGGCCCTCCGCTCACAAAAATGGAGGGAATGTTCAGGCGTGCGGCTGCCATGAGAAGGCCGGGAACATTCTTGTCACAGTTCGGCACCATGACAAGGCCGTCAAAGGGATGAGCCATAGCCATGGCTTCTGTGGAATCTGCGATCAGCTCTCTTGTCACAAGGGAATACTTCATTCCCTCATGTCCCATGGCAATTCCATCGCACACTGCGATCGCCGGAAATACAACAGGAACGCCGCCTGCCTCAGAGACACCCTGCTTAACCGCTGCAACTATCTTATCCAGATTCATATGCCCCGGCACAATCTCGTTTTGTGAACTTACAATTCCGATCAGCGGCTTCTCCATCTCATAATCTGTCAGTCCAAGTGCATAGAGCAGTGCCCTCTGCGGCGCGGCCTCCACTCCCTTTTTGATTCTGTCACTACGCATTTTTTATACCTCCTGGTTTTTCTGTATTATATCGCAGTGGTTGTATACTGTCAATATAGTTGTATACTCTATTTGCAGATGACAGAATCAAAAAAACGGTACAGCCACAATGTGCTGTACCGCCTGATCAAAGATTTATCTTATTCTTCTGTCTCGATCGCGTCTGTTTCAATGATAAATTTCACGTTGCTGTTCATGTTGTCTGCTTTTCCGCTGAAGGTATCATAAGTGCAGTTTTCAGAATTGAGGGCTTTTAATCGGTCCAGGACATCGCCCAATTCATCTTCTATGGTGTCCTTCATCTTTTTTGTGCCTTTTTCGTCGAATTCCTTCATGCCGTCCTTCAAGGTTTTGGCGCCGTCTTTGAGCTGGGAGATGCCGTCCTGCACCTGGCCGCTGGCATCCTGCAGGGTGTTGCTGCCGGTCAGCAGTTCGCCGGTTCCTGAGGTAAGAACGGAAGCCCCTTCCCGCAGTGTGCCGCTGTTTGCGGAAAGCGTGGAGGCTCCGGAAGAAAGCTCTGTGCTTAACGCGTCAAGGCCCTGGCTGAGCTCTGAGGTGCCGCCCTGTAATGTTCCCACACCCTGTACCAGTATGGGAGCCTTTTCTTTCAGCTCGGCTGCGCCGTCCAAAAGCTGCCGGTTCGCGCCTCCCAAGTTCTGGAAACCGTCCAGAAGCGCCTGAATCCCTTTGCCTGCCTCGGGAAGTACGGAGGTCTTCTGATCCAGAAGATTCACACTGCCTGAGAGCTGGCCGATGCCTCCTTTTAACTGCTGCATGCCTGTGTTGAGAGCAGATACACTCTCCTTTAATGTCTGCATGGAAGCTGTGGGAATCTGGTCCTTTACGGCTGTGATGCCTTCCAGCTTCTTCTGGATCGACGGCAGTTCGGTGCCGCAGAGTTCATTTACTGTGGATTCGACTGTCTGATAAGAGCCTGCCATCTGTTCCATGGCCCCGATAATTCCGGAGGGATCAAACGCAGGAAGGTTCACCTCCACTGCAGGCGCCTGGATGTGCTGCAGTTCCTCTACATTTTCTGCGGACACGGATACATTGCCGAGCTGGCCTTTTGCTGCTTCCAGAGCACTTTTGACTGCCTCATCATCTGATGCGGCGATCTGCGCGTCCAAAGCGTCTCTTGCTGCCTGGAGCTGGGCGTTGGCAGCATCCTCCGCATTTTGGGCTGCGTTTTGTGCTGAAGACTGAAGCTGAGCGTTCTTCTCATCAATACTGCCGTTTACAGAATCCGTTATCATCTGTTCTGCCTGGGCAATGGCTTTTGCCGCCTCTGTCTGGATTGTGGTCAGATAAGACTGCAGAGAGCCGAGACCTGCCTTGAGGTTTTCGCCTGCCGCCATCATTTCACCCACCGGTTTGGCAATCTTTTCCTGCATAACAGAGGAAAGGCCCTCTGCCTCCCCAATCAGCTCCTGTCCGGTGCCTGTCATCTGGTCTATCAATGCCATCATGTCATTGATCTCTTCAGTATCCAGAGTATCCTTTAACTGCTGTGTTCCTGCGGCAAGTGTATCCGCAGCAAGGCGGATGTCATCCTTGGTGCTTCCTTTTCCGTCCAGAACACTGTTCAGTTGTTCAATGGCACCCTTGATCTCCGTCAGGCCCGATACAAGGGGTCTGAGTCCCTCTGCTCCGGCTGCAAGCTGCTTTTCTCCGCCGATATAGGCCGCTGTGCCGTCTGCAAGCTTTACTGCGCCGTCTGCATACTGCTTAACGCCATTCACCACTGTGCTGACACCATTTACATACTCTGTGACCTTGCCGGTCAGGACACCGTTGCTTCCCAGGTAAGTCTGGATCCCGTCATCCAACTGGTCTACGCCGTCGGTATAACTGCCGATTCCGTCAGCAAGCTGTGCGGCACCGCTGTCCAGTGTTTCGATTCCGCTTTTCAGGGTGTTGACACCATCATCAAATTCTTTGTATTTGTCATCCAGCGTGCCGGCCCCTTTGGAAAGCTCTGCGGAACCGTCTACCAGCTTCAGTGCGGCGTCCTCCAGATCATTTAAGGCATCCTTTAGTTTATCCATATCTGTGATGTCATCGGTTTTCAGTTCCTTCATAACATCTGTCAGCGCTATGGTAAAGGTGGGGTCCATGGAGAAATTCTTTACATCCGCGGACACTTCCAGGTTCTCCGGCAGATTTATACCTTCGCTGTCACTGTCTTTGTTCAATTTTTTGTCAAGGCCCAGGCTTTCTTTCAGGCCGGGCATGGCAATGCCGAGTACAATGTTTCGGTTGCCGTCTGAGATTACCTTGCCGTTATCGATCACAACATTTGAAAACGTCTCCTCAGGCAGGATCAGACCTGTCAGCATCACAAAGGGACTATAGAGTGTCTCTTCTTTTCCGTCCACCTTTACGGTCTGCTTTGCATGGTTTTCGTATTTGATCCTGATCTGCAGGTGGCCGCTTTTGCCGGCCAGATCCTCCGGGTTCATTTTCTTTCCGTCCAGGTAATACGTGAAGTTAACGGTTACGGGAAGGTCCTTTCCTGTTTTGCCCTGATAATAGATATCCTGCCCTTCGGTATTCCATGTGACAGAATTTCCGCTTTCGGTATAAGTCTCATCGCCCTTTACGTTTTTTATGTCTTTCAGATCCGTCCGGTCCTTTAATGTCTTCTTTGTACCTGCATTTTTCAGCCAGTTAGACACGGTCACGTTCTTTTCTTTCCCTGCAGCATCCGCGTTTACATAGACGGTTTCTTCCTTGGATACTTCTTTCTCATTTTCCCCTGCTGCGTAGACCGGCATGGCACCCATAACAGCAGCCATGCTCACGGCAAGTCCTGTCATCATCTTATTCTTCAGCTTTCTGTTCCTGTTCATTCCAATACTTCCTTTCCTGATGAGCACTGTTTTTTTGCCTTCTTTCCCAGAAATCCTATGGATGTCTTACAAATCACTTTGTCAAATATCATAAACATGGCCGGAAGGACCATGATAACTACTGCCATACTGATAAGAGCGCCTCTTGAAAGCAGTGTACAGATAGAACCAATCATATCCACCTTGGAGTAGCAGGCAACACCGAACGTAGCGGCGAAGAAACTGCATCCGCTGGTGACAATGGAGAGCATGCTGGCCTTATGGGCAATGGATATGGCCTCCTTCTTGCTGTGTCCTCTCTGGCGTTCCTTCTGGTACCGGCTGGTCATCAATATGGCATAATCCACAGTGGCACCCAATTGAATGGTACCTATGACAATACTTGCCACAAAGGGAAGGCTGGTTCCCTGATAGAACGGCACTGCCATATTCACAGCTATGGCAAACTCTATCACCGCCACCAGAATAACAGGGAGGGACAGGGACTTAAATACCAGCATGATGATAATGAAAATGGCAGCAATGGAGATAATATTTACATTGCGCAGGTCCACATCCGTTACATCCTGCAGATCCTTCATCAGCGGCGCCTCACCGATCACCATAGCGGAGCTGTCATAGGATTTTACGATCTTATCGATAGCCGCGATCTGCTTATTGACCGTAGGTGTGGCTGACTCATATTCGGAGCAGACAAAAGCCAGCTCGTACTTGTCACTCTGCAGCATCTTTTTGATATCCTTAGGTATCATGGAATCAGGAATGGACGGGCCGAACAGGGAGTTCATGCCGATGGTCCATTTGATGCCGTCCACCCGGTCAACCGCCTCCATCATGTCGCGTTTGTCTTTGCTGTCCATGTCCTTGTTCATAAGGATCATATGCATGGTACTCATATCAAAATCTTCCTGCAGCTTCTCATTTGCCACATTGCCCGGAAGGGATGCCGGCAGAGACTGGGCGATATTGTAATAGACCTTTGTATGGTTGTTTCCGTAGATGGCCGGGAAAAGCAGAACCAGAAAAACGACCAGCCACAATTTATAATGCTTTGTAATGAACCGGGAAGGTTTCTCAACATTTCGTATGAGCGGTCTGTGTCTTGTCTTCTCAATGGCCTTGTCAAAGATAAGGACCATGGACGGAAGCAGGGTGACACAGCATACCACACCGATCACAACACCCTTTGCCATGACAATGCCCAGGTCCCTGCCCAGGGTAAAGGTCATGCAGCAAAGAGCTGCAAATCCGGCAATGGTGGTAACCGAGCTGCCCACAATGGATTTGAAGGTATTGGAAATCGCATGCCCCATAGCCCTGTTTTTGTCTCCCGGAAAACGGAGTTTATTCTCCTCATAACTGTTCAGAAGGAAAATGGAATAATCCATGGTAACGCCAAGCTGCAGCACAGCGGTCAGTGCCTTGGTAATGTATGAAATCTCCCCCAGGAATATGTTGGTTCCCATATTGTATAAGATAGCGCAGCCGATGCTGAGCAGGAAAAGCACCGGAACCAGGAAGGATTCCGTGGAAAGCTCCAGGACCAGAAATGCCAGACATGTGGCAATGACCACATAGATGGGCAGCTCCTGCAGGGATATGTTCTTAATGTCTGTGACGATCCCTGTCATACCGCTGATAAAGCACTGCTCATCTGCCGCTTTTCTCATCTGCGTCACAGCTTCCATAGCCTCATCGGAGGATGTGGTGTTGTCAAAAAGCGCCAGCATCATGGTGGCATCTCCCCGGAAGAAGGCTTCCCGCAGGTCTTTTGGAATCATCTCCACCGGAAGACTGATATCTGCCACATCATCATACCAGAGCACATCTTTAACATGCGGTATCTCACTGAACTTATCCTCCAGCTTCTGCGCATCCTTCAGGTCCATATTTTCCACAACAACCATGGAAAATGCGCCCATTCCATACTCATCCACCAGAATATCCTGCCCCTTTACGGTTTCCAGGTGTTCCGGCAGATAACTGAGCAAATCGTAGTTAATTCTTGTTTTAGCCATACCTATTACGGATGGAACCAGCAGAAGGATTCCCAGCAGCAATATGAGAACCCGGTGTCTGGCTATCCACTTACCCGTTTTGACCAAAGAAATCATCCCCTATTCTGTTTATTTCTCGTTTTCATTTCAACCTTCATTATATATGAAAATGACCAATAGTCAATATTTAAAAGTCACAAGAATCTACGAAATAACAAAATGAATTTTGGTCATTTTTTAGATATTGACTTTTAGTCATTTCTATAGGATAATAAAACTAAAATCGAAATTCAGGTGTGATAAAAGCCGTAACTGCCAGGGTAGTGGACAGTTGCCGCATATGAAAGGTGAGAGAGCCATGGGAAAACTGGAGATAAACAAAAAGCAGAAAAAGAATGCACTTTTCCAGACAGCATTTGATCTGTTTACGAAAAAGGGTTTTGCCAAAACAACGATCTCTGATATTGTAAACCAGGCCGGTCTGGCAAAAGGAACATTCTATCTGTATTTTAAAGACAAATATGATTTGAGGGATAAGCTGATCGCCTACAAAGCCGGGCAGTTATTCGCAGATGCCCATAAGGCCCTGGCCACCAGGGAAGTTTCAGGCTTTGAAGATCAGATGATGTGGATGATGGACTATATCATTGAACGGTTTCAGAAGGAACATGCCCTTCTTCAGTTCATTGCAAAGAATCTCTCCTGGGGAATCTTCAAAAATGCCTTTGAAAGAACCGTGCCGGAGGAATCACAGAAATTTTATGAATACTATCTGGAAATGATGAAAAAAAGCGCAGTGACCTGTGAGGAACCTGAGCTTATGCTTTTTACTTTTATCGAACTGGTGGGGTCCACCTGTTACAACTGTATTTTATTTGAACAGCCCGTAACCATGGACAAATACCTGCCGTATCTTCACAAAGCCATCCACCAGATTTTTCTTGCCTATACAACAAGCTGATATGACAAAAGGGCCGGCGGCTGTCTGCATCAATGCAGTACATGCCTCCGGCCCTTCTGCCATGTATCTAAAGTGTACCGTACCATTCTCCGGCCCCGGATTCCGTACAGTACAGAATCCTATCCTGTCCATTCTCCTCCAAGACCCTGAAATGTACCAGACCGGAATATTGTTCTCTCAGCCTTTTCTCGATCTGAACCATACGGGAATCCCAGATCTCTTCATACGGCACCGGCTCAAAGCCTGCAAGCGCCGGATGATTCGTCAGGGTTTTCAGGATTCCGTACCCTATTTGGCTGTCCACCGCATTTTGGGGAACAGGCCGAAATCCAAAATCCAGATAGATCCTGGCAGCAACCCAGGTATTTGTCTGTGTGGGTATTTTGATGGAGGGATACCCCAGTTCTTTTAAGCGCTGCAGGGTATGGGAGATCAGGGCCTTTGCAATGCCCTTCCCCTGGTATTCCCTTTTTACCGCAACCCAGTGCAGCCATCCGGCACCGGAAAGGTCACGTGGCTCATAGAAGGCTGTGGCTGTGGCAACTTTTTCTCCGTCAGTGGTCTCCACAAAAAACATTCGGTTCTCCAGTTCTTTTTCCTTTCCGGCGTAATATCTCTTCCAGGCAGACTCTCCCTCTTCAGGAAGGATAAATTCTCTGGCGGAGGTCTCTATGGCGATCCAATCCTTTTTATCCCCCTCCCGGTAATACACATAACGGTACCCCTCAGGCAGAGGATAACAGGGAAGCTCAGCAAGACTTCTGCTCTCCAGAATCAGTTCGTAATACTTCAGACGCATATCATGGTTATCGGGTTTTAATGTGATTCGTTCTTCTCTGTTTTCCATACTCACTCCTTGTGCGGGAATCAAATGGCCTGACCGGACAAAATGCTGTCAATCAGCCTGGACGCCTCATTTCTGGTCAGAGTCTCCGGGTCAACCGCCGGCTTTACACCCTTCTGTTTTACCAGACGCATGAGAAAATCCAGCTGCTTTTTCGTGGCAGGCGGGCATTTCTTTGCGGTGCAGACCAGAGGGCACGGCTGAAAGACCTGCGGTTCCTTCTCTTCAAAATAATGTGCCATCGTCTGATACAGTTTGGCAGTAGCCAGCGCGTCATGATAAGCTCTGTGGGCCGCCGCATTATTGATCCGGTAATGCTCACACAGTTCTCCCAGACTTTTGGAGGGCAGATCCCTGTGGACCGTTCTGGCAATCTTCAGCGTGTCGATGCCATCCCTTTCAAAGGTATACCCGAGAGATTCCGCACTCCGTTTGACAAAACTGTAATCAAAGAGCACATTGTGCCCGATCAGGATATCCTGTCCGCAAAACTGCAGGAAATCAGGAATCACCTGCTCCCGGCCTCTTGCGTCTTCCACCATGTCATTGGTGATGCCGGTAATGCCGGTGATATTGGCCGGAATCGGCAGTCTGGGCTTTATAAATTCCATAAAGCGCTCCTGTACCTTTCCGTCACGCACCTTTAAGGCGCCTATCTCTATGATCTCATTTTCTTCTGGACTTAGACCGGTGGTTTCAATGTCAAAAGCTATGTACGACTTCAACATATCGCTCTGTGTCTTCCTCGCTTTCTCTTATGTTTTTTCTGTTCACAGTGCTGTCAGGCTCTGAATTTCCAGTCATAGAGGCCTTCCGTACGCACCATGGACTGCAGCATCTCCCGCAGAGACTCACTTTCATTGTAGACGGCGATACTCAGGGTTCCGCCGCTGATGCTTATCATGGAATTTTCCCTGGTCAGGAGAATATCAATCTGTCCCCTTCTTTTCAGAATGGTCTTTTTAATGAGCTTTACTATGGTATCGCAGTGTTTATCCTTCAGCCAGCCCTCTCTTGTACGTATGAGCGGAATATGCTCCTGCACATACATTTCAAAAGGATAGTAGCACAACAGCTTCAGCACTATGGCGATCACCTTGTCACAGAAGATCTGAAGCTGTTTGTCCTGCATATAATACTGTTCTGCTTCTTCAAATAAGGTTCCGGCTTCATCGGGAACCCTTCTGGGCAGAAAATCAATTACCCGGTAATCCTCATTGAAAAGCTGACTCATTTTCTCGTATCTTGTCATGTAACCCCTTGCTCCTTTCAGCTTTGTAATTGTATCTCTCCCCTATAAGTTATGCTTTTTCTGTTTTCTGTACTCCGTTATTTTCTCCTCTATGGTGGTATAATCCCGCTGGAACAATTCCTCGCTGATCTGCAGCGTCAGAATCTCCTGCGGAACCTTAAGCAGTATTTTGTCTATTACAAATGCCTTGCTTTTTTCCCTGTATTTCGGCATTTGGTTCAGCTCCTGTATATGGGCCAGTTCAGGGCGCCATAACAGGCCGAGTTTTCTTTTCATATCCACTTTCGGATTAGGTCCCGGCTCACGCAGAGTATAAAAATCCACAGTACCGCCCAGCTTCTCAGCCGTGAGAATCCCCCACCAGGCAGGCACATGGTCCTTTATATGGCGCGCGTGCGTGGAACCGACCACCACAAGGTTGGTATCATAATAACGGTTATAATCTCTTACCTGTCTCTGCAGCCTGACATACGTGTCCGCGTCACTTTTTATCTCAATGCCGGCAACGGCGTCCGGCAGAACCATCACGATATCCGCACGGGACTTTCCCATCTGTTTCTCTTCTATGATTCTGATCTTTCCGTACCGCTCTTCCAGAAAATCGAACAGCGGCTCCCGGATATCCCTGTCATATAACATGATCAGGAGCCGGAAGAGGACGCCGCCGCGGCTGCACTTGCTGCTGCCGCAGACGCGCAGATAGCAGCCTGCTGGGCAATGACCAGTGCCACCACACCGTTTAATGCCGCAGTCTGCATGGAATGCAGGTCAGGAACATAGTCACAGGATGCCATCATACCGGCATACATAAGCCTCTGCCTGGAGCCTACACCGAAGGCCCCGAAGCCTTTCTGCCCTTTCAGGAAGGCTTCCGCATCTGTGATATCCTGTATCAGTAAATTCCTGTCCACATCCAGAAGGGTCAGAACACCCAGCGTTGCCAGTTCATAGCCTGTACCGTATTTCAGTCCCCGCGCTTTCAGTGCGTCAAAGATTTCCAGGGCTTTTCTGCACTTCTGTTCCGCGGACCCCTCACCAAGTGCCAGAATATGACTCAGAGACTGCACCGAATTCCCGGAGAAAAAGTAGGGTTTCAATATGGAATAGCACTGCTCCATCTCCCTTTCGATACAGGAGTCATCCAGCTCGGACATGGCAAGAAGAGCGGCAAATGCACTGTCCTCCCCGGAAGTGAGGAAGGGATGGGCAGTTTTCATGCGGTTGTAAATACTGCTTGTTTTGTTTATGATCTCATCATATCCGGAAGGCTCTGCCATCTCCGCAATAGTGGCTGCTGCCACAGTCAGATATTCGGAGCCCCAGAAAAATTCTTTTAACTTCCCGTATAGTTCCAGCATCTGCGCCATCATAAGCCCGGCATCTGCATTAAGAGAAAGCATGGCAATGACAGCCAGCCTGGAAACACCTCTGAAATTGGAGAATACTCCGGTATTGGCCTTTAAAATATCGCGGCACTCCATCAGGCGCTGTGTATCCGCACGGACACCTCTTGCCGTCAGGATTCCGGAACACATGGGATAGACATAGGCGCTCTCCCAGGCAAATGCAGATTTTATAATATCCCTGTTTTCAACAAACAATTCACAGCGTTTTCTCAATTCTTCTCTCATGACCCATCCCTCCCAAGGCTTCTGTCATTGACAAACACACCTTTATACTGCTCCAGACCGAATCTGTTTACGAACCAGGAACATTTGCAGAGAAACATATAGTAAATATTCAGCCCGCTGTTATTCAGAGTCTCAAAATTACCCTGGCCCTTAGAAAGGATCACGTCTGCATGACGAATCAAATCTCGAGCCTCATCCGAAATATCCTTCAGGCTTGTGCCCGCTATTTTCGTGCCGTTGCCCATGACAGGCACAAGATCCGCAAGCCCGGTCATTTCGGCATCCTCTATGGTGGCATCATTGATGACCGGTTCTCCCCGCACGATGACCGTGATATGTATCTGCGGATACTTCTTCATGAGCTGTTCGATCAGAAGCTTGTCAAGAACAATCTCACCACAGTTATCTGTGAGATATACCAGGTTTTCTGCAGTTTTCATCTGCTCTGTGAAGCGGCTGTATTCAACAGGGTCCAGGGTCTCCTCCTCGGCTTTTGCTATCAGTTCCCGCAGTTTTTCATCGCTGACGCTTCCCATGGCTCCAAAATCAATGTAATTTCCCACCCTGGCATACAAAATTGCATGGTACACAGGGTCTTCTGCCTGAATGATCCGGCTGCGTATTCTTTCCTCTGCCTCCAGCATCATTTGGTTGTACTCTTTTTTCAACTGTTCAAAACTGTAGGCATGTCCGAAATATTTCTCATGGAGCACATTGATTTTTGCTATGAGAACCGGTGCAGTATCCTCCGGTCCGGCTGCGCCGATGATCTGAAACACCTCCCTCATGTAAGCGGATTTGATCTCCTCTGAAGCTGTGTCCTTAAGATTTTCCATCTGGCGTGTGATCAGACAGCTCATACACTGGGCGCTTAACTTTACATTTGTAGATATTTTCATAGTATCTCCGTTTCTATCTGCAGGATATAAATCCTTGTTGGTTTTTCATTGATATACGGTAACTATTCAGCCAGCTGAATAGTTACCGGTATTCGCCCATTAAAAATCGCTTCGCGATGGGGCGAATACCTGCCGCCACTACTCTTTTGCACGGTCAGCGCAGTAAATGCGCAGACCTGACTGAACAGTTACGACTACGTTCTTATTATACCCTATTGTATGGCGATTTCCAATAGTAAAAAGAATCCGGTTACGACGCACATGGAAAACAGAGACAAAAAAAGCAGGGCATTTTTATGCAAATGCCTCTGCTTTTTAAGAGGGAAACGGCCGCAGGCGGCTGCGCTTTGGCGGAGAGTCAGGCAGGCCGGACTCTTTGTCATGGCGCATCCGATGCTTCAAAAAATTCCAGAATATAAGAAGCAGTTGTATCCCACTGTTCCTCCCTTGAAATCTCTGCCGTGTTATCTTTTTTCTGCTCCCCGTAATTACCGAAACCTGCGTGGTTAGCTCCCTGAATTATGATCTCACTGCAGATTTCCGCGTTTTTGATGGAGTCCTTGTACTTCTCCCGGTTCAGAACTCCGTCCATGCTGCCGTAGATGGACAGGACCGGCAGGGCGGACAGGGTATCTGTGGGATAAGCAGCCAGCAGAACCAGCCCTTTTAAAGAATCCTCATGCTTCTGTGCATAGGAGGAAGCCATGGCACCGCCCAGAGAATGTCCGCCAATATACCAGCGTTCCATATCCGGAAAATCCCGGATCACCCTGTCTGCTGCGCCGGAATCAAAAACTGCCAGATGAAAAGGCATCTTTACCAGAACACAGCAGACGTCTTTCTGCGCAATTCTGTCAAGTAGCGGCGCATAGCTTTCGGCCTCCACCAGTCCGCCGGGATAAAAGATAAAACCTGTGCTGCTGTTTTTATCTCCGTATACAATGTAATCTTCTGAATCGGCAGATACTGCCTCTGCCTGATACTCCTTCGCATGGTAATAATCAGAAACATAGACAAAAAAGCATAGAACCATGAGCAGCACTGCAGTCAACAGACTGAAAAGTATTTTTTTCCATAACGGCCGGGGCCTTTTTTTATGCTGCATTTTCACTCTCCGATTTTAATAATTTTTGTTGATATGCCTAACTCAGAACGTCCAGAAGGTATTGCCCAATGCAGTGGCATCATCAAATCCTGACAGAACGATAAGTCCGCTTTGAGAACAGTCAAAGGTCAGCGTGTACTGCTGCCCGCGGAATACTGCAGTTGCGGAATCTGCCTCCTCAAAGACTGCTATATTGTCCATGAAGATCTGCTGATCCCCTTCCCCTTCTGTATATCTGTAAATGGAAAAATAAAAACTGTAGTCATTGATCCCGGTGATTTTTATGGTGGAAT
This sequence comes from Blautia sp. JLR.GB0024, assembly GCF_037000545.1. Lineage (NCBI taxonomy): Bacteria > Bacillati > Bacillota > Clostridia > Lachnospirales > Lachnospiraceae > Blautia > Blautia sp. JLR.GB0024. The sequence goes on along the minus strand of NZ_JBANBF010000001.1, from coordinate 738,300 downwards.
ATTCTCCGTCGTTGGAATTTCTGTAATCTCCGTCAGCAGGCATGTATTGGGTCGTGACAGGCGCGAAGTCGCCCTGCGGCCAGTTCAGCCAGAACCACGAGCTTATGGTATCCCCTGCTATATCAAAACCTATGATTATATTTTCCGAATCAGATATGTACTCTTTGTGGTCCGGATTACTATCACCCATATTTCGGTAACCGCTCTGCAGAAGTCCGGCTTCCGCTTCCTTGTAGGGCTGCCCGCAGTAAAATCCCTCCATACTGACACTGCTGTTATTATCGCATTCGATCGTAATCGGGGTGCGGCCTCCGATTCCTTCTGTATCAGAATGCCACTCAACCTGAATGCCGTCTCCTTCATACCGCTGACCTGATTCACCAAACAGCATAGCCTGTGTTTGATGAAGTCCCAGATTCTGTGCCATGGAAGGCAGAGAATCCCGATTCATAAATCCGCTCAGTTCCGTGCGTTCCTCCTTTGTGGAAGCCGGATCCGCCGCCGGTGTTTCAGTGGTCCCTTCTTCCTGTTCGGGTTCGACAGGCGTATCTGCCTTTTCCTTTGTATCTGTGACGGGATTGACCGTACTAGTTCCCTTGACCACCTTCTCTTTTTTGTCTTTTTCCTCATTGCCGGCGGGTGTATCCTCATCCTTGTCAGCGCCGCTGTCAGTGGTGGCTTCCGTATCCGCATCTTTCTTTTTTTCACCGGAGTCTTTTAAGGAACAGCCGGTAAATACATTCGATGTAACTAAAATGATGGTAAAGCAGATAACAGGAAGGATTCCCCGTTTCATTTTTCCTGCCTTCATAATATTTACCATCCTTTTTTTGAATGTGAGAAGGCCGTCATTCAGACTGGTGGACAGCTCATAGGATGGTCTGCCCAGTGCTGCTGTCTTCAGAAGCAATTGGTTATACCGAAGCTTATCCTCACGGTTCCTGCCTTTCATGACTTTCTCATCACATATAAACTCTATATCACGCTCCGCCTCTTTTTTCATAAAGTAAACTGCCGGATTGAACCAATAAACCGTTGTTATGCATATCATGAGCAGTTTATACCACAGATCCCGGCTGCGGTAGTGGCATAGCTCATGCCGGAAGATCATTTCACATTCCTCTTTTGAATACTCCCGTACAGGGAGATAGAGAAAGGTATTCCTGATCCCTGCCAAAAGCGGCCCGGATAGCCTGCTGTTTGCCACAAGCTTCGGTGCTTTTTTCAGATGCATCTCTTTACACAGTTTATCATATTCAGCAATCCTCTCACGGTTCGTAAAAGGAATCCTCCAGCGGCGCAGGTACTGTCTTCCTGCTCTCAAAACAAACACTTTATATACCGCTGCTGTGCAAATACCCGCTCCCCAGATAATTGCCATGATCCATGCCACGGTATCCATAGTTATATTCTCCTGTCCCGTGCTGCCCTGCAGGTCTGCATTTTTGTCTGTATCCTTCTGCAGGTCACTGCTGCTGTTCGCGGTGTCTGCAGGAGACTGCAGATTCTCCGCGCCGGACGTATTCGTACTCCTGCTTGCTTCTGCCCGGACAATTTGTTTTGGTACTTCTATATTCAGTCCTGCGGCAGGAGATGGAAACCTGACCGGAATGAGAAGAAATACGGAAACAAACAGCCAGATAAGATATTTCCACCTGGAGGAATATTTCCTGTCCAGCAGTCTTGATACTGCCAGCACAATAAAAATGATGAAAGCTGACAAAACATTCACTTTAATTATGTGCAGCATAAACTCTGCCATAGACTATTCCCCCTTCCGCTCCAGTTCCTTCAGGAACTCCTCCAGTTCCTGTATATCTTCCTCGTGAATCTGTTTTCCCTGATAAAGAGACGCCACAAAGTTCTTCAGCGAATTTCCATACAATTTTTCCAGCACGCTTTTCCCTTCCTGCTGCTGGTATTCGCTCTGCGTCACAACCGCGCTGTAGAGATTTGTCTTCCCTTCCCTTTTTACAGAGACAAATTTCTTGCTTTCAAGCCGGGTGAGCATGGACAGGATCGTGGTGGGTGCCAGTTCTTTTTTCTGGTTTACAAAAGCCTCCACCTCCAGCCGGGTCATATCAGGATGACCGTTCCACAAAGCAAGCATCACATCCAGCTCCGAATCAGGCAGTTTCTGAATACGCTTTTTCATCTTATCACCTCCTGTACTGTCTGCAGATACCGAATCATTATATTCCGGTCAGGTTACAGAGTTTTTCTACAATTGTAGTACCTGATTTTATTTTACATTAGTAGTAGATAAATGTCAATCATCTTTTGGGGGATTCATATCCCGTGCGACAGAATATTGACAGTATAACCCTGACTGTTTATAATGAGGTAAAAGGATGAACAGAAAGGGTGGGCACAATGAAGTTATATGGGAAATTCTGTATTGACAACAGCTCCGAACAATTGTATATAACAAAACATTGTGCGGAGCCTGATAGAGTATTTATGATATTATAAAAGGCAGATTCCAAAACAGATTCATGATTTGGGATTTGTTTTTGTATGCGATTTGGGCAGGAGGCAATGTTTTGTCTGCTGCCTTTTGTATTTGAACTGTTATTGTCATACAAGCAGAGGGAGCACATTACCGTGGCTGCCCTCTGTTTTCTTATTATGCATGTTCCGGTGCCGGGAAAAGGCATGCCGGACTTATCTATGAAAGAAAGAAATGATTTGATGAGAAAAGAACAAGATCTGACAACGGGAAATGTCTCAAAAAAACTGATAAAGTTTGCTGTCCCCCTGCTGCTTGCCAATTTACTGCAGTCCTTTTACAGTATTGTGGATATGCTTGTTGTGGGAAGGTTTGTGGGGGAAACAGGACTTGCCGCGATCAGCAATGCGTCTATGATAAGTTTTATCATTAATTCCATATGTATCGGCGTTACAATGGGAGGTACTGTGCTGGTTGCCCAATACAAAGGGGCAGATGATGAAGAGGGACAGCGTGAAACTGTCGGGACATTATTTTCCCTCTCCTTCTTTGCCTCATTACTAGTCACAGTGTCAGGGCTGCTTGTTTACCGGCCGCTTTTTCAGATACTGCGTGTTCCTGCCGGGTCCATGCAGGACGCCTGCGATTATATGAGAATTATCTGCTGCGGAACAGTGTTCGTGTTTGGCTATAATGCTGTCTGCTCTGTTATGAAAGGATTGGGAGATTCCAAAAGTTCACTTTACTTTATCGCAGCCGCGGCAGTCGTTAATATCCTGCTGGACCTTCTTTTAGTGGGACCTTTCGGTATGGGGACTGCAGGCGCAGCTTATGCCACCGTTTTCTCACAGGGTATCTCCCTTGCAATATCCATATGCTGTCTGAGAAGGAAAACTTTTATCTTTCCGTTCAGGCTGAAAAATTTTGCTGTTCAGACTGAAAAAATGGCTGCTGTCTTAAAAGTCGGACTGCCCACAGCGGTACAAATGGCAGTTGTGAATATCTCTTATCTTATGATCACAGGCATGTTGAATCAATTCGGAGTGTCTGTTGCTGCAGCATCTGGGGTGGGACTGAAAGTCAATACCTTTGCAGGAATGCCCTGCTGGGCAGTCGGCCAGGCTGTAACCGCCATGGCCGGACAGAACATGGGCGCAGGCAGAACAGACCGGGTCAAAAAGACAACGGAAACCGGGCTGCGCTTAAACCTTTTGATCACGCTAATGGCAGTGGTTCTTGTACAACTATTTGCAGGACAGATCATCATGCTGTTTGAACCCCAAAATAAAGAGGTGATTGCAGACGGCATCCTTTATTTGAGGATCTGCTGCGGCATAAACAGTCTGGTTTACGCTGCATTGTATACCTTCGATTCCTTTGCTATCGGCATAGGCGCCGCTAACATTGCCATGGTAAATGCACTTTTGGATGCGGCTGTTGTCCGGCTGCCCGTAAGCTGGCTGTTGGCATTTACGGCAGGTATGGGATTCCCCGGTGTATATGTGGGACAGGCCCTGTCCCCTCTCCTGCCCTTCCTCGTCGGCTGGCTTTATTTTAAAAACAAGGGCTGGGAAAGCAAACGGCTGATACAGCCCGCGGATCATACATAAACGGAAAATCATGAATCAACCAAACAAGCCGATGTGAATTTCCGGCTTAAAAAGGGAGCGCTGCAGATGAAAGAATAGGTGCTGTCAGTGAATGCCGACAGCACCCTTTTTTAATTCTTCAGATTACATTTTTAAATTTGCCAATTCATCTAAGATCAATCACTGACCGCTCACCGAAATCAAGAATACTGCCTGTCTGTATTTCCAGCTTATGCCTGAAAATCGGCCCGTCCACTGCGATGGTATGGTATTCTCCGTTTTCTCCGCAGATATCAATGCCCCTTGCCGCCATTATCTCCAATGTTTCCGAATCTAACTGTTTTCCCAGGAGTTCTTTTGGCAGAAGCTGATTGTTTATGGATTTGATAATACAGCAATAGCCTTCTGAAATAATCTCCTGCACTATCTTCTCACGTCCCTGCTGCCACAGCGGGAATGCAGCTTTCAGGCCTGCCGCGCGGCACCGCTCTTCGCACCACCTGCGGTTATTTTCAATATCAATATCGCCGAAACCGGCCATCTCTGCCCCAAGTTCCATGGCTCTTTTCAGGCCTTTTTCAAATTCCAGATGATACTCGTCACCTCCGGAGGGACAGAGAAGCAAGGGAATCTCCAGTGCCTTTGAAAACTTTTCCAGCAGCCTGTGATCCGCACCGTGAAACCAGGAACGGTCCATATCTTTATTGACCATAACCAGCAGGCCCACCGGCTCATGTCCGGCTTTTATCAGTTTGTGAAGTGCAAGGGTACTGTCCTTGCCGCAGCTGTAAGACATAACAAATTTCATCTCTATACCTCTCTTTTTTTGATCGGCTCTTTCTTTTTTGCGCCGTTTTCTATATAATGATCTTGTACCCGGTGTATTTACTTTATGTTATACAGGAGTATTCTTATGGAAAAACAAACAAAAGACGATGAACATACATATACAATAGTGAGCCACGCAACATGTCCGAAGGACAGCAGTAAGGCTGCACATACTGTAACATATAAAAAGGCTACCTGCACACGTGTTGATGACATTATTTTGAATTTTTGCTGCAGTCGGGATGTGCAGTGTCAGGAATGTCAGCGGGATTATCTGTAATATTTTTTGCCCGGTACTCCGCCCCGGAAGTTCTGCGGTATTCTATAATATCTCCCGGCTGACAGTCCAGTACATCACAGATTGCTTCCAGCGTGGAAAAACGGATTGCCTTCACTTTTCCTGTCTTCAGGTTGGATAAATTGACATTTGATATCCCTACTTTTTCCGATAATTCATTCAGGGACATTTTGCGGTCAGCCATGACCCGGTCTAATCTTAATATAATCGCCATATGCTATGCTCCTAAAGGATTTTATCCATTTCTTTCTGCATTTCCAATCCTTCTTTTATCAGGCTGCTGAAAACCAGAAACAAGATGCCCAGAGTCAGCATTCTTCCATCTGCCAGTATAAAACTTCCGTACTGCATGATTGAAAAACCACTTGAATGATAAGTGGAAAAATGTGTGATGATAAACGCTCCGCATATAATCATCCATCCCATGATCAAAATGTTTTTTTGCAGGGATTGAATAAAAAATTGTTTTCTGGCGTAGATTCGGATCAGTGAAATGAAGATCATGCAGTCAAACAAATATGAAATAAGACTGTAGGCTGTAATTGTAATATTCTCTTCTTCCTGCAGCATTACCATTACACTGTAAAACCCGCAGACAGCAATCATACCTGTCAGGAAAATCGCAAGTATCAAAAGAAATTTTAATTTTTTTGAAAACTTCTTTTCCGTCACATTGACATCTGTTGTAAAATCGCTTTCACCCATATCTGCACCCTCCCATTTTCAAACTTTTCCGTCTTCTATTTCTAATTCCGTTATATCACACAGGATAGCTTCCGTCAATGTATTTTAATGTTTATCATTAAATAATATTCAATATTCATTATAAAGTTAATAAAAAAGCACCTCTGCATTCATAGTATATCAGCAGAGGTATTTTGTCTTTGTTTGAAATGCTTCCGCAAATCGGTGCATTTCCTGCGCCGGAAAATCCCATCGCCAAAGGCGATTCTGCATGGACAGATCAATAACTATCCTTTAACGCATCATAGGCCTGCCTTGTAAACCGATGATACTGCAGACCGAACGCATCCTGCTCCAGATAATACACGTAAGGATCTATTTCCGGATTTTGAAAAGAGATTCCCCATTCCTGTTCGTCAATCTTTTCTATAATAATATCCTGAGAGAAGGATTGGAATATCTTTATCATATCCTCCACAGTATTACCGGGTTTAAATATTTCCGCCAAAAAGGCTTTTAAAAATGGGCTGTCCTCCAGATTTTCATGGACATATTTTACCCCTGCGGATGGGACATGAATACAATACCGGCCTTTTTCCTCTGTCTCTTTTATGGTCAGTTTTCCAAGCTCCGGTTCTGCGGTCCTGCAAAATGCAGCAAGCGCCTCGGACAGATTTTCTTTTTCGGCAGGAAGCAGTTCCAGTAAGGATGCCTGCGGATAATATAGGTTCATATCTTCCTCCCGATAGCCGATCTTTATCTCACATTCTTTGATATTATCACAGATGTTTTTCTTTAAATCCATAATGTTGTGCTCCTGTTCTTTGATTTTCAGCGCGCTGCTGGAAGAAACGAAGGCCTTTTCCGGTTTCTGCGCAAACCTTCCGGGATTCTACAGACTGTCCACCACTTCCGCCGGATGTTATTGCAGACAATTCGTCTGTTCCCAACGGTTTTATACCGCTCACAGGCTTATTATATATGATATTGAAATGTATGACAATCGATATATTACCACAGCCGATTCTTACATTTATTGAAACTTAATGCCTCTGCCCGGAACTTCACTCCCATTTAATAACCAAACTGCTATAATTTCCATAATCTAAATTACAAAGGTTTGGGAGGATTCAAATTTGAAAAAGATAGTATTTAAAGGTGTGGGAACTGCTGTTGTCACTCCGATGAAGGAGGATTATTCGATTAACTATTCTGTCTTTGACGAGCTGCTGGATATGCAGATCGCAGGCAGCGCAGATGCCATCGTAGTTGCAGGTACAACAGGAGAAGGCTCCACCCTGACAGATGATGAGCATATAGAACTGGTACGCCGCGCAGTCAAACATGTCCGTGGGCGCGTTCCGGTCATAGCCGGGGCAGGAAGCAACAATACCGCACATGCCGTATACCTTTCAAAAGAATGCGAAAAAGCCGGGGCCGACGCGCTTCTCCATGTAACACCGTATTATAACAAGGCATCACAGCAGGGCTTGTTTCTGCATTTCAACGAATGTGCCAGGTCTACCCGTCTGCCGGTCATATTATATAATGTACCGTCTCGCACCGGGGTGAACATTTACCCGGCCACTTATAAACGGCTCAGCGAAACAGAAAATATAGTGGCTGTAAAAGAGGCAAGCGGCAACTTTTCCCAGATGGCCAAAATAGCCAGTCTGTGCAAAGAGGATTTGGCCATTTATTCCGGCAATGACGATCAGATCACATCTTCTCTGGCTCTTGGAGGAAAGGGTGTGATATCTGTTCTGTCCAATCTTGTTCCAAACGAGACCCATGCCATCTGCACTTCCTATTTCCGTGGAAACAGCGAAGAAAGCGATAATCTGCAGTTAAAATACCTGGAGCTCATTGAAGCGCTGTTTTTAGATGTAAATCCGATACCCGTAAAACAGGCGATGCGCGCCATGGGTTATGATGTAGGCCCCTGCAGGCTGCCGCTTTGTGATATGGACCGCACCATGGCAGAAAAACTGTACGCTGTACTGGAAAAATATGACCTGACGGAATCATCAAAACGCCAGAGTTCTGTCACGGTTCACATGCCGGGCAACACCGGTACGGTTCTAAAACATAATGTATGATTTTTTAAAATACCGAAAGGAGATTCCATATGAAGGACGCATATATTATTTTCAGAAGCCAGTATCCACAAACAAAGGAAGAAATCACAGATCTGATCAAAGAATTCTGTCAGAAACATGATTTAAAATATTGGGGGACGATTCTTACAGAGACTATAACAGTAAACATTGAGGGAGAGAGTTATACTGTGGATGTAAGGGAAGAGAAAGAAGATTCGGGAGATGTCTACTGGATCATTTATTGCCTGCGGAAAAAACATCTGTACCTGTTCCGGAATATTCTGGAGTCGAATCAGACAGTGTTTTAAAACGCTGGCTTGGTATTCTCTATTCTCTCTTGCGATTCACCTATTTTCAAAGATTCAAAAATTTATAGCCGTTCAGAAATGGACGGCTTTTTAGCTTCCGGACACAAAGTTATCTCTGACGGTGTTGCAGTCTATAAAGAAAAAGAGGTATAATATCCCTATCAGCTCCCCAGTATACTGCTTACACAAACTGGGCAGATTTATCGAAACTATACTGTCTGTATTTTCATAATTACACATAAATCGAAGGGAACTACTACATGGCCGAAATAAGCATTGAGCAAATAAGAAATTTCAGACTGGGTGCTCACCATCTGGATAAGGAGTATAAAAAAACGGATATGGAAAAGCTGACGGGTGCGTGCGGAATGCAGAATACACCTCCGGGCGCCTGGGAAACTGCTCTTTTTAACCGGATTCCTGACTGCAGTTTGACAGAAATGGAATATTTGCTTTATAAAGAGAAAACGCTTCTGCAGACCTGGAGCCTGCGGGGTATCCCTGTTGTATTTCCTGCTCTGGAAAGTGATGTATTTTTATCTGCGCTTATACCGCAGGAGGATGAGCCATGGATATATACTGCCGGAATTACTCTGGCACTTGATTTTCTGCAGATGGGTTTCCATGAATTATTTGAAATATTACAGCAGGTAATTCCACAGCTTGATCACTGTACCGTAATCAGCAAAACTTCCTTGGATCAGAACCTGGCAGAATGGATGCTGCCGTTGCTCCCGGAGAAAAAGCGCGCGCTATGGACACAGCCCTCCATGTATGGAAGTCCTGATAAACAGACCGTCGGCGGTGCCGTAGTGTCTTTTCTTCTGCGGCCCTGCGCCTTAAAAGGTCTGGTCGTTTTCGGCGGACGGCAGGGAACCAGCCCGGTTTTTACCTCTTACAAAAACTGGACCGGCTATTCGTTTACGCCAAACAAGGATGCCTGTAAAAAGTTAATGCAGAAATACCTGCACTGTTACGGCCCGGCAACACCGAATCATTTTGCAGCCTGGCTCGGATGTTCCGGTAAACAGGCACGGCGTATGTGGAAAACGGTTTCGGAAGAGACAGAACCTGTCATGGTTTTTGGCAAAAAAGCATATATCCTGTCCTCCGACAAGGAACGTCTTCTGTCTCCGGATTCACTGCAAAGAGAACTGCTGCTGCTCGGCGGACATGACCCCTTTCTCGACCAGAGAGACCGGGCGGTTCTGCAGCCCGACAAAACACTGCAGAAACAAATATGGAGATTTGTAAGCAACCCCGGTGCTGTCCTGTACCGCGGTGAGATCATTGGCATCTGGACAGGGAAAAAGAAAAATAAAGGGATGGAAATTAAGATCACCTTATGGAATACCGTTCCCGAAAAACAGAAGCTTCAAAATCTGGCAGAGGAATACACTGCCTTCCGGAATACGAACTTATCCGGCTTTGATATTATCCTTACTCCCGGCTCCATGTAAGATTCTCACAGAAATTCAACCTCATTCAGATCATGTATCAGGTAATCAATCTTTACATTTGTATTATTTTCCTTGTCCTCCGGATTATACCAGCAGCAGCGGATACCTGTATTATTTCCGCCCTGCATATCGCTGGTCAGGGAATCCCCTACAATGAGAACGTCATCTTTCTCATAAACACCTGTCTGTTTCCAAATGTGATCAAAAAACCGGATGTCCGGTTTTTCATATCCTATCTGGTCGGAAATAAAAATACCGTCAAACAGAACGTCAAGTCCTGAATTTTCAAGCTTGCGTTTCTGTGCCACATAAGTGCCATTTGTGACTGCGTACTGCTTTGCTTTTCCTTTCAGCCTTTCCAGAAGAGACTTGCTGTCATCATTAAAAAATATTTTATCGCCCAAACGCACCTGGTATTCATCGTTGAACTCTTTGATCTTGTCACAGCGGATATGTTCCTTTTGGAAAAATTCCGAAAATCTCTCCAGAAGTACCTGTTCTTTTGTGATCTCCCCGGCCTCCAGGCGTTTCCAATAACGTTTGTTTATTTCCGCATATCTGGAGATCATGGCATCCGTACATTCCTTCAGGTCAAATTTTGCAAAACACTGCCGCAGGGCATATTTCTCTGCTTTGTCAAAATTGAGCAGTGTTCCATCCACATCCCATAATATTACTTTAAACATATTAATTACTCCATTCCTATAACTTTTTCTCTATTTTCGATAACATTCTCTGATAAACGGTTCCTCAATTCCTTCTGAGACGAGCAGACCGTATTTACCGGGATGGCGAAATGCGTTTCCGTGGACTTCCGTTCTTCGATAGACTCTGATTTCATCTAAGGGAAAATCAGCTATATAGATTCCTTCCCGTTCGCCTGCCTCTATGATCAAAGTGTCCCTGGAACCCGGCTCACCTTCCCTGTATGCAATCCCGTCAAAGGCAGTTGAATGTCCATTGCAGTCAGGCTTTCCAAAGGGATAATTGACAGTAGCAATACCTGTCATATTTTCATACGCCCTTGCGCGAAGCTGGGAAATACGATTGATTTCCATGGGACAGGCATTTGGAACCAGAATGATCTCAGCACCTTTCAGCATGAGGATTCTTGCGCTTTCCGGAAATTCCCTGTCATAACAGATCATGGCGCCAATCTTTACCATTCCCTGTTCTGTATCCAGCTCTGCAGTATAAAAATCATCTCCCGCCGTCAGTCTGCACTCATCACCAAAGTCACAGGTATGAACCTTGGCATAGGTCAGAACTCTGCTGCCAAAACGGTCAAAAAGACAGAGTGTGTTGCGCGGCAGCGGTTCAAACGCTTCAAGGAATGTGATACCGATCGCCATACCCAATTTTTTGGCAAGCTCGCCGAAAGAACAGACAAAATCACTGTCAGAGGATACCGCATCTGTTTTTAATTCCTCTATATCTTCCGAAATTTTATATCCACTGCTCCACATTTCCGGAAACAGGGCAATATCAGCACCCATTTTCTTTGCTTTTTTACAGGCATCTACTCCCTTGGCTAAATTTTCTTCTAAAGAAATCCCCGGCATTAGCTGGAGTAATGCAATTTTAAGATTTTTCATATCCTTCTCCGTTTTATAATGAATCTGTTGACATTAATGATGAATCTGTCTCTTCTCCTCATACATCCGCTGGTCTGCCTGGCGAATCAGCGCCTCCGCATTTTCCTGTTCCTCAGGGTAGCGCGCATACCCGATACTCACATGGGGATGCAGGGTACATTCGGGCAGTATATATGGACGGCCAATCTCCTCTTTCAGTCGTTCTTTTAGTTTTTCATAGAATTCGTCGCCTTTTCCACCGGCAGCCAGTACCGTAAATTCATCTCCGCCGGTACGAAATGCTAAATCCTCTTCAGAGAGGCATTTTTGCATACGGGCTGCGGACTCTTTTAAAAACTTATCGCCGATATCGTGTCCAAAACGGTCATTGATCTGTTTAAACCTGTCCATATCCAGATAGTATAATACACAGGGACGATTCTGCAGGACGAATTCTTTTAAGCAGTTCATAAAATATCTGCCGTTATGCAGGCCCGTCAGCGGGTCCGTATTTACCAGCTTTGCCAGCTCCTTTTTTTGCTCTGCGCTGGTCAGTATGCCGTTGATGACCATGACTGCCAGAACGAGTATGAGACTGCAGACAATGGATTCTATCCATATGTATTCCATGGGAACCCATCCTTTTTTGGGAATTATGCTCAAATGCCATGTACCGTTTGGAACCTGAATCACATCCTCCACGGCATCTGTCACAGAAAAGTCCGCGTTCTGTATGATATTCTGCACCTTGTCTGTATCCGGATGGATCCGCCATATTTTATATTTGTATCCCTGTCCATTCAATGCCTTTAAATTTATCTCGTCAAATATCTCAGGCACATTGAGCACAACAATGCTGAATCCCCAGAATGTTTTCTGCCCATCCTCATCTGTCAGATATATGGGATTTCTCGCCACAATTCCCATGCCGCCCTGTGAAAGTTCATATGGGCCTGCCAAGGTCATTTTTCCTGTGTCCCTGGCATACTCTGCCTCTGTTTTCCTGTCAGGATCACTGAACAGGTCGCCGAAGGCTTCCTCGTTTCCCTCCAGGGGATATACATAGGTCACATTTCCATCCGGTGCCAGCTGCAGGCTTCTGATAGAGGCATCCTTTTCGTAAAGACTTTCAGCTGCCTTATCAAAATTTACCACCTCGCCATGGTTGCTGGTGACGATCACTTCCAGTGCTTTTGTGGTAAACAATTGGGAATCAATGGCATACTGCAGTTTACTGATTTCTCCCCTCAAAACATATCTGGCATTGCGCATGCTGCTGTTCTTCTGATACATGTACAGACATACCACCATGCAGACAGAAGCAAGCGCCAGAGTAACGGATATTCCTGTAATCATCCATCGTTTTTTCTTACTGTGTTTTTCCATCTTTTTCCCTTCTTCAAGGTGACATCCGGGCTGTTTCGTCTATTTATGAACTGTTGCCGTATACTAATTATTTTCCAGTTCAGCAAGAATCTCCTCAACCGTATAGTACGCACCAGTTTCATATCCCTGCGCTGCCTTTGACATATCATATACTTCATTTAATGCGCTGTTATAATCTTCCTCTGTCATTTCGACACCATTCCAATAATATTTGTAGATAAGATTGCCGTTCTCATCTACCTGAAGGCTGCTATTATCCTCCGCGCCGTAATTTCCTTCCGCGATCAGCGTCATCTGTCCATCAATGATACAATATACCAGATCATAATACCCATCCATCACCCCATCGGAATTACAGAGCAGATTTTCTCTTTCGATATATGTAAAATTTGTCCTGCGGAGATGTTTCTCATAGGTCTGTCCGTTGGCATAGGTGACGATTCTGCAGCCCGCAGCCTCGCAATTCCCTATGACTGCCAGTTCAGGGATATCATCATCATTTACATATATAAGCTGATAGCCGGCAACGCCTCCCTGTCCGTAGGTGTTATGGATATAATCCGCAAATGCCTGTTTCCAGGCTGTATCTGCTTGAGAATCATCCGGCTCATCTGTCTGGGGGATTTCTGCATAATCCGTGTCCTGATAAAAAAAATCTAAAATATTCTGAATCGTCTTTTCCATAACATCCACATTCACTTGTTCTGACAGACCAATATCCAGAGTAAACCGGCCCTCTGCGCTTCCGTAATATAATCTGGCTTCAGAATACACACCCTTTGTCCTGTCATCCGGCAGATAACTGCAGATAATGATAATATCGTCATAACCATCCTGGTTATAATCAGGAAAGGAGACAGCTTCCACTTTATGAAAGGTTTCCTCTTTTCTGGTATTGGACTGGTTCATTCCCGAAAGTACAGCAATAACCTGCTGGTTTTGGGACACCTTAAATTCAGCATCTCCATATGGCATCTGTGATGTATCAGGCAAATAAGAGGCAAATGTCACATTTCCAAGTGGTATTAGTTCTGTATCAAAAGTCTGCTCCTGGATCAGACGCTCTGCTTCTGGTTTTTCTTTTGGCTTTTCTGCCTTTGGAGCCGTTTTAACATCTTTTTTGTCCTCTTTCTTTTTATCTTCTGTTTTATCGGTATCCTTTTTTACAGGATTCTTTTTATCAATATCCGGTTCTTTTTCAGGTAATTCAGCGGCAGGCCGGGGTTTCTCTGATTTTTCTTCTTTTTTCTGGCCGCAGGCCGATAGGATACAACAGAATATCAGAGTGCAGAGTAACATCACTTTCTTTTTTCTCATGCGTTTGTCTCCGTTCTTTTTAATAAGAATTGCACATATCCCTGTTTGTCATTTCTTAGTCCATATTATACCCATAATCTGTATCGGAAACAACTACCATTTTTCGTATTATATAACTATCGTCCGGCCAAAAAAGTATCCAAATCTGAGAAAAGGAATAACAGACCGCTTAGTCTGCCATTCCTTATATGCTGACCGTTTAAAATTCATTTGTGATAAGGCTGCCCACTCATGATCCGGTAACTCCTGTAAATCTGTTCCAGCAATATTACCCGCATCAACTGATGCGGAAATGTCATTTTGGAAAAGCTGAGCGCAAAATCCGAGCGTTTCAGCACCTCTTTTCCAAGTCCGATGGAACCGCCTATGACAAAAGTGATATGGCTCTTCCCCTGTATTCCAAGACTCTCTATCTTTTGGGAGAGTTCAACAGAGTCCAGCATTTTTCCATTGATCTCCAGTGTAATGACGTAGGCATCTTCCCTGATGCATTTTAGAATGCGCTCGCCTTCTTTCTGGCGGATATTCTCCTCCACAGTCTCGCTGGCGGCATCCGGTGTTTTTTCGTCTGCCACTTCCAGGATTTCCAGCTTGCAGTATTTGCTCAGACGCTTTGTATATTCGGCAATGGCGTCACGATAGAATTTTTCTTTGATTTTTCCAACAGTAAGTATGGTGATCTTCATTTTCCTGTATCCTCCCGCTTCCATTTCAAAAGTCTGTCCTTTTCCTCTTTTGACACCCGGTAGGATTCCCTGATCTTCTGAATGGATTTATTGTGTGTAAAGGTATCCATGGTATCTGTCTGCAGAAATGCGGCGGTCTTCTCCGGAAACTTCACATAGCAGACAGAGACTGCCCAGGCTGCTGCCATCTGCACATAATAGGCATCACTGTCTAAATGGTTGCATATATCCAGCAGACGGTCAATATAATCCTCTGTCACAAAATGGTCAAGCATAGATACCAGAGCAAAACGAATCTCATATTCTCTTTCTGAGCTGAGATATCGCTCCAAAAAGGCGAACCAGTAAACAGAATCCTTTCTCATAAACTTATAAGTAATACAACTGCAGTCACAAATGGCCCAATTATTGATTTTGGGCACAAAACGCGCCAGTGCCTGCGTCTGCTCCTCCCGCTCCATTTTCGCATATCCGATCACAATACCCTGGAGCATCAGTTCTTCATAACAGCTATCATCCGCTTTCTCTAAAAAACCGGCATAGTCCTCCCCTGCGATCTTCTTTGCCATTTTCCGGAGCTTTGGCAGCCGGACCCCCATCATGGTCGTCAGGCCCGGTATCAGGGATTCCTGAAATTTTTTGTAGTCCTTATCAGCCGACTCTCTCAGTTCCTCTCTTATTGCTTCTATCATGATTTCCCTTGTGTTCTCCATTTTCCTCCATACAACTGAAAAAAGAGCCGCCACGTCCGGTGACGGCTCTTTGTATGTTTAATTAATTATTTTTTCCTTTGATGAATTCGTCGATTCCCTGTGCAGCGGATTTTCCTGCGCCCATGGCCAGGATAACCGTTGCGGCACCTGTCACGGCATCACCGCCGGCGTAAACACCGTCTTTGGTTGTCTTGCCATTTTCCTCATCAGCGATGATACATTTTCTCTTGTTTGTATCAAGGCCGATTGTGGTGGAAGAAATCAGCGGGTTCGGGGAAGTTCCCAGGGACATGATAACTGTATCCAGTTCCATCTCAAACTCAGAACCCGGAATCTCTACAGGACGTCTTCTTCCTGACGCATCCGGCTCGCCCAGTTCCATACGAACACACTTCATGCCTCTTACCCAGCCGTTTTCATCTGCCAGGATCTCTGTAGGATTGCACAGAAGGTCAAAGATAATTCCTTCTTCTTTTGCGTGATGTACTTCTTCCGCTCTTGCAGGAAGCTCTGCTTCACTTCTTCTGTATACAATATGTACCTCAGCTCCGAGACGAAGAGCTGTTCTTGCAGCATCCATTGCCACGTTGCCGCCGCCTACAACGGCTACTTTCTTGCCCATTTTAATAGGTGTGTCATGGTCGTCGCGGAAAGCTTTCATCAGGTTGCTTCTTGTCAGGTACTCATTGGCAGAGAATACACCGTTGCTTATCTCACCCGGAATGCCCATGAACATGGGAAGTCCTGCACCGGAACCGATGAATACAGCTTCAAAGCCTTCTTTTTCCATGAGCTCGTCGATCGTGGTGGATTTACCGATAATCACGTTCGTCTCAATCTTAACACCTAACGCTTTTACATTTTCAACTTCCATTTTAACTACTTTGTCTTTCGGAAGACGGAATTCAGGAATACCGTATACCAGTACACCGCCCGGCTGATGAAGTGCTTCAAAGATCGTTACATCGTAACCCATCTTAGCCAGATCTCCGGCGCAGGTAAGACCAGCAGGTCCGGCACCGATCACTGCAACCTTATGTCCGTTTTTCTCCTTCGGAGGTTCCGGTTTGATTCCGTTTTCTTTTGCCCAGTCAGCAACAAAACGCTCCAGCTTACCGATAGAAACCGGTTCGCCTTTGATACCGCGGATACACAGACCTTCACACTGTGTTTCCTGGGGGCAGACACGTCCGCAGACTGCCGGAAGGGCGCTGGACTGGCCGATCACTTTGAATGCTTCTTCAAAGTTGCCCTCTTTTACTTCTTTGATAAATCCGGGAATGTCAATGTTTACAGGACATCCCTTGACACATTTTGCATTTTTACAGGTTAAGCAGCGGGCTGCCTCTTCCATTGCTTCTTCTTTGTTATATCCATAGCAAACTTCTTCAAAGTTTGTTGCTCTCACCTTCGGGTCCTGTTCTCTTACAGGAACTTTCTTTAATACGTCACCCATTATTCGTCACCTCCGCAGTTTCCGCATCCGCCGTGATGGGTATCCCCCTCACGAAGTTTTAATAATGCTCTTCCTTCTTCTGTCTTGTACATCTGCTGTCTCTTCATTGCCAGATCCCAGTCAATCAGATGACCGTCAAATTCAGGACCGTCCACGCATGCGAATTTCACTTCACCGCCGACGATAACACGGCAGGCTCCGCACATACCGGTTCCGTCAACCATGACCGGATTCATGGAAACGATAGTGGGCAGATTCAGTTTCTTAGTTGTCAGGCAGCAGAATTTCATCATGATCATGGGGCCGATCGCAACACATTTTGTATAGGTCTTGCCTTCAGCAGTCAGGTCTTCAATTACTTTTGTTACCATTCCGTGACGTCCATATGTACCATCATCTGTGGTGATGTATAAATTTCCTGCTACTTCTTCCATTTCCTTTTCCAGGATGATCAGGTCTTTGGTCTTGGCACCTACAATGACATCAGCGTCAATGCCGTGCTCGTGCAGCCATTTTACCTGCGGATATACCGGTGCGGTTCCAACGCCGCCGGCTACAAATAAAAGTTTTTCTTTCTTTAACTCTTCCAGATCTTCATTTACAAATTCAGATGGACATCCTAACGGACCTACGAAATCTTCAAAGAAATCTCCTGTCTGCATTTTAGCGAATTTTTCGGTGGAAGCACCTACCGGCTGGAATACGATCGTAACAGTTCCTGCCTCTCTGTCATAATCACAGATGGTAAGCGGAATTCTCTCCCCTGCATCGTCTTTTTTCACGATGACGAACTGTCCGGGTTCACAGTGTTTTGCAACCCTTGGTGCGTCAACAACCATGAGATATACTATCTCATTGAGCTTTTCTGCTTTCAGAATCTTGTACATAATGTCCTCCTCACAACTCCAAATATGGTAATTCTATTGCTATAGTCGCTCTTTTTAGTATAGAGCAAAAGTAACAAAAATTCAATCCGAATTTTAGAAAAATTTCCAATTTACTTTATAAATCATTGATAAATGACATAAGTTGCACTTGCCGGACTGCTTATTTTTCCGTTTTCATCCACTAAGATGGCGGAAAATATATTCTCTCCCACAGGCATGGCAACCGGGCCTGTATATTCTGTGCTTTCGGTGGTAGGTGTTTCATTAAATTCATAATATGCGGTACATCCCTTCGGCACATATACTTTAATTGTCATGGAGTCCTCATACTGACCGGAGGCGGGTGTGATCCTGGGAGCGTCCGGCGCCTTGAATTCTATGGTGTAGGTCATAAGGCCGATGTCACTGGGAATGCCTTTGGCGTTATACGCCACATATTTCAGGGTATACTCTCCCTCCTCCTCCAACATGATCCCGCTGGCGGAGTCATACAGTTTGCTGGTGGTATCCGGGTCTTTGCCGTCCAGAGTATAATATATTTTGGTTCCGTCTTCAATCGCGCTGAAATCCACTTCCTCTTTGCTGTCATAGGTTCCGCCGTCCAGTGAGATAACCGGAAGGGTACTGATATAGGAAGAATAGCGTTCCTTTACCTCTGTGCTCTCACAGTCATCCATCAGCTCCTTGATCTTTTTGACCTCCCCCTGTTTCTCGTACAGGCGGAGCAGTTCCCCATAGGCACTGACACTGTCGGGAGCCTTGGCGATGGTTGCAATGAGAATCGCCAGCGCTTTCTCCTCCTCCTCATTTTTCAGATATATCTTTGCCTGCAGAATGTTGGCTTCTGTGCTGTCAGGCTGCAGATTCAGGGCACGTTCCAGGTATTTCAGAGCTGAGTCATAGTCCTTGTTGCTGAACTCAGACTCAGCCTGGGCCATCTGGAAATCAAAAGAATTGTACTGCTTCTGATAGAAGATCACACCTGCGCCCACAGCCAGCACACATACGCCGGCCACAGTAAAGCCCACAGCCATACGCCTTTTCTTTCTGCGCTTCATCTCCTGTTCCTGGCGTCTCTTTTCCCGGAGCGCATGCTCCTCTTTTTTCTTCTTCTCTTTTTCCTGTATCTCTCGCTGCTGGATAATCGTCTCCAGCGTATTATATTCCGGCACCCATTGAACTTCTTTGCCGCATACGGGGCAGAACAATATGCCATCTTCAAATTCTGTACCGCAGTTCGCACACTTCATGTAAATACCTCATTTCTCATCTATATCAATATTTTACAAATACTCTTCTATATACTGTTCAAATTCTTCCTGGGACATAAGGACTTTTCTGGGTTTGGTACCTTCCTCCTCGCCCACTACGCCGGCTTCACAGAGCTGGTCCATGATTCTTGCTGCCCGGTTAAAACCAATCTTAAATACACGCTGGAGCATACCGATGGAGGCCTTGTCCTTCTCAATGATGAACTTGCCGGCGTCGGTAAAGTAGGCATCCCGGTCATTTCCACCGGATGCCGCTCCTGCCTGATTGGCGGAAGCATCTTTGGCTGCTTCAATTTTGTCCTGGATCTCCTGGCTGTAGACATGGGCAGGATTCTGCTCCGCTAAGAATTTCACTACAGCCCCCACTTCCTGGTCACTGACAAAAGCGCCCTGTACACGGGCCGGCTTCTGGTAACCCTGCGGGTAAAATAACATGTCGCCTTTGCCCAGCAGTTTTTCCGCGCCGTTCATATCAATAATGGTCCGGGAATCCACACCGGAGGATACGGAGAACG
Source organism: Blautia sp. JLR.GB0024 (assembly GCF_037000545.1). Lineage (NCBI taxonomy): Bacteria > Bacillati > Bacillota > Clostridia > Lachnospirales > Lachnospiraceae > Blautia > Blautia sp. JLR.GB0024. The sequence continues at coordinate 718,780 of NZ_JBANBF010000001.1, read as the reverse complement.
CGATTCTGGAAGGCATGTTTGCCTTGATCAGGCCGGTGATGACATTGACGGAAGGCCGCTGTGTAGCGATGATCAGATGGATTCCCGCTGCACGGGCAAGCTGTGCCAGGCGGCAGATCGCATCCTCCACCTCACCGGGCGCTACCATCATAAGATCTGCCAGCTCGTCCACGATAATAACGATCTGCGGCATCTTTTCCGGCTTTCCTTCCTCTTCAATATCCTTAATTTTGTCAACTTTTGCATTGTATCCTTTTAAATCCCTGACATTGTACTCTGCAAATTTATTATAACGGTCTGTCATCTCCGCAACTGCCCAGTTCAGGGCACCTGCCGCTTTCTTGGGGTCAGTGACCACAGGGATCAGCAGATGGGGAATCCCGTTATACACACTCAGCTCCACAACCTTAGGATCTATCATGATCAGCCGTACCTCTTCCGGGGTGGCTTTGTAAAGGATACTCATAATCAATGTATTGATACATACGGATTTACCGGAGCCTGTGGCGCCTGCGATCAGCAGATGGGGCATCTTGGCAATATCGGCAATGACCGGCTGTCCTGCAATATCTTTTCCCGCCGCAAATGCCAGCTTGGATTTGCACGTGGAAAAAGCCTCGGACTGTATCAGTTCACGAAGCATAACTGCACTGTTTGTGGCATTGGGGACTTCGATTCCGACGGCGGCTTTGCCGGGAATGGGTGCCTCAATACGGATATCCGTTGCTGCCAGATTCAGTTTGATATCATCGGTCAGGCTGACAATTTTGCTGACTTTAACGCCCTGTTCCGGCTGCAGCTCATAACGCGTAACGGTCGGACCGCAGCTCACATTGGTCACTGTCACATTGACCCCGAAATTGTGCAGTGTCTCCTGCAGTTTTTTGGCTGTGCTGCGAAGATGCGTGTCAGAATCACCTTTTCCGCCGGTTCCCTTTTTCAGCAGTGAAACGGGAGGAATTTCGTATTCCTTTTTTATCTCCTGTTCCTTGTCCGCGATCTCACCCTTTATGTTTTCAATACCATCCTCGATCTCATCTTTTGAGGAACGCGTTTTTTTCGCGGAACCTGCTTTTCGGGGCTTTTCCTCCACAACAGGTTCTGCCGGTATATCTTCCACAATCTCTTCCACCTCTGCCGGCGCTGTGTCGGAACGGTGGATAGGGAAAGCATTTTCTGGTTTCAGAAGGATATCATCTGCAGGAATCTCCTCTGCCGGTTCCGTCAAAGCTGCCTCAGCCGCTGCTGCTTCCTTCCGGATAACACTTATATTTTCAGCAGCCGGATTGGCTGCAATGCTGTCTTCGTTCTTGTTTCTTCTTGTTTTCAATTTTAAAGGTTCGGATTCTTCGTTTTTCTCTCCGTGTTTTGCTCTTCTTCCTGTGACAGGTCTGTCTTTCTGCTCTGCCGCATACTGTTTTCTGCGGGCATGTCCTGCCTTCGCACTGCCGTACACGTGGGTGCTGCCCTTCTTAAGAAGCGCGAACATGGATTTTTGTGTGATCAGTATCAGAGCAATGATCATTGCAATGATAACGATCACATAAGTTCCGACCGTGCCAAACGCTTTTCCGAAGATATTGCAAAGAAGTCCTCCCAGAATACCTCCGCCGGTCTGGTACGTGGACGAAATTTTATAATAATCCATAATGGAAGTTCCGCCGAAATAGCCGTCCGTTAAAAGCTGCATCAATGCGCAGGCAGAAATGAACAGCAAAAGAAAGCCTGCCATTTTCCGGTAAGCTTTCGGATTTCTGTTATTTGATATGACAAAGGATACGGCAAGGAATAAAAAGATAGGGAATATGTAGGCCACCAGGCCGAACAGTCCGAAGAAGACTCCGCTGACTGTCTTTCCTACCAGGCCTCCCATGCCGAAATTGCTCAGTAACAGCAGGATAGAGCCTGCCAGTGTGATCCATAATATTATCTCAGTATACAGGCCGATGCCCTCGTCCTGTTTTTTCTTATTTCTGCTTCCAGAGCGGGTGCCCGTCTTTTTTCTTGTGTTGTTTTTTTTCGTCGCTGCCATTTTCCTGACTCCCCTTATAGTTCCTGCGGTTTGCACCTACAGGACAAAATTACACGTTACAGCAACAATTCCGATGATAAAACAGTAAATACTGAAATACCGGAATTTTTTGCGCTGTATCAGCCGCAGCATTGTTTTGATGCAGAAGTACCCCGCTGCTCCTGCAAGAACGGCTGCCGCCAGATATTCCCCAAACACGGGAAGTGTGACTCCCGAGCCGGGTATGTCCTTCAATTCCAGGACTGCTGCCCCCAACACAGCCGGAATGGACATGATAAATGAATATTTTACTGCAAATTTTCTGTTGAGACCGCAGAGCAGACAGGCTGCTATGGTCATACCGGACCTGGAGATTCCCGGAAATACGGCGATTCCCTGAAAAAAGCCGATAGCCAGCGCGATCCAAAAGGATACATCTTTCGGTATTTTGTCACCTGCCGGGAAGAAGTCCACCACCAAAAGCAGGATGCCGGTGATAAAAAGCCCAACCCCGGGTGCCAGCAGATTGCTGCCGGCTGTTTCCACAACATTCTGCAGAAGCAGTCCCACAATCGCAGTGGGAATTGTAGAAACCGTAATAAGCAGGATAAATTTACGATAATTGGAGGACACGATCTTCCTATAACGCCTGGCATCGTGTTCTCTTCTGTTGTGTGACCATATTTTAATATTCTGAATGATATCATAGATCATTCCGCAGCCGTCCAGGATCAGCTTCTTAATGTCCTTCCAGAACGCGATAAAAATAGCTGTCAGCGTTCCCAAATGTAAAATCACATCGAACAACACGCCTGTATCGGTATTGATGTTTAATAGATTCTGCATAATAGCCAGATGCCCGGAACTGCTCACCGGAAGGAATTCTGTGATTCCCTGCACCAGTCCAAGCAGAAGTGCCTGTAATAATGACATGTGGTCAACCTCTTCATATGTATTTTCTCCATCTGATTCCTGTGTACAGCGCACAGATGGAGTGATAAACTTTATCAAATGTTTATTTTATCATAAAATTGCATTTCACACAACTTAAAAGTCTTTACAAAATTTAAGAATTTTCGATCAGGCGTCTTTTTTCTTATTTTCTTCTATGAGTTCATACAGTTTTTCCAGAGACTGGGAAATACCGCCCACTTCATCTATGAGACCTTCTTTTACGGCCTCTTCGCCCTCCAGCATAGTGCCCACATCCTTGACAAGCTGGGTGGGATCCAGCATCAGTTCTTCGATACGCTCCTGGGTCATTTTGGAATGGGAAGAGACAAAGCCTGTGATACGGTCCTGTATCTTTTCTATGTTTTTATAAGACTGCATCACACCGATAAACATTCCGTTGCTCCGGACCGGATGGATCACCATGGTGGCAGAGGGCACAATAAAAGAGTAATCCGCAGATACAGCCATAGGCACACCGATGGAGTGACCGCCTCCAAGCACCAGGGAAACGGTCGGTTTGCTCAGGGACGCGATCATCTCCGCAATTGCCAGCCCTGCCTCCACATCTCCGCCTACCGTGTTCAGCAGGATCAGCAGGCCGTCCACATCCTTGCTGTCTTCAATGACAGCGAGCTTTGGAAGGACATGTTCGTATTTTGTTGTCTTACTGTTGTTCGGCAGGGATTCGTGGCCTTCCACCTCGCCTATGATGGACAGAAGATGGATGTGATACTGTTTTTCATTATCCGATAAATCAAGCTGCCCCATATCTTCTATCTGTTCATTCTGCTTTTCTGTTTTCTCCAGTTCATTTTTCTTTTCTTCAGACATAAAAGTACCTCCAAGATTTTATTCCTGGAGGTAGGATATGTAATTTGGTGATTATTATGCATAGCCCGGATCAGAGCAATGTGCTGCATTTTATTCTGTTGATATTGCAGGCTGTGGCAAAATTATTTCTTCTTTTTTCTCTTATCACGGGCCGGATCAAACCATAATCTGGAAGGATATCTTTTTAGATAGCGGTTAATACTGGGTTGGAAATTCATGATGATACAGCAGATATATGCCATTATAATAAAAAATGCTGTAAGCCATGTTGAAATCTGCATATTCGGATATAACAGTATATATTCCTTTGTGATCCAAAGCGCAAAGGCACCACCCAATGTGGTAAAAACAGTACCTCCGATTTTACTCAGTCCGCCAATATATTCGCCCATCATCACAGCAACCGGCATAATTATAGGCGTGAGAATACGTCTGTCTCTTCCGAAACGGATTGAATGATTGGTTAGGGGATAATGCATATACAGTTCAACAATACTGATTATAAAGCTGATAAGCCAGGCTATGAGAAGTATGTTCTGAAACACATTAAATACTGAAATGATCTTACAGGTTTTCTCTGAATGCAGGTCTTCAAATTCTATCTGCTTCTGTCTGTTGTACTCCTCCACCATCCGCTTGACTTCTTCCGGCTCATAGGCCAGTCTGTCTTTTAAATCCTCGGATTCCTTTTTATCCTGCATATGCTCACCTCCGTTCAACCTTTTACAAAGTTCTACCACCCCTGGCGAAGATGTTCCAGACATTTTTCATACACGTCTTTTGAATACTCAAATTCTACATAAGAGAATATGGAATCCACAAAGCAAAATATAACCAAAAGGGTTGCTATCAGTAATTCCCTGTCCTCCCAAATGGACTTTTTCTTTTTCCGCAATAGGATTATTTCTATAATATAAAAAATACTCAGACTGCCATAGAGGAAAAATACCACGTAATAGTACAATTTCCGGTTCCATAGCTGCCCGGTTTTCAAATAATAAAGAAGAATTGTCGGAGGAATGAAGAAAAGCAGCCCTACAATCCTTTTAAATATTTTTTTCTGTTTTGCTTCCATAGACTTCACCTGTCCAAAATGCCATTTACTGATTCGCCTATTCCTATATTGATATCATACCATTTCCGCACAATAAAGTCCAACAGATGTAAATACAAAAATACCCCTCTGCACAGTTCCCTGCACAAAGAGGTATTTTATATTCAGCGATTTTTACTCGTCCCAGTTATGCCATACATACTGTACGTCATCGTCATCCTCAAGCAGATCCAGTGTTCTCTGCAGGTTCTTCACATCCTGCTCATCGGAGAGTTCCACATAGGTCTGGGGGATCATGGCAACATCGGCTTCTGCCATGGGGATGCCCTCTTTTTCCAGGGCTTCGCGGACAGCACTGAAATCATCCGGAGCTGTGAGGACCTCAAAGCTGTCCTCCTCCTCGGAAAAGTCTTCTGCGCCTGCGTCCAAAGCGATCATCATCAGGTCGTCTGCGTCCATCTCACACTCTTCTTTGTCGATGATGATCTGGCCTTTTTTATCGAACATAAAGGATACGCATCCCGGTGTTCCGATATTGCCGTTTCCTTTTGTGAAAGCACTTCTCACATTGCTGGCTGTACGGTTCTTGTTGTCTGTCAGGGTCTCCACAATGACAGCCACACCGCTTGGGCCGTAGCCTTCGTAGGTGATGTATTCGTAGTTGTCCGCATTGGCATCGCCGGCTGCTTTCTTGATACCGCGGTCAATGGTATCGTTTGGCATGTTGTTTGCTTTTGCCTTTGCGATCACATCGCGGAGTTTACTGTTGTTTGCAGGGTCCGGGCCGCCCTCTTTTACGGCTACCACGATTTCCCTGCCGATTACGGTAAAGATTTTACCTTTTTTTGCATCATTTTTCTCTTTTTTATGTTTTATGTTTGCGAATTTTGAATGTCCTGACATTTCTCTTCTCCTTCTTTTTTGGGCAGTTTTTCCACCCTTACTTTTTGTATTGTATTATTTTCCACCCCAAGGATGGTAAATAAATATCCATTTGCCCTGACTTCCTTATCCTCCTGCATATTCGGTATATGCCCGAGTAAAGAGGTCAGATATCCATTTAATGTCTCATAGTCTTCATCCTCAAAATCAATGTCCAGCACCTCTCCCACCTCTTCCAGCGGAGTAAGTCCTTTCATCAGATAGGAGTCATCAAGCTGCTCCACAATAAAATGGTCGTCTTCGTCATATTCGTCCAGGATATTGCCCACAATCTCTTCCAGAATATCCTCCATGGTCACAATGCCTGAAGTCTGTCCGTATTCATCCACCACCACAGCCATGTGGATCTTCTTGGCCTGCATCCGTTTGAACAGATCATTGATGCTTCTGGTTTCCGGAATATAGGAGGCCTCCCGGATCAGATCCGGTATCTGGCCCACGGGCACATCCCCTTTGTTCTCAAAGGTCATCTGTTTCATGGCATCCTTCAGATGCAGAATGCCGATAATGTCATCAATATCCTCCCTGTATACCGGATATCTGGAATTGCTTCCGTTCAGCATATAGGAAAGCGCTTCTGCCAGAGGCGTATTTACCTCTATGGCGCTGACATTTTTCCGGTGAGTCATAATATCCTGGGCTTCCTTGTCGGAAAACTCCATGATATTCTGAATCATTTCCGCTTCATTTTCTTCAATCACACCCTGTTCATGGGCATCATCCACCATTGAAATGATCTCTTCTTCTGTCACATCTTCTTCGTTATGATGGGGATCCACACCCAGCAGGCGCACCAGTCCGTTGGACAGCTTCATAATCAAAAACGTAATCGGATAAAACAGCTTCACGATCAGCCGTACCAGTCCGGCTGTGCGGTAAACCCATTGATGGGGATTACAGGTAAACAGTTTCTTGGCGGAAATCACGCCCACAGCCACAAGCAGGATCAGCACCAACAGCACCACGATCACAACACAAATGCCGCGCAGTAAAGCGTCCGGTATGTAGGAAAATGCAGATACCCCGTTCAGTGCCGTATACATGTATGGAACAATCTCACGGATTCCCACATACCCGGCCAGGATACTGAGAAGCGTACCGACCGTAAGGATGGTATTGACCACCATAACCGGGTTGTTCACCACATCCAGGAGCCAGCGGGATTTTTTGTCACCCTCCTGCTGCCTTTTCTCCACTTCACTTTCGCTTACTTTCTGTATGGCAGAGCCAAATCCATATAAAATTCCGTTAATGATGATGAATAATAGAAAAACCATTACCGCCCATAAAGGACTACTCCCGTCATCCATATGATTAAAAAATTCCTTCTTTCTTCCCTCATATTTGCCCTTTTTGCAGGGCTGTCCTATATTAAGATACCATTTTCGTGCACAGCAGTCAAGAAAAAAAGAATCCCCCGAAGAGGTTCACATCATGAACTCTCCGGGCAATTCTTTTTCAACAAAGGCCGCGATCGCGGCTATATCCGCCCCGCTGGCTCCCTTTTCCATGTAAAGCGTATCCTCCCGGTTCACAGAAGGGCCTGCTGCGTCCAGATGGATCCAGCGCACGCCTTTTCTCAATATATTCCGCTGAAATGCAAGCGCTACGCTGAGATGCTTTTTCCGGCATTCCGGCCACGGCAGTTCATGGTAGATATGGTCCAGCGGCAGTGCGAATGCCGGCTCTCCCAATCCCTGGGCAGTAAAACGGAACCGTTCCCCCGTCTCCTTGTCATTGCTGAAAATACCTGTGACAAAATCCCCATATTCCGCTCTGCAGGCATAGGTAAGGGAGGACAGGTCGATCAGCCACACAGCGCCCATATTCTGGGCCCGAACCATGGCGTCAGCCAGCATGATCCGGCTTTTTCTCCGCGCGGCGCAGAGTTTATTTTGACGTCTGTCCCATACCCCCTCATCGGAGGCAGTTTCCGTAAAACTCAAAACCGCGATGATGTTTTTTCCTGTCTTGCTTCCGGCCAGGATCTCAAAAACAGACAGCATGTCCGCAGCTCCGCACAGGTCAAAACAGATATCCTCCTGGGCGTCGTGATAGGCATGGTACAGCTCCTCTTCTATTCCGTAAAAAATGCTTCTTCCGATCAAAGCCACAGCCCCCATACATGAGCCGCAGTTATAATGCAGGGTAACGGTACGCACCCCTGCCTCTTTGACCGAATCGCAGGGCACGCCAAGGGATTCGGCCAGCTCCTCTGCATATCGGGCCATCTTCTCAACATTGATATGCCGGAAAGGAAGGTTGCCCAGGGTTCTGGCATGACCGATACAGACAGCCTCCCTCTTTCCCTCTGTGACGGCGGACAGTAAATTTTCTGATGAAATAATATAAAAGATACCATCACCATAGTCACACAGCCTGTCCCTGCACTGATATACCGTAGCCGTTTCCAATTCTTCCAGCGCATTTTCGCAAAAATGGTAGGCGCCCTGATACAGACATCGTATGATCACCTTCACCAGCTCCCGCTTTCTCTGAAAGCTCAGACCGCCGGTATCCATAAATATGCAGTGGCAGCCCCTGCGCTTTCTTCCGAGCTGTTTAAACTGCCTGCACAGCGCCGGGATGCTGGCATATCTGGGAATGACAAAATCTTCCCAGACCGCACTTTCAGATTGCTCCATATACGTGATTTCCATCTCTTATCTCCCCGTGACTCATCCATAACCAAATATAACTCATTATATTTTCTAAACGCTTTGCAGGCAATGGACAAATCCCACATATCCGGTGGATTATTTACACAGTATCGGACTGCCGGTACTGCATGGGTGTCATTCCTGTGATTTTTTTGAACACACGGAAAAAGTAATGACAGTCTTCATACCCCACTCTCTCTGATATTTCCCTTATATGCAGATGCGTTTCCTTTAAATACTCCTTTGCCTTCTCCACACGCAGCCTGGTAATGTAATCCACCGGGGAATGGTGCATTTCCTTTTTAAAGATCGCGGAGAAATAATTGGGATTCATACCGTAGCGCTCTGACAGCAGATTGATGGATATCTCTTCACAGTAATGCTTTTTTATGTACTCCTCTGCCAAAAGGACCTTGTCTCTGGCCCTGGAATCCGAACGCCTGCGGCCGTTCTGGAATTCTGCGGCTATGTTCCAGATATAGTCAAATATCTCATCCATGGTGTACATTTTATCCAGCACATAATAGCTCTTCAGAAGCATATCCGCATCAATGGCGCCCCGGATCTCCGGTTCATAATACTGCATGAGAATGCTCAGGGTCCTTACCCATAGAATCCTGATATAGGACATGCCGTACTTCTTGACCATATCCTCGGAAAAAAGGGTGTGCAGCATTTTCCTGCTTTTCTCTGACTGCCCCTGCTCCAGATATTTCTCCAACATGTGAAACCTGACAGCGGGCAGCTTCTTTGTCCGGAAAATGTACTCATCCTCGTAAAAATATAAGTTGGAGCACCCATATGCGATTCTGCGCTCCAAAGCAATTCTGGCCTCCTCCAGATTCTGCAGGCAGACCCTGTCGGTCAGACTGCTGACACCTACAGTCAGATATACACCTTTCTGTTCTCCGAGAACGGTCTTCAGCCGGAGAAAAATCTGTTCAGTCTCCCTGCGCAGACTTCTCTTGTCTCCTCTCTCATAAAACACCGCGTAAATCTGGCTGGAACAGGTCAGGCTGTTGGCAGAAAGTATCCCACACTGCGCCGGCATCCTGGTGACAAGTTCCCTTGTGTAGTCTCTCAGTCTCCTTTCCTCTTCCCACCAGCTCTTGCTGCCGCACACTATGACACAGATGTCGAGAACCGCAAGATAAAATGCCAGGTCTTTGCCGCCGGAAGTCAGTTGGGAATATAAAGGATACTTCTGTCTGATAAAAGGACCTGTTTTGGGTTCATGAACCAGCAGGTTCACCTCCCGGTCCAGTTCAAAACCATACTCTGCACCTTTGGCTCCCGTATCTTTATGGATCGTTTTCATTTCACTCCCTCCTTCCCGCTCTTACAGTCACTTTATTCTATATCTATTTGCTGATGTGCGATAAAGAAGTAATAGAAGTGTAAAAAATTTTGCCGTTCCTATCCGGCGTTTCGCGATTACGTCGGATAGGTCGGGCGGTCATTCCGGCAAATCAATCTTGCCGACAAAGCTGTAATAAATCTCTATGTCCTGTCTGCGGGTGCCGTCCTCGTCATAGCTGCACTCATGGACGACGATTTTCTCAATCATTTCCCGCAAGAGGGTGGGGGTAAGTTCCTCAAAGGCAAGGTGCTTTCTCACAATCCCCATGAATTTCTCCGCGTTGACGGTGGCGGCCTGCGACTTGTCCAGTTCTTCCTGCAAACCGGCGGCGCGGTCTTTCAGTTCCCGCTGTTCCTGCTCGTAGTCTGCGGACAGTTCCATGAAACGCTCGTCGCTGATTTTCCCGCTTACGTTGTCCTCATAAAGCCGCTTGATAATGCGGCTGATTTCGGAAATGCGCTCCTGTACCTGTTCAAGCTGCTTGGTGGCTGCGGCGGTCTTTCTCCTGCCGCCGATTTCGTTCTGCTGGATAAGCAGCTTGACAAAGCGGCTCTCATGCTTGGCGGCGTATTCCGTCACTTGCCGGAGATTGGAGAGGACACCGGCGGTCAACAGGTCGGTGCGGATAAAGTGCGCCGTACAGTCGCGGGTGCGCTTTTTGTAGCTGCCGCAGATGTAGCAGTCCTGTTTCCGCTTGTCCGTCTGGTATCTCTGCTGATAGAGGACGCTGCCGCAGTCGGCGCAGAACAGCATACCGGAGAACAAGCCCACTTCATCATAGCGGTTGGGGCGTTTGCGCTGCTTGCGTAACTCCTGCACACGCTCCCATGTTTCCGCGTCGATAATCGGCTCATGGTGGCCGGGGAAAATCGCCTGCTTTTCAATGGGGTTCTCTACGCTGTGTTTCATCTTGTAAGATGGCTTTTCCGTCTTGAAGTTTACCAGACAGCCGGTGTACTCCCGGTTTTCAAGGATATGCACGACGGTATTGGTCGCCCACTTACATTCATAGCCGGGGTGGTAGCGGCGGGTGCTGCCCGTCCTGCGGTATTCCAGCGTTCCCGGCGTGGGGATTTGCTGCTCCGTAAGCATACGGGCAATCTTGGTCGGGCCGTTCCCCGCAAGGCAAAGCTGGTAAATCTTCTGCACAACGGGGGCGGTTTCCTCGTCCATGATGTAATTCTCGTCCTCGTCCATGAGGTAGCCGTAAACCGGCTTGCTTGTGATTGGTTTCCCACTCATGCCTTTGGCTCTCTTGACAGCCTTGATTTTCTTGCTCGTATCTCTCACCAGCCATTCGTTAAAAAGATTCCGCAGCGGGGTAAAATCGTTGTCCATGCCGCCGTTGTCACTGTCCACGTTGTCATTGACAGCGATAAACCGCACGCCCTTTTGGGGGAACAGCATTTCCGTATAAAATCCCACTTGCAAGTAGTTTCGCCCTAACCGGCTCATGTCCTTGACGATGACGGTGCCGACTTTCCCGGCCTCTATGTTCGCAAGCATGGCTTGGAAACCGGGGCGGTCAAAGTTCGCGCCGGAAAAGCCGTCGTCGGTGTACCAGCGCAGGTTGGTAAAGCCGTTCTGCTTGGCGTAGGTTTCCAAAATCCGCTTTTGGTTGGATATGGAATTGCTCTCGCCTTGCAACTCGTCCTCATGGGACAATCTCGGATAAAGGGCGGTAATGAGGTTTTGGGTGGCTCGTCTTAACATAAAATCCTCCGTTTCCGACAGCCAGCCCCACTATTCCGTACCTTGATTGTACCACATGGGGCGGCTGTCTGTATAGCGGTAAAATCGTCAAAGTTGATTCTTTATGATTTGTCACATTGACGGTCGTTGTGTAGCAGTTTCAGCTTTCAGCACTTTTTCCATTTTGTCGGCGGCGGTTTCGGTGCTGCTCTCCTTGAAAAAGCCGGACACAACAAGGACGGTGTTCCCCATGCGGATTTCCGTCACGCAGTCCGGGCGGCGGGCGGCGCGGTCTGCTTTTCGTTCTGTCATAGGCAGTTCTCCTTTCCTCCGGCTAACAGCGTTTTCAATCGTTCCAGCTTGCTCTGCGCTTTCCCTTTGCGGAAGTTCCCGCCGGTAAAGCGGACAGGCGGACACATCTCAATCAGCCGGTCATAAATCCGGGCGTGGGCGGTGTCCTTTGGGTGCTGTAATTCCTGCAAGGTTAGGTTGGTGGTAACGATTAGGGGCTTGCCACTGCGGTAGCGGCTGTCTATGACGTTGTAAACCTGCTCTAAGCCGTATTCCGTCCCGCGCTCCATGCCAAAATCGTCAATGATAAGCAGGTGGTAGCGGCAAAGGCGGGAAATGTACTCGTTCCTGCCCTCAAAGCTGGCGGAAAGGTCATTTAAGATAGCTGCAAAGTTCGTCATGTAGACGGGGATTTCTTTCTCCATGAGGGTGTTGGCGATACAGCCCGCAAGGTAGCTTTTGCCGGTGCCGACGCTCCCCCAGAACAGACAGCCCAGATTTTCCGCGTACTCCCGTTCCCATTCCTCCACATAGCGGCGGGCGGTGGCAGTCTGCGGGTTCTGGCCGTTGTCATTCTCGAATGTCCAGCCCCGCATGGTCTGGTCGGAAAAGCCCCGGCGTTTTAATTCCTCTACGGCGTCAAGGTGGCGGCGGCGTTCCTCGGCGGCCTGCCGTTCCTCCCGGATTTTCCGCTGGCAGTCGCACTCTGCCGGGTGGCGGTCACGCCCGAACAACGTCTTTCCCTCCGGGAAATAGGATTCTTTGGGCTTGCGGCACTTGCCGCAGTACAGTAAACCGTCCTCGCCGGTGTAGTCCTGCGGCTCCGGGGCGGCGGTCATGGTTTTAATCATTTCTGGATATGTGGCGTTCATAGGCTCTCTCCTTCCTCGCATGAGTAGTCCGGCAGGCCGGTTCCTGCTCCCTTTTTTTCATTGTCCGCCCATATCCGCAGGGCGGCGGCGTAGTTCTGGTAGGTTTTCCCGTTGGCGGCAAGGTAGCGGCTCATTTCCTCGATAAGCCGTTCCAGCCTGTCCGGGAAGTCGGCCTGCAACTCGGCGTACTCGGTTTCTGACAGATAGATATTTCCATAGCGGCCATAGGCGGGGGCGGGCGGCTCCCCACTCACTCCCATTGTTTGGCTCTCTGTAAGGTTGTTTATATTAGTTTGGTTAGGGTAAAGTTTTCTTTGTGTCATATCTAAAGTTTTCTTTACATCATCTGTAAAGTTTTCTTTAGGACTGATATAAAGTTTTTCATAGGTCATGGGTAAAGAAATCTTTAGGACTGGCGGCAGTTTCACATACAGCCGGTTGGGGGCGGAAAAGCCGCTCCGTTCCCGTTCTAAAAGCCCAGCCATATCCAGTTCCTTTAGTGCGCTCTGGACGGTCATGGTGCTTTTGTCCAGTATCTCCGCTATCTCCGCGACGGGATAGAACACATAAATCCTGCCCTCGTCGTCCTGCCAGCCGTTCTTCTGCGACAGGGTGGAACGGTCTAACAGCAGCGCATACAGCAGCTTGGCGGTCTGGGAGATGTCCATTTTCAGCAGGAAACGGGGATAAGGCAGGTAGGGCGGCAGCTTTGTTTCGGCTGTGATATATTCAGCGATAAGGGTCGCCCCCTTTCCCGGCGGGCGGCTTTGCCCTCTTGGAAACAAAAGGCGGACAGTCGATAATGGTCGCCCGGAAACTCTGCTTACAGGTGCGGCGGCACTTGCGGCAAAGGGGATTGTATGTGATACGGTTGCGCTCATTGAGGAAAAACGCCCATTCCTGCTTGCGTTTCTTACTCATTCTCGGCATAGCGGCTCCTTTCTGCCGTTCCTATCGTGGGTAAAATGTCATTCCTGCGGAATGACATGGATAGGCGGCATTTTGTGTATCGTTTCGGTGTCATTTTCAAGGTTTTTCTGCCCTGTATGCCCCTTGAAAAAGCCGGGTGGTATTGCGGATAGGGGAAGTACCGGCAGTCCGTTTTGTAGGTTCTCGGTATCAGTCCGGGGCGGTTTTTATCGGTCTAAATCCTGCCGTCTGCCGCGCTGCGGCTCATTCCGGCGTAACATCTGGTCGATATTGCCCTTGACGGTCTGAAAGTGGCGGACGCGCTCTTTCTGCTCCCGGTAGTCGTGATACAGCCCGTCTTTCTGGACGATAAGCCCCTCAATCTCGGCCTGCAACGCTTTCCGGGCTGGCAGCTTGGAAATGCCATGCTCCCGGAAATACCGGGCGGCTGCGTCGGCTATGATAAACTCGCTTTCGTGCGCCTGCCGGTAGGCTGCGCGGGCTTTCTCGGACTTCTGGGCTTTCAGCCCGTCCCGGACAGGCTTGGTCTTGGCAAAGGCCAGCACTTGGCGCTGCAACTCCTTTTTCCCGGCCAGCCGGGTTTCCAGCTTTTTCAGTTCCCCGGAAACCTCCCGCAGCCCCGCATGGGCGGCGGCAAGGGCTGTTTCCAGTTCTTCCGGGGAAGTAAAGCCGTACTCCTGGTAGGCGTTCAGCGTCGCTGCCATTTGTTTGAGGTTGTGCATGGTCGCCCACTTCTCATAGCCGCGTCCCTTGCCCTCGGACAGTTTCTTTTGAATGTCGATAAGCTGCTGCAAGCTGTCCTGTTCCGGGGCGGTTTTGGCGGCTTTTGTGGGCTGTGGACGGCCTTTCCCGGCGCGGAGGTATTCCGCTATGGCTGCGGGCTGTTCGGCGGCTCTGGCGGCGTTCTGTTCCAAAATGGCAAGGACGGCGGCGCGGTCAAAATCGTCCCCTAACTTCCGGGCGGTAATGGGCTTTGTCCTGTCTGGCGTGAGATAGGACAGCCGCCCCCGGCTCTCCTTGACGGTCACGCCGGTTTCCAGTAGCTTTTCGGAAAATCCCGCAAAAGAGGTGGACGCGGACAGGGCGGCGCGGAAAGCCTGCCGCAGCTTGTCCTTATCGGTTTCAAACTTGGTCTGCCGGGGCGTGATACCGTCCGCAATCATGGGGGCGTTCTTCTTATCAAGGGCAAGCTGCCCTTTCTTCCGCGCCCAGTATTCCCGGTCGGTCACTCTGGTTTTGCTGCCGTTCAAGAGGTCTATCTGGTAAAGCCCCTCCCGGTGGCACATCTCCATAACCTCGGCTTTGAAGTAGCGCATGGCAGCGTCGGTACAGCGGTGCTTACAGCCGTCTTTTGTGTCCGCCGGTCTGTCCATGTAGGGCAGGAACGGGACTTCCTCTATCCGCAGGCTGTTAATGACGATATGCACATGAATGTTGCCGCTGTGGTTATGCCCGTCCGGGTGGGTGCATACAAGGGCTTGGTGGCCGGGGAAATGCTCCCGGCAAAACTGTTCGCCTAATTCCTGCGCCCGGTCTACGGTCAAGCCGTTGTCCAGGCCGTCGCGGGGGTCAAAGCTGATGATGTAGTGGTGGCTCTTTACGTCCTCCCGCCGCAGGTTCTTCCCATAGCGGAGATTGGAACGCATACAGGCAACGGCAAAATCCTCCCCGCCGCAGTTCAGCGCAGACAGCCGGTAGTCCTCGCGGAGAATGAGCCGCCCGTTTTCGTCAAGGACGGGTTTCATGGTAAACTCGTCATGCTCGAACATAAGGTAACGCTCGGCGGCTCCGTAGTCGGCATTTTTAGAGTTGATATGCTTGAGTGTTGCCAACAGCGTCACCTACTTTCTGCAAGACTTCGTATTTGAGGGCGGCAAGGTCGGAAACGGCGGCGCGTACCTCGCCGGACAGGGCGTTGTAGGGTGCGCCGTACTCGTTGAGATACCGGGCTATCTGGTTTAGGTTGCCGCCGATCCGCCCGTACTCGGCGGCTAACTTCCCGACAGCGGCCAGCAGTTCATCATTGACCGCCGACACATGGACAACGGGGCGTATGGTTGCCCGCCGTATGGCCTGCCGGAGAAACTCGGACTGGCTGATACCGTAAGGGGCAAGCCGCTCTGTGAAGTCGGCGTATTCTTCCTCGGACAGCCGGGTTTTCACAACGCGGCTGCGGTGGGGCGTGTTGTATTTCTTTCGCATGGTCGTGACCTCCTTTCTTTACCGCATGAGCGCGGCGGGGATAAGCGGCGTAAGCCGCCATAGCAGGGTTTGGGGAAGGCACTCCCCAACAAGTTTCCCGCAGGGGCAAAATGAGCGGTAAGCGAATTTTGGTACTGTGGTAGAAACTTGCTCTAAGTAAGCCGCAGACTTCCCCTTATCCGGCACATAGCCCCGGCGCGGGGGCGGGAAACACTGATACCGGCGGGAAATATCAGGCTGCGGCGGGGCGGGGCTGCGGTGTGCCGTTTCCTTTTGCCGCTCATAAAGCGAATGGGACGGCGGTTTTTACCCGCTGTTCTTCCTTTCCGCTAAAGATACACTTTGAGAGGGCTTTTCTGCCCGCTGTTCGGGGATTTTTGTAAATTTTCTTTTGCCTTAGTAATCCAGAAAGCAGGAAATTGGCAACCGCCAGAAAGAAAATTTCCCTCACTTCCTACAACACCGGCAAAAGCAAAATGGACGGACATTTCCCCCTCTTTGTTCTCTAATACAGGAAAAAATCAAAAACGCCGAATGAGCGGAGAAATTTTCCCTACAATCCCTTACACGGACAGCCGCCGGATTTTGCCAACTGGACAATGAAAAAAGCAGCAAATCTTTTCAGACTTACTGCTTGTGTGCCGCTGTGGTGGGCGATGGGTATTTAATTTTTCAATGGGAGATTAAAGTGAAAACTGGAATTTACATCTTCCCAAAAATCTCTCAAAGTTATTTCATATCAGTTGAATACAAATATATTTGAATCTTCGACATGTTCAAGAAATTTTCTTGCCGCCAGAGACAGTGTTTTTCTGTCTTTCCAACAGATTGCAACATTACGCTTCGGTCTTTCTTTTATCGGACGTATAATTAAACCGTCATCAAAGCCTCTCAGGATGCGCTCATATAGCATAGACACCCCCAAGTCCTGACGAACCATTTCCATAACTGCATAGTCGTCATAAACTGTCAGTTTCAAATTCCGAGGTTGCACACCTGCATCTTTGAATGCCGCCAGTGGATATGAATACCCCAACTCATCCATAAGGATAAAAGGTTCCTTAGCAAGGTCTTTCACAGAAACAATATCTTTTTCTGCCAAAGGATGATTAGATGGCAATACCGCAAGCAATTCATCCTCATACAAAATATCATATTCCAAATCCTCTGCGGTATCTGTACTGATAAATCCCAAATCAGCTTCTCTTGCTCTGACTGCCGCTGCATTTACCTCATATCCACCCTGTAGCAGTTTGAACTCTACAGAAGGGTATTTCTCTTGAAAAGTTTTCATCAAGATGGGTAGATATAACCTGCTTACACTCGACCAAGCTGCAATGGATACAACACTACTTTCAAGACCTTCGATTTCTTTTTTCTTCCCGGAAAGGTTTTTTTCCGCCGCATAAATGGCTTGAATAAAGGGATAGAGATTTTCGCCATCTGACGTCAATTCCAGACGGTTTTTCTGTCGCAGGAGCAATGTTACCCCTAATTCCTCCTCAAGAGATAAAACTTTTTGGCTAACTGAACTTTGCGTATATCCTAATTCCTCCGCCGCTAAACTGAAACTGCCTAATTCAACAACACGACAAAACACCGTGTATTTTGATGTTTGGATCATTGTTGCAACCGCCCTCCTTGTATCGTGTTTTCTAATACACACATTATATCTATTGATTTTACAAATAGCAAGGGCGCAGCTATAATAAAAGAAAAACAAACAAGGAGTCTAACGATGAATAAACAAAAGGCAACATTTTTAGCGTTCACTGTACCGCTTGCATGGGGTACTTCCTATATTTTTATGGCTTATCTAATGGATGGGATTCCGCCGGTTACCATTGTTGCCCTCCGCACAGGAATCGCCTTTCTGGTCATGTTTGCTCTCTTTTTCCGCAGAGTGTGCCGCCCGGATCGTCAAACCTTAAAAGCAAGTGCAATATGCGGAGGATTACTGGCAACGGTTTTCCTGTGTCTTTTGTTGGGTGTACAATATACATCTGCCTCAGAAACAGGTTTTCTGCAAAGCACGACAGTCATTATTGTGCCTATTATCATGGCCGTTCTCCGCAAGCGTATGCCGGAAACTAAAATCGTGATTGGTGTTATTGCTGTTACAGCTGGTCTCCTCCTGCTCAGTGGCGGTGTTGGACAGTTTTCTATCGGAAGCGGTATCATGCTGTTTTCTGCTTTTGTGTATGCTGTTCATATTGTGGTCAGCAAATCCTTTGTGGAACGAGTAGACAGCATTTCCTTGGGCATCTGGCAAATGCTTTTTGCTTGTATCTATGCCACCATAGCAGCCTTCATTTTTGAAACGCCAGTTCTTCCTCAAACGGGAATCCAGTGGGCGAGTTTACTTGGTTTAACCTTGATTTGCTCTGCTTACGGTTTTGTCATGCAGGCTTATGTGCAGAAATTTGTCAGCGCTGAAACAACGGGATTTATGTTTTCTTTAGAACCTGTCTTTACTGCGGTATTTGCATTTGCTTTTCTGGGTGAGCGACTGAATCTGATGGGCTACATTGGTGCATTACTGATTCTACTCGGTGTCATGTGTGCAAATATTTGTTATAAACCTCAGAAATAACGAAATGGGTATTATATATAAGGACAATCTTTGACAGCAAATCCATATACTAATGCCCATTTTCTCTTTGTAAACCCGCAATTTGTCTTTTTGTTAGCACTAAATATCATTTATTTCAGCTAAAAAATTTAACTTACTGTTAAAAACGGAATAGTGGGGCGGTCTGTTCTTGACTTATTTATCTCTGCTTCTTTATGTAACATTAGCATTATACCATGGAATGCAGCAGAAAAAGTTCCAAAATCAAATTTTGAATAAATCATTGTTTTTATAAAATTCTGGTGTATAATGTAAGTAACCAATATTGGATGGGAGGTTTTTATATGACACCAAAAGAAAATTTCAGAAAATTTTTTCAGCACGAACGCGGTGAATGGTTTCCCAGTTTTTTTACAGACGCTAACCTGTCTGTCTTTATAACGGGAATGGATGAGCGTGCGCCCCATAACCAGTCCGGAAAAGATTTCTTCGGATGTACCTGGGTGTATGATCCTGTGGGAAATGCAGCCGTGCCTGACACCAGTGTTTTGCCGGTTCTGGATGATATCTGTGACTGGAGGGAAAAAGTAGTCTTCCCTGATTTGGACGCCGTAGACTGGGAGGCAAGCGCAAAGGCAGACAAGGTGGACCAGTATGACCCGGACAAATTCAATTATTCCATGCTTCTGGAAGGCCCCTTTGAACGTCTGCACACACTCATGGGCTTTGAAAACGCCCTCTGCGCCATGCTGACAGACCCGGAGGAGGTAAGCGCCTTTTTCGACCGGCTTACAGAGATGAAATGCAGAGAACTGGACATTCTGAAAAAGTACTACCTCACAGAAGCCGTATGCTTCCATGATGACTGGGGCACGCAGAAAAACATGTTCTTCTCCCCGGACATCTGGCGCAGCCTGATCAAACCGCAGATTAAAAAAATCGCAGCCCACTGTCACTCTCTCGGCATGTTCTTCGATATGCATTCCTGCGGCAAAATGGATCAGATCATAGCGGAGTTCCCGGAGATCGGCATAGATTCCTTCCAGGGACAGGGCATCAACGACATTGTGGGGGCAATGAAAAAGACAGGCAGAAGCCTGTCCTATAACATCACACCAAAGTATCAGGACCTGGAAGCCCAGGCGGCAGCAGGAAACCTGACAGAGGAGGAAGTCAGAAGCCATATCCGGGAAGAAGTTTTATCCTGTGCAAAGAACGGAATCTATACAACTGCCTTCGTCCCGGTAAAGACCTGGTGGTTCCCCATCGCCATGCAGGAGGCGAAAGCCTGCGAAAAGGAAATTTTCACTATGTAGTGGGAAGTTCCAGGCTCACGCACAGGGCATGATTGACTTTCTTCAGTATTTCCGCATCCAGATGGCATACCTTGTCTTTTAATCTTCGTTTATCAATTGTGCGAAGCTGCTCTAACAGGATCACGGAATCCTTCACGATCGCGTAGGAGGATGCGTCAATCTCTATATGGGTGGGCAGCTTCGCCTTGTTCATCTTCGATGTTATGGCCGCACAGATCACTGTGGGGCTGTGTTTATTTCCGATGTCATTCTGAATGATCAGCACCGGACGGATTCCGCCCTGCTCACTTCCGACCACCGGCCTTAAATCCGCGTAAAAAATATCACCTCGTTTGATAACCACACATTTCACACTCCGATTTTTTTCTGTTCAGATATAATTCTTCCCAATTCTCTCGTGTGTATTCCATGGTTTTTCTTGTTTTTTACTTTTCTGAAGCCAAAAGTCCTCCAAACAGCTGAAAAAACGGTGCGCAGGCACGTCCACACGGCCGGCTACTGCCCGGAAACGTACAGACGCGGCACACGTTTGTTGATGCAGCAGGCAAACTCATAATTGAAACGGCCGGATATCTCCCCCAGCTCCTCCATTGTGATGCACTCCTGCCCGTCTCTTCCGATCAAGGTCACTTCATCTAACTCTTCCGCTTCCGGAATATCTGTCACATCTGCCATGAACTGATCCATACAGACGCGTCCGATAATAGGCGCGCGTCTGCCTCGTATCAGCACGCTGCCCCTGCCTGACAGCCCTCTGCAGTACCCGTCCGCATACCCCACGGGAATCGTGGCCACCCTGGTCGGGCGTGTTGTGACAAAGGTACCGCCGTAACTGATCTCCACGCCGGGTTCCACTGTCTTTATGTATACAACTCTGCTTTTGAGAGCCATAACCGGTTTTAAAGGCACCGGCTCCTTTTCCACCTGGTCGGATGGATACAGGCCGTACAGAATAATGCCTGCCCTCACTGCATCCATGTTCGCCTCGGGAATACGGATGATGCCTGCGCTGTTGGAACAGTGCTTCAGAGGCACATGCAGCCCCTTCTCCTCCAGTGCATGGACAAATTTCAGGTATCTCTCAAGCTGCACATACGCCGGTTCCCTGTCCGTCTCATCGGCTCTGGCAAAATGTGTGAACAGACCTTCTACTTCAAGGCCGGGCATCTCTGCGATCTTCAGAATCTCCGGTACATCATGCTGTAAGTCGCGATAGCCGATACGGGTCATGCCTGTATCCAGCTTAATATGTATCTTTACTGTTTTGTTCAGCCGCTTTGCCGTGTCCGATAAATCCTCAGCCATCTTACCGGTAAAAACGGTTGGACGGAAATCGTTCTTGATAATCGTCTCGTAATCTTCCAGGAAGGTATATCCAAGGATCAGAACAGGCTTTTTGATGCCGCCCTCCCGAAGAGCAAGTCCCTCTTCCACACAGGCCACTGCAAATCCCCAAATATAGGGCAGTGATTCTATGTGTTCGGCAATGGGAAGCGCTCCGTGTCCATAGCCGTCCGCTTTGAGTACGGCTATGATCTTCGTGTCCTCATGGATATTCTTCTTCATATTTTCCAGATTATAGGAAACCGCATCCAAATCTATGGAAACGTAAATCCTGTTTGGTGTCTTCATAAAACTGCTCCTCTTTTCTTCAAGATCTCCGCTGTCTGTGTAATGATATCCCCGGCAATCATGCTGTACTCACCTTTTTGGGCGGCGGCCATATCCCCTGCCATACCGTGGAAATAAACGCCGAGAGCTGCCGCCTCCCTGGCTGAAAGTCCCTGGGACAAAAATCCCATGAGGATGCCAAAGAGCACGTCCCCGCTTCCCGCTGTTGCCATACCGCTGTTGCCGGAGGTGTTGATAAATATCTCCTCGCCGCCGTCGGAAATGACGGTACGTGAATCTTTACACACGACTGTCAGGTGATATTTCCCGGCAAAACGTTTTGTCAGGTAAAGAGGCGCTTCCTTCCACTCCTCCACAGATACCCCGGAGATTCTGGAAAACTCACCCAGATGCGGTGTCACAAGGACCGGTGCCGGATACTGGGACAGCACTTCCATTCTGCCGGCCAGCAGATTCAGGCCGTCCGCGTCGATCAGCAGAGGTTTTCTGCCCTCCGCCAGTATGGTATACAAAATATCTTCCGCCTGCTGTCCTGTGCCGAGTCCCGGTCCTACCCCGATCACATCAGCCCATGCAAGCCCTTCCCGGATCTGTTCTTTTCGGATCTCTTCATCGTCATAAAAGCTGTACATGGCCTCCGGCAGCATTGTGGTCAGTGCCTGACGGTTCTCTTCCCTGGTATGTACCTTTATCATGCCTGCGCCGGCCCTAAGAGCCGCACAGGCGGAGAGATATGCCGCGCCGCTTATATCCCGGCTGCCGGCTGCCAGGAATATTTTCCCGAAAGTTCCTTTGTTCCCGTCCGGCTTTCTCGCCGGAATCCGGCACAGATCCTTCTCCTCACAGCTCTGTATGGACAGTTCAAAATCATTCTGAGGCAGCCTGTAGATTCCGATATCAGCCGTCCTTACCTTGCCCGCGCAGGATGCGCCCGGGTAGAATAAAAGACCTGCCTTCTCATAAGCAAAGGTGACTGTCACATCAGACTTCACTGCGCAGCCCAGCACTTTCCCCGTATCAGCACTGATACCTGATGGAATGTCCACTGCCATGACCTTTGCCCCTGACCGGTTCAGAGCTTCGATGGTGTCCCTGTATTTTCCGCCCACTTCCCTGGACAGACCTACACCAAAGACAGCATCTACTATAGTAGTATATTCAGCAGGTACTGCATTCTTGACAAAGGATATATGATAATTTTCTGCAATTTTCACTTGCTTTCTCATTTCTTCTGTATAATGGTCCTTTTTTCCAAGTATACAGATATCTGCCGAGACACCTGTCATATGGAGCATACGGGCCACCGCTACGCCGTCCGCACCGTTATTTCCGGTACCGCAGAGCACCAGAACTCTTTTCAAAGGAAAATTTTCCTCCCGAAGTGCCTGACAGACACTCAGAGCTGCCCGCTCCATAAGTACCAGGGAGGGAATCCCAATCTCGTGGATCGTGTATTCATCCAATAGCTTCATCTGTCCGCCGGTTACGATTTGTTTCATATCATACACTCCTCTCTTATTCCGGTATGAATCAGGGACGTCTGTCAAACCTTCCTGCAGAGCAAAAGGCCGCCGCAAAAATTCCGCAGCAGCCTTTTCTTACTTTTTATGTTCGGTCACATAACAATTCAGGTTATAAGACAATCGCATGAGGCTCTCAGAAAGGTGTACATTTTCCACGATGACATCCTCCGGGACCTCCAGATCCAGATGTGCGAAATTCCAGATGGCTTTGATTCCGTTTTCCACCAGCAGGTTGGCTGTCTCCTCCGCGTTATTCTTAGGCAGAGTCAGCGCTGCGATCTGAACATCATTATCCTTCAGATACTGGGGAAGTTCATCCATCATAAGAATTTCGTTCCCACGGATAGAGATACCTTTCAGAACCGGATTCACATCAAATATACCCACCACTTTAAATCCGCGCTTTTCAAACTGTACATAATTGGCCAGTGCCTGTCCCAGATTGCCGGCTCCGATGATGATCATGTTGTGGGTCCTGTCGAGCCCCAGAATCTTGGCGATCTCTGTGTACAGGTACTGCACATTATAGCCGTATCCCTGCTGCCCGAATCCTCCGAAATTGTTCAGGTCCTGGCGGATCTGGGATGCGGTCACGCGCATCTTGCTGCTCAGCTCGTTTGAGGAAATACGTTCCACACCATCTTCCAAAAGTTCTCCTAAATATCTGTAATATCGGGGAAGTCTTCTGATGACTGCTTTCGATATGCATTTTTCGTCCACGACTTTACCCTCCTTATGTCTAAGTTTTCTGTTTCATATAGGAATATTATATATAATTGTTAAAATAAAGTCAAATACAATTCCAGTTATTGTTGTTTTTATCTGTTGTCAAATTCTGAATTTCCGATATAATAGGAAGGGTGAACCAAAAGATAAAGGAGATTCGTATAAAATGATACTGGCATGTCAAAACATTGAAAAATCGTTCGGAGGCATGAATCTGATCCATGATGCCTCCTTCCATATAGAAGAACGCGAAAAAGCCGCCCTGGTGGGCATCAACGGAGCAGGAAAATCCACACTGCTGCGCATCATCATGCAGGAGATTCCCGCGGACAGCGGAGAGGTAATCTTATCAAGGGGCAGGACCATCGGCTATCTGGCCCAGCATCAGGAGTTGGACAGCGCGCTCACCATCTATGACTCTCTGCTCCAGGTCAAACAGCATATTCTGGATATGGAGCTCCATATGCGCAGAACCGAAAAACAGATGAAGCACGCCCAAGGGGAGGAGCTGGACCGCCTGATGGAGACGTATTCCCGGCTGACCCATGAGTTTGAGATGGAGAACGGCTATGCGTATAAAAGTGAGCTTGTGGGCGTACTGAAGGGACTCGGCTTTCCGGAGAGTGACTTTGAAAAAGAAATCTCCACCCTGTCAGGAGGCCAGAAAACCCGTGTGGCCCTTGGCCGCCTGCTGCTGTCAAAACCGGATATCATCCTTCTGGATGAGCCTACCAACCATCTGGATATGGACTCTATCTCCTGGCTGGAGACGTACCTTTTGAATTATCCGGGAGCTGTCCTTATCGTATCCCACGACCGGTATTTTCTGGACAGGATCGTGACCAAGGTGATTGATATTGACAACGGAAAGGTAAGCTCCTTCAGCGGAAACTATTCCGCCTACAGTGAGAAAAAGGCCCAGCTTCGCAGAGATGCCTACCAGGCCTACCTCAATCAGCAGCAGGAGATCAAACACCAGGAGGAAGTCATTGCCAAATTAAAGCAGTTCAACCGGGAAAAGTCCATTAAGCGGGCTGAAAGCCGGGAAAAGATGCTGGATAAGATTGAAGTCATAGAAAAACCGACTGAGGTAAACGCGTCCATGCGTATTTACCTGAAGCCCCGCATAGAGAGCGGCATGGATGTGCTGACCGTGGAACATCTCTCTAAATCCTTTCCCTCCCTCCCGCTGTTTTCTGATTTGAACTTTTCCATCAAACGCGGGGAGCGTGTGGCCATCATCGGGAATAACGGAACCGGAAAAACGACGATACTCAAAATACTGAACGAGCTGGTCTCGGCCGACGCCGGCGTCTTCCATCTGGGAAGTAAAGTACACATCGGCTACTATGATCAGGAGCACCACGTGCTGCATATGGAGAAAACCATCTTCCAGGAGATTTCGGATGATTTTCCAAAGCTCACCAACACGGAGATCCGCAATCTTCTGGCTGCCTTTCTCTTTACCGGGGATGATGTCTTTAAGAAGATCGCATCCTTAAGCGGCGGGGAACGGGGTCGCGTATCCCTGGCAAAGCTCATGCTCTCAGAAGCCAATTTCCTGATCCTGGATGAGCCTACCAACCATCTTGACATTATGTCAAAGGAAATCCTGGAGGAGGCCCTGCGCAATTATACGGGTACGGTGCTGTATGTATCCCATGACCGTTACTTTATCAACCGTACCGCCACCAGGATCCTGGAGCTGACCAACCAGAGTATGGTAAACTATATCGGCAACTATGATTATTACATGGAGAAAAGGGAGGAGCTCACCCGCATCTATGCGCCGGGCCTTGAGGAGGAACAGGCTGCGGAATCCGTATCCGCCACGAAACTGGACTGGAAACAGCGCAAAGAAGAACAGGCACGCCAGAGAAAGCGTGAAAATGATCTGAAGAAGACAGAGGCAGAGATTGAACGCCTGGAAACCAGGGACAAAGAGATCGACAGTGAGATGGAAAAGCCTGAGGTTGCCGTCAATGTGGCTGAATGCGTCCGGCTTGCCAATGAAAAAGCTGAGATCGCAGAAAAGCTGGAAGAACTGTATGAAAAATGGGAAGAGCTGGCATAATGCCTGCTCCTCCCGTTTTTTATATCCGGCTGCTATCCCTTCGGCCGTCTGCGATTCCATCTCTTACAAAGGCAGATCCCGTTTGCTGAACCGTATGATCCCGATTCCCATAAGCAGGATTCCTGCCAGATATAAAATGCCGCACATGATCCACGCCTTCCCGTCACCTGCAGCCAGCCCGTCAATGTCAAAGAGGGTTATGGGGGTGGCGTATTTTACTTTCTCGAACTTATCCCCCACCTGTGATATCATCTGCAGGAGAATGGAATATACCACCACGGTTGTGCTGACCGCGGAGGAAGTCTTTGTCTCATTGCTGCAGCAGGATGCACAGAAACATGTCCCGCCGAAAAATACAAGGATACCCAATAATCCCACATTGATCCGAAGGAAGGCACCTGTCTCCATCTCTCCCGGAAAAAGCGCCTCACTGAAAGCAAGAATCAGGCAGGTCACATATACCACCATGACAACCAGGCAGGTCAGCATGAAGACACACTGAGTCAGCATGATCTTCCAGCGTTTCTGTGGTACTGCCAGCAGGTAGGCCATGGAACCGTTATCTACATATCTGGATACCAGTCTGTTGGATAGGATAATGATAAATACCCCGGGGAAGGCCACATACAGCATTCCGTATAAATATCCGGATACAAATTCCAGCAGCGTCTGGCCCACGTCAGCCATGCCGAATGCCGCAAACAAATCCGGCATACTGTCAGCCATCATTTTCAGGCTGTCTCCCATCTCGGGGTTAAACATCATGGTGATCATACTTCCGTATACACTGAGCACTGCAAGAAAAATGACGAGCAGCAGCCAGTTGGATTTGATCTCTTTTTTAAACAGTGTAGCATTCATGATTTTGCTGCCCCCTCTCCGTAAAAATGCATGAAGAACTCTTCCAGGCTCTGTGTGCGCACGTCGAAATCCGTGACCGTATAGGCGCCTGCTTTTTTGATAAAGGCATCCAGGTTTTTTCCAACCTTGGCCGTTACCGTTTTACTGCCGGGCTGATAGACTGCCTCCGGGAATGCGGCAGCGAATGCCTCTGCCATATCCGCCTCCCGGAAGGTGATATCGATCACCTTCTGCCGCCCCTCTTTCAGTTTCTCCATCTCCTCCACTGCAACCAGCCGTCCGTCTCGGATAATGGCAGCGCGGTCACAGGTGCGCTCAATTTCCTCAAACATATGGGAAGACATCAAAATGGTCTTTCCCTTTTTCTTCTCGGAAAGGATCAGCTCCACAAAACGGTTCTGCATCAGAGGGTCCAGCCCGCTGGTGGGTTCATCCAGGATCAGGATGCTGGCCAGCGGGTTCATAAAGGCACAGACGATTCCTATCTTCTGCTTCATGCCCTTTGACATTTTCTTCAGTTTGCCGGACGCGTTCAAGTCAAACATCTTCATCAGTTCCTGTGCCCGGCCCATATCTCTCATATTTTTCATTTTAGCCACAAAGCGGATAAACTCCATCCCTGTCATGGAATCAATAAAAGCGATCTCTCCCGGCAGATACCCAAGAGATGTCTGGATCTTATCCGACTCTTTGAAGCAGTCCATATCCAGAATGGACAGTCTGCCCTTATCCGGTTTGATGAATCCCATCAACTGCCGGATCGTGGTTGTCTTACCGGCACCGTTTGGTCCTAAAAACCCCAGTACCTCTCCCTGTTTTACAGAAAAACTAACATCAAAAACGCCGCGGTTCTGCCCATAGTCTTTCGTAATATGACTGATTTCAATCACGTTCATTTTTTTGCCTCCTTCCAACCATTTCGGTTAGATACTCTTCTTTGTATGCGATCCGCTTCAGCATTTCTGACCATTTTCTGAATTGACGCATCAATTCATCCGCATCCACCGTATCGGTATAAAACATTCTCTGGTGCAGATATCCGTCAGTGAGCCAGAGAAGCATGTTCAGTATTTCTTTGGGATCTATGTCCTCCCTGAATTTAGTCATATCCACATTCTTGAAATAATCCACGAACATGGTATCCATCTGGTTTTTCATAAAAGAGTTCATATCTTCCGATACGTCCTCCCTGGATGTAAAAAATGCCCGGACACTGAACTCCATAAGAAAGGGAAAACTGGAGAGGATACGGGCTTTTTTGTCTGCTGCATAGGCCAGCAGCTCAAAATAATCCGTTATTTCAAAAAAGTGCCGGTCTAAAAGGCGCGGTCCTACCTTCTCCATGACATACTCAAATATGTACATATACAGCTCTTTCTTATTTTTAAAATAGTAAAACAGCAGCCCTTTTGAGATGCCTGCCTTTGCAGCGATCAGGTCTGTGGATGCCCGTTTGTATTCATTGGTGCCAAACACTTCCAGTGCTGCATTGACAACCGCGTTCTTCTTCTCTTCTGAGAGACTGCTAAGTCTGTCCTCCATCCTGTGCCTCCTTTAATGCTTTACCGATTCGGTTAATACCCATTATAAGAAATTGACTAAATTTTTCAACCCCTGCCCGAGACTTTTTTTCACAAATAATAAGTCCATGTAAGCAGGGACTTGTTTCTCTCTCTTACATGGACTTTTAAATCAGCAGACGCTTATTTTTTACGCGTATAAAACATCCAGATTCTTCCTTACAGCCAGGATAAACTCACGGCTGTTCAATACAGAAGGATTCTTAATTGACGTGATGAGTGCAAGGTCTTTTGTCATCTCTCCCTTTTCGATAGTAGTGAGAGTGGCCTGTTCCAGCCGGTCGGCAAACAGGCAGAGGTCTGTATTTCCATCCAGCTCCCCGCGTTTTCTCAAAGATCCGGACCAGGCAAAGATGGTAGCCACGGAGTTGGTGGAAGTCTCTTCCCCTTTTAAATGTTTGTAATAGTGGCGCTGTACGGTTCCGTGTGCAGCTTCATACTCAAAATATCCGTGAGGGGATACCAGCACGGATGTCATCATAGCCAGAGAGCCGAAAGCGGAGGATACCATATCACTCATAACATCCCCGTCATAGTTCTTGCAGGCCCAGATAAAGCCGCCTTCGGCTTTCATCACACGTGCCACCGCGTCGTCGATCAGTGTATAGAAATATGTAATACCGGCCTTTTCAAAGGCATCCTTATATTCTTTCTCATAGATGTCCTGGAAAATATCCTTGAAGGTATGGTCATACTTTTTGGAAATGGTGTCCTTGGTGGAGAACCACAGATCCTGTTTTGTGGAGAGCGCATATTCAAAGCAGCTTCTGGCAAAGCTCTCAATGGAATCATTTAAGTTGTGCATTCCCTGTGCCACCCCGGCACCTGTGAAGTTATGCACCAGTTCTCTTGTCTCTGTTCCGTCAGCCGCGGTATATACAAGCTCCACCCTGCCCGGTCCGGGAATGACCATCTCTGTGTTTTTATAGACATCCCCGTAGGCATGTCTTGCCAGAGTGATGGGTTTCTTCCAGTTCTTTACACAGGGCTCGATTCCTTTTACCACAATAGGCGCCCTGAAAACCGTACCGTCCAGCATGGAACGAATGGTGCCGTTGGGACTTTTATACATTTCCTTTAAGTGATACTCGTCCATTCTGGCCGCGTTCGGGGTGATGGTGGCACATTTTACCGCTACTTTGTATTTCTTTGTGGCATTGGCCGCATCCACTGTCACCTGGTCGCCGGTCTCATTTCTGTACTCCAGTCCCAGATCATAATACTCTGTGTTCAGTTCCACATATGGCGCAAGCAGATCCTCTTTGATCATTTTCCAGAGGATCCTTGTCATCTCATCCCCATCCATTTCCACCAGAGGTGTTGTCATTTTAATTTTTTCCATTGTTGTCGTTCTCCTTTCCGTATTCTTCCCGCAGAATTTCTTCCAGATTAAAATGTTTCAGATTCTCAACTGTATTAAATATGTGTCTTGCAGCTACCTGTTCCGCCAGATCCGCGTTTTTGCTCTTTATGGCTTCCAGAATCTCTGTGTGCTCACTGCCTGATTTATTCAGACGCATGCGGTTCATAATGGATACCTGCCGCACACGCTGTACATATTGATGAAAATCAGACAGTGTGTGGGAAAGCATCCGGCTGCCGGACGCCTCATAGAGCAGCTTATGGAACTTGCCGTCCATTTCGCAGACCTGCTCATAGTGTTCTTTCTTTGCATGATAGTCTGACAGGACAATGGCCTCCTCCATGGCTTCCAGCTGTTCCGGTGTTATATTCTCCACGGCCATCCGGGCACAGAGCCCTTCCAGCCGGGAGCGGATCAAATAAATATCAGTCACATCCCTTGCGGATATCCCGTTGACAAAGGCTCCTTTGTTTGGCACCAGGCGTACCAGGCCCTCCAGTTCCAACTGCCGGATGGCTTCCCGGACCGGAGTTCTGCTGACTCCCAGCTCTTTCCCTATGGTACATTCCACCAATTCGTCTCCCTGCTGGTAACGGCCTTTCAGAATATCTGAACGGATCTTGTCAAACACCTGGCCCCTCAGGGACTTTTCTCTACCTGCCATTTTGCTTCCTTCCTCACATGTCATTGCCTTATAAGGTTATATTTAATCTTGCGCAGCTCTCCTCGATCACGGATATCAGCTCCTCATCCGTCAGGACAGTCACGCGTCCCTCCTCGTACTGGGCATCCACCCATGCCTTTACCATCTGCACCAGTTCGCTGTTCTTCTGCACCTGTTTCTCACCGGACAGGCGGTAATGATTGTTGATCCAGTGAGCAATGCCGGCAAGGCCCGAGGTGTTGGAAACAGCCACCTGCGGCGGACGGCCCAGGAATTTATCCGTATCAAAGATATTGTAGATCTCTTCATTCTTCAGAAGACCGTCTGCATGGATACCGGCTCTCGTCACATTGAACGCACTTCCCACAAACGGTGTTGTGGAGGGCACCTTGTATCCGATCTCTTTTTCATAGTACTCCGCAAGCTCTGTGATGACCCTTGTGTCCATGCCGTCCAGGGAGCCTTTGATCTGCGCGTACTCGAATACCATGGCTTCAAGGGGGGTATTGCCGGTTCTCTCACCAATGCCGAACAGGGAGCAGTTTACACCGCTTGCGCCGTAAAGCCACGCCGTCGTGGAATTGCTCACAGCCTTGTAGAAATCGTTGTGGCCATGGAATTCGATCAGCTCGGAAGGGATTCCGGCATGTGTCAGAATACCGTAAATAATGCCCGGAATGGAG
Organism: Blautia sp. JLR.GB0024; assembly: GCF_037000545.1. Lineage (NCBI taxonomy): Bacteria > Bacillati > Bacillota > Clostridia > Lachnospirales > Lachnospiraceae > Blautia > Blautia sp. JLR.GB0024. The sequence goes on along the minus strand of NZ_JBANBF010000001.1, from coordinate 687,987 downwards.
CGTGGAATCACAGCACCCGGATAGTTCACGCCATATCCCATGGTATCACAGCAGCGCACCTTAATGGGAATGGAGTACTCCTCCATCAGTTTATTCAGTTCCAGACAGAAGGGGATCACATAGCCGTAGATATCCGCTCTTGTTATATCCTCCAGATGGCATCTGGGGCTGATTCCCGTCTCCAGGCATTCACGGATCACACTCAGGTAATGCTCCATGGCCTGCTTTCTGGTCATTTTCATTTTATAGAAAATATGGTAGTCGGAACAGCTCACCAGGATACCGGTCTCCTTCAGACCAATGTCCTTTACCAGTTCAAAATCCTTCTTGCTGGCACGGATCCAGCTCGTAACTTCCGGGAATTTATATCCCCGCTCCAGACATTTATATACGGCGTCTCTGTCCTTTTTACTGTAAAGGAAAAATTCGCTCTGGCGTATCCTGCCGTTTGGTCCGCCCAGTTTGTGTAAATAATCAAAGATAGTTACAATCTGCTCTGTGCTGTAAGGAGCTCTTGACTGCTGCCCGTCGCGGAACGTGGTGTCAGTGATCCAGATGTCATCCGGCATATGGTGGGGCACGATCCTGTCGTTAAACGCAATCTTGGGTACCTCTGTGTAGGGGAAAAGATTGTGAAATACATTCGGTGTCTGCACATCCACCAGGGGATACATATGCTCTTCCAGTTCCAGTAAATTTGTATGGTAATTCATTCTGACAGCTCTGTTTATCATATTCGTCACTCCTCATCTTAACTTCCGGTATGACCCGGCATCACATTTTCAATATGCTATCACTTTATCTTAATGAATTTCTTGTATTATTGTATACAATGATACATTGTTTGTCAACTATAATTTTCAAATCTTTTCATCATATAAAAAATGCTCTAACTGAAAAAGCCCCCAACCCTGCAGGTTGTGGGGATAGCCCAGATCTTTAGCTGTCTCCATCAGTCTTTTCTTGACTTCCAGATTGGACAGTGCGGGATTTTTTTCAAGAAGCAGCGCAATGCCGCCTGAGACCATAGGGGTTGACATGGATGTGCCGCTTTTCACTGCATAAGGCATGCTGCCGCTTCGGTTGGCACAGGAGACAATGGCGTTGCCGGGTGCCACAATATCCGGCTTGATAATGCAGTCGCAGGTGGGGCCTCTCCCTGAAATACCCTGATGGCGTACCAGCATATCGGCAGAACCAACGGTGATGACTTTCCGGCTGCTGCCGGGAGCTGTGATGCTGCCCTGCCCCGGTCCCATGTTGCCGGCGGCGGCTACAACAATAAATCCGTCATCCCAGGCGGATTCCACCGCATAGATCAGATCCCGGTGCGATTCCTTCTGGGTAGTGCCCACGGAGATATTGATGATCCTGATGTTGTATTTGATCCGGTTGGCCTTGATCCAGTCCAGTGCTTCGATTACCTGCTCCTTGTTGCCATTGCCGCTTTCATCCAGCACCTTCACTGCAATGATATCGCAGCCCGGCGCTACGCCTTTGTATTTTCCGTTCAGGGCAGCTCCGCTGCCGGCCAGGATTCCGGCCACATGCGTGCCGTGTCCATTGTCATCATAAGGAAGGGTTCTTCCGTGTACCATATCAAGAAAAGCACGGATTCGGCAGTCAAAATCTATATGAGGATAAATTCCGGTGTCCAGGATGGCGACACCTATATTTTTTCCGGTAAGCCATTTCTGCATCATTTCCCAAAGCTCCGTATATGAGTTCTTCTTTATGGTATTCAGAAAACAGCTTTACTGCCAATATTTCAGAGGGCTTCCTCATAGACTTATTAAAAACAGACAGTATGGAAATTTTATATGCCTACAATCAAAGAAATGATCTTGTCTGAGGATTATGCCGACTATATCCTCCCCATATATCCGCAGTTTCTGGAAGACTACCGGGAATTTGGGGCCCAGCTTTTCAACAACTATTATGGAATGATACACGGGCGCCTCCCTTCCTCTGATATCAGGGATTATTTTGCCAATGGTCTCTTCTATAATACCATTCCCAATCTCTACTCCCTTCTGGACACGGTCAGTCTGGAGGTTTCGGGAATCACTGCAGTCCAGAACCAGCCGGCGCTGAATCTGAAGGGGCGCGGTATCCTGATCGGCTTCATTGATACGGGGATTGATTACACACATCCCGCATTCAGACGGTCAGACGGGGGCAGCCGCATCTACGGGCTGTGGGACCAGACGATTCAGAGCGGCACGCCGCCCTTTGACATGCAGTACGGGACAGGATACACCCATGAGGACCTGGAGAATGCACTGGCGTCAGAAAATCCCCTGGAGCTTATCCCCTCACAGGATACCATCGGTCACGGGACTTTTCTGGCAGGCGCCGCCGCGGGAAGCAGCCTGCCGGACAATGACTTCATAGGAGCTGCCCCTTCCAGTATGCTGGCAGTCGTAAAACTGAAAGAAGCGAAAAATTACTTAAAAGAGCTTTTCTACCACACAAGCAGCAATCCTGTTTATCAGGAATCCGATATCATGATGGGAATCCGCTATCTTCTGCTCCTCTCCAATGAGCTGCAGGCTCCCCTGGTCATCTGTATTGGCCTTGGCTCCAACCAGGGGGCGCATTCAGGACAATCTGCCCTTGCATCGTCCCTGACTGTATCTGCCAATTACTGGGGAGTCTATTCCGTAGCCGCAGCCGGAAATGAAGCGGGCAAGGCCCATCATTTCTTTGCAGAAGCACCTGCGCCAAACACCAGCACAGCAGTAGAGATCCTGGTGCCGGAAAATACAAGGGGATTTACCGCGGAATTATGGGGCGCGCCCCCTGAAATCTATTCGGTTGGTTTTGAATCCCCTTTGGGCGAGGTCATACAGCGGCTGCCCACCCGGATCAATTATTCGGATACCATACAGTTTGTATTGGAAGATACAGAGATTTTTATTGCCTCGGAACTGATTCAGACCATATCCGGTGACCAGCTCATTTTCTTCCGCTTTTCCAATCCCACACCGGGCGCATGGAAGATCAATGTGTATTCCAGCAGCAACAATGCGGGGAACTTCCATATCTGGCTTCCGGTCGACGGGTTTATGGCGCCTGATGTAACTTTTCTGAGACCGGACCCCAACACCACCATCACTGCGCCCTCGGCGGCGGAGGTGTCCCTGACCACTTCTACTTTCAACGCATACAATAATAGCCTGTTCGTCAACTCCAGCAGGGGATTTACACGTACAGGTCTCATAAAGCCGGATATCGCAGCACCGGGAGTCAATGTGTTCGGCCCGGCGCCCGGAGGACGTTTCACAACCATGACCGGCTCCTCTGTGGCGGCGGCCATCACTGCCGGAGCCTGTGCTCTTGTGATCGAGTGGGGGGCAAAAAGAAATCCGCCCAAGATATTTAACAATGCAGAGCTGAAAGCCCTTTTTATCCGCGGCGCCAGAAGGACCCAGGTACAGCTTTACCCCAACCGTGAATGGGGATATGGGGCGTTGGATGTGTACCGGATTTTCTCTGTTTTCACGAATATTTAAAAATCTTTTCCGCAAACCTGCACCAATTCCTCCCCGGCACATATCATGTAAGTGTAATCAAAATTCTTTGGAGGATACAAAATGAGTGATTTAGCTGCTACAAACTGTGGTTGCGGATGCGATGATAACTGTGGAGGAGGATGTGGAGTTTCCCGTGGATTCGGCGGCGACTGCAGCTGTATCATCTGGATTCTTCTTCTGCTTTGCTGCTGTGGAAACGGAAACAGCGGCGGCGGATGTGGAAATGATTGCGGATGCGGCGGCTTCGGCGGCGACTGCAGCTGTATTATCATTATCCTGCTGCTCCTGTGCGGATGCGGCGGACACGGTTTCTGCTAATCAATAACAAAGCAAAAACAGATGAGAGGCTTTGGTAAAAGTTTGACTTTTCTCTGTTCCGCGGATATTGTCCTGTGACTGCAGGGCAGTCCCGGAACAGCAGTCTCATCAAAAAGAGCCGGGGTGATGAGCCCCGGCTTTTTACTTTGTCATGTTTCTTTTGCCCTGTTCTTTTCAAAATCAAGTCTTCTCTTTTCATCTGCTTCCATGGCTCTCTTTGCCGCCAGTTGTTTTTTCCTGATGCAGTCCATATCTATTTCATAAATGGTGTTGTCTTCCTCCACCAGTCTGATTTCATGCTGTTCCATGTGTATACACCCCTTTCCCTATTATACTATGGCAGAACTGTTTTTTCGTCATATCCTGTATAGAGGAAACATAAGGTTTAGAAAGCGGAAGTTTTGGAAGGAGCTAGAATGGAAGAACATAATATTCTGGACGAAATGATAGCGGAGGATCAGGTGGAAATTCTGAAAGCGGCCATGCCTTATCTTCCGGCCCAGGGCCAAAGGCTCATATCAGTATATGCCAAATTTCTGGAGTTATCCAATACCATACGTCTCTTCTCACAGCCGCAGGCGGATATGCAGATGCATGCCCAGGAGCAGTTTACGGCAGACCCTCTTGAAATGCTCACAGCCTGCAGCAAGGTATGCCGCGGACCTGCGAAGGAAAGAATTGACACGCTCATCAATACCATGGCCATGGTGCAGCTTTTTGAGCTGTCCCAGGATGTGCCGAAACAGTAAAAACGGAGGTAAATATGAATAATCAGAATTACAGGCAGAATCTCAGAAATCCTGCCGGAAAGCCGTCGGCAGACGAGCCGCCGCAGACACAGGCGGAAAGCCGGAAACAAGAACAGCCATCAAACTCCCGTCAGAACGGCCCGGGCCAGGGAGGATACCGTCCGGGCGGCCTCAGATTCCCCATCGGAAATCAGCAGCCCTATCACGCAGGACCACAGCCAGGCTCCCAGCAGGGTGGGCAGCCCTCACAAAATGGTCCTCAGCAGAGTGGGCAGGCCTCGCAAAATGGCCCTCAGCAGGCCGGCCAGACCCCACAAAATGCATTTCAGCAGGGTAACCAGACCTTCCAAAATGATTCCCGGCAGAACAGCCAGTCGTTCCAGAATGGCTCCCGCCAGAACACCCCGCCCTTCCGGAACGGTTCCCAGCAAGGTTCCCGACCTTTCCAGAATGGTTCTCAGCAGGGCAATCCGGCATTTCAGAACGGTTCCCAGCAGGGCAATCCCACTTTCCAGAACGGCTCTCAGCCCTTCCAGGGAAATGCACAGGGCGGAGCGCAGGGGGGCGGGCCAGGGGTTAATTCCCAGGCATATCAGTCTGACCCCCGCGGTAATACCCAGCAGTACCAGTCCGGGCCGCAGCAGACTTACGGACAGTACCAGCAGAATACGCAGCAGCAGGGAAATCCTCAGCAACAGGGGAATTTTCAGCAGCAGGGGAATTTTCAGGACAACTGGATGAATAACCCCAATCTGAAAGGCATGGACCCTGAGAAGCTGAAAATGCTCAATAACATAGCAAATCAGGGAAGCCAGAAGGGAATGAACGAACTGCTGCCCTTTCTCATGTCAGCAGTCTCTCAGAACAAAAGTCAATCCGGGGGACTTGATTTTTCGCGTCAGGAGATGGACACCATAATCGAGGTATTGAAAATGGGAAAACCGCCGGAAGAGGTAGCCCGCATCAACCGTATGATGCAGATCATCAAAATGATGCATTAGATGCATTAGACTATAACAGCCGCCCGGTATCAGGTACCGGGCGGCTGTCTGTATGGAGATCATTTACTGCTTTCATCATTACGGCGCTCAAAATTTTCCAGAATACATTCTCTTAGAAGGATCAGGGCATAAGTGGCTGCCTGTTCCCTGATTTTGCTGCGGTCTCCCCCGAAGTGGAATTCCTGCACCACTGTCTTTCCTTTTAAGCAGCACCCGATAAACACGGTTCCCACCGGCGCCTGCTCGGTACCGCCGTCCGGTCCTGCGAATCCGGTGATGGAGACTGCTGCATCGGAACCGGTCACAAAGCATCCGCCTTTTGCCATTTCCTTTGCACACTTCTCGCTGACGGCACCGTATTCTTTTAAGGTGCTTTTCTTAACCATAACGTATTTTCTCTTGGCACGGTTGGTATATGTGACGAATCCCTGTTTTAACACATCGGAAGCACCCGGAACATCTACGATCCTGGCAGACAGCGCACCGCCTGTACAGGACTCCACCGTAGTCAGGGAGATATCCTGGTTTCTGAGCAGATCCACAACTGCGCTTTCCAGGGATTTGTCCTCATCCGTGGTGTAAATATTGGCACCGAAACGCACCTTCAGCTCACGGACGACAGGCTTGATCAGCTTCCTGGCAGCCTTTTCATTTTCAGCCTTTGCCGTCACACGCAGGTGCACTTCCCCTGTCTTGGCATATGTGGCAATGGTGGGATTAGATTGTTTTTCGATGAGATCTTCAATATCTGTCTCCACCTGGCTCTCACCTAAGCCGCACACCTTTACCATCTCAGAGGCAATGACCTCCGGCTGCTTTTTCCTGAGATAGGGGTATATTTTTTCTTCAAACATGGGAATCAGCTCGTTTGGCGGACCGGGCAGCAGAATCAGCACTGTTCCCTTTTCCTCCATTATGATTCCCGGGGCAGTTCCGTTTTCATTGTCCACAGCAGCGGCACCTTCCGGCAGAAGTGCCTGTTTCCAGTTATTCTCCGTGATCCTGGTACCCGGATGGCTCTTTACATAGTTATCCATATAAGCCTGGATACGCTCTCTGGAATGCTTATCCTCTTTCAGCTTTTTTCCCATAACCTTAGCAGCCACTTCTTTTGTCAGGTCATCCTTCGTGGGGCCAAGGCCTCCGCAGAGGATCACCACGTCAGACCGGTCCGTCGCTGTCCGGATAGTCTCCTCCAGACGTTTGTCATTGTCCCCCACAATACTCTGATGATACATGGAAAGCCCAAGAGCGGCGCATTTTCTCGCCAGGTAGGCCCCATTCGTATTCACAATATTGCCCAGAAGCAACTCTGTTCCCACACATATCAATTCCGCTGTCATAAGTTTCTCTCCTTCCCAGGCAGCATAGCCATATTTTCTTCCTTTAATCCTGCATGCTTAAAACACTTTTATTCTTCAAGATGTAATCCACAAGAGAAATCAGGGTAAGTGCAACGGCAATCACCACGAAAATCTGGATCAGGATCTGGAATGCCTGATTCTGAATATCCATGATCATAAGAATGATCATGATCATCTGTGATACGGTCTTGAATTTGCCCCAGTAGCTGGCAGCGATCACGATGCCGTTGTCCGCAGCTACCAGACGGAAACCGCTGATGATAAACTCACGGGCTATGATCACAATGGTGATCCAGGCCGGCAGCTCACCCATACCGGTAAAGCAGATCAGCGCGGAGCAGACCAGAAGCTTGTCCGCCAGCGGGTCCATGAATTTGCCGAAGTTGGTCACCAGATTATCTCTCCTGGCCAGATAGCCGTCCAGGGTATCTGTCAGGCTGGCAACGATAAAGATGGCCAGCGCGATCCACTTTCCGGCACTTCCCGCAATATCATACATTAAAAAAGCCACAAAGAACGGAATCATAACGACTCTTGCGATCGTCAGTTTATTCGGTGTATTCATCTTTTAACTCTCCTATCAAATCATATTCCAGAGCGCCGGTCACATGCACCTTGCACAAATCTCCTGAGATAAGCTCCGTATCCGTATTGACGAAAATATATCCGTCCACACCCGGTGCATCTCCGTATGTGCGGCCCACATAGGCATTTTCATCTGCCACTTTCCCTTCGATCATAACCTCAACTTCAGAGTGGATCTTCTCCTGTCCCTTGTCCAAGGAGATCTCCTGCTGAAGCTCCATAAGCTCTGCCTGACGGTCCTTCTTGACTTCCTCATCGATCTGGTCCGGCATAATGGCCGCAGGGGTATCCTCCTCAGGCGAATAGGTAAAGACGCCAAGCCTGTCAAACTCCATCTCATCAATAAAGTCCATCAGCTCCTCATGCTCCTCTTGTGTCTCCCCCGGAAATCCGGTGATCAGAGTTGTCCGAAGCACAATATCGGGAATCTCTCTTCTGAGAGCTGTGATGATGTCCACAAGTTCCTGCCTGGTGGTACGTCTGCCCATGCGCTTCAGGATTCTGTCATTGCAGTGCTGTATGGGCAGGTCCAGATAATGACAGATCTTCGGTTCCTCCTTCATCACCCGGATCAGCTCCGGATAAATCTCCTCGGGATAACAGTAGAGCACGCGGATCCATGCAATGCCGGGGATGCGGCACAGCTTCTTTAAAAGCTTATGCAGGGTTTTCTCCCCGTACAGGTCACAGCCGTATATAGTGGTCTCCTGCGCCACTATGATCAGTTCTTTCACGCCCTGCTCTGCCATGTATTCTGCCTGCTTTATGAGCTTTTCCATGGGAACACTGCGGTATCTGCCTCTGAGCTTCGGGATAATACAGTAGGTGCAGTGCTTGTCACATCCCTCTGCGATCTTCAGGTATTCATAATAGCCGCCGGTGGTGATCATCCTCTTTGTCTCCACATCCGGCAGATAGGAGGTATCCTTGAACTCCAGATACCGCTCCCCTTCAAATGCCTTGTCAAGGGCCTCTATGATATCGTCAAAGCTGGTTGTCCCCAGGACAGCATCTACTTCCGGGATCTCCTCTATAATTTCCTCCTTGTACCGCTGCGCCAGACAACCGGTCACCAGCAGGACCCTGAGGGAACCTGTCTCCTTATACTTTGCCATTTCCAGAATATTGGAAATGCTCTCCTCCTTGGCATCATGGATGAAGGCACAGGTGTTGACAACAGCCACATCAGCCTCTGTCTCATCGTTTACGATGGTATACCCATGCTCCACAAGCATGCCCAGCATCTCCTCAGAATCCGCCAGGTTCTTGTCACATCCAAGAGATATAAATAAAACTTTCCTCATGCATACTCCTTGTCAGTAATGGTAGAAAGGACTGCCCGCATCTGGCGGCAGTCCCTGTAAATTTAGTTCTCTGTTGTCTCCTCTTCCTCCTGGAAATCATCCGGCAGGATTTTTACCTTGCCCTGATAAATCTCTTCCACTGCTGTGGACAGAGGTTTTTTGCCTGATGAGTGAACCATGGCCTCACGGCCTGCAATAAGCTGTCTGGCTCTCTTGCTGGTAGCCAGTACAACAGAGTAACGGCTGGTGACTAACGGTTCGTCCTCGATATTGCCCTCCTCGTTGATTGCGTCCATTAATTCTGTGTAAGACGGATGTATCATATCTCATTCTCCTTTCGCAAATACTGCTACTTCACTGGTTATTTTTTCTATAAAAGGCGCACTGTTTTTCACAGTGTTGTGCTGGCTTTGAATAATGCTGTGCATCCTGTCAACGCATTCTTCCAAATCGTCATTGATGAGCACATAATCATAGAGCGGCATTCCCTTGGCTTCCTCGGATGCCCTGCGAAGCCTGGATTCTATGACCTCAGGTGTTTCGGTCCCCCTGTCTGTCAGCCGCCGCTTCAGCTCCATGGCAGAAGGCGGTGTGACAAACATCAGCAGGGTATCCGGCATCTTTTCTTTCACCTTGAGTGCCCCCTGTATCTCAATTTCCAGGATCACATCCCTGCCTGCGGCAAGCTGCTTTTCCACGTATGCCTTTGGTGTACCGTAATAGTTTTCCACATACTGGGCATATTCAATCAATGCATCCTGGGAAATCAGCTCCTCAAACTCTTCTTTTGAATGGAAGAAATATTCTCTTCCATGCTCCTCACCCTCCCGCGGTGCCCTGGTGGTCGCGGAAATAGAAAGGGAGTACGTATCATACTTCTCCAGAAGCCGTTTCATAAGCGTCCCTTTACCCGCGCCGGAAAATCCGGAGACCACGGTTAAAATTCCTCTGTTATCCATCCTGTTCCCCTTTTAGATCATTTTCGTAAAACGTGCCGAAACGTTTTGCAATGGTTTCCGGCTGCAGGGCTGAGAGGATCAGCATCTCACTGTTGGTGATGATCACTGCCTTTGTCTTGCGGCCCTGCGTGGCGTCAATGGATTTGCCGGACTCTTTTGCTGACTGCACCATGCGCTTGATGGGCGCCGCGTCCGGGCTTACAACTGCCACCACTTTGTCTGTGTTCACTACATTGCCGAAACCGATATTGATTAATTTAGACATATTCCTCCTGCCTTTATTCAATATTCTGAATCTGTTCCCGGATCTTCTCTATCTCTGTCTTTAAGTCAATGGCAAGATTGGAAGTCTCCAGGTCATTGGCCTTGGATAAAATGGTATTTGCCTCACGGTTCATCTCCTGGGCAATAAAGTCAAGCTTCCTGCCGATGCCGTCCTCCTGCTCCAGTACATCCTTCATATGGGAGATATGGCTCTTTAAGCGAACGGTTTCCTCGTCCGTGCAGATCTTATCCGCAAAGAGGATCACTTCCGCCGCAATGCGGCTCTCCTCTATCTGGGTATCCTGCAGAAGTTCTGCCACCTTATTCTCCAGCTTTTCTCTGTATTCACGGAGAATCTCAGGAGAACGCGCCTCCACCTGCTCTACCTTGCTGTACATGCCGTCCAGCTTTTCCAGAATGTCATTCTTCAGATGTCCGCCCTCTTTGATCCTGGTATCCACAAACCGGCGGGCAGCCTCCCGCAGAACTTCCTCCAGGGAACTCCACAGTTCTTTTTCATCCACCGTCTGTTCTTCCATGGTGAACACCTCCGGGCAGCTTAGAAGCCTGGACGTTCTTATGTCATTTTCCAGATGAAATTCTTCACTCATCTGCTGTAAGTATTCTAAATATTGTCCTGCAATTTCCCTGTTGTATTTTACGGAAACACGGGACTGGGTGTAGTCCTCATAGGCGATGAAGAGGTCCACCTTGCCGCGCTGGAGATATTCTTTCAATACGGCACGTATGGAAGCCTCGAAACTGCTCAGCTTCTTGGGCATGCGTATATTGATATCCAGATAGCGGTGATTTACGGATTTCATTTCAACCGTAACTTTTCTTTCTTCGTCAATCACCTCGGCTCTTCCAAAGCCTGTCATGCTCTTGATCATGTCATTCTCTTTTCTGCTGTTCTTATTTGCACATAGCATAAATCTGTTACTGTCCGCAAAGCTGTATATGGCTGCTTTTTGGATAGTGACATAAACATACATGGTTATTATAAAGCAATCACAATTTCCAGTCAAATCTTTTTTTCATTTGCTTTGTGTTTCCATTTCGTATATAATCGTGATAGCGGAATCGGAAGGAGAATTTATATGGCTTTTGACGGAATTACCATTGCAAATATAGTAAAAGAATTAAATGAAACGATTGTGGGCGGCAAAATAAACAAGATCGCCCAGCCCGAGGCGGATGAGCTTATCCTCACCATAAAAAATAACAGGACACAGTACCGGCTGCTCATATCAGCCAGCGCCTCCCTGCCTCTGATCTATTTTACGGACAAGAACAAAGTAAGCCCTCTCACAGCACCGAATTTCTGTATGCTGCTGCGCAAGCATGTGGGAAGCGGCAAGATCACGGCAGTGACCCAGCCGGGACTGGAGCGTGTCATTGAGATCCGAATAGAACATTTAAATGAACTTGGAGATCTGTGCTTTAAAACCCTGGTGGTGGAGATCATGGGCAAGCACAGCAATATTATTTTCCTCAATGAGGAGCGCATGATCCTGGACAGCATCAAGCATGTATCCCTAAATATGAGCTCTGTCAGGGAGGTTCTTCCGGGAAGAGATTATTTTATTCCGCAGACTCAGGACAAGAAGAATCCCCTTGCTGTCACAGAGGAAGAATTTTATGCGGCGGTGTACGGAAAGCCTACCAATATAGCCAAGGCCATCTATACCTCTCTTACAGGGTTAAGCCCCGCAGCCGCGGAGGAGATCTGCGCCAGAGCAGGCGTACACGGAAGTGACCCTGCAGACGGGCTTTCCGGGCAGGAGAAGGAACGGGTCTTCCAGGCGTTTTCACGCTTTATGGAGGATGTAAAAGAGGGGCGCTTTACTCCCAATATTGTGTACAGCCCCTCCGGGGAACCGGTGGAATTCGGAGCTGTTCCCCTCACCCAGTATACGGATTATACAGTCAGGGAATACGATTCCATCTCCCAGGTCCTGGAGCAGTATTATGCCCAGAAAAATATCATTACCCGTATGCGTCAGAAATCCGCGGACCTGCGGAAAATAGTCCAGACCGCCCTGGACCGCAACTGGAAAAAATTCGACCTGCAGACAAAGCAGATGCAGGACACGAAAAAAATGGACAAATACAAAGTCTATGGGGAGCTGATCAACACATACGGCTATAACCTGGAGGAGGGCTGTAAATCCTTCCGGGCACTGAATTATTATACCAATGAGGAGATTACCATTCCCCTTGACCCCACCATGACCCCTCAGGAAAACTCCAAGAAATACTTTGACAGGTACAATAAGCTGAAACGTACCGCACAGGCTCTGGAGGAACAGTTAGCGGACACAGAAAGTGAAATCCGCCACCTGGAATCCATTCAGGCTGCCCTGGACATTGCCCAGCAGGAAAGCGACCTGTCCCAGATCAAGGAGGAACTGACGGAATACGGGTATATCAAGAAGCACTATACCGGCGGCAAAAAGAAAATGCAGGCCAAATCAAAACCCCTGCATTATATATCCAGCGACGGCTATCACATTTATGTGGGAAAAAATAATTACCAGAACGAAGAACTCACCTTTAAATTCGCCACAGGAGGTGACTGGTGGTTCCATGCCAAGAAAATGGCAGGCTCCCATGTGGTGGTAAAGTCCAACAATGAAGAGCTGCCTGACCGTACCTTTGAGGAGGCAGGCCGTCTGGCCGGGTATTATTCCAGCGGACGCACTGCCCCCAAAGTGGAGATTGACTATATCCAGAAAAAACACGTGAAAAAGCCAAACGGCTCCAAGCCCGGCTTTGTGGTGTATTATACCAACTACTCCCTGATCATAGAACCGGATATCACAGGCATCCGGCTGGTGGAAGACTAAAAAGGGCTGAAGGAAGGGTCTGACGGGTAATCACAGACAGAAACAAGAGATTCCGGGTCAGAGGGTGTCCCTTCGGTAAATGACATCCCCGTCCTTTATCGTTGCCAGCACCCGGATATCCCGGATCTGCATTTTGTCCTTTTCCAGCGGATTTTCAGACAGGATCACAAAATCCGCTCTCTTGCCCGGGGCGATGCTGCCTCTCTCCCGCTCTTCAAAATACTGGTATGCCGTGTTCACGGTGACTGCTTTCAGCGCATCTGTCACAGAGATGCGCTCTTTGCTGCCCAGTACTTTTCCGTTCTTTGTGCATCGGTTTACAGCGCACCATACGGTCTCCAGCATATCCGGTTCAATGACAGGGGCGTCCTGGTGGAAGGTATAGGCAATGCCCTCTTTTTCGGCGGAAGCTGCCGGACTTATATGGGAAGCCCGCTCCATGCCCAAATTATCTGCGTGGATATCTCCCCAGTGGTACACATGTCCGGCAAAGAAGGAGGGTATCATTCCCATGGCCTTCACATTTGGTATCTGGTCAAGTCCGAGAAGCTGCGCGTGTATCATAACCGGACGAATATCCGCGGGAAGCGTCTTTCCTTCCGCGGCGGCAGCTTTCTCGAAAACACGGATATACTGTCCGCAGGCAGCGTCCCCATTGCAATGGGCCAGGATCTGCATGTGTTCCTCCAGAGCACGGCGCACAAAGGCGCAGACCTCCTCATCTGTGTGTACCGGATATCCCCGGTATCCCTCTTTTTCCGGCCCTGACGTATAGGGCATTCTAAGCCAGGCTGTTCTGCCCTGAGGCGAGCCGTCCAAAAAGATTTTATATCCCCCTATTTTAAAATGTCGGAGGAATCCCTCTCTGTGTTTCCCCATAGCTTCCAGAAATTTTCCGGCACCTTTCATGTCCAGATACCCCACCACGTCCAGCTTCAGGATTCCTGACTCCACGATTTTCTGATAGAGAGGAAGCATCTCATCCACCACCAGTCCCTCCTGGATCAGGGTGATCCCATGGGAGGCGTATCTCTTTTGTGCCTTTTCCACAGCATCCATAAATTCTTCCGGTGAGGGAAGCGGAATCTTTTTCTGAAACTCCACAAAGGCGTTCTCCTCCATATATCCTGTGGGGATATAGTCCTGCACAGCAATCTTTCCTCCCGGTATTTCCTGTACCGCCCCATTTCCATCCATGGAAATGCCGAGACGCAGAAGTGCTTCTGTGTTAAAGACACCCATATGGCCGGACTGGTGGGTGATCACCAGGGGATTGTCCGGGGCTGCCTCATCCAGAAGGTGTCTGTCAGGATGGGACCTCTCCTCCAGAAAATTGTGGTCATATCCCTTTCCTGTCAGCCATTTCCCCTTCTCCACATGCCTGACAGCGATATATTCCCGCACCCGTTCCGCAATTTCCCGGAAACTTTTGGTACCATCCAGGGAAATCTGCAGTTCCCCGTTGGCGCAGGCCATAAAATGGCTGTGAGCATCCAGAAAGGCGGGCATTATGGTCCGCCCCTCCAGATCCACCCGTTCTGTGTCCGCCCCGGCACAAGCCTCCACAGCCGCTTTTCTTCCCACTGCCGCTATCCTGCCGTCCTTTACAAGTATCGCCTCCGCGTACATCTGTTTTTCCATTGTCAGGATGATTCCGTTCGCATATAGTTTCTGTCCCATTTTCATACCTCCGGGTTTATAGATTATCTTCTTCTACTTCTTCCATTACCTGCGAAAAATGTTTCGCCGCTTCTTCTATTTTACCCCGGTCTCTGGTATTTAACACCATTTCAAATTTCTGCAGCTCATATTCCATCCGCCGCCGGTTCTCACCCACAGTTTCCTCATAAAGGCGCTCCCCTTTCAGAAGCAGCAGACGATTCTCCTCCTGCTCTCTCGGATGGATCTTCAGGTAGGAGAGTTCCTTCATACGGGCTTCGATCTCGTTGTCCGTCATTTCATTTTCACGGCCCTTAATGATCCGGCGCTGCTTCTGTCCGCTGGATGTGACGCATACCTCCACCTCCAAAATCGAGTTGATGTCATAGGTGTAGGTCACATCCACACTCTCCTCCCCGGCCTTGTTCTTCGGCACCTCAATATCCAGTTCTCCTAAAAGGAGATTGTTTTCCGCATATCGGCTCTCTCCCTGCAGAACACAGATACGGACACGTTCCTGATCATCGTGCATGGTATAAAAACGCTCCGTACGGCTGGCCGGGATCACTGTATTCCGCTCTATGATCGGACAGAAATGCCCCTCATCTATCCTGCCGTCCTCCAGCCGCACAGACACCTCTGTTCCAAGCGTAAAGGCACACACATCGGTTAAAATCACTTCCCGGACTGCCTCCTGCCGTTCCTTCATGGCTCCCTGGATGGCAGCTCCCAGAGCCACCGCCTCGTCAGGATTCATGGCTGTATCAGGGAATTTTTTGAACATGCGGATAATAAAATCCCTCACAACAGGAAGTCTGGTGGCCCCGCCTACCAGCACGATCTCATCAATATCCGACAGCTTTACATGGGCATCTGACAGGCTTCTCTGTACCGGCTTCCTGATCTTTGCAAGAAGCGGTTCGCACATCTTTTCGTATTCCTTCAGGGAAATCGCAAGAGGCCTTTCCTCCCCGTCTATTCTGCAGTTCATGGTTCCTGACGCTGCCCGGCTGTAGGACAGCTTACAGGCCTCTGCCTGCTTGCGGATCTGTCCCAGGGTCTTCTGTGTCAGCGCTGTAAGCTTCAGCCCCATCTTATCCATATAATGCTGCACCAGCAGCTCTGTGAAATCCTCACCGCCCAGATAGTTGTCTCCTGCCACTGCCCGGACCTCCAAAATATTCTCGAACAGCTCCAGGATGGATACGTCAAAGGTTCCGCCGCCAAGATCGAATACCAGAAATTTTGTGTTTTTCTGTTTCTCGTACAGTCCGTAGGCAATGGCTGCGGCTGTTGGCTCGCTGATGATCCGTTCTACTTTCAGACCTGCCAGCTCCCCGGCTCTCTTCGTGGCCTTCCGGCGTTTGTCATCAAAATACGCGGGTACACTGATGACCGCCTCCTCCACGGTTTCCTGAAGGAACGCCTCCGCGTCCTCCTTCAGGGAACGCAGAACAAAGGAAGACAGATCCTGGGCCGTAAAGTCTCTTGCTCCCAGCCGGTACTTCCTGTCACTTCCCATATCGCGCTTAAAGACAGAGGCAGTCATCTGCGGATATAAAAAACCACGTTCCTTTGCTGTCTCTCCCACAAATACCTGGTCATTTTCATCCACACTCACCACGGACGGCGTTAAATGCCTGCCCAGACGGTTGGGGATAATTCTCGGCCCGTCTTCCGTAAAATATGCTGCCAGACTGTTTGTTGTACCCAAATCTATTCCAATTATCAATTCTTCTGTTCCTTTCTGTCACTACATCCTTCTGCACCCGTAATCTGCCTGTATGTTGAGAAAACCACTTTCTTTGAGTCTTGCGTAGTAGTCAAAGGCCTGCTGCCTCTCCCCCGTAAATTCACAGATCAGGGCCATGAGATGAAGGGCTTCCGCACACATTCCTCCCTGCTGCCCGCAGCAGACATCTTCACATTTTGGGGCATCCGCCATAAGCTCTGCCTGTTTGAAAGCCTCTTCCGTCCTGCCGGTAAAGAGGCAGAGAAGCCCCAGCTCGTACAGACGCTTTCTCCGGTATTTCCATTTGATCAGGGACGCCTCCCCAAACGTTGACTGCCAGACAGCCAAAAGCGCCTCTGCTGTCTTACCCGCCTTTGCCGGCTTCTTGGTTCTCATATAAATCTCAGCCGCCAGAAAACCTGCTTGGAAATATTCCGAAGAGCCGGCTTTTGCCTCCTTCAGAACACTTTTTGCCAGCTTCAGCGCCTCCCGGTTCTTTTCCAGAAGATAGCAGGTGTTGTATGCGGCCAAAAGCTTTGCCCTGCACGAATACGCTTTCTCCTTCTGGATATCCCGAAGACAGATACGCACCTTGCCGCCCTCCCTCAGTCTGTAATAAACCTGGGCCTTTCGGTACAGCACCTCCTGTTCCCTGTCATAGGCCTGCCCGATCCAGTAAAAGGCTGCGTTTAAGTTCCCGAGCCTTATATATACCTCGATGAGGGATTCTTTCGGAGAGCGTCCATTGGGAAACTGTTTCTGGTGTTTCAGGTAATATGCCTCCGCCTCAGCAAGACATCCGGTTTCCATACAGCAGTCCCCCAGATTGCCGTACACACGGACCATGTCCTCCTCTTTCAGCAGCGCTTCCGCCTTTTTCCCGGCCTCAACCGCCCTGTCATATTCCCCCATCATTCTGAGGCAGACACAGATATTGTTGTATGCATACACATTCTCAGGCTCCAGGCGCAGTGCCTCCTCAAAATCATGCACTGCCCTGCAGTAATAGGCGCAGGCCATGTGAAGTAGTCCCCGCTCCACATAGTAATATGCCTCAGGCTGCAGCTGGATCTGCCTGTCCGCATAGATAAGCGCTTTCCCGTAAAAGGCCGGGTCTTCCTTCTCCTCCAGAAGATCCCTGTAGATTTCCGCCAGCTTGCAGTTCGCCCGCCCGTTTTCCGGGTCAATCTCCAGGGCCTTTTTCAGATAGGCAGCCGCCTGCTCCATTTGTCCAAGACGATGGAAACACTCCCCGATACGGAACATGACCATATCCCCCTCGGGAAACGCCGTCTCGCAGGACATAAGTACCTCCAGTGCCTCCTGATATTTTTCCAGTTCATATAAAAAATTCCCTTTCATCCATTTAAAAAAAGGCCGGTTATCCTCTGCCAAAGCTCTGTTGATATACGCAAGCGCTGCTTTTCCGTCGCCCATATTATTCTGCAGACGGGCAGATTCCGCGTAAATCTCCGCCCGGATTTTACCACTTTCCGGATTGCCTTCCAATTGGGCAAGAAGAGAAGCTGCGTCATCCAAAACCTGTTCCGCGTCGGCTCTTGTCTCTGCCAGCCGGCTGCATGCGCGCAGGCGGAAAAGGGAGAGCTTTGGTGTGGAAATCTCTGCACTTTCTGCTTGTTTCATGATATCCAGCACATCCTCATACTGCCCTGTACTGTCAAAGACCTCTGCGGTCATCTCGTATAAGGGCGGATAAGCTGCAAATATTTTCCTGGCTTCATAAAAATCATGAATGACTCCCTGCCCGTCTTTTAAGGCCAGCAGCGCCTCCATCCGGTTCACATACCCCCAGAAATTTTCCGGTTCCAGCTCCAGAAGCCTGTCGCAGGCCTCCCGGGCCTCACGGCTTAACTTCATCCGGTTCAAAAGAAGTGCTTTCTGCAGGTAGGTATCCGCGTTCTGATCATAAAAGGCAATGGAGGTCTCCAAAAGCTTCAGCGCATGTTCATCCTGCTGCCCGGTCTGCATCCAGGCCCGGCCCATAATGTAGTAAGCCGCTGCGATCCTCTCCGGTACCCGCAGCTTCTCCTCCTCGGAAAGGGATGGCTCCTCCCTGCGGATGCTCTGTATCCAGGCATTTCCCTCCTCCTCAGACTTTTCCGGCATGCCTGCCGCAAAATAAAGCCGTTCCAGCACACTGTGGTAGCCGGTTTCATTCTTCATATCCGGCGTCACACCGGTAAGGCAGGCGATTCCCGCCTCATTCTCCTCATTTTGGAGATAACACCAGGCCAGCTCAATGTAATCCTCTGTTCCTGCTGCCTGCCGGCTGATCATTTCTTTGTACTCTGCGATCAGACGGGTGTTTATCTCTTTTAAACACTCCAGCATCTCCGGGTCCCGGGAGTTGACGCGGCTGGCACTGCTGATGCATTCCTTTGCCTTTTTGTACCGGCCTTTTCCCGCATAATATTTCCCCAGACGAAGATTTGTCACAAAGTGCTCCGGGAAACGGCTGCGTATCTTTTCATAGGCCGCAGCCGCCCGGTCCAAATCTCCATATTCCCACTGAATTCCCCCTCCGAGAATCAGGATCCTAATCTCATCCGGGTACTTTTCCAGAAGATGGGACGCCGTCTCATAAGCCTTTTCCTTTTCCCCTTTCAGCATCATGATCCTGGCCTTCTCCATCTCAGCCAGGGGATGACAGATCTCCAGTGCCTCCATGCTCTTTAACAGCTCTTCGGCGCGCTCTGTATTTCCTTCCTCCACAGCCTCATAGAGCTGAAAATAAGTGGCTGTCCAGGTATCATAATCCCCGTCATCCCTGCCCTCAAAATATTCATAGGGAAAATGTATCTCCCCGTGTATCTGGCTTAACATATACCGGACAAATTCCGCGGGCAGATGCTCCTCAAACTCTGCCTGTTCCTCCTCAATGAGAAAATGCCGGTCCAGTATCCTCCAGATATCCGGCAGAAGCCTGAAATGTACAGCCAAAAACCCGAAGAGTTTTTCCCTGACCTCCTCCGCGTCTGCCAGGCTCTGGCACACATCTGCCCGAAGCAGTTCTTTCCAGCATTCCGGGTCCATCCTCCGGGAAAAGGAGTGATAGACTGCCTCCACCTGCTCCATCCAGAGATCTGTCTCTGTCCGTGCCTCCTGCTTCTGCGTATCCTCTTTCTCAGTGCGGGAATACTGTGCTGCCGTCTCATATGCCCGGCGCAGCCTCTTAAAGCCCTCAGGATTGTCTTCCGGGTTGTTGTCCGCCAGAAGTCTCCGGTAAGCCTGCCTGATACACGCTTCGTCCTTTGATGGCTCTGTTCCCAATATGTGAAATGCTTCTTTATAATCCATATGCTCCTCCTGCCGCCCCTCACGCTTCCTCTTCTGTCCGTTCCTGCTTCATCTGCATCTTGCAGATGTACATTTTCTTATCCGCGCAGATGAACGCCTTGTCAATCCCTTCCTCTCCACTTTTTACATATCCGTAAGCAGCGGAAAAGGTAAATGCGTACTCTTTGTCAGCTTCCTTTACATCACTTAAAAAATGCCGGATGCGCTGCCTGAATATCTCATCCTTCTCCCCTTCCGCCAGAACACAGAACTCATCCCCGCCGATTCGATATGTGTGGAGCGGCTGTCCGAAATGCCGGTCCAAAAGCTGCGCAATGCGGATAATAGCCACATCACCTGCCTTGTGTCCATATGTATCATTGATCTCCTTCAGGCCGTTCAGATCCACGATCATCACGATCGGTCTCTTGTCTGCATCCTCTGTCCTGTATTTTTCCATCTGATTCTCAAAAGCGGTTCTGTTTGGCAGATTCGTAAGGATATCCAGATAAGCGATCTTTTTCAGCGTCTTGTTCTCAATGATCTGCGTCTGTTCCTCTGAGGACTGTTTGACTACAGAGTATCCCAGGGAACAGACAAAGCAGATCAGTCCCGCCTGTGTAAATCCCACATTGCTCTGCATGGTCTTCTCAAAATAAAACCGGTAAATATCCACAGCTCCGAATCCTGCAAACGCAAAGCAGGCTACAAAGACCGACAGGTCTTCGATCTTCTCCCCCCTTGCCTTTTTTCGGATACAAATACCTGCCATTCCCAGTACGATCAGCAGGAAATTTATGTGATTCACAGACACCATCCTGGTGTAATCTGTCACGTCCGCAAACTGCAGAAACTGCATGACAAAATAACAGACAACACAAAACCAGTAGAGTCCCCTCATAAACAGGCTCTTTAAAAAGCTGTCAAAGGTCAGAAGAAAACTGATGGTGAGAATGGGCATCAGTCCGAACAGCAGATAAAGAATGTTCATACTCATCAATATGTTCCCGGTGAAAAGCTGCCCCACGCCTGACTTCAGCAGAATCCATGTACTGGTCACAATGGCGAAGATTCCCAGATACCGGATTCTGCCCACAGTATGAGACTCCCTGAAGAAGAAGCTGCTCATGATCAAAAGCACGCCCATAATGAACAAAAACAGATCCACCAGAAGAGAGACAACCTTCTGCTTTGCCACCATGAAGACAAGGGACGTTTTTGTCCCCAGATATACAATCTCCTGGTTGCCGGAATAGGAGTCATACACACCCCTGGTCTCAATCCGCAGTTCCTTTCCTTCCCAGTCCTCCGGAAGGCGGGTATACTGCCAGGCACTGCCCACAGAGGAGTGTACCGGGGTACTCTGTCCATATCCGAAGGTATAGAGCAGTTCCCCGTCCAAATATATTTTGATCCGCTGATGAGAGGAGTGGAACATGATCATATTGCAGTAGGAGTCCTGTGCTTCCAGAATCCTTGTATAGGTGACAGGCTCCTCTGCTTCTGCGCTGCTGTCCAGGGGAAGTGCTACCTGCAAGGTCTTTCCGCCGTACTGCATGGTCCAGCCCTCCGCCAGGGCGTATACATTTTCATTGTCAAAGCCAATGGTATTGGACGCAGTCTCTTTATTCATCCAGATAAGAAGCACAATGACCATTGCCAGTATCAGATAAAGAGCAAATACCCGAAGTCTTTCTTTACTTTTTTCCTTCCGTTCTTCTGCCGGTCTTTCCGTATTCTGCAGATTCCTCATAGGCTGCTCCCTCCACTGCCGCTTGCGCAGTTTCTTTTCTCATGCCGCCCGGGCTTTTTATCATTATATCATAAGAAAAAACATAAAAAAACACCAACAGAGCCTGTTTTTTCTCTGTTGGTGCATCATAGGTTACGGTTCACACGGAGCCTCCCGTCATGGATAGAAGACCATACCCTCCAACGTCTTCTCCACATCAATGACGGAGAATAATTTTTGGTCGTACCGGTAAAGCCCTTTTTCTTTCCATCGGTCAGAAGCTGCCACACCCAGGGGGTTGGTTATCTTGTCCGCAGCGGTATAGGAGATGATATACGGCTCTTTGGAAAGACGGATGCCCAGAAGATATTTCTGGTGCTTTACGATCACAACAATCACCCGGCTCTCTTCTTCGCTGTCTGTCTCCGGAAGACTCTCCTCCCCTTCTATCCTTATGACAGGTATCATGGCACCTTTGTAGCTGCACACCCCGTCAAAATCCGAGGGCATGCAGGGAATCTTTGATATTTTAAAATCATAGCTGATCTCCACCACACAGGAAAAGTCCACCGCATAATTCTTCCTGCTGCCGGGAAAACAAAGAATTTCATTGATCTCATTCTCGCTCATGGACTGCCTCCTTTGTGAATTTTTCAATCAGGATTTCAATATCAAGAGCAGCACAGATCTTGCCGTTTCCCATGATACTGCATCCGCTGATGCCCGTATGTCTTCGGAAACCGGGGCCGAACAGGGCGGGAAGCTGCTTTACCACGATCCGCTTTTGTTCATACATGGAGTCAATGATGATGACTCCCTCCCGCTTGGCGCTCTTGACATACACCAGGAGGGCTGTGTCGGGATACTCTCCCTCTATCTGGTAAGCCTCTCTTAAATCCACCAGGGGGAGCATCCGGTTATCATACAGAATATACTTCCTGTCGTTTCTCAGGTGTATATAATCTCTGTTCTCCTCATAGCTCAAAAAGCGCTGCACATATCTGGAGGGAACGGAAAAACGGCATTTTCCCACCCGGAACCTGGTACACTCAATGGTGGCAAGAGACAGGGGAAGCGTGATGGTAAAGGTACTGCCTTTTCCCGCCTCACTCTGGATATACAGATGGCCTCCCGCCTCCTCCAGTATATTCTTCACCACATCAAGGCCCACACCACGTCCGGAATACTCCGTAACCTCCTCGTTGGTGGTAAAACCGGGCGTCAAAATAAGCTCCAGGATCTCCTGGGGATCATACTCCTCCTCCGGTTTTGTGATGAGATGTTTTTCTCTGGCTTTCTCCAGTATCTTTTCCAGGTCTATGCCCCTGCCGTCATCCGCGACAGAGATCATCAGCTCGCCTATGGTGTTTTCCGCATTGAAGGTAATGCTTCCTTTTGGGTTCTTGCCTGCCGCTGTCCGCTCTTTCGGATGTTCCAGGCCGTGATCCACCGCGTTTCTGATAATATGGAGCAGGGATTCCGAGACATAGTCCACTACACTTTTATCTGCTTCAATGTCTCCGCAGTTCACGATCAGTTCCGCTTCTTTTCCCTGATCCCTGCAGATATCCCTTAATATCCTCTTCAGCTTGGGAATGACCTTTGACACGGGAACCATGCGCATCTCCATGACCGTGCGCTCCATCTCCTCGATCAGGCGGTTGACCTGATAGGCAGTCCCCTCCCTGACATCATCCATTCCGTGGCTTTTTAACTCTTCGTCCAGTGTCAGCATCAGGATCAAAAGCTCTCCCGACAGGTTTTGAAGCCGGTCCAGCCGGTCTGTACGGACATTGAGGAACTCAACTTCCTTTGTCTCGGCAAGGCTGTCTGCCTTCGGGGATTTTTTGATCACCTTCGGCTCCGGCTTCTTTACCTCATCCCTTAGGACTTCATAATCCTTTACAAAAAGTCCGCGTTTGACCGCTTCCAGAACTTCCTCTTTTTTGTCGCTCTCAAACCGGATGAAAACTCCGTTTTTATTGATATATTCCGCTCCCTGCTGGGACTTTTCCAGGTCCTGGGGATAACTCTCCACACTGCTGCAGAGATTTCCGATCTGCCTCACGATCATAAACGCGCGGATATTCTCCATGCGGCAGCCCTCTTCAAAACGGATCCGTATGACGACACCGCTTTTCTTTAAGAATATCTCAGGGATTCCCACCTGCACAGGCTCTGCTCTTTTCTCTGCTTTTGCCTCTGCCTCCCCCTTTGTCTGTTCCGGGACAGCAGGCAGCTCAGCCTCAGGCTTTTCCTCCTGGCTCTTCAGGTACTCCGCTATCTTATTCTCTACCTCATTTGTATCCTTTGGGGCATAACTCTCCTCCGGCATCCGCTTTAACTCGCTCTCCACAAAATCAGATACCTTGAACAAAAGGTCAAACAAATCCGGTTTTATACGGCTGATCTCCCCCTTCTGTTCCCTGTAGTAGGAAAAAAGGTCTTCCAGTTTATGCGCCATGCCTGACAGGGCGTGAAGTCCCATCATGGCAGAGGAGCTTTTAATGGTGTGCATGATCCTGAAAACCGTATTGATATCCTTCTCTGAAAACGTCTTATTCTTGTCCGCCTCCAGCAAAACTCCGTTTAACTGTTCCATAAGCTGGCGTGTCTC
This sequence comes from Blautia sp. JLR.GB0024, assembly GCF_037000545.1. NCBI lineage: Bacteria > Bacillati > Bacillota > Clostridia > Lachnospirales > Lachnospiraceae > Blautia > Blautia sp. JLR.GB0024. The sequence goes on along the minus strand of NZ_JBANBF010000001.1, from coordinate 664,021 downwards.
TAAAAGGTACACTTCCAGCATTTCTTCCGCATCCGCATCGAAATATCCCATATCTGATCACCGCTCACCGTATGTCCTTGTACCAGACACTGCGGTTCTTTCCGTTTCGTTTGCCGTAATAAAGTGCCTTATCCGCACAGTTGACGCTGTCCTCTATCCTGTCAGGTTCCTGGTAGGTGTGAAGTCCCAAAGTCAGCGTGCAGGAGAATTCCCCGTCCGGATGGTAAATCCGGAATGCCTCCACTTCCTTTCGGATACGCTCACTGATCTCAAAAGCCTCCTCCTCCGTGACAGCGAAAAGTACAATAAGAAACTCCTCCCCGCCCCACCGGATGACCCTGTGTTCCCTGCACTGCTCCTCTAAAATGTTGGCAATGCACACAAGTGCCGCGTCCCCGGCATCGTGGCCATATGTATCATTGATCCGCTTAAAGTCATCAATGTCCGCCATAATGAGAACTTCTGTGGCTTTCTCCGCATTGTGGTCCTTCATGTCCTCCATGAGGTTGCCGACTACATACCTTCTGTTATACAGACCGGTAAGACCGTCCCGGAAGGCCATAAAGTTCAGTTTTTCCATATTGGTGAGCAGCTCTTTATTCTGTCTGTTCAGCATATCCTTCTGCTTTTTCATTTCCAGATGAGCGTGGACCCTGGACCGCAGCTCCGCAGTGGCAAATGGCTTCTTGATATAGTCGCAGGCGCCCATGGAAAAGCCCTTCACCACATCCTCGTCTTTATCCTTTGAGGTGAGAAAAAGAACCGCTGCTTCCTCCTGCCCCACTTCCTTTAATTTTCCGATCAGTTCGTATCCCTCAATATCAGGGAGCACCACATCTAAAAGAATCAAATCCGGCTGATACTGCATCGCCATATCCACAGCCTCCTGCCCATTGTGTGCCTCGCAGAGAAAAACAGGCTCATCCTTCAGTGCTGTCTGAATTTGTTTACATACCATCAGGCTGTCATCCACAGCCAGAACGATATTCTTACCATTAAAATCCATATCTGCCTCCCATAGCTTTTATCATATCATAATATTACTGTTTTTCTTCTAACCGTTTTCACCTGGACAATGCCGTCATCTGCACAAAACTCCAAGGTTCTTCCGTAATTGGCACCTGTGTCTTCCGCCAGGATACGGATACCTGCCGCGTGCAGCGCCTGCCTGACAGCGGCGGCGTTCTTCTCCCCGATATCCCAGGCGGAGCGGCCGGTACTGAACATTTTAGCCCCGCCGGCGATCTTCGCTGTCAGCCTCCGCTTATCGGCACCGTGTCTCTGCATTTCCATAACCAGTGCAGATATCCCGCTTCCGGCAAACTTATAGGGATTACTTTTTACGGTAGCGCTGTTCTCGTCCGGCAGCACGATATGGGCCATTCCGGCTATTTTTATTCTGCTGTCGTACAGGCAGATGCCCACACAGGACCCCAGTGCATAGGTGACCAGCGTCTGCCCTCTGAAGGCGATTCTGCCCTCGGCAATACCTACTGTAATTTTATCCATTTCATAACTCCTCAAGTTTCCGAAGCAGAACATGCAGAGATTCCATTTCCGGAAGGAACAGAATACGCCCCGAAAAAGTATCGGTATCCATACAGAACAAATTGTCTATCATTAAAAGTTCATCGCTTGTTCTTAAAAAACGTGACGTGGCGGCTGTGAGTATGGCGCCGCCCATATCTATGCTTATCTGGGGAACCGATACATCTATCTCTACATTCATGAGCTGTGACAGGGCTCTGATATAAGAGCCGCACATGATATTCCCCAGTTCCAGGAGCAGGGACTCCTCCATCTCCGTCAGGTTCATAAAGTCAGATACCGTGTCTCCCAGCACAAGGCGTATCACCTGACCGGTAAAGGTCTCATCCAGAAGGAAGAGAAACATACCGTTCACTTCCCCGAAGACCTCCACCATGATCCCGGCAAGCGGTACTTCCGCTTCCGTAATAATTTCCGTTATCTGTTGGAAAGGCAGTATACGCAGATTGGGCGTATCAATCTCCAACGGACAGTTCAGAAGCTGTGAAAGGGCACTGACCGCGTTTCCGGTTCCGATGTTCCCCAGCTCCTTTATAAAATCCTCAGACAGTTCCTCCAATTCCACTTCACAATCCATTCTGTTCCCCTTTATCCATCATATCTCAAATTGTTCCACCAGTTCCTTCAGCATCTGAGCCTGGGCAGACAGCTCCTCACTGGCAGCCGCACTCTCCTCAGAGGAGGCGGAATTGCCCTGCACAATATCAGAGATCAGATCCATACTTCTGCGCACCTGCATGATCGCCTCCGCCTGCTGTACGGATAGCTCAGAGATTTCATCCATCATCCGGTTCACTTCCTGTGCCTTCTCAACCGATGTCTTCAAAGACTCCGCTGTTGAGTGGACCGTATTCATTCCCACATTGACCGCCTCTGTATTCTTCTCCACCAGACCGGCTGTAAGCTTGGATGCCTCCGCTGTCTTGGATGCCAGACGGCGCACCTCCCCGGCAACCACGGAAAATCCTCTTCCGGCCTCTCCTGCTCTTGCGGCCTCCACAGACGCATTCAGAGCCAGGATATTGGTCTGGAAGGCAATATCCTCAATCTCCTTAACAATTCCGGTGATCTCCCGGGAATTGTTCTTGATCTCTTTTATGGCATCCAGCAGACTTCGCATCTGCTGGTCATTGCTCTCCAGACTGCATCCCACATTATCTGCCAGTCTGCTTGATTTGACCGCCTTGTCCGCGTTGCCGTTGATGCTCTCTGTGATCTCATTGATGCTGACAGCCAGTTCTTCAATGGAGCTGGCCTGCTGGGATGTTCCCTGCGCCAGGGCCTGGGCAGCATTGGATACCTGCTCCGCGCCTCCGGCCACCTGTTCCGCACTGCCGCTGATCTGCTGTATGGCATTGCGCAGAAGACCTCCGATCTCATCCAGAGCGTCCCCCAGAGCTACAAAGTCACCTTTGAACTTTATCTTGGTCCGGTAGTTCAGTTTTCCGTTGCCAAGGGCAGTCATACCTGTCTTAATTTCCGATACATAGATATTGAGGGCCTTCGTGGTCTCCCTGATATTTTCTGCCAGCTGTCCCAGCTCGTTATCGGAGGTATAGGACAAATCTGCCTTGAGCTTCCCGTCTGCCACAGCCTGCGCTGCCTTTTTTATCTCATTGACCGGTCCTAAAATGCTTCTCGTTATGGTAAGCCACAGAACGCAGGTGATCAGAATACAGATAAGTGCCAGTCCCAGGATCATAAACCTGACATTGGTGTTGGAGGTAAGGGAAGTGTTCAGTGTATCTTCCGCATCGTTCACACACTCACCTGTCAATTTGTTGAGCGTATCGTTCACCTTGTCCATCTTCGGCATATACTCACTTACATACAGAGCAAGCGCCTGCTCAGACTTTCCTTGTTCCAGTAGAGTTATGATCTGGTCTCTCGGAATGCCCAGCTCCCTGAACTGTTCGCCCAGTGTTCTGACCTGGGCTGTATCACTGCCGTATCCTGTCTGGAGAAACTCCAGGTCCTTTGCTTCCTCCTGGATCGCCGCTTTCGTCTCAGCCATAAGGGCATCTTCATCCACAATATCTTCCGTTGCTGCCATGATGGTCAGATTCTTTCCTACCAGATGAAGGTTGGATGCCATATTCATGGACGCCTCCACTTTGGCAAAAGGCTGGTTATACAAATCATCCATCTTCTCTGACATACTCTGTATGGTGTGCACAGACACCAAAACTGTCAGGATATATAATACAAGGATAGAGGCAAAGGCAGCGATCAGCTTTGTTCCTATCTTCAGATTCGAGAAATACTTTTTCATTGCGCCCTGTCCTTTCATTTCTCTATTGGAAAACAGCTGTCCACGATCCTTAAAAATTCATCCTTCCTGAACGGCTTCACAATAAAGTCTCTTGCCCCCATCACCACAGCCTTCTGGATCACAGCTTCCTGGCCCATGGCAGAACACATGACAACAGATGCATCGGCATCCTGTGTCAGTATCTCTTCCAGAACCTCCAGACCGGATTTTCCGGGCATGGTGATATCCAAAAGTACAAGGTCCGGGTTGTATTCGCCGAACAGTGCAAGTGCTTCCTCGCCGTCCCTGGCTTCCTCCACGTTGGTATATCCCCCTTCGGCCAAAATTTTCCGGATGGATTTCCTCATAAACATTGCGTCATCCACGATCAAGATTTTCTTTTCCATAAACTCACCTTTGCTTCTCTTTATATTTTTTATATACAGCAGGAAATACCGGCTCCAGCTGGATTTCTCCGCGATTTAAAAGTTCCGCGTGCCCGATCACCAGATATCCCTCCGGTTTCAGACCGGCCTCCAGTTTTTTCACCAGTGTCTCTTTGGCTTTCTTGTCAAAATATATCATGACATTCCTGCAGAAGATCAGATCAAACTGTTCTGTCCCGATACCGGGGGAGAGCAGATTCTGGTTTTGAAAACGGATGTTCTGTTTCAGCCGTTCATCCACACAGTAAGATTTTGTGCCTTCTGCCCGGAAATATTTATTCTTCCACTCAGCCGGCAGTGCCTCTGCTTCCTTTGCCGTATAAATTCCCTTCCGTGCCTTATCCAGCACCTGGTTGGAAATATCCGTTGCCAGGATTCTGTAATTCATCAGGTTCCCTGTCCGTTCCCTGTAATCCTGCAGGATCATGGCAATGGTATAGCACTCTTCTCCTGTGGAGCATCCTGCGCACCAGACGTTTAAAAACCCTCTGCTGTGGTTTTTGGAAAGCTCCGGCAGGATATGGTCACGCAGAATGTTAAAATGGGCCTGCTCTCTCATAAAATATGTATAGTTGGTAGTCAGACGGCTTACCATATTGGAGGCAATCGTCCCGGATGTATCTTTTTTCAAAAGCTCCATATATCTGCCGAAGGTTTCCACACCCTGCTTCTCCAGTTCTTTTGACATACGGCATTCGATCAATGTCTTTTTCTTTTCCAGATTAATACCGTAATTCTGACGCATATATTCCACTATTTCCGCAAATTCTTCTTCTTTCAGCCTAATCACTTTTTCTCTCCCATATTCCGGGTATCACTTCTGTCAATTCTTCCCGGTCAATCTCCCCTTCTCCTGCCACCTGCTCCGCAGCGATCCCCACAGCCATATCACTCTGTGTCTTCATAAGGATTCCGCATTTTGCATCTCTTTCACTTCCCAGACGGTAGTATACGGCAAGGCGGCCTTTATAGACAGAAACACCCAGTATTTCCTCGGCAGCGCCTGGGATCTTCCATATTTTCGGATTCATAAACAGGGTTTCTGTCTTTTCTTTCTCTATATACAGAACCCTGTCCCTGGTTTTCACCTCTATAATTTCCATTGTCTCTCCTTCAGGATCTCCGGCTTCAGCACATAGGCCAGCACCTCACCCTCCTGCTCTTCCGGAAGCAGAACGGCTGCCTCCAGATACCGGTTGGTCTCATTTAATGCAGGTTCTCTCAGAGAGATGAATGCTCTTCTGTCCAGGGTCCGCATTCCCAGCACTCTGTCCGCCAGAAATCCTGCCTTCTCCTCATCTGCAAGGATCAGGTATTCCTGCTGCGTTCCCCCACGGCCGGGACTGGTGAGCCCGCCAAAGTCGATCAGGACGGTTCTTCCCTTTTTTTTCGTTCTCTCACTGATTCTGTCCACCCAGGACAGGGGTATGAGATAATGCACTTCATCTGCCTGAAATTCCAGATATTCCAGCTGCTGGTCTCCCATTACGATTCCGCCTTTCCAAATGAATTTCTACTACTTCTATAATACTTTATTGTCGCAAAAAACACAATATAAATATAAAAACAGCGCAGGCTCAGATTTTTTCTTACCGCCCGCGCTATTATCTGTCAAATCTTCACAGTCACGTTTCGGTGTAAGCCCCTTTTCATGGACACTGAAACATAAAAGGGGGACGGACCGAAATCACTTCCGGCCGTCCCAAATTACAAAACGTCTTATTTCTGTACAATGTTGATTATTTTTTTCGGAACATAAATCTCTTTTACAATAGTTCCCGTCAGCTTATCGGCAACAGCCTCTTTTCCGGCAGCGATGGCCTCCTCCTTAGATGCCTCCGCGCTGATGCTGATAACAGCTCTTGTCTTGCCGTTGATCTGTACCGGCACTTCGATCTCGTCGTCCTTCATAGCCTCCTCATCTGCCTTAGGCCACTCTGCGTGGAATACAGAATCTTCATGTCCGTATGCCTCCCAGATTTCCTCTGTCAGATGGGGTGCGAAAGGAGCCAGAAGCTTTACAAAGGTCTCAATGGTCTCTCTGTCAATGCCGCCTGTCTTCTTGGCAAGCTCAATGAGTTTATTGTTGTATTCCATAAAACCGGAGATTACTGTGTTCAGGCTGAAGCTCTCCAGACGCTGTGTGATCTCAAAGACAAGTTTGTGGCGCAGCTTCACCATATCTTTTGTCTCGGATACGCCTGCTTCCAGACTGTCCATAGCCAGCTTCCAGAAACGGTTCAGGAAACGGTACACGCCGTCGATTCCTCTGTCATCCCACTCCGCATCCAGTTCCGGCGGACCTACGAACAGCTCGTAGAGGCGCAGGGAATCACAGCCATAGTCTCTTACCAGGTCATCCGGGGAAACCACATTGCCTTTTGATTTACTCATCTTAATGCCGTTCTTACCCGTGATCATACCCTGATTGAACAGTTTCTGGAACGGTTCGTCAAAGTCAATAGCTCCGATATCATACAGGAACTTGGTATAGAAACGGGAATACAGAAGGTGGAGAACCGCATGCTCCACTCCGCCGATATACATATCTACCGGCAGGTATTTGTCTGCTTTTTCTTTTGAAACCAGTGCCTCGTCATTTTTGTTGTCCACATAGCGCAGGAAATACCAAGAGGAACCTGCCCACTGTGGCATGGTGTTGGTCTCGCGTTTTGCGGCAGCTCCGCAGACAGGACAGGTGGTGTTCACCCATTCATCAATGGCTGCAAGCGGTGACTCGCCGGTGCCTGTAGGCTCATAGGATTCCACCTCAGGCAGGGTCAGCGGAAGCTGGTCTTCCGGTACCGGAACATTTCCGCAGTGCGGGCAGTGAATGATCGGAATCGGCTCACCCCAATAGCGCTGGCGGGAGAATACCCAGTCACGCAGCTTATAGTTTACGGTTTTCTTGCCAATGCCCATTTTTTCTATCATGACAGGCGCTTCTTTTTTAAGGACAGAAGACTCCATGCCGTTCCACTCGCCGGAATTGATCATGGTGCCGCTGGCCTCTGTGTAGGCCTCTGTCATATTTTCAATCTCTTTTCCGTCCTTGGCGATAACCTGGATGATCGGAATATTGAATTTTGTGGCAAACTCAAAGTCACGGTCATCATGGGCGGGTACACACATGATGGCACCTGTTCCGTAATCAGCCAGTACGTAGTCAGACAGCCAGATGGGAACCTTTGCGCCGTTTAACGGATTGACTGCATAAGTTCCTGTGAACACACCTGTCTTCTCCTTGTCCTGGAGACGGTCCACGTTGGATTTCATGGAAGCATCGTAGATATATTTCTCCACAGCCTCTTTTGTCTCCGGTGTTGCCAGGGAAGCAGCCAGCTTGTGCTCCGGTGCCAGAACCATGAAGGTTGCACCGTGAAGGGTATCCGGTCTTGTGGTGTAGACAGTGATCTTTTCGTCTCTTCCGTCCACCGGGAAATCCACCTCGGCTCCGTAGGATTTTCCGATCCAGTCAGACTGCATCTTTTTCACCTTTTCCGGCCAGTCCAGTTTATCCAGGTCGCTTAACAGACGGTCCGCATATTTTGTGATGCGGAGCATCCACTGGCGCAGGTTCTTCTTGGTCACAGTGGAACCACAGCGCTCGCAGCAGCCGTTCACAACTTCCTCATTGGCAAGGCCTGTCTTACAGGACGGACACCAGTTGATGGGGAACTCCTTCTCGTATGCCAGACCCTCTTTGAACATTTTCACAAAGATCCACTGCGTCCATTTGTAGAAGCCCGGATCTGTGGTGTTGACTTCTCTGTCCCAGTCATAGATGGCTGCAATATCGTTGATCTGTTTTTTAATGTTTGCCACATTCTGTGCTGTAGATTTTGCCGGGTGAACTCCCATCTTGATGGCATAGTTCTCAGCCGGAAGGCCGAAAGCGTCCCATCCCATGGGATGAATCAGATAATAGCCCTGCATCATCTTATAGCGGCTCCACACATCAGAGATTACATATCCTCTCCAATGTCCTACGTGAAGACCGTTTCCAGACGGATACGGGAACATGTCCAGACAGTAGTATTTTGGCTTCTGGCCGTCATCTACGTTCACTGGTTTTTCTTCCCAGTTTTTTCTCCATTTCTGTTCAATCGCCTTATGATTATAAGGTACTGCCATAATTTCATTCCTCCTGGTTTTCATTTTCATGCCCGCCCGGGCATCTTAAAGCTTTATGCCAAAGCATAGAAAAAGCCCTTTAGTCACTATACTTTAGAGACGAAAGGGCTTATTTTTCCGTGGTACCACTCTAATTCATCCGCAATGCCGGATGCACTCATTTTGATTCTGTAACGGGAACTCCCGCCCGCACTTACCTGCATGACGACTTTCAGCACGGGAACTCCGAGGCCAGTTCAAAAGCTTCTCTATACTGCCTCACACCAGCCGGCAGCTCTCTGGGATAAAGGACACTCTCTACTACTCCTCATCAAAGTCTCTCTCATATTGGCTATTTGTCATAGACTATCTGTTATTCTACCGATATCGCCAGATTTTGTCAAGACTCTATGCTGTTTCTTCCCAAAAAAATCCTATTCTTCCAGTGAGAGCACCGTACAGGCCGGCTCCCCTTCCGTGTATTCAATGGTAAGGGTATCTCCCACGTCATATTTTATAATTTCAGGATATTCTGTAACCGGAAAATCAAACACCAGATCCTTGTTCTCCAGCACCACATAGAAGTGGGAATTTCCATCCATGACGGCCTGGGCCACCCGCTTGATCTTACCGGATACGGTCTGGGAAGTGAGCGTCTCGGTGCCGGAGGAAATCCCGTTGGCAGCCAGCAGCTTCACATAGGCTTTCTCACATTCTGCCACAGTATCTCCTATGGCTACATTCTGGTATTTCTGGATATTGACCATTGCGTACTTCTTAACAAGACCTCCGCCGTCTTTCAGAGCCATAAAATATGTGGGCTCCCCGGAAATATTCAGAAGCAGCGGGAAGGCTGCCGTATATTTTAAGTTCTGTACCTGACCTTCCGCGGACTCCATAGCGGAATACTCCTCCGCGCCGGCACAGGAATAGTACCTGGTCTCCATGGTACGCTGGTTCATCAGCACAAATCCCACATTGGAGCGGTCGCCGCTGACAGAGGTAATGCCTGTGTATACCCACACGTCGTCCTCCAGCGCCAGATAATTATAGCCGTCTGTTGTTTTGAGACAGCCTTTCTGTCCCAGAACGCTGTTGAAAAATCCGTTTTTCAGCATTCCGTGATAGTTATAGAGCTGGATCAGAAGATCTGCCGGATAGGCACGGTCCACCCACTGGGGACAGTCTTTTATGTTATATTCTGTTGTCTCTCCGGTGATGGCATTACAGAGGACCACCTTGCCGATGGTCTGTCCGCCGAAAAGGCCAATGTTGAATTTCTTTACCGGACAGATCCAATAAGGAACTCCCTCATCGTTGATCTCAAAGCTGAGCTGGTCAAACATATATGTGGGATAATTGAACCGCAGATGCCTGTAAATATTTCTGTTGAAATATTCGGACTCGGAATATTTGATACCCTCATCCAGTTTCACAAGCTCTGTATTCTGGGTTGCCATATCGATCCGGATATAGGCCGGAATGCCCTCTTTCTGGTTCGTCAGCCATTTGATGGGGCTGGCGTAGACAAGAGGGGTCACCCGGTAAGGCTGTCCCTGGTAATTGATCTGTGAGTAGATATCACTGACCTCAAACTGAGAGACCATATCCACCATGCTTCCCATCTTTCTGTTTCCCAGAAGTCCTGCGGAATCTTTATCGAGAAGAGGAATCTGGTTGTAGCTGATTTCCTCAATATCTTCTGTAAAATCTCTTTCTTCGGGGATAACAATCTTCTGATACTTGTTGGCATTGATAATGGGGGATGACAGCAGGCTTCCGATGGCGTACACAACAATGATCGCTCCGATCACCAGCAGTCCGCCCTTCATCACCTTGTTCTTTTTTACGTCCCCCACACTGTGGAAGCGTTTCCTGATTCCGTATACTGCCAGTATCACCACTACAATGGCGACCAGGAAGAACCAGAATCCACTCTCGTGAATGTTGATGGCCGGCAGAGTAAAATAGTAATAGAGGAATGCCAGAACTACCACAGCAAGACCCGCCGCAATTTTTTTCTTCATACTTTTATCAAATCCTTTCTTTAGCTTAGGGAACAGTTTACCATGAGAAAAGGCGGGTTACAAGTTTTTTTCATGAAAAAGCCCCGGAAAACCGAATCTTTCAGTTTCCGGGGCAAAAATATCTGATTATTCGTTCTCTTCCGCACTTGCGCGGGCTGCAATCTCTTTCTCCTGGATATCAGAAGGAGCCTGCTCATAGCGTGAGAATTCAAAAGCGAAGTTACCGCTTCCGCCTGTCATGGAACGCAGGTCTGTGGAGTATCCATAGATGGACAGCATAGGCACATCTGCCTCCACCACGGTGCATCCCTTATGGTCCGGATCAGGATTCATGCCCAGCACACGGCCGCGGCGTTTGTTCAGATCTCCCATAACATCACCGGTGTATTTATCCGGAACGGTTACCTTCATGGATACGATCGGCTCCAGCAGAACCGGTGAGGCTTCCATGAAGCCCTTCTTAAATGCCTGGACAGCGGCTGTCTTGAACGCCATCTCAGAGGAGTCTACCGGATGATAGGAACCATCATAGAGCACAGCCTTCACACCCACTACCGGATAGGCAGCCAGAGGTCCTTTTATCACAGAGTCCTGTACACCCTTCTCCACTGCCGGGAAGTAGTTCTTGGGAACTGCGCCGCCCACTACGATCTGCTCAAATACATAAGGCTTCTCCAGATCTCCGGAAGGCTCGAATGTCATCTTAACGTGACCGTACTGACCATGTCCGCCGGACTGTTTCTTATATTTTGCTTCCACATCGGCTTTTTTGCGGATTGTCTCGCGGAACGGAACTCTCGGTTTGGAAAGTTCAATGTCCACTTTATAACGCTCTTTCAGTTTGCTCACCACAATGTCAAGGTGCTGCTCACCGATCCCGTAGATCAGTGTCTGGCGGTTGGCGGAATCATTCTCCACACGCAGAGTCAGATCTTCCTGCATCATCTTGGAGAGGGCCTGGGAAACCTTGTCATCATCGCCCTTGTTCACCGTATTATAGCGTTTGTATGTATACGGAACGGAAATCTCGGTCTTGCCGAATACGATGGGTGTGCTCTTTGTGGAAAGGGTATCTCCTGTGGCTACGGTGTTCAGTTTGGCAATGGCACCGATATCGCCTGCGTGGAGTTCCGGCACCTCAATGGGTTTGGAGCCTTCCAGCACGTACAGTTTATTTAATTTCTCTTCGGAATCCTTGGTCGCATTGTATAAGGTGTCATCGCCTTTGATAACACCGGAGCAGACCTTGACCAGGGAATATTTACCCAGGAACGGATCCACAATGGTCTTGAACACGTATGCGGATTTTGCTTTTGCAAAGTCATAGTTCGCCTGGTAAATCTCATTTGTCTTGGCATTCATGCCTGCGCATGTCTTCTGATCCGGACTTGGGAAATAGCCGCAGATATCATCCAGCAGGTTGGCAACGCCCTGCACGTTCACCGTGGAGCCCATACATACCGGGATGATGCTGCCGTCTGAAATATTCATCTTCAGGGCTGCGGAAACCTCTGCCACGGAGAATTCTTCCCCTGCAAAGTAGCGGTCCATGAATTCCTCACTGATCTCCGCTACGGATTCCATCAATGTGTCATGATACTGCTCCAGATAATCCTGCAGATACTCAGGAACCGGACATTCTTTTTTCTGGCCTCTGTCGATGTATCTTCTTCCGGCCTGTTTCACGATGTTTACATAGCCTACGAATTCTTCATTCTCACGGATCGGCATATGGATCGGCGCGATTTTCTTTCCGTACAGTTCTGTCAGGCTTTCCACTACTTTTCTGTAGCTTACATTGTCCACATCCATCTCTGTTACAAAGAACATGCGGGGAAGATTATATTTTTCACACATCTCCCAGGCTTTCTGTGTCCCTACCTGTACGCCTGCTTTACCTGAAACCACAATGATCGCTGCATCGGCTGCTGCAACTGCTTCCTCCACTTCCCCTACAAAGTCGAAATAGCCCGGGGTGTCCAGTACATTGATCTTTACTTTCCCCCATTGAATCGGAACCACAGATGTCGAAATTGAGAATTTTCTTTTAATCTCCTCTTTATCATAATCACTTACCGTGTTACCATCTGTTACCTTTCCCAAGCGGTTCGTAATACCTGACAAGTAAGCCATTGCCTCCACCAGACTTGTCTTTCCGGCACCGCCATGACCGAGCAGGACCACATTTCTTATTCTGTCGCTTCTGAAAACGTCCATATGTAATACCTCCCAATTTTTGATATGTATATATTTTACTAAAAAGATAGCAACAATTCAAGTATTTTATTCAAATTAGACAAGAAATTTTTCTCTTTTATTGGTCAAAATTACAGTGCAACGCTTTAAAGCGCAAAATCGTTGACAATTGGCGCTCCTTGTCATAAAATAATACTGTTTGGCGGACATAAAAACCCGCTGTTTATTAACGACAGAAGCTTCGCTGCAGGTTTTCTGTTGTCACAATAAGAAGAAGGAGCATATTTCAATGGAAACAACTACGATTGGCTTTATTGGTCTCGGTTTGATCGGCGGTTCCATAGCCAAAGCCATCCGGAAATTTCATCCGGAATACCAGATTCTGGCCTACAACCGGACCAGGGACACTTTGGAGGACGCCGTCTTTGACGGTATTGTGGATATTGCCTGTGATGAGCATGATTCCAAATTCGCCCTCTGTGATATCATTTTCCTATGCGCCACCGTGGACTATAATATAGAATGTCTCCCCTGGCTGAAGCAGATCATAAGGCCGGGCTGCATTCTGACTGATGTGGGAAGTGTGAAAGGTGAGATACATAAGGAGATCACCGCGCTCTCCATGGCCCCCAATTTTATCGGCGGACACCCCATGGCGGGAAGCGAGAAGACCGGCTATGAGCACTCCACAGACCATCTGATTGAAAATGCTTACTATATCCTTACTCCTTCCGAGGAGGTAGGGCTTGATAAGATAGGGGTCTACACAGAGCTTGTGACTTCCATCGGCGCCCTGCCTATGATACTGACCTGGGAGGAGCATGACTACATTACCGCCGCGGTCAGCCATCTCCCTCATGTGGTGGCAGCTGCCCTTGTGAATCTGGTGAATAAACTGGATTCCCCATCCGAACATATGAAGTCCATTGCCGCGGGGGGATTTAAGGACATTACCAGGATTGCTTCCTCCTCCCCCCATATGTGGCAGCAGATCTGCATGGAAAACCCGGATAACATTTCCCAGGTCCTGGATGAGTTCATCCGCCTGATCGTACAGGCAAAATATCTGGTGGACCAGCGGGACGGGGAAGGCCTGTATCAGATGTTTCAGGATTCCAGGGAGTACAGGGATTCCATAAGCGACACCTCCAGCGGTCCGATCAAGAAAGAGTATGCCCTCTACTGTGATATCATTGATGAGACAGGTGCCATTGCCACCATCGCTACCATCCTGTCTATGAATAATATCAGTATTAAAAATATCGGCATTATCCATAACCGTGAATTCGACGAGGGTGTATTAAAGATCGACTTCTATGATCAGGACGCCCAGAAAGAAGCTGCAGATCAGCTTGGAAAACGGAACTACATCATATATGAACGTTAGGAGCCATCCATGAAATTCAGAAAGACAGAAGCCTTAAAAGGCGAAGTTACCATACCCGGAGATAAATCCATCTCCCACCGCGCAGTTATGCTGGGAGCCATCTCCCGGGGAACCACAAGGATCACCAATTTTTTAAGAGGGGCAGACTGCCTCTCCACCATTGCCTGCTTCCGGAAAATGGGCATCTCCATTGAAGAATTCCCGGAAGAGATCCTGGTGCACGGAAACGGTCTCCACGGCCTCCATGCGCCGACAGATATTCTGGACGTGGGCAACAGCGGAACCACGGCAAGACTCATCTCCGGCATACTGGCCGGACAGTCCTTTGAGAGCACACTGACCGGAGACGCCTCCATCTGCAGGCGCCCCATGAAACGGATCATCACTCCCCTCTCCATGATGGGCGCGGATGTTAAAAGTCTTCGGGAAAACGGCTGTGCTCCCCTTGCGATCCGTGGCAGCCGGCTGCAGGGCATCCATTACGAATCCCCTGTGGCCTCCGCTCAGGTAAAATCCTGTGTTCTTCTGGCAGGGCTGTATGCGGATAAGGAGACAAGCGTCACGGAACCCTATGTCTCCAGAGACCATTCCGAACGTATGCTGGCAAGCTACGGCGCGGACATAAAAACAGAGAACTGCACCGTGACCATACAGCCGGAGCCGAAGCTTACAGGACAGGACGTCGCCGTGCCGGGAGACATCTCCTCCGCCGCTTATTTCATCGCTGCCGCCCTTTTGGTGCCGGGTTCCGAGCTGCTGATCAAAAATGTGGGCATCAATCCTACAAGAGACGGCATCCTCGACGTATGCCGCCGTATGGGCGCTGACATTGCCATCCTGAATAAGAGGGAACACGGCAGGGAGCCGGTGGCAGATCTGCTGGTCAGATACAGCGCGTTAAAAGGTACTGTCATTGAGGGGGCTGAGATTCCCACACTTATCGATGAACTTCCCGTCCTTGCCGTGCTGGCCGCCTTCGCGGAAGGCCGCACCGTCATCCGGGACGCGCAGGAACTGAAAGTCAAGGAATCCAACCGTCTGGATATTCTGGTACACCATCTAAGCGCAATGGGCGCTGACGTCACAGGAACAGAGGACGGAATGATCATCCGGGGAGGGCGGCCGCTTCACGGAGCTGTGCTTGAAAGCCATCTGGACCACCGGATCGCCATGTCCTTTGCCGTGGCCGGCATAGCGGCAAAGGGCGAGACAGAGATCCTGCAGGCAGACTGTGTGGATATCTCCTACCCGGGATTTTACAGAGATCTTCTGGAAAGATAAACACACGCAGGAAAGGAGCGGAATATGTCGCAGACTACCAAGAGGGCCCTTGCCCAGTCCCTGAAACATCTGATGGAACAAAAACCCCTGGAAAAGATAACCGTGGTGGACATTTCGGAAGACTGCGGTGTGAACCGCCAGACCTTTTACTACCACTTTCAGGATATCTATGACCTGATCGAATGGATCTACATCAATGAGGCAGAAAAACGGCTGGGGGAAAAGACCACATATGACACCTGGCAGGAAGGCTTTCTTCAAATCCTCTCCTATATACTGAACAACCGGAATTTTGTCAGGAACACATATCATTCTGTCAGCCGGGAATACCTGGAACATTTTCTCTTTCAGCAAATGTACCGCCTCCTGCTGGGCGTTATCGAGGAAAAAGCAGAGGATATGGCTGTCCGGGACGCGGACAAACAGTTCATTGCGGACTTTTACAAATACGCCTTTGTGGGTCTGGTCTGTGAATGGATCGAGAACGGCATGAAGGAAAAACCGGAGGCCATGACTGACCGCTTAAGCCTCTTAGTCCACGGCACCATCACCGGGGCGTTGGAACGGTTCCGGACAGATAAAAAACATTAATCTTTTATACACTTTATGCGCAGTGTCAAAACTTTTGACACTGCGCATTTTCTGTTTATAGCATTCTTTTCTCTCTCCGTTTATAGTAAAGACAGATAAAAAAACAAATAATGATTCCTATCAAACAAGGAGGTATTCATATGTATTACAGCAATGGAAATTATGAAGCATTCGCACACCCGGTAAAGCCTGAGGGCGTTGACCGTAAATCCGCATATCTGGTCGGTTCCGGACTGGCTTCCCTGGCAGCCGCCTGTTTTCTGGTGAGGGACGGGCAGATGAAAGGGGAACACATCCACATTCTGGAGGAGTTGTCCCTGCCCGGCGGCGCCTGTGACGGCATTCATGATGCCCAGAAAGGTTTTATCATCCGGGGCGGCCGTGAGATGGAAAACCATTTTGAGTGCCTCTGGGACCTGTTCCGCTCCATCCCTTCCCTGGAAACAGAGGATGCGTCTGTGCTGGATGAATTCTACTGGCTGAATAAAAAGGATCCAAACTACTCTCTCATGCGTGTCACCGAGAACAGAGGTGAGGATGCCCACACAGACAATAAATTCGCCCTCAGTGACAAAGCCGCCATGGAGATCATGCAGCTCTTCTTCACAAAGGATGAAGACCTGTACGACAAAAAGATAAATGATGTCTTTACAGAGGAGTTTTTCAAGTCCAACTTCTGGCTCTACTGGAGAACCATGTTTGCCTTTGAGGACTGGCACAGCGCCCTGGAGATGAAGCTGTATATCCAGCGTTTCATCCATCACATCGGCGGCCTTCCCGACCTGTCCGCCCTGAAGTTTACCAAGTATAACCAGTATGAATCCCTGATCCTCCCCATGGTAAAATATCTGGAAGCCCACGGGGTCCACTTCCAGTATGACACCAGAGTGACCAATGTGATCTTTGACATCACTCCGGAGAAAAAGGCTGCGCGGAAAATTCTGATGATCCATAATGGGCAGGAGGAGTGCATTGACCTGCTGGACGACGACCTGGTCTTCGTCACCAACGGAAGCTGCACGGAGAACTCCAGCCTGGGAGATGATGACCATGCCCCTGTGTTAAACGACACTCCCGGCGGATGCTGGGAACTGTGGAAGAACATAGCGGCCCAGGATCTCTCCTTCGGCAATCCCGACAAGTTCTGCAGTGAGACAGACAAAACCACCTGGGAATCCGCCACAGTCACCACACTGGATGACAGGATCCCGCCCTATATCCAAAAAGTCTGCAAACGTGACCCCTTCAGCGGCAAAGTGGTGACCGGAGGCATTGTGACCTGTAAGGACTCCTCCTGGCTCATGAGCTATACCCTGAACCGCCAGCCCCATTTTAAAGAACAGCCAAAAGACCAGCTTGTAGTCTGGGTCTACGGCCTGTTCACGGATGTTCCCGGGGATTATGTGAAAAAGCCCATGCGGGAATGTACCGGAAGAGAGATCACGGAGGAATGGCTGTACCATCTGGGCGTTCCCGTGGAGGAGATACCGGATATGGCAGCTAACTCCGCCCGCTGCATTCCCTGCATGATGCCCTATATCACAGCCTTCTTCATGCCCAGAACAGCAGGTGACAGACCCAAGGTAGTACCGGAAGGATGTGTGAACTTCGCATTTATCGGTCAGTTCGCGGATACAGTAAGAGATACGGTATTCACCACAGAATACTCTGTGCGGACAGCCATGGAGGCGGTCTACACCCTTCTGGATGTGGACCGGGGTGTTCCGGAAGTCTACGCCTCCTGCTATGACATCCGCGCGCTTCTGGATGCCACTTCAAAAATGCTGGACGGTAAGAAAGCTATCGAGATGAAAGTGCCCTGGATCATGAAGCTGGTGGAAAAGAAAGCCCTGCGGAAGATCTCCGGCACTGTGATCGAAGATTTGCTGAAAGAATACAACGTTATATAAGACAGGCAGGAGGCAGGTGAATCCATCACCTGCCTCCTGTTTTCCCTGCCGCTTCACAGGACTATAGCCATCCTCCTGCCTTCAGCAGTGTATTATTTTTTACCGCCTCGTAAGAATTCTGAATATCCACGGACAGCTTCCTGTCCCGATCCAGAAACGGAACGATCTTCCGGTACTCCCTGAATGCCTTTCCGGAACATTTCCCCAGCTTATAATTTCTCCTGAGATCTACCGCCTGGGCAGCGTGCATCAGCTCCATTCCCAGAATATATCTCAGATTATCCACAATCTGAAAGGACTTTTCCAATGCCAGAACCGCGTTGGAAGCATGGTCCTCAATATACCCGGACAATGCCAGGAAATCCATGGAAGAAGGATTTGCCAGAGACCGGTTCTCTGTGTCCAGAGAGGTAAACGTCTTCTGGATCGTGGAATATCCGATGACCGTCTTGCCCCCGTCAGGAGATAAAAACCGGGGAAGCCCTGTAAAATCAGGGTCAGCCAGCTTCAATATCCTGTGGCACGCACCCTTTGACATATGGTTCAGGGCTATATTCAGCATCTCTGCCTTCAGCACCAGATTCAGAGGCTCAAAATTACAGCTCACGGATACCCGCCCCTCATCAGGAAGGACACAGGGATTGTCATCCGAGTGGTTCAGATGCTGCTCAAGGCTCATCTCCAGCAGTCTGATGCATTCCAGTATGGACCCGTTTATAAAAGCGGAATCCCTGAAGCTTAAGGGGTCCTGGAGTGCCTTGCCCTCTGTGCCGTCAAAGAGATAGCTGCCCTCCAGCATAGCCAGACATTCCCGGGCGCATTCCGTCTGTTCCGGAAATCCCTTTGCCTCTGTCACACTTTTGTCAAGCTGCTGGATCTGTCCGTTCAGTCCCTCCAGGCCAATGCAGTAGATAAGATTGGAGTTGGCTGTCAGCTCTTTTACCTCTTTCAGAAGAAGGGCTGTCATGGCCGCCGCCTGAGAGTTGGAGGACACGATTCCGAGACCGTCCTTCGGGCCGAGGACCAGCGGCTTCAGTCCTTCCGTTTCCATGGCTTTCAGGCTGTCTGTGGGCCGGCCTTTATAGAGCACATCATTTTCTCCGATCATGGACATGCCGATCATGGCATTGACCGCCAGGTCAGCTTCCCCCACAGAACTCCTTCTGGGAACCAGGGGATGTATCCTCTTATTCAGGAAATCCCTGTAGCGCTCCAGCACCTCCGTGGAAAGCCCTGCACAGCCATACAGAGCTGTGTTCAGGCGGATCAGCATGACAGCCCGTATTTCCTCCTCCGTACAATACGGAGGTACGCAAAGAGAATGGGAACGCAGAAGGTTTTTATTATACTGGTCAAAATACTCATTGTAGACTTTCCTATCCTTGTTCCATCCTACCCCTCTGTTTGTCCCGTAAACAGGCGTTTCCGAGTCCACCATCCGGTATAGGACATGCTTTGCCTTTTCCGCCCGTTTCAAAGCCTCCTCTGAGATTTCCACACAGGCCCCGTCATATACCACCTCATAAATCTGGTCCAAGGTGAGGCTGTTTCCATCCAAAATAATTTTCTCCATCGTGTTCTCTCCCATTCTGCCAGCACTGCCGTGCTGTTTTTCTGAAAATATAAGATATTTCCATCTAAATTTTGTTTAAAAAATGCAGAATTGGTCAAGATATTTTCTTTCCCATAGGGATGGGATTTTTGCCTGTTCTTCTTTTTCACTAAATGCCTGTCTGCTTTCTTCCAGCCTCTTCCTGCACCTGCAGGGACAGGCGCTGCTCTTGGTGATCAGACTGATAATCCTGATGTAAAGACATCGTTCAAAGGGGTCCCTGCTGTATACAGCAGACTGCCCGGCTTTTTCCAGGTACACTGCCCCGCCCTCAAAGTCTCCCTTTCTGAATAACAGAACCGCTTCATAAGAATAGGCACTGCTTCTTTTAAACATTACGTGGAGATGTTCAAAGCTCTGCACAGCGGCTTTTATATACCGCTCCGCCATCTTGTCATTTCCTGTATCAAACAGTCCTTTCCCCATATGAAGGTAGAGCAGGGTCTTGCCGCTGATATTATGGACATTGGCGTTGATATCCAGAGATTTTCTATAGTATTCCATGGCACTGTCATAATCCTTTGTCAGCCTGCCGATCTCCCCAAGCCAGCTGTATGCCACCGCAGCATTGGCCCCCCATTCCTCTGCCCACTCTTTACTCAGGAATATCTCTGCTGCCTGAAGCAGCTCCTGACGGCCTTTTTCCATTTCCCCTTTAAGGATATAGCCAATTCCCAAAAGCCGCTTCCAGAATCCCTGTTCCGCAGATGTATCAGCCGCCCGATTCACACCCTCACGGCTCAGACAAAGCAGTTCGTCTGCCTGGTAAGTGTCCATACAGATAAATGCCTTCTGCTTCAGAATCTCTTCTGTTATGCCCTGCAGCTCCTCCAGCAGCCTGATGTATTCCCAGGATCTTTCGTAGTCCGGTATCTTCACATAAGACTGCACCAACATGGTCAGATAAAGCTCCAGCCGGTCCTTTTCAAAGCTCTCCGGGTTGACAGACTCTTTATATGCTTCCACATATTTTTCCATCTGTTCATAGATGAATGCAATCTGCTTTTTATTATTGAGGTAGGTTTCCGTATTATACATCACATCATAATTGTGCAGCACCGGAAAATACTGGTGGGCGATCGTCAGATATCTGCTCAGATATTCTTTCAGGTAAAAATCTGATTTTTCTCTGTCCTGGCTCTTAAAATAGTGGTAGCTGATCTTAGGCAGAATATCCTCATTTTTCCCCAGAAAAAACTGCTTTTCAAACCGCTTCGCCATGAGTCTGTGGAGACTCTTTTTCTTTGTCAGGCTGAGGCTTTCATATACCCTTTTCCTCTCCTCCTCAAGCGGAAAGGAATAATAAATTCTGCCGGACTCCTCCTCCTCCTGAATGATACCCCGGCGGACAAGAGATTCGATTCCCTCCACAAACAGGTCTTCCTCAATATCGGAAAAATATTTTAATTTTCTGTATTCCGCCCTGTCACAGAACATGGATATCCATTTAAGCAGGGTTTCACATATTTCTGACTGGATTTCCTGCTTGTATAACCTCGGCTTTTCTCCCTCGGGTACACTTTTCCTCTCTTTTGCGCTGCTGATTTTCTGCCACAGCCTTGTTATCTCCTCTCCGGGCACCTCATCCAGCTCCTGTTCCAATATATACTTAAGCTCCCGGTAAACCATTTCCGCACGGTTTTCCTGGCCTTCTTTTTCGTATAATCTCATGAGAAGCTGATAGTATTTTTCGCAGAACTCATCCATGGAAATGAGATTTTTGCATATCTCCTCACACAAATCCAATCTGCATTTCTCTCCGGCCAATTCCTCCTCTGCCAGGGAATAAATTTTCTCTGCAGTCTCAACTCTTTTCTGACGTATAAAACTTTCAAACTGGCTGCTCTCTTTTACTTCAAAATGATCCAAATACCAGAAATTTTCCTTACCGGAAAGGATTTCAAGATCCCCTTTCATCTCTTCCAGATCAATCCACAGATCCGCCTCCGGGTTGATCTTAAGCTGCTGCCTTCCGTCTGTGATCAGAAAATCCTTCCCAAAGGCTTTTCTGATATGATAAAGGGCATTTCTGTAGTTTCTGTTGGCCTTTTCTTCGTCATATTTGTCTCCCCAAAAGATGTCTTCCAAAATCTGCTTATTTTCATACCCTTTGGTGACCAGATAATAAAACATGCCCTCAGCTCTTCCATAAGGAAACAAATATCTTTTCTTATTTATATAAACTCTGGGGGGTCC
The DNA here is from genome assembly GCF_037000545.1 of Blautia sp. JLR.GB0024. Taxonomy (NCBI): domain Bacteria; kingdom Bacillati; phylum Bacillota; class Clostridia; order Lachnospirales; family Lachnospiraceae; genus Blautia; species Blautia sp. JLR.GB0024. The sequence continues at coordinate 642,463 of NZ_JBANBF010000001.1, read as the reverse complement.
TAAAAGAAAAACTTCTACTTTCTCCATGCCATCCTCTCCCTTTTTGTTTTGCACACTCCTTTTATTTATCATAGGCAGACAGAGGCGATTAGTCAACAACACTTTTTTAACAAAACTTCAACAAATATATTCCATAATAGAAATAAAAAAGCAGGAGGTATCCGTTCTATGAATTATTTTACTATTACTCTCACCATCAACCGGGAAACCATGGTTTTTTCCGTCACGGAGGAAGACACGCTTCTCGATGTCATCCGTGAAAAAGCAGGGCTTACGGGCACCAAACAGGGATGCGGCTGCGAACAATGCGGAGCCTGTACCGTGCTTTTAAACCACAAGGCTGTAAATTCCTGCTGTATACTGGCGCTGCAGGCAGACAATGGGGTAATTGAAACCATTGAGGGCCTGGAATCATCGGAAAAACTTCATCCCATTCAGCAGGCTTACATAGAAGAAGGTGCTATACAGTGCGGATTCTGCACACCGGGCATGATCATGTCCACAAAAGCGCTTTTGGATCAGGTTCCAAACCCTGATACTTCCCAGATTCGGAGTGCGCTCTCCGGAAATATATGCAGATGCACCGGCTATACCAAAATTGAGGCAGCCGTAAAAAATGCAGCCCGGAAATTAGAGGAGGTATCCCATGAATCCATATAAAATCGCAGCACACAAAATCCCAAGACACGAATCTGCCGCAAAAGTTACCGGAAAAGCTCTTTATACCGAAGATCTTTCCCTGCCTAAAATGGTTTACGGCATGATCATCCGAAGCCCTCACGCCCACGCACAGGTAACACACATTGATCTGACGGAAGCGGAAAAAACCGAAGGATACATAGGGGCCCTTCTTCCGTGGGAAGTTCCCGATACCTTTTATAACTGCTCCGGAACTCCTCCGTCCCCGCTGCTTATGAAGGATGAGAAGGTACTCACCACGCATCCCCTCTGTGTAGGAGACCGTATCCTGGCGATTGCAGCCCGTACGCCCCAAGCGCTTTTAAAAGCAGCGAAAGCTGTGCAGATCAGCTACAACGTTCTGCCTTCCGTACATACCATAAAGGACGCTTTAAGGAAGGATGCTGCCCCCATCCAGCCTCATATCTCCAAAAACAATATCCTGGCCGTAAGAGAAGCCTGTATGGGCGATACCCAAAAAGGCTTTGAAGAGGCTGACTATATTTTTGAGGATGACTTCCACACTCCGGCCACACAGCATGTGGCTATGGAACCTACCTCCTGTATCTGTGATTTTTCCGACGGCAGGACATTAAATATCTGGAGCAACTCCCAGACCCCTTACCAGGAACGCAGGATCCTGGCAGAACTGTTTCAGATGGAAGAAAATGACATCCGTATTGTGAAGCCTGTTATGGGCGGAGGCTTCGGCGCCAGGCAGCAGCTCCATAACCAGCCAGCCGCTGCCCTGCTGTCAAAAAAGATACGAAGGCCGGTAAAACTCATTAACACCAGGGAGGAAGAGATGTACGCCTCTGTTGTCCGCCACGAGATGCAGACACATTTAAAATTCGGTGTGACAAAACAAGGGATTTTGACTGCTTTCCAGACAGAGTTTTATCTGAACGCAGGCCCTTACACCACCCACACTCCCACCATTGTGGCTGCAGCCAGCAGAAAATTCCAGTACAGGATTCCCAACTACCTCTTTAACGGGTACACTGTAGCTACCAACGGCCCCACTGCAGGCGCCTTTAGGGGGTATGGCAATTCACAGCTCACCTTCGGGCGGGAGCTGATGATGAGCCGGATCGCCAGAAGGCTGCACCTGGATCCTGTGGATTTCCGGCTGCGCAACCACGTCAAGACCGGTGAGAAGTTCCCCGCTGCTGCCTCCGCTGTCACAAGCTGCGGTATTGAAAAATGTGCCCGCCGCTGCCAGGAGATCCGGCGGGAGATCGACGAAAAAGAAGGTCTGGCAGATAATGAGGATATCCGGCAGGCATGGGGCGTATCCTTTGCCTGCCATGGCTCCGGCCCCTCCTCCAAGGAGGGTATGAGCTCTGCCGTCATACTGGTAAGCGATGACGGCGGCATCCGCCTGATAACCGGTTCTGCCGATATCGGACAGGGCAGTGAAACCATGCTTTCCCAGATTGCCGCGGAGTGTCTGGGCATTCCCCTTTCCCATGTTAAGATCACAGCGGCTGATACAGGCATTACCCCTTACGATACAGGAACCTTCGGCAGTTCCCAGACGTATGTAAGCGGAAATGCTGTAGTGCTGGCCTGTCAGGACGTGATCCAAAAACTGACGGATGCTTTATCAGACTGTTATGACAGCGCAGATATTACGTTCGGGGAGGATAAAAAATTCCATATTCCTTCCGAAAATTTGTGTCTGACCTTAGAGGAGGCTGCCCATCAGGTAGTATTCGGTATAAAAGGAGCCGTGATCATCGGAAACTCCAGCTATAAAGCAAAAGAAAGTCCCAATCCCTTTGCTGTCTGTATGGTAAAAGCGGAATACGAAAAGAAGACCAACAGCATTATCCTGCGGCACGTGATCGAGGTGGTGGATGTGGGCACCCCCATTAATCCCCTCACAGTCATCGGCCAGATTGAGGGCGGTGTGGCACAGGGTGTGGGCTACGCTCTGACAGAGGCTTTGGAACACAGCCGCCATGCAGGCAAGGTGATCTCTTCAGACCTATTGACATACCGGGTCCCCCTCATATGCGATATGCCTGAAATCCACGGAGAATATATAGAAAATTTTGAACCCACCGGCCCTCTCGGCGCCAAAAGTGTAGGCGAGCTGACCACCGTACCCGTAGCACCTGCCATCGCAGATGCCGTATCCCAGGCATCCGGCAGAGAGATCAATAAAATACCACTGTCTGAATTTTTTTTCATAAAACCAAACAAAAAGTAAGGAGCGATGACCATGTATTATAAACCGAAGACATTGAAAGATGCGCTGTCCTGCCTCTCTTCAGAATCCCCTGTCATCCTTGCCGGCGGAACCGATCTTATGCCGCTTGTAAAAAATGACTTAAAGCCCTCCGGAAACTATATGGATATCACCCACATTCCGGACCTCTGTGCCGTGCAGAAGACATCCGAGGGCTGGTTTCTGGGTGCTGCCGTCACCATAAACGGGCTTTTGGAAAACGCTGCCCTCTGCGGTACCTATCCCGCTCTTGCCCGGGCTCTCAGCGTCACGGCATCCCCGCAGATAAGGAATATGGGAACCATAGGGGGAAATATCCTTCAGGACAGGCGCTGTCTTTATTTTAACCAGTCTGCCTGCTGGAGAAGCAGCATAGAAAAATGCTTTAAGACAGGGGGAACCCTGTGCCACCAGATTCCCAACTCGCCTGTGTGCCGCGCCCTTTATTACTCGGACCTGGCTCCTGTTCTGCTCCTCTATGAGGCTCAGGCCCGGATGATTAAAAATGGGGAAAAACAGCAGGTTCCCATAGAGACTTTCCTTCACGACCATACCGTCAGAAACGGAACCACGGAAAGGCCGGATTTTCTTCTTGAAGGTTTCTTTCTCCCCTTCCCCCGGAAGGGATACCGAAGCAGCTTTGAAAAGATCAGCATAAGAGGCTCTGTTGATTTTCCTACTGTCCATTTTGCGGGCGCCTTTCATCCGGAGACAAGGGATACACGGCTGTTTGCAGGCGCCGTGGCTGAATCTCCCGTAGAACTCAGTGATACGGAGGCTTTTATCAAAGCCAATCAAAATGCCGGCCTTGACCAGACAACGGATACGGCAGTAAAAGAACTGCTTGCCAGGGCAAGACTGATCAAAGAAGCCACCATCTCCGTAAAAGTAAAAAAAGATTCCTTTCAGAATATCCGCACTTTGCTTAAGACTTTGATCTGTCAGCCGGAACCATAAGCTCCCGAATCTTTGTATACAAAAGCAGAGGGCAGATGAAAACTTTCATCTGCCCTCTGCTTTCCATTCCGGATCATTCCTCTTTTTCTGCCGTCAGGTGTCTTTCCAGCCTGAAACGCATAATTTCCTCCTCATGCTTTAAAAGGGATTCCCATTCCAGGGAAAACGCTTCATAATCCTTTCTGACCAGTTCTTCGGCAGCCCTCTGGATCCGTTCTTCATATTCCTCATGCAGGGAACGCTCCTGCAGCCTCAGCATGGTGAAGGGATATCCCCAGGCAAGCATCTCTCTCATTTTCCCGTAACACTCCCGCACAATGGAGAGAGGACACTTTTCCTCAATGAAAAACAGGCATGTTTCAAAGGAATAAAAGCTCTTTCCCTTCCTCTGCATCTTGACAAACGCCTCCTCCAGCCAGAGTCTGTCCTCCTCGCTGGTATGCTGCAGCGTATAATAAGAGATTCGGCGTATGGTGAGAGCCAGTATCTGCAGGCTTTCCAGATACAGACGCATACTTTCCCTGATCTCCGGTCTGGAAAAGTCCATGGACCGCACGATTTTGCAGATCTGTGTTCCTTTTCCCTGATAGGATTTTGTCAGTCCCAGACTGTTCAGAAGGCTTAAAGTACGGCGCACCGTGCTGACAGATACGTCGTATATCTCCGCCATCTTAGGCAGAGACGGCAGATAATCCCCCGCAGTATACACACCCCGGTTGATATCCCTGATCACCAGAGACACCATGGTATAGCAGAGCTGCGGCCGCTGTCTGTAGATACTGCAATAAAAGGGGACCTGCTCTGCCCCTTCCGGAAATACCGCCTTTTCATGCTGCCGCAGAAACGCCTTGATATCCTTCACCGCGTCAAAATAAAACGCAGCGTACTGTTCATGCAGCCAGGTCACCACCTGTTCCCTGTTATTCTCCGTACCGGTATAGCGCGCCGCTTCTTTTTCTTCCCGGTTCACCAGATAGGGGAATCGTACATAGCCAATGATCTCCCAGTAGAAATTCAGGGCCATCCCATTGCCCATGCCGTGAAGCACCAGATAATAAAATTTCACCGGCATGGACACCGCGCCGCTTAAGGGGGATGAAAGCGCATCCATAAACCACTGCCACTCCTTTTCGCCGCATTTACGGACACCCTCCTGCCAGAGAGGCTCTAACAGGAGTTTCCCTGATTCACACAGCTCCTGGATACCTGCCTCCCTTGGAGCGAAATACTTCACCGCATTTTTCCTAAGCTCCTCCGGGGTGGTCTTGTAAATGACTTTCGCCGTTTTTCTGGCATCTACCCGGATCAATCCCTTCTTCTCAAGCAAAGTGAGCGCGTTTCTCACCGTCGCGGGAGCCATCTGGAAAACATCACAGATTCTGTTGATGGACGGCAGGCTCTCCCCGTATCTATAATATCCAAAAAGGATCCTGGCTTCATAATATTCATAAACCAGTCTGTAAATTCCACTTTCAAGCAACATAATTCTTCACCTCAATGGACTATTCTACCATAAATCCCTGCCGTCTGCAAACAGGCGGGACAGACTTAAAAACACCTCCGGGACAGTGGTGTGTGAACATGTGCCCCCTATTCTTCCTTTCTGAAGATAAAGTCATACAAGGTTTGAAAAAGCCTTGCCGGGTCTATGGGTTTTGCCAGATGGGCATTCATGCCGGCAGCCTTGCTCTTCTCAATATCATCGTCAAAGGCATTGGCTGTCATGGCAATGATCGGAATGGTCCTGGCATCCGTATTGCTGAGATGGCGGATATTGGTAGCTGTCGTCAGGCCGTCCATGAGGGGCATCCGGATATCCATCAAAATGGCATCATAATAGCCTTTCTCGGATTTGCTGAACAGCTCCAGGGCGCGCAGGCCATTCTCCGCCGTATCCACAGTAAAGCCCTTTCCCTCCAGCAGCATAACCGCGATCTCTGTGTTCAGGGGATGGTCTTCTGCCAGAAGCACACGTTTCCCTGTGAAGTTATAGTCCATGTCCGCTTCTTTTTTCTCTTCCTTCTCCTCATCCTTTTTCCCCAGTGCCCTGGAGAACGCAGAGATCAGGGAGGATTTGAACATGGGCTTGCTGATGAGCAGATTCACACCGGCCATCTTTGCCTCATGTTCAATGGAACTCCAGTCATATGCCGTCATAATGATGATTGTCACCTCAGGCCCTACAATGCTGCGGATACGCCGGGCTGTCTCAATCCCGTCCATCTCCGGCATTTTCCAGTCTATGAGTATCATGTCAAAATATTTTCCGTCATTCCACAGGTTCTTTACCCGGTTCACTGCCTTTAAGCCGCTGTCCGCCCACTCCGCAGATATTCCCATTTCCTTCAGGGTGACCATGGCGCTCTCACAGACTGCCACGTCGTCATCCACAACCAGAGTTTTGAGGTGGGAGAAATTGTAGTTCTGCTTCCTCTGGTTGTGATGCAGTTTCTCCTCCTCTGTGATTCCGAGTTTCACATCCACTGTAAATTCAGAGCCGATTCCTTTGATAGAACGGATTATGATACGCCCGTCCATCATATCCACAATGTTTTTGGATATGGCAAGCCCAAGCCCTGTCCCTCCGTAAAGGGCAGTCGTCCCTGTACTCTCCTGGGAAAATGGTTCAAATATATGGGGAATAAATTCCTCATTCATCCCCACTCCGGTGTCATTGATGACAAAGCGGAGGACCGCATCGTTTTTCGTCCTGCGCATCTGGGCCGCCGAAAAGGTCACTTTTCCGCCCTCTCCGGTAAATTTAATGGCATTGGAAAGGATATTGATGAGCACCTGCTGCAGCTTCATGGCATCTCCCATGTAATAGTCGTCCAGCACCGGGTCCACAATACACTCGTAATCCACGCCCTTGGCGGCTGCCTGGGCATGGCAGATGGAGTTGATCCCGTTTAGAAATTCCTCTGTGGGTATCTTCTCATTTTTCAGCAGCATCTTGCCGCTCTCGATTCGGCTCATATCCAGAATATCATTGATCAGGGACAGAAGGAACCGGGACGATATGCCGATCTTGGCAATGCAGTCTGCCACCTGCTCATCATCCCCTATGGACTGGGCCGCAATGGTGCTCATGCCGATGATGGCATTCATGGGTGTGCGGATCTCGTGGCTCATACGGGAGAGAAAATCCGACTTGGCCGCATTTGCCTGCTCCGCGGCAACCAGGGCTGCCGCCATCTCCTCCTTCTGCCGCTGCTCCTGGCGCACCACGTCTGTCACATCTGTTCTGGCCAGACACGCCCGCCCCAGTTCCCTGTCTATATAGAAGACCTCACAGCGCTTGACCCGCTGTTCCCCGGCTTCATTTTTCATCTCCACAATAAAGGAGTAGGATTCGTTCTCCTCAAGCTGCTCCTCCATATAGCTGTATTCCAAATGCTCCAGATAATATCTGCTGACTTCCTCCTCCATCACCTGCTCTGCCATTTCCTTTACTTCCGCCTGAAAATGCCCGCTCCTGGGAAGTATTCCGTATGCCCGTTCATCAAAGGAGATCAGATGATACCGGTCACGGCGCAGGTCAATGTCAGCGATGAGTTCAAAACCGAGATCTGTTATCTTTTTCAGAAGCTGTTCCTGCATCTTCTGCTCTGTCACGTCAAACGTATAAAAAAAGACAATGATATCACCGGACTGGGGATTCAGGTAGGAGCGGAAGCTGGTATTGCTCCAGAACACGCTTCCGTCTTTTCTTCTCCTCAGAAATTCAAATTTGTAATCCACCTTTCCCGCACTGTAGTCAGCCAGCACTTTCTCTCTGTCAAGGGCACTGCTGATCTTTTCGCCGTACTGCCAGTCCACGGCAGACTGGGCCATATTCTGCACGGTCTCCTCAAAGGTGGCTCCCACATGGGTGATGGCATCATCCAGGGCCGACACATAACTCTCCACACAGTTTTTTGTCACATTCATCCGGCCGCGGAAATTTTTCTCGGAGGATGACAGCTCTGCAAAATAAGCCATCTCCTTTTCAAACAATTCCCTGGACCTTTCCTGGTTCTGCTTTTCCTCTGTGATGTCCACAAATACACAGTAAAAATACTGCTCCCCTGACTTTTCAGTGATGAGCTGGGCCTTAATGGAAATCCATTTGACAGAACCGTCCTTACAGATCAGACGGTTTTCATTATGTATGGTACTGCCGTACTTCAACTGTTCTCTCAGCTTTCCGGCCATAATTTCCAGATCATCGGGATAAATAACAGAAGACATCCTGTTGCCCATAGCGGCAAATTCCTGCCTGGTATAGCCCAGGAACTCAAAAAGACCGTCATTCGCTTCAATGACGGAAAAGAATTCGTCAAACCTGCAGCGGAACACCGCACCCGGAATATTATTATAGATGTGCAGAAGTTCCTCATGGCTTCCTCCTGTATCTGAGAGGCAGATATTCCGAATCTTCCACTGTTCCTCCTTACGTTCCAGTGTAAAATATCCTCCCATCTGCCAGGCATATACTTCACTTTTCAGCTCCAGCCTGCAGAAAAGGCTTAAGAGCACATCACTCAAGGGCTGCTCATATATGACAGTAACTGCCGGATAAAAAGCATGCTCTGCTTTCCCGGTATCTCTGCGGATATAATCCAGCATTTCCTGTTTTCCGTGAGCATATTCTCTGTCACCGGCTCCCACAAAGCGCACGTCACTGTCCAAAAATTCCGCCGCCCTTAAAGGCTCCCCCAGCGCAAACCAGGCATTACAGAATTCTTTTACTGTCTGAGCTGCATCTATTTTCTTTCCCATTTATCCAATCCTCTCATTACAGCAGTCCTCCTGCTGTTTGTCTCTTTTGCCTGTTGGCTTTATCTTAACACTTATCCAAATCATTGTAAACTCTGCATTTCAAGCGCTGCGCCTGCACAGCCTCTTATTGCTTTTTTTCATGGCATCCCCTATCATGGTAAATGATCATGAAGTATAATTTTTTTCACTTTCCCTGTCACAAAACCTTCCGTCCCCTGTCTAACTATATAGGAGGTAAAAAATATGAACATAAAAAATAACGAAGAACTGCCACTGCTGATCGAGAAAGCAACCGCCGGTGATGAGAAATCCCTGGAAACCATTCTGTTAAGCGTACAGGACCTGGTATTCAACCTTTCCCTCAGGATGCTGGGAAGCTTTCCCGACGCCGAGGATGCCGCCCAGGAAATACTGCTGAAGGTCATCACCCATCTCTCCTCCTTCCGGAAAGAGAGTTCCTTCACCACATGGGTCTTTTCTATTGCGTCCAATCATTTGAAAAACTATAAAAATAGCATGTTTGCCCGCCACCCTTTAAGCTTTGAGTTCTACGGCTATGATATTGAAAACGGCAGCGCCCGGGATATTCCCGACCTGACCCAGGACATGGAAAAAGCCGTGCTGGCTGAGGAACTGAAAATGTCCTGTACCAATGTCATGCTGCAGTGCCTTGACACGGAAAGCCGCTGTATCTTTATCCTGGGCACCATGTTCAAAGCGGACAGCCGTATTGCGGGGGAGATTCTGGGCATCACCCCTGAGGCTTACCGGCAGAGGCTCAGACGGGTACGCCGGAAAATGGCTGATTTTCTGGAAGAATACTGCGGAGAATACGGACATGGAACATGCCGCTGCAAAGACAGGGTCAGCTATGCCATTCAAAACCACCGCCTCAATCCCTCCAGGACCGAATATACCTCCTCCGAGGAAATCCCGCAGGAGACACTTGTGGATGTAAAAAATGCCATGGAGGACATCGACGGCCTGGCGGACAGGTTCCGCTTCTGGAAGGCTTACAGATCGCCGGACCATGCAAAGCGCTTCATCCGGGATTTTCTCAGATCCACACAGATATCCATAGTCAATAACAGTGAAAGGGAGGAAGCATAGATGGACATCACCTGTATTCTTGATTATCTCACACATCTGGAACAAAATAACAGCCGTGAATGGTACCACGCCCACAAGGAGGAATACAAAACCGCAAGTGCCGGGTTCGAGGCACTGATCCGGGAACTCATTTTCCGGCTTGGCGAGACTGACAGCAGCATTCTGCACCTTGAACCGAAGGACCTGACGTTCAGGCTTACCAGGGATACCCGTTTCAGCCATGACAAATCCCCTTACAATACTGCCTTCCGGGCCCATATAGGCCCTATGGGCAAACTGCCGGTTCCGGTGGGATATTACCTTATGATAAAACCCGGCGGAAGGTCTTTTTTAGGCGGCGGACTGTTCGCTGACATGTTCAAGGACGCCACTGCCATGGTAAGAGATTACATAGCAGAACACCCTGACCAGTGGGAGGCTGTGATCACGGCTCCCGCCTTTGCAGAATCCTTCACCGTCCTCGGCACTTCACTGAAAAATGTACCGGCCGGTTACGACAAGACACATCCCCAGGCCCAATACCTGAAATACAAAAGCTGGTATCTGGAATATCCAATCAGCGACGCGCTTCTGTGCTCCGGAGAGAAGTTTACAGAACTGGCAGCCCGGGTGTTTACACAGATGCAGCCCTTCAATCGTTTTCTGAACACCGCCCTTGCGGATTTTAAAATGCCGGAAAGACCGTAACTTTGAGCTGCAATGAAAAAAGGAGAATCCCTTCTTCCGTACCACGGACAGCAGGCTCTCCTTTTTTCATACCGTGCGTATACAGGCATGCACCCCTACAGACTGTACATCCGGTTTTCAGTCTTCCTCCCCCAGATACTGATACAGCAGCTTATCCAGTGCCTCAATATCTATGGGCTTTGCAAAATGGGCATTCATACCTGCCTGGGCAGCAGCCTGTGCGTCTTCGGCAAAGGCATTGGCTGTCATGGCTATGATGGGTATCTTTATGGCATCCGCACGGTTCATCCTGCGTATGGCCTTTGTGGCCTCATAGCCGTCCATCCGCGGCATCTGGATATCCATCAGTATCATGTCATAATACCCTTCCTTGGAATCGGCCACCATCTGCACCGCTTCCTCACCGTCACACGCCTCCTCTATGACAGCTCCTGATTCCCCGATCAGTTCGCGGGCAATCTCCCTGTTGATCTCATTGTCCTCCACAAGCAGAATCCTCTTATCTGCGTAATCCACGGAAAGCACGGGACGCCTGATCTCCTGCTGCGGTTTTTCCCCGCTCAGTTCTCCGAGAAGGCCGCACAGCTTTGCATGGTAAAAGGGTTTTGCCAGGAATGCCGTGACACCGGCCTCTCTGGCCTCGCGCTCTATCTCAGACCAGTCATAGGCGGTGAGCACAATCACCGGTGTGTCTGCCCCTATGACTTTCCGGATACGGCGGGTAACCTCAACGCCGTCCATATCCGGCATCTTCCAGTCCACGATCACCAGGCCATAGGGATCTGCCGACTTCTCCGCCTGCAGCACATAGTGCACCGCAGTGTGCCCGTCCGTGACAAATTCAGCACGAAGTCCCATGTCATCCAGAAGTTCCGCCGCGTTTTCACAGATCATCCTGTCGTCATCCACCATAAGGCAGCGCACGCCGATCCATTCCCGGGGTACTTCCTCCTCCCCGTCCTCCTGGAGTTTTAAGGGAAGTGTCACCGTAAATACGGAGCCTTTCCCCGGTGTACTCTCAACCCGGATGCTGCCATTCATGAGATCCACCACGTTCTTTGTGATCGCCATTCCAAGCCCGGTTCCCGTAACCTTGCTGCTTGTGGAATCCTGGGCACGCTCAAAAGGCTGGAAAAGTCGTTCTATGAACTCCTCCTTCATGCCGATTCCTGTATCGGAACAGCAGAACACATAATTCAGATACCCCTTGCGGGCCCCGGCCTTCTGTGTCACGGTTACATGGATACTTCCCCCTGCAGGCGTATATTTTATGGCATTGGAGAGAATATTGATACATACCTGCTGGACCCGCAGGGGATCCCCTATGACCTTCTCATTTTTCAGCTTCGTAAGGCTTACTTCCATGGTCAGCCGGCCGGCATCCGCCTGGGGTTTTAAAAGCTCTGTCAGTTCTGATAAAAGCTCAGCAAAGTCAAAAGGCTCATATCTCAGAGAAAGCTTTCCGCTCTCTATCTTTGACATATCCAGCACGTCATTGATCAGACTGAGCAGATGCTTGCTGGACAATCCTATTTTTTTCAGACACTCCGCAACCCGGTCCCTGTCATTTAGATGGGCTGCAGCGATGGCGGCCATACCAACAATGGCGTTCATAGGTGTCCGGATATCATGGCTCATATTGGACAGAAACTGACTTTTTGCCCTGCTGGCAGCCATGGCATTGTCAAGGGCGCTCTGCAGTGCCTGGCGCTGCTGTTCCTCCTCATGACGCTGCTCGTCGATCCGGCGGGAGATGAGGATTGCCAGCTTATCCTCCGAATAGGGATTATCCACATGGATGATCTGTGTGGATGTCCAGTGGTAGACCTCATCCGTAAGCCTCTGCCTGGCTTCTAAGAATATCTCCTTTTTCTCCTCCAGTATCCCTCTTAAGTTCTTAAGGGCAAACCGCTTGATATAATCGTTCAGACTCTCCTCATGTATGGTGGGCAGCATATCTTCAAAAAGCTCACTGTATGTTTTCTGTTTTCCAATATTTAGCTTCAGCGCCGGGTCTATATACACAAAACCAAGCGTGTCCCGGGTAAGATTGATCCGGATGATCACAGGATAGGCATTGGAGATTGCACCCACAAGAGTCAAGCGTTCCTGAAGTTTTTCCCTCTCCTCCGCCTCTGCCCTCAGTTTTTCATCCGTTACATCGTGAAACGTTGCAATCAGAATGGGATTTTCATTTTCATCCAGGGTTCTCTCCACGATTCCACCGGCCCAGAAGTAGCTGCCGTCCTTTTTCAGCACTCTGTTTTCAAAGATATGCTTGTTGTCTCTGCCCTCAGATTCTTCTGCGGGCATGATGACCTGCTCATACTCATCCGGATGGATGATTTCCCGAAGGCTGATACCTTTCGGTGCATTATTGGGCGCATTGTCAGGGTAAGCCAAAAGCCGCAGCCCTTCCCGGTTAAGGGACATCAGGTGATAGGGCTTCTCCACGGTCATAAGCGCAACACCCTCGGGAATGGCATTGTACAGATGTCCGATGTAATTGGCCTGGCTTCTCAGCCTTTTGTTTGCCTTGTTCAGATGCCGCAGATAAAATGCCACCAAAAGGAAAATCCCGGCCAGTATGCTTATGATCAGCACCATGGAGCGCATCAGGATAACATTGGTCTGGGCGTCCACCACATGCTTTGGTATAATGGAGATCAGATACCAGTCTGTATTCAGTTTCAGAGGTGTATAGCTGAAAACCGTGTCCTCCCCCTGATAGTAAAATACCGCCCATCCGGTGCGGCGTTCCCCCAGAGACTGCCTGAACTTGGCAATACTGTCCTCCTCATTTTTGGACACGGGGAGCATGTCAAACAGATTCTGCACGGTCTTGTTGCTGTTCGGGTGAGGAGATCGTATGAGCACATCCCCCTGTGTATTGACAATATAAGAAAAACCGGCGTTGTTGTAGAAGGACAGACTGAAGCTGTCTATGATACTCTCCACCTCATACTGCTTTACAAGATATCCCGTGGTGCCATCCTGAAGGCTTACCCGGACAAACAGTTCAAAGACATTGACACCGGTAACACTGCTGATATGAGGGTCCAGAATTCCGGAAGCCATATCCGTGTCCTTAAGCTCTGTCTCCACGCTCTCATCCTTCCCCGACCCTTCAGGGAGGCAGGTGCCGTCAGACAGATACAGTTGTACCCCGTCTTCTATCTCACTGTAATTCCCTATAACTTCAGTCAGTTCTTTTGTCTGCTCCCTTTTGTATTCTTTCAGGTAACCGGCTATGGTGTCCATGGACTCATAATTTTTCTCCAGCTGAACTTTCAGTGTGCCGCATCCCTGCTGTGTACTCTCCATGATCGTGTTGATGGACTGTTCCCAGAGCTGCTTTTTGACCCCCTGCACAAAGAGAAAGGTAAGGAGCAAAAGGGCCGCGCCCACAACGAATGCAGCCAGTGCTGTCTTTTTTCTGATGCCGGAAGTTTCATTCTTCTGCTTCACTGCAATCCCCTTTCCTCTCTGTTCTGTTCATCCAGCCACTCCATGGTCTCAGAAAGCGTCTCCCCTGAAAGCAGTTTGACTGAAACCTCTTTCGTCCACTCCCATATGGGAAGTTCCAGCATACCGTCTGTTCCCAATACCGTCCTTCCTGACTGGTAACAGGGGATCAGGGGCTGGATTTCCTGGACAGATGAGGGGCTTCCCTCTTTCAGAGGACTGAAGGAGGATTGCTGGTCCGCGAATTTCTGGATATTGTCCGGCCTTGTAAAATAATCCACGAATTTTAATGCGGCCTCCATATGCTCACTGTCCGCGTTCACACTCAGCCTGGTATCCGCATTGATGACCAGAAGGGAACCATCCTCAAGCACCGGATAGGGATGCACTTCAAAGTCAAATTCCGGCTTTCTGTTCTTCACCCTTGTGGCAGCCCAGGCTCCGGTCAGCATAAACGGGGCTTCTCCTCTGACAAACTCCGTCAGATCGTCTGAGGTCTTGTTTGTCTCCAGAGCACTTGCCCCGTCAATATACCCTTTTTTGAGAAACGTCTCTGCCAGGGAAAAACCGGATGAAAGATATTCGCTGAGCATGGCCTTTCCCTGATTGAGTTCACCAAACACCTCCGCCTGGCTGCCGTCCCGGTATGCAGAATAAAATCCTTCTCCGATGGCCAGTGTCTTTAAAGAGATGTCATTGTTGGCGATCACAGGTGTGATACCCTCTTTGACAAATGCATCACAGACCTGTTCCCACTCCTCAAGATTTTCAGGGACTTCCTGCTCATGGTCCTTTAAAAGAGTCAGATTACAGTACAGCCCAAAGGCAGAAACCGTGGTGGGCAGCCAGAAAATACCCTCTTCATCTTCCATCTGGCTCCGCATGATATCCGTATAGCCGGACACAGCATCCAGAGCGGACAGATCCGCCAGTTTCCCTTCCTTCTTCAGCTCCAGCACGGCATCATGGTTCACCATAAACACATCATCCCCTTTGCCGGCATCCATTCTCTTTTTTAGAGCCTCAAAATATTCACTTCCCTTCAGACTCTCATATGACACACGGATATCCGGATTCTCATCCATGAACCCGGATATGATTTCTTCAATCACCGTAACGTTTTCAGGCTCATATTTGTTCCCGAAAAAGGTTATGGACGTCATATTTTCGGGCAGATCCTCATAATTTGTAAGCATGTTCTTTTCGCCGCATCCGCCAAGCAGAAAAACTCCGGCCAAAGCTGCTGCCGGGAACCGTGCCTGCATTCTTCTCATCATTTTATTCTGCACTCCTTTGCTTCCTATACGGTGTAACTCTGTTCACATGTATTTCATTTTAGCACAAGAGTGCGTATTGTGCAATCTTAATCCTGTTCCGCATTTTTGTAAGCAGTGATGTCATGGCAGCTCACCATTACGGCCTCCTCCCCCTTCCAGGCAACCAGGCAGGCCTCCGCAGCAGTCCAGATCTGAAACCGGGGGTTGTAAATCTCCAGCTTCTTATTGACACAGGTTTTACTGAGTTCCCGCATGGGACAGGATGGACAGGGTCTGTCCCGGCGCATGAAAACCTCATAGCACGGCAGGCCGATATCTGCATTCTCACAAAATTCCTTTGTCCTTTTGTTGATGAATAGCAGTCTGTGTGTCCCCGGGTCTATGACATAGATCCAGGCACTCTGGTTGTTCAGGAGGTTTAAAAGTCCCTCCGATTCCTGCTTCAGCGCATCTTTTACCCGGTCCTTCAGCAAAAAAATACTCAGGATCTCAGAGATGAACACTAGGGCGTCTATCTGCTCCCTGGTCCAGTAACGATTCTGCCGGCATTCGTCAAATCCCACATATCCTTTGATTACACCATTGTCACGGATGGCACACTGAAGCAGAGATTTTATCCCCTGTGACGCCAGGATATCATAATAGTATTTTGGCAGTGTACGGATATCGGGACAATAGAATATCCCCTCCTCATTGAAATTATCCAGATAATTCCCGCTCAGTTTATCCTCATAGGATACGCAGCTCAGTTTATCCTTCTGTGGTTCGACTCCCTCATTGCACCACTCATAGGTATTGGCGCAGCATCTGTCATTTTCCGTATTTTCAAATATATAGACACGGCTCACATCATACTGCTGTCCCACAATTTCCAATATGGAGGACACGGCATTTTTGATTTCGCCGGAGTCGTAGAGAATGTGGAATACGTATTCAGCCAGACGAGTGTTCTGCGTGGTACCGCCGGTGTTGGAATCGATGGTTTCGCTGACGACGGAGCGCGGTCTTGCATTTCTTGGATACTCTCCTGCTGTATTCTCATCATATATGAAGTACCTGTTCTTTCCCTCATTTTTCGCCTGATATAATGCCCGGTCAGCTTTCTGGAACAGAGTGGTGAAATCCCTGCCGTCCCGGGGCGCCAGAGAGATACCGATGCTGCAGGAGACTGCCGCCTTCCCGTCATGACCTGCCTGGATCTCATACATCTCCCGGATCATCTTCCAGGCACCTTTTTCCACATTGGTGAGATCATGCATATCTTTCAGGAATACAATGAATTCATCCCCGCCGATACGCCCCAGAATATCCGTATGACGGAATACATGCTTCATTCTTCTGGCTGCATCGCTGAGTATGGCATCCCCGAACAGATGACCCATACCGTCATTGATCTCCTTAAAATTGTCGATATCCAGAATCATCACAGCACACAGCTCATCCGAAGGCATCGTATCCAGATATCTCCTGATCTGGGACTGGACCGTCATTTTGTTATACAGGCCGGTCAGCGCATCCCGCTCCGCCCGGTTTAGAAGGGACTGGGACTGCTGTTTCTCCTGGTCGATATCCAGGATGATCCCGATTACGCGGATGGGGCTTTTGTTCTGGTCAAACTGCACCGTGAGACGCAGTTTCCACCATTGGTAACGGTGTTCCCTGTTCAGGATACGCAGTTCCTCCTCCACATAGGATTCTCCCTTCAGAATACTTAAATAAATCCTCTTCAGCTTATCAAAATCTTCCTCACAGAGAATGCTCCGTGTCTTTTCCCTGAACAGCGCCATGACCCCATTCCTGGGAATATTCCAGTTAAAAAGCTTTTCCATGTCCCTGGAATATTTTAACTGGTCCTTCACAATATCCCACTCAAAGATAATGTCATTCGTCTGGTTCATGATAATATCATAGCGCTCCAGAGTCAGGCGCAGCTCCTCCTGGGCCTCCCTCTCCTGGGTGATATCAATGATGATACAGTAAAAGGAAGGACATCCGCCGCATGGATCCTCGATGAGCTGTCCCTTGTCCAGTACCCATATGATATTACCGTTTTTGTGCCGTACACGGTACTCTATATTTTTTGTCTTTCCCAGAGCCATCTGGCGCTTTACCTCAAGGGCAGTGGGAACCCGGTCTCTCTCGTCAACCATCTCCCAGAAATGGTCATGGAACCACTCCTTTATCTCCTCCCTGGTATATCCGAACATGGATACAAATCCGTCACTTACCTGCAGAAGTGTAAGCTTCTCATCATAAAGGCACCGGAAGATACCTCCCGGCACGTTATTGGTGAGAACTTCCAGGTCCTCCGCAGCCTGTCTGAAACGCAGTGTGCTTTCGTTCACAAAAGCCTCCTCCCCTCCTGAGACCCGGCAAAATAGAGGCTTTCAAATTCACGGGCACATACAGGCCTTCCGAACAGATATCCCTGTATATAGTCAGGTGAAGCCTGCATGACCGTATCATATTCTTCCTTCGTCTCCACACCCTCCACACAGACTTTCAGGTGGATGATATGTGCCAGTTTTACAATGTATTCCAGAAATATGTATTCATAGCTGCCCTTATTCAGTCCTCTGATAAAGCTGCGGTCTATCTTGATAACATTTGCCGGAAGCTCTTTCAAATGGCTCAGGGAGGAGTATCCGGTCCCAAAATCATCTATGGCGATTCCGTACCCCATGTCATGCATATCCTTAAACTCCTGATTCAGAAAATGCAGATTGGGCACCCAGCAGCTCTCTGTCAGCTCCAGAATCAGATTCTTTGCGGATACTTTGGGAACATGCTCATTTTTCAGATATTCCAGCAGCGCATTTTCTTTGAGCTGGATATAAGACACATTGATGCTCATGGTGAAATCCGGGTCATATTTCTGCCACTCCCGGCACTGCTTTGCGCCCTCCTCCAGGACCCATTTTCCTACCTGGATGATCAGGTGGTTCTCCTCCAGAAGAGGGATGAATTCCATAGGTGAAACCTCCCCATGCTTCGGGGAGTGCCAGCGCAGCAGGGCTTCCGCCCCCACAACCCTCTGGTCTTCTGTGTCAACCTGAGGCTGGTAATACAGCTCAAATTCATTGCATCCATGATTGACACAGGCGTGCAGGCTCTCCTGCAGCTCCATGATCTTACGCTTCCTGTCATACATTTCCCGGGAGAAGAACACAAGCTGGTTCTTTCCGTTCATTTTCGCAATCTCCACTGCGTTTTCCGCGTGCCGGAACAATTTCTGGTAGGTTCTTCCGTCTCCCGGAATCATACAGGCTCCCGCGGAGATAGATATGAGCAGCGTCTGCCCGTCCACTGTGAAATGGTTTGCCACAAACATCTGGATATTCTCGTAAATCTCCCGGATGCCCTCCCTCGTCCCGCCTTCCATCAGAAAAGCGAACTCATCCCCGTCCAGGCGGTACATCTGGCAACCCGGAGGCAGAAGTTCGGAAATACGGGTGGCGATCAGGTTCAGCGCCCTGTCACCAAAAGCATAGCTGTACTTCTCATTGATATTTTTAAAGTTATCAATATCCAGCACCACAATAACGCCCTGCATATGCTTTCCGCACTTTAAGATCTGACAGATATCATGTTCAAACTGGTTTCTGTTCATAAGGCCTGTCACATTGTCGAATTTGTTCTGTTTTCCGATATTGGAAATCCTGCCCATCATAAAAAGGGGCCGGTTCTGTTCATCGGTCTTCACCTTGCCCCTACACGACACCCATATGATTTGTCCTGTTTTCTTGTAGACCCTGTACTCCATATCGTGATATTCCTTGGCACCGTCCTGTATAAGCTTAAGGTCCTCAAGCCAGAGCTTCAGATCCTCAGCCACCATGACGCTCCCCCATACAGAGACCACATCTTCCTCTATACTGCGGTCAATCTGAAAATCTTCATATGCATTTTCCGATATGTAAAAGGCCCCGTGCTGAATATCCCACATATACAGGTAGTCATCCGTTGTCTCGGACAGCAGGTCCAGAAAAACACCGGCTGAAAATTTTTCTTGTTTGATCAAATTAGGCATACCAACCTCCTGTGTACCTTAATAAATATATTATAACTTAATTTAAAAGGCATTACCAGGTGGTTTTCTGTAATATTATGGTCTTTTGTGCACCAAAACAAGAGCAGAAAACGTCCTCTCGGCATTTTCTGCTCTCCGTCATACGGTTCAGTTCCCATTCTCACTGAGAATCGCCGCAAGATCTCCGATTCCTTTTTTTCCAAAGAAAACCTTCTCATCATTGAGGATCATACAGGGCACACTCATCACCTTATACTTTTCTTTGAGTTTCGGGAAATGGGCCAGGTCGAACATCTCCGCTTCCACATATTCGGATACAGCCGCCGCTTTCTGGGCGGACATGACTGTCTCCGGGCACATGGTACAGGAGAGGGAGACCAGCACCTTTAGATTGACCGGGCGGTCCAGCTTTTCAATCTGCTCTTTGATCTCCTGCTGAATCTCCTGGCCCGGTCCGGCAACATTGTAAAGGGCAATGACAAAGGAATTAAATTCATGGCCCCCCGGCACACCGTGAAACTGGATACCGCTGCTTCTGCCGTCCGGATAACACAGCTCTATGGAGGGCAGGATTCGGCCTTCTGCCGATTCCCCGGCTTCCGCCTTTTTCCAGGTCAGCTTATCGCTCATTCCTTCCAGCTCCCGGAGAAATCCTGTGATTTCTCCTGACAGAGGTTCCTCGTTCAGCCAGGCTTTTAGAAGTACAGGCTGACTGAACTTTGCAAAGACACCCTGCAGCTGCTCTCTGACCTGGCTGCTTAAAAATCCATCGCCGCTATTCTCTGCCGCTGCAGGTGATCCTGTCTTTCCGGCGGTTTCTGCCTTTCCGGACAGCTCTTTCCTTGCAGCGATTTCTGCCTTTCCGGACAGCTCTGTCTTCGCAGCGGTTTCTGCCTTTTCCGCCTGCTGCACTTTTCTTTCGGAAACCAGTTCCGGGATGCCCAGCTTAGCATGAAGCTCAGATACCGCCTTTTCCAGGGATGCAGCAGCGGCCGCCCCATCGGACACAGCGGTCACGACCTGACGCAGGTTCTTAACACACACGTCTCCTGCTGCGTAGACACCGTCCAGATTTGTCTTCTGGTCATGATCTGTGAGCAGATACCCATGGGCATCCTTTTTTACTTCCGGTCCGATCCAGTCTGTATTCGGCACATACCCGGCAAATACAAAGACACCGAAGCCCGGGTCGTCCCCCGCTTCATGGACCCACTCTTTTTGTGTCCGGTTATTTCTGAATCTGGCGTAGGTGACTATATCTTGGCCGCCCACCTCCAAAAGCTCTGTCTCAAAGAGTACTTCTATATTCCCATAGTTTTCCAACTGGTCAGAAACCGTTCTGGCACAGGAAAATTCATTTTTCCGCACAATTATGGTAACTTTTTTCGCGTATTTGGTCAGGAAGATTCCTTCCTCCACAGCGGCAAATCCGCCGCCGATCACAAAGACATGAAGGCCTGAGAAAAATTCCCCGTCACAGGTGGCGCAGTAGGCAACACCCCTGCCCTGAAACTCCCGCTCTCCTTTAAATCCCAGCTTGCGCGGATTCGCGCCGGTTGCCAGGATTACACCGAGGGCTCTGTATTCCCCTTTTGTGGTGCGGAGAATCTTGATATCACCCGTAAGCTCCATGGCAAACACTTCCGCAGCGGCGAACTCTGCACCGAAATTCTCAGCCTGGCGGCGCATATTCTCTGTCAGCTCTTTTCCGCTTGTTTTTACAATACCCGGATAATTTACAATCTCTGCGGTTATGGTGATCTGGCCGCCGATCTCCGCTTTTTCCAGAACTAAAACTCTGTATTTTGCCCGTGCCATATACAGAGCGGCAGTCAGTCCGGCAGGACCGCCGCCTACAACCGCCAGATCATATAGATTCTCCTCTGCTTTTACAGCATTCATCAGAGCAGTCCGACCAGGTCAAGGCTCGGTTTCAGAGTTTCTGCTCCGGGCTGCCATTTTGCCGGGCAAACCTGGTCGCCGTGTTCGGCTACAAACTGGGACGCCTGAACGCGGCGGAACAGTTCATCTGCATTTCTTCCCACATTTCCGGCGATCACTTCATATGCCACGATTCTGCCTTCCGGGTTCACAATGAAGCTTCCTCTCTCCGCCATACCGTCCGCTTCAATCATTACTTCAAAATCTCTTGTCAGAGCGCCTGTGGGGTCTGCCAGCATGGGATACTTGATTTTCTTGATGGTCTTGGACGCGTCATGCCATGCCTTATGCACAAAATGGGAATCACAGGACACACTGTAGATTTCGCATCCGATTCCTTTAAATTCTTCATATTTATTTGCCAGGTCTTCCAGCTCTGTGGGGCACACAAAAGTGAAATCCGCAGGATAGAAGAAGAATACGCTCCACTTTCCAAACACATCCGCCTTGGATACTGTTTTAAAATCTCCGTCCACATAGGCCTGAACTGTAAAATCTCCGATTTCCTTGTTAATTAATGACATATACTGCCTCCTTTATGTTGTGGTTTTCTGGTTTTATTATGGTCTGCATGGTGTCAAATCATTCCCGCTGTTTTTATCTCTTTGTATAAAAAACTATATGTGGGAAGTACCATGTATAGTTAGTTATCACTAACTATGTGTCAATATAACAGACTTCTTCTCAAAAAACAAGTGGATATATCAGGAAGTTCTCCTATCTGCGGACAGCCATGACTACTGTCAGACCCAGCATGACCAGCGCTGCCATCAAAAGAGGCACCATCCCGTCATAAAAGCCGGCCCTGCTGTCCAAATGATAATATCGCACATAACAGATCAGGCTGATAACTGCCGCGATACCGGTCACCACTATAAAAACAGCCGCAATTCCCCATGTGAAGCTCTGGTAAGCGTACAGGGCATTGATCTCTGCCAGCGTGAGCATGACCCAGCCTACAATCAGTATCAGTTCTGTAGTCACAGGTCTTTGAAAGAAAAACAAAGTGACTGCCATAAGCAGAAAATAAGCCGCGATTCCGCCCCACAGCACAATACTGTCGGAGAACAGTTCCCGGCTGCGGTTTTCAACCCCCATCCCTCTTAGCATCACGACAACAGACAGGATACCGGACACCGCTGCGGGTATCAGCAGCCATCCTGACCTCATCCCCTTCACGGCATTCTCCGGCCGAAACGCCAGCATCCACCACGCCAGATAAAATACACAGCAGACAATGAGCAGTATATTTCCCAGGAATATCTGTTTCAGATACAAATCATAGCTGATCATTCCCATAGAGAATCTCCCTTCTTTTTACTTCACGTCTTTTTCAGGCTCCATATATTCTTTGGAGCCGCATTTCGGACACCGGATGATCTTTCCCTCCACTGGTTTCGCTTTAATATGTTCTCCTGTAAAACAGGCATCAATCTTGTATTCATATACAGTATACCACATTTCTGTTTATTTGAAATATTATGTATGAGAAATCACAATCTATCTCCCACAAATTGTGGCGCACAGCTTGCCGAAAGCAATTCTCAAACACACTCTAGTCTATAACGTAATGACTGTCATTTATATAATTATAATTGCAATTGACATATCGCTTTCGTGTATATCGTTCGGGATGTTCAACAGAATCATAGCAATATTCAATTCCCATTCCTGATTTATTAGAAATTGAGGATAATTCTGTATCTTTTTCTCTGAAAATGCTATTATTGACGTAACAAAGTGAACAAGTAATAGGATTTATCTCGACTATGTCAATAAACTCTTTGCCATCCTCTATAAAACATCCTACGTCAAGGACATAATTATGCGGAAAATTATCACATGACGAAATTATATCAACTAACTTCTGTGCATTTTTCAAAAGACTGGCTGGTACATTATGCTTTACAGAATGTAATGTTCTTGATGAATTACGTATTTCGTTTTTTATAACTATATGTCTGGATTCCATGTTTCCAATCGAATCTGTTTTTATATCATAACATTTTGAGAGCATGATATCCTCACTATGAGAAACACCATAAGTCTTTAATAAATCCTCTAATCTATTATCACCATTCCATAATATCGCTGAAGCGATGACCGCGGAAAAACCTTTCCGCCTGGATTTAACAAAAATCCTCTCCTCTTTATTTAATAAATCTATTATATCCTGGGATAAATTTCTTTTTAAAATATCTTTATAATTCACAGAAAATATTTTTCTTCGCGACGAAACCGTATGTTCCCAATACAGGATATGAAGAATATCCTCTTTATCCTCAAGTAATAGGGCTCCATGGTGTTTTAATATATCTAATCCATGGAACATATTTTCATATGTTGAACGTAAAACAACACGTTGTTGCTCAATGCTGACTGATTGTCCAAATTGATCTGTGACGCTTTCATTTTCCAAATCACAACACAAAAATTTATTTATCCTTCTGGCATATCTGGCTTGAATATTGAAAGATTCCTCTTTCTGCATCACAGTTAATTCCTGTAAGATAAAACAATACCACATATTTACAGACCTCCTCTCTATAAAACGATAAGGCGAAGACTTATAAAAGCCTCGCCTTATCATTAAATAAAAGTAACTGCTAATCCAGCCAAACCGTTACAAACGCAATTCTCAACATGTCATTGGGGGACACTTTTTACAAGTAGCCAGACAACTCATTCCCGCAGTACGCTTTTTACAATAAGACTTTGGGGATGTTTTTGCTTTCTGTATCACTTTCATTATTTCACCTCCTGATTATTTATTGAAAGTATGCAATTTCCAGATATTTTTTTAGTGATTCCTCTGTGAAACCACATACTGACTTTTTAAGATGAGCCTTTTGAAATTTACAGCCGCCAAAACAAAGAGGTAAGAATACACATGTATTACATTTTTCGTCCGCAAATGGATCGTTTGCTACAAACTTGGAAATATTAGTGTAATTCATACTATCCGGCTCTAAAATGTTAAAACATTTATACTCTTTTCTCCCAACTTCATCCCAGCATTTGTAAAAATCTCCCAATTCATCAATCACATAACAATTCTCTGTCTCTGCTGTGCAAAAACAGTATCGATCATCCATAACAGCAAAATCTTCTGCTGACAGGCTTCCTTCTTCGCATGTCTTCATGGTAAAGGTTTCAAATTCTTCCGTTGTCATGAAATCACTCAATTCATTGACCACATCTTTATTTAAATCTTCAACAGGTGATGGATAAATTTCTATATTGGGATTATTCAATAATGAAATTTTTTCCTTTAACTTTTTAAAATCACCATAATTATGACGATCTACATTCATTCGTACAACTACTTCTATCGGTGAGTCTTCAAATAAAGATAAGTTTTTCATTATATGATCAAAAGTTCCATTTCCATTTCTCAGTGGTCTGCTCTTATCATGATGCTCTTTTAACCCATCTAAAGTAATCTGAATCCTGGTAACACCTACTTCATCCAACATTTCAATAATGTCTTTCTTCAGTAAATATCCGTTTGTCACCATATGCATACTTAACATACAGCCCTTCTCTTTTGCAATACCTGCGATTCGCCCCGCCAATGATTGAAGCACATCTATATACAGAAGCGGCTCTCCGCCATACCAGGATATATCAAGTTTTTTAATACCCTGTTCTACAGAATTCTCGATGAATTTTATAACAGCATCCTGCACCTCCATACTCATCTTCCCCGGACGTCTGTTTTCATAACAATAGGGACAGGAAAAATTACAATCCAATGTCGGTGCAATTGTTAAAAAAAGCGTATCGTTAGAAAATTTGGTTTTATAATGAAAATATTTCAAAAAACCTTTCTCATCAAAGCTTTCTTTGATTAAAATTCCATTTTCCACTAATTGCGTCCTGATATCTGTATCCACTAAAATATCGTTTTCAAATTGTTGATACTCATCTGCTGTTAAAATAATCAATGCTTTACTAAATGTATTGTATATAACTACTTCATTATCTTTTCGCTTAAAAACGAAGTTAAAACAAGACTTCTTATAAGACATATTAATCCTCAACCCATCCGGTTCCATCACATGCTCTGCACTCTACCTTTCCTTCGCCCTGGCAGTAATAGCAGGTTTCTTTTTGAATCCTTCCGTCTCCACCACATCTGGGACATGTCATTTTACCGTCTCCGCCACAGTGCCTGCATATATGCATCTCTTTCTCCATATCTATTCCATCCTTTCCATTATCAACGAATCACTTCATCCAAAATGTGCATTAATGCCCCGTAATAGCTGTTTTCTTCTTCCTGTTTTCCTTTACTTCCGCCAAGACCACGTAATGCTCCAACGGCTCCTCCAATTGCCCCGCTGACCAGAGACATGCCCGGAGACCAATTTCCCTCTTTTCCAGCATTTTTCCATCCTTGTTTCAAGGCTGCGCCTGCAGCACTTTTTGCGTTTATCTTTTTCAAGTTTTTACTTTCGCCAAAATCTTTTGCAGATACAAAAGCTATTGTCCCCTGTCTTTTTATGCTGATTGCAATGTTATAATAATCTTTTTTGTGCTCAGGATGATATAAGATCAGACAATCATCCACACTTGAGTTTAACATTCCGCCTGATTTGATTTTTTCGCTGGCAAAAGCCACAGGAATCTGATATTGATTTGCTTTATTGCTTATTGCGTTCTGGATTGACTGCAGAGTAATCCCTGTCCCATCCGGATAACGATATGTAGGTCTGAATTCTCTTAAATCCTTTTCTTTTAGCATTTTCTTTCTCCTTTTATAAAAAACTATCCAAACAGCCTCTCACGGTCTGCCCATGCTTCTATATCATTGGTATCTACAGTGATGTTATAATTATTAACTATTTCCTGAAACCATCTCAGTTCATGTTCATTTCCATATAAATATGCACTATATAGAAAATATGCGGCCAGCTTAGCTATCTGCTGTGTCGGACTTTCACAAATCAGAATGTTTTTATAAAAATGCCCCAATCGGCTGCATGCTTCACATATTTCATCTTTGTCTCTGGCTCGATTAGCAGCTTCAACATATAGATTTTCTATAATATCATTAAATTTACTCTCCGCTTTCCGCCGTTCCTCCGGAGTATACCTGTTTTCTATAGAAAGTTTGTCTCGTTTCCACTCATAAATCTGTGCCAATCCCAGTAAACCTTTTGGATTCTTCTGTTCCGCTGCCATCTTATACCATTTAAATGCTTCATCAAAATTTTCATCACATCTGTACTCTAATCCCAATGCCGCCTGCGAATCTCCGTCACCGGCCTCCGCCGCCCTTTTATACCAATATTTATACTGTTCCCTGTCTTCTCCATAACCACCATATTCAGTATAGCCAATGGCAATTGCTGTCATAGCATCCACATTGCCCTGGTCAGCCAGCAGTGTAAGCCACCTCAAAGACTCCTCCATATCTGTACCGCGAAGAGAAACTCCCATCCAATACTGCGCTTTTTTGTCTCCTCCATATGCAGCTTTTTCATAAATCCGGATTCTTGCGGCATCCATTCGCGGAATAAGCGAGGGGTCATTGCTGTTCCACATCTCCTGAATTATATCTTTTGCCCAGGGTTCGTGATTATCATTGGCTCTCACAATATTGACAAAATCAGCGCTTACACGGTCATTCTGTTTTACAAATCTGCTCAAAATCCCCATACATTCCTCCTATCAACGTACTGTGATAAGCTTTCTTACCTCTCTTCAAACTCATTGCATGCTCTCGAATCCGGATCAACATATTTCTCTTCCACATCGCAATACCCGGATGAAGAACAATGTTTACAGTCTCCACAAGTCTCATGGTTGTACATAACTATACCCTCCTGTAAAAATTTATAAATGACTCATATTTCCGTGGTAAGTTAACTATTTTGCTATCTCGTTAAAATTATACGATAAAATCAATTATAATACAACACTAATTCGTATAAAATTAACGATATAATACAAAGGCGGTGAAATTATGATAAATGTTTTAGAGCGTATCACCTACTACAGAGAACAGAAAAACTGGAGTGAGTATCAACTTGCCGAAATGTCCGGTTTAACCCAGTCCACTATCTCATCATGGTACAGAAAAAATATGATTCCCTCCATTCCTTCTTTGGAAAAAATATGTAATGCCTTTGGTATTACACTCTCACAGTTTTTTGCATCGGATAATGAGGATTTTTCGATAACAGATCTTCAAAGAAAATTGTTAGTTGAAGCAAACCGTCTCTCTGAACAACAGCAGACTGCTCTAATTCACTTTTTTAAAACCTTTTAGTGATAAATACATTCCGCAAACAATCGGAATGCATACCTAAACCCTCTGACAAATCCGGCCTCTTCGCCTGCCGCGGCAATAGAAAAAGCTCTGTCTCTGATTTTTTTATATTCCTGCTCATCCATCTTATCTTTTTCCGCCTGCACGATTTCCAGCACCTCGTTGCGCAGCAGCAATCCTATATTGTCCTGCTCCTGCTCATCCTGTATGAATCTATCGTACAGTTTTCTTATCTCCTCGTTCATCACGCATCCTGCTTCTTTCGGAAATACACAAAAAGTTCTATATAATACAACTCTTCAAAATTTATCCTGTTCTTAAAATTGATAAGTGACAAATAAAAGGTTGTCTCCCTCATCCGAGCTGCACTGCCATAGTGCCCGGCATCTTTAGAATAGATAACACTATCATTTCTGTCACAAAAATTCACCCCCACTTCATAATCACCATCACTTTGTTCTGTTTTTATGGAATGGCTTACCATCTTTCCATAAACAGACATTTTGTCTTCTGTTTCATCATATCTGGCAGTACACCCCTCCAGACCAATACCATCCATGCCGGAAGCCTTTTTTATATAGATGTTCATTCTTACACCTCCTGATTCTATTTATATACTGTGATTTCCCTGTGTGTAAATATAGAATATTTCACATATGGTAACGGTTCATCCTTTTGGTCAATAACTGATATTCACCCATTAAAAATGCTTTATTTCTATTTTTGAAATGCATTTTACTGTTTTTATGTTATGATAAAAGAAAAAGGAGAGCAGCATGGAATTTATCACTTTAAAGATGATAAAAGAACGGCTATGTGGATCAAAACAGGAAAGGCCTGTTCTTACATCTCTGGAAACATGGAAAGATTTAAAAACGAACTGGCAGTTTATCAACATATTTTTTGGACATGATCTTTTAGATTCCTCAGAAATGCGGTTCCTAAATGACGATTATAATAAAAATCAAAATATCAGTAAGCTTATGAATGGTCACGGATATGACGGTTCTACAAAATCCGGCCTGGTTCATTTTCTGAAAAATATTTTAATAAAAATATCAAATAATAATGAACTGTTCCTCGATTTTGAAAACACTGTGGCATCGGTTCTGAAAAAATACACATTTCAATCAGATATATGTATTGAGTTTCTGTCTGATATCCTGGAAAATAAATCTTATGAAATTCCAGATTCACTCAGAAACTATCTGAAGTCCATTTACCAAAAAAATGTGTCTCGCTGCCTGGCCTGGCTACTTTTACTGGCGTTTCTGGGTCCGCAGAATATACGGGTGCTTGGTGATATATGGGTAGGTTCATCCTCAGCCTGCACTTTGCAGTCACCTGCTGTATCTTCTACGGTGTCCCGTATAGAGTTGTCGTCTTTTCAGATTTTCGCCTCCTGCGGCCGGGAGGAAACTGTGGAAACCCTGGATTTCTCAGAAAACAGCTTAGCTGTTCATCTGAATTTTGAACCGGTACGGCTCCGTCCCGAAATCCCGGACTGGGCCAGTATTGCGGCTATCATCCCTCCGACAAATTACTGCGATTATCAGTATTTTGAGTTTGATATATGTTCTTTACAACAGGATATTCAGAAAGTACAGTTGGAAATCAAACCATCCAAAAAACAATGGATGCATTTTACGTATGTTATTCAAAATATAAACAATTCATGGCAGACTGTTACACTTCCGCTGCATCTTGCAGAGCAGCGAACACTGGAAATCGTGGAGGAAATCTGTTTTGTGGTAAAAGGAGGCTATTTCAGGGATTCCCTGCATCTGTGTGGATCCTATCAGCTTAGAAATATACAATTTAAATAATCAGATATCGGAAATCTGATACACAAATCTCTGATTCTATTGATTTTTACATAAAAATGTTATATCCTTTTATAGGTTAGAAAATTCTAACATATAAAAAAATACATATTTTATCTGCCGCCGTCACACCTATGGCGGCGGGCTGTTTCTCTACGAAAGGAGCAATCACTTATGCACTGCACGCGAAAACTGAACGACACAATAAGCTGGGTTGGCGGCAATGACCGCAGGCTGGCACTTTTTGAAAATCTGTTTCCCATACCGCGGGGTGTTTCTTACAACTCCTACCTGATCACAGATGAAAAGACGGCTTTGATTGACACTGTGGATGCCTCCATCTCCCATCAGTTCCTGGAAAATATTTATTATGTCCTGGACGGACGTCCTCTGGATTATCTGGTGATCAACCATATGGAGCCGGACCACTGCGCCAACATTGAAGAGCTGCTGCTGCGTTTCCCTGACCTGAAAATTGTGGGAAATGCAAAAACTCTGGCATTTGCAAAGCAGTTTTACGATATGGATATGGAGGGAAAGACCATAACGGTGAAGGAAAACGATTCCATCTCTCTCGGCGCACACACACTTCGTTTTTATTTTGCGCCCATGGTTCACTGGCCTGAAGTCATGGTAACTTACGAGGAGAGCGAGAAGATTCTTTTCTCCGCAGACGCTTTCGGAAGCTTCGGTGCCCTGAACGGCCATCTGTTCAGCGATGAGGTGGACTTTGACAAAGACTGGCTGCCTGACGCGCGCAGGTATTACAGTAATATTGTGGGAAAATACGGGGTTCAGGTCACATCCGCGCTGAAGAAGCTGTCAGGTCTTGATATCCGTATGATCTGCCCGCTCCACGGTCCTGTCTGGAGAGAAAACCTGGAATATCTTCTGGATAAATACGCACACTGGAGCAGCTATCAGCCGGAGGAAAAGGCGGTTGCCGTATTCTACGCTTCCATGTACGGAGATACGGAAAATGCAGCCGATATCCTGGCCGCCGGACTGGCGGAGGCAGGTGTCAGAAATCTTGCCGTTTATGACATCTCCAACACCCATGTCTCCACATTGATCGCGGAGGCCTTCCGCTGCAGCCATCTGGTGATCGCGTCGCCTACTTACAACGGCGGCATCTATCCGGCAGCACTGAATCTGCTCCATGATATGAAGGCACTGAATCTGCAGAACCGCACCATCGGACTGATAGAAAACGGTACCTGGGCACCGACCAGCACCAAACAGATGAGAGCACTGCTGGAAGAAATGAAACAGATGAAGCTGCTGGAACCTGCAGTTACCATCAAATCCGCTCTTAAGGGAGATTCCATGGAAAAACTGGAGGAACTGAAAGAGAGCATTCTTGCCTCCCTGCAGTCAGTCTCCGAATAAAGAAAAAGCAACCGGGCATTCTGCCGCAAAGCAGATGCCCGGAAACTATAGTCTCCAAACCATAGAGATCCTGTCTAATGCCTGAATCTGTCCTATATCCAAATATTTCCTTCCCTTCACACCGGCTCGCCGTTCTCTCTGAACAGATATCCATTTGCCAAGTTTATCACCGTTTTCTGTCGTATACTTTAATGGAACCAATAGACTGCCATGTACCCGGTAATATTCCGCTGCCAGTGTATACCAGTAAAACCAGTCATTTCTTTTATAGCAGCTCCAGACCATGCCGCAGTGTTCCAGGTCCTGTACCTGTTTTTTTGTGAGCTTTCCGGCCTTGCGCTTTTTTCTCTGCTCTCTCACCCAGTAACCCAGCCTATACCCATCCACAGTAAAGGCAGTATGTACTTCCAGATTTCCATATTGCAGGTAATAATTCTCTGCCATATATATCCATTGCTCCCATGAAAGTCTGTTCTCCAGTTTCCATACCATGCCAATCTTCTCTAAAGCAATCACCTCATCAGTATGGATCATATTGTCATGAAGTCCGTTATAGCGGGCACGCTGCCTTTCAATCCAACGTCCCAGACTGTAGCCATCCATTGTCTTATATCTGCCAGGCACAAGCAGATTCCCCTTTTCTTCATAATAAGCCTTTGCGCATCCATACCACTCATCCCATGTTTGTTTCTTATAATTACCAGACGCCATATGATTCTCCTGACTGCCCGGGCTGTACACAATCTGCAGTCCGGTTTTCAAAAAATTTATGGCATTTTATACCTGGATACATAATGTCAATTATGTCATCAAGCGGTTCCTATCAGAAACTTTTTTCGTAACCTATAGCCACGAACTTTATAAAAAAGGACACAGAAACAACGCCGTGTTTTTTTGATCCCTGCGGCTTTATTTTTGTGCTCTTTTTTATTTTTGAGACGAATGATTCAGGTTTTTGTTGTATTTTGTTGAGCTGTTATTTTACCTGTGTTATAATAAATACCGTAAAAATCTATGTAGGTGTTTTATTATCGGAGACATAATTGACATTATGTCATGAGACATATCTGTACGCGTTCCAGGCAATCCCTGTGGAGCCTGCCGTTTTCTATCGTGTAGATCCGGGTGGTATTGATACTGCTGTGTCCAAGCAGATCAGCCAGCCGCACGATGTCCTTTTCAACCCGATAAAAAGTCCGGGCAAATAGATGGCGGAGATTATGCGGAAACACCTTACATCTGGCTACACCTGCCCTTGAACACAATCCTTTCATATCTCTCCAGATATTTTTGCGATTTAGAGGTTTTCCATTTTTTCCAATAAATACACTGCCTGTCTTGAGACAGGATTTTTTAATATACTTTGACAGTATCTTCTGTACTGTGGCAGGGATAAAAATAACACGCGTTTTATTTTTACAGCTTACTACAGCTTTTCCCTCCCGAACTGCCTCCACTGTAATATACTCCAGTTCACTGACACGGATTCCGGTACCGCATATGGTCCGCAGAACAAAAGACAGCCGTGTATTTCCAGCAGCTTTTACAAGACGCTGATATTCCTGACAGCTCAGTTCTTTTTCTTCCTTGGCAAAAATCTGTCTCTGTATTTTCAATAATTTCACACAACAATCCTGCTGTCCAATATAGCGCAGAAAACTATGAAGTGAGATCAGCATGGAATTTACACTGGCCGGTGCATACCTGTCAGTCAGATATTCTTTATAGGCAATCATCTGTTCTTTGCTGATGCTGCCTGTATTTGAAAATCTGAAAAAGGAACGGACATCCCGCAGATACTTTTCAACCGTGGCCCGGCTTTTTTCTTCTTTTGTCAGATACCGTTCAAATGACATAAGGCTGTTTGTACTGATTTTATTCATAATCTACCTCCAGAGAATAATATTCTATGTTATCATTCCCATTCTGCAGATAACCATTCCTGACTCCTTCTATTCCACCTTGTTCATCTGTTCCATGATTTTTTTCGTCTTCCAATCCTTTGATAAACGGCCGGCCAGCAGAATACAAAGCAGAACTGCCATGAAGGAAATACCAAAGAATGCCGTATAATCAAAGTGGTACCCGTGCCCGAAAGCCCTCATATCCGACTGTCCATAGAGGTATCTCAGTACCGGAACAGAAGCCAGATACGCCAGAGCCACACCGAAAACCCCAAGCATGATATTTTCGAATATCATCATACGGCGGATCATTTTCACACTCATGCCTATGGCGCGGAGCATACAGATTTCCTGGGTTCTGATTTTCATCCGGTAGCTTAGGTTGTTGGTCACATTGATCAGTACCAGGATAAAAGAGATCACCGCAATGCCCACCACATATACCATCTGTTTTCTGAAAAGCATCTCGTTTTTACGGATATCTGACATCATACTCCGGGTGGAGATTCCCTGAAACCGGCTGCCAAGCCGGATCAGCCGTCTCTCCAGTTGTTCCCGGTCATCCTCTGTCAGATTCTCTTCCCCGTCCATGTACATGCGCTGTATATGACTGTCCGGACAGAGTTTTTCCACCTGGTCATCACTGGTGATCAAAAGCGGATACACCGTGATATTACAGTCATACATGTACGCAAAAGAAACGATTGCTGCCACCTTATACGTCTTATAGCTATAACTGCCATCCGTATCTGTCAGCTGTTCATAGGCCATATGATTCGTATCAAAATCCTGACGATATTTTATCCGGATCTCATCCCCTGCCCGGTACTGCATAAGCGGAGTCCCCTCCTTATAATTGCCGGGGTACTTATTTTTCTTTTTTGTGTCATCCATATGCAGAACGGAAAGGATGACCTCATTGTCTTTCAGCCCGTTCTCGTCAAATTCTCCGTCTATGACATACTTCTTAAGCTCTGCCAGCGCGTTTTTATTATACCCATACAGGACTGATTTATAGATCTGGTCCGTACCGTCATTTCCGGCTAGGGGATAATGCCGATTTTCAAGAACCGCCTCGTTCATCTCATCATAATATGTGTCGTTCCGTTTCACCTCTTTATCATCAACCACCCGGACCGGAATCCCTGACTGTGTTTTTACACTGCGTATTCCATCCAGGGACGCAATCTCCCCGGCAGTCTCCCTGGAAACCCCATCATATGCACTTCCTATGCTGAGTGTTCCCATCTCATACTGCCCGTTTAAATAATACATTTCCGCGGTATCTTCCCGGTAGTGCTGGGCTATATTCTTCTGGTAGGCCAGGCCTGTAAACAATGTCACGCCGGCACATATAGTCAGCACTACAAATACGGAGGTCTTCTTCTCTTTCAATATATATTTATTTCCAAGAGAATACAGCGTATAGGTCCTTCCGTGTCTGTCCCCGTCCTTTTTCCAATGAAAATGCCTCATGGAAAAGACACTGTCCTTCTCCTTGTTGCCATAATTGGCGATCAGATCCGGCACCGGTTCCCGCACAATCTTCTTTCCTGTAAAATACCCCACAATACCGATGAGCAGCGCTATGGCGGCCAGACAGATTCCGATCTGCAGAAAAGGGATCACCGGAGCAAAGGATACCTTTTCATTATTCAGATAAATTTCCTGGCTGCTGTCTCCTGACAATTGGGAAATGAGCAGCGCTATGACGGCTCCCAGAATGCCTCCCACCGGAATACTGAAGAGGAATATCTCATACAATTCTGATAAAATAAGCCTTCTTAGCTGCCCGGACTGCATCCCTATGGCCCTGAGTATGCCGTAGGGGTTTCTCCTGGACATCATGGTAATCTGAAAGATACCGTAAAAAATGATCATGGTGATCACCAGCAGAACACTGATAAACTTCAGATCCGTCAGCCATAATCCCGGCAAATCTTCCCTCCCCGGACATTTCTTTACCTGCTTTTTCTCGATACCCAGTTCCCGGCAGACAGCCTCCACCTTTTTCTCATAATTTATCCCATCCTTGAAGCGGACAAATACGGAATAATTGTCTTCTCCATCAGACTTTATGGGCGCGTAGAGCATTTTCACCCCGTATTTTTTATTACTCGGCACATCGGACAATATCCCCACCAGGTCACATACTTCCGTGCTGCCGGCCTTCTCATCATATATCTCTATTTTTTCCCCGCATACAGGCTCGATTCCCATATTTAACAGCGCCCACCGCTCTGCTACAATCTCATTTTCCGCCTCCGGCAGACGCCCTTTTTCCACAACTGCTGTCAGTGTGATGTACCGGTCATCCCCTCTGTCCAGATGATTATCCGGGGAATCCTTCTGATATTCCTGATACTGCAGCTGTCTCAGCGCATACCACTCCAGCTCCGGGTCGGACGCCAGCATTTCCACCTGACTGCTGTCAATCTCAGATATACTGCAGTCTGCATCTGTAAAAAGCATTTTCCCCTGTATATTTTCCATCTTATGATTCGTATGGACCAGGATCAGAAGGGATGTGATAAGTATTATGCTCAGTACAAAACAGAAGAATAATGCCAGCGTGTTCTTCTTATAACTCTTCATAAACCGGTGCCGCAGACACATTCTGCTGTCCGTCTCTTCTCTTATTTCCATTGGTATCCCTCCCATCACATCACGATTTTTCCGTCCTCAATGCGGACAATACGGTCAGCCATCTGCGCGATCTCTGCATTGTGAGTGATCATAACCATGGTCTGGCGGTACTGTTCGCTTGTCACCTTCAGGATGCCAAGCACGTCCTGGCTGGTCCTGGAGTCAAGGTTTCCGGTGGGTTCATCTGCCAGGATCACGGAGGGCTTGATCGCCATGGCTCTTGCAATGGAGACCCGCTGCTGCTGCCCGCCGGAGAGCTGTCCCGGCAGGCTGTCACACTTTTTCTCCAGCCCCAGAATATCAATGATATCCCGGATATACTTTTTATCCACTCTCTTGTTATCCAGCTTCAGGGGCAGAATGATATTCTCCCACACATTCAGCATGGGGATCAGATTAAACTGCTGGAAGACAAATCCTATCTTTCTTCTGCGGAAAATGGTCAGCTCATCGTCACTGAGCAGCTCCAGTTGTTTTCCGTCCATGACCACGCTTCCGCTTGTGGGCACATCCAGACCGCCCAGCAGATTCAGAAGTGTGGATTTTCCGCTGCCGGAGGTCCCGACGATAGCCAGAAATTCTCCTTTTTCAACTGACAGGTTCACACCGTCCAGTGCTGCCACCTCCGACTCCCCGCTGCCGTATACTTTTCTTAAATTTTTTGCCTGTAAAATCACCATATTGTTCTCCCTCCGATAGTTTTCCCGTACAACGAAAAATAGCCTGTATCATTACAATACAGACTATACCATAAGAATATTTCCAGCCGGTGTCAGAAATATATCAGTTCTGACACATTATCCCCTGTGCAAAAATACAGAAAATGTAGAACCTTTGCCGGGTTCTGAGGAAACTTTGATATATCCCTTTTCTCTTTTGATCACTTCTCTGGCAAAATAAAGCCCAATCCCCACGCCCGGCTGTCCGGACACTGCTCTGGAACGGTAAAAACGTGTAAAGACGGATGCCTGTTCCTGCTCCGCGATCCCGATTCCCGTATCCGCCACATCCAGCCGAAGAAACATGGGATATTGGAGGACGCGCACCGATACACTGCCGCCCTTTGGCGTATACTTTACCGCATTGTCTATGATATTTCCCACAGCCTCTATGGTCCACTTCAGGTCAAACACTGCCTCTTCCGTGGAATCCTCAATCGTAAGGGTGACTCCTTTTTGCCGTGCCTTTTTGGAAAACTGTCTGTCTGCGGCAGACAAAACCTCCCGGATACAGCATTTTCGTGGTTCCAGTTCCAGGATACCGTTTTCCAGGCGCGATAATTTCACCAGGGACTCGATCAGGAAATCCAGCTTGTCCACCTGCTCTATGACAGCGTCAATCTCCTCTGCAAAATCTTCATGAACAGAGAGGTCTCCGGCTTTCCACTTTTCCTGCTGTTCTTTTAACAGCTCCCCATAAATTTTTATATTTGCAATAGGTGTGACGGTCTGATGGGATATGTCAGAGATCAGGGACTGTATCCGCTCCTTCTGCGCGGCAAGAGAAACGGAGGATAACCAGCTGTCATTTAGAAAACGCCACATGGCGCTCTCCAGCTCTGACATTTTCGTATCCTCCAGCTTTCCCTCCGAAAAGGTTCCTGCTGCCGCATCCTCCAACATTTCCTGCAGACGTTTCAGCAGTTTTTTCTCCCGTGCCCTGCACGCTGCAAGGACGAGAGCAAGCGCTGCCAGAAGACAGAGGATGATGCACACACAGATTCCTGTGCTCATAGTTGTATTCATGCTCTTTTACCCTTTTCCTGCCGCTCCCACACATAGCCGATACCATAGACTGTCCTGATATAAGCGTTTTCATGCTCTGCTTCCCGCAGTTTTCCCCGCAGCCGTTTGATCACCACCGTGAGGGCGTGTTCCTCCACATACTCTGAATCACCGGACCATATTTCATCTGTCAGTGTCTCCCTGGACAGTACCACACCGGGATTTTCCACCAGTTTTCTTAAAAGCCTCTGTTCCGTTCGGCTCAGCTCCACAGAGGTGCCGTCCACACGGAAATCCATCTTTCGGAAGTCAAAGGCATAATGCTCTGTCTGATAGGTCTCCGGGTTTTCCGTCTCTGTCTCCCTCAACTGTACTTCTATCCTTGCGCGGAGCACCATCAGGCTGAATGGTTTTGTGATATAGTCATTGGCGCCCAGCTTCAGGCCTGTGACAATATCCATCTCCATATTATTTGCTGAGATCAGGATGACCGGCACCTGGCTTTTTTGCCGAATCTCCACCAGCCAATCCAGCCCGTTACCGTCAGGCAGGTTAATATCCAGCAGGATCAAATCTATCTTCTCTTTATCAACTGCAGTTCTTCCCGCCTGGACAGAATCACACTGCAGGCAATGGTACTCCTGTCCTTTCAGCGCCAGGCGAATGCCGTTATTCAGTTTCAGATCATCTTCCACGATCAATATATTCTTTTTTGTTTCCATACCCTGTCTGTTCCTTTTACTTGTTCTCATCGTCTGCCGCTGCTATCACATATCTGTTTCTGCCCTGTCTTTTTGCCTTATATAACGCAAAGTCCGCTTTCTTGTAAAGTGTCTCAAAATCCGTTTCCTTACCCACTGCCAGGACCACGCCGATGCTGGCAGTGATGCTGACACCTCCCTCTGTCCTGTTTCTGAGTGCCCGTATCAGTTCCCCGGCATGCTCTTTTGCCATCTCTGCACCGGTGACGGACAAAAACGCAATAAATTCATCTCCTCCGATGCGGCCCACGACAGCATCCTTCCCGAACTGTCCTGCAAGAGTCCCGGAAAATTCCACAAGCACTTTATCTCCCGCCGCATGCCCCAGTCGGTCATTGACCTCTTTGAAATAGTCAATATCCAGGATAAAAAAGGCAAACAATTGATCCGGCCCCTGTTCCAGCATCCTGCGCACATGCTCCTGCGTAGCCACTTTGTTGTACAGGCCCGTCAGGGAATCCTTCTGCATCTGTTCCATCATGTACAGCTCATGCCGCTTCTGCTCATCAATATTCTGGCGGTACACCAGCATCCGCACAGAGTTATCTTCCTGCCAGCGGAAAATGTGGGCAGTGATGCGCATCCAGTAATACGTCTCTCCGTCTGTGGTGATCATGAAGTCATACTGCAGATTGTCTCTTCCGTTCTCAAAGGCTTCCAGCACGTTGTCCGGATGGAAGGTACGGATATATCCCTCCCGGTATTCCTCCTTGATCTGCTTTTGGGCAATGATGCCCAGGGCCTTATCAAAGGGTATGTCCGGCGGTGCCCCCAGACTTTCAAAATATGCGGAGGTAGCTTCACTGGCTGCCTGGTTATGGGTAATGTCAAACTCATAGATATTCTCGTAAAGCTGTTCCGTAGCCTCCTTAAACACTGCCTGGTGCACCTTCTCCGCCTTCACAGTCAGCTCTATGATTTTCTTATTATACCTGCGTATAACGGAGGTGATCGTTATAAGGACAAGTAAGATGGTTATTACCACGATCGTCATTTCCCTTAAAAGCTGCAGCGACAGTCTCTCATTAAGCTTCGTTGTATCATGGTCTATGATCAGGTACCAGCCCAGATTTTCAATAAAACGGCTGACAACATACCCGCTGCTTTTCTTTGATGAATACCACAGATTCTGGGTTCCTTCACGGCTGCCCAGAATGGTGTCCTTAAGCTTGGCAAAGGCACATCCCTCGAACAGATTGCTGTCCCCCTGAAACCTGGTATAAGTACCGGAAATCTCAACATTCCCCTCCTCATCCACCAGATAGGCATTGACACCAAAATCATTCTCATACCCCTGAAGCAGAGCCTGGAGCGAATCCACGCGGAAGCCCACGCCTACCACTCCCATTACGTCTCCGTCCCCGTCTGTGATGCGGCAGTTGATGAAGACCGTAACCTCATTACCGGCTCCCTCTACCTGGTCATTATCGATCTGTATCCCATAATCGGTGTCCTGTTCCAGGAAACTGTAGAACCATACATTTTCCGGATCTCCTTCCTGGAGGACCCGGTCCAGCCCGTTATAATAATAGTAATTTTTTGTTTTCACGGAAGCCAGGAACACAGAGTCATATCCATACTTATCCCTGTAAGTGTTCAGATAATCCCGCATGGTGTCAATGAAATCCCGGTCTCCCAAATGCTCTTCTTCCCCTTCCAGAAAATCCTTCAGCAGGCTGTCATTAGCC
The DNA here is from genome assembly GCF_037000545.1 of Blautia sp. JLR.GB0024. Classification (NCBI taxonomy): domain Bacteria; kingdom Bacillati; phylum Bacillota; class Clostridia; order Lachnospirales; family Lachnospiraceae; genus Blautia; species Blautia sp. JLR.GB0024. Next base: position 603,112 of record NZ_JBANBF010000001.1, on the reverse strand, counting down.
ATGGTCAGTGAAATATTGATAGGCTTTGTAAAAATGGTGTCTATCTGATGGTAGATACCTTCAGATGTCAGTCTCGATACACTTTCAATATCCTTTCGGAAAATTCCCTGATTGGATTTGTAGCTGATAGCTGATGTCACCACAAAACCTATGACAATAACAATACAAACAAGAAAATTAGTCCGCAGCAGTACATTTTTCTTCATATAGATATCCCCTTGGCCGTTTTCTGTATCTACGTTCCATTATATCTTTGTTCTTTCATAATGGAAAGCGCTTTTTTCAGGAAAGCCATTTTTCCAGTACCAACTGCAGTTGTTCCATATCCAGGGGCTTTGCCAGATGCCCGTTCATTCCGGCTTCCCTGGTTTTCTGACGGTCATCGGCAAAGGCATTGGCAGTCATGGCGATGATCGGCATTGCCCCCACATCCTGCCGCGGAAGCCCACGAATCTTCACAGCCGCCGTACATCCATCCATGACCGGCATCTGCATATCCATGAAGATCAGGTCATAGAAGCCTTCCTCTGACTGACGCACCTTCTCAACAGCAGCTCTTCCGTTTTCTGCGGTATCCACGAAAGCGCCTGCGTCTGTGAGGATCTCTGCTACGATCTCCCGGTTCAGTTCATTATCCTCCGCAAGAAGCACATTTTTCCCTTTATAGGAACCGCGGATCACCGGCCCGGAATCCGCCTCCTGACAGTTCCCGTCCGCAAACTGCTTGAGCTTGTAGATCAGCCTGGAACAGAACAGGGGTTTTGTGATGAAGCCATTGGCCCCCGCCTCTTTCGCCTCATCCATCTGTTCTGACAGGTCGTAGGCAGAGATCATGATGATCGGAAGCTGCCGGCCGGCCTGCCTGCGGATTTTCCGGGTAGTCTCTATGCCGTCCATGTCAGGCATTTTGTAATCTATGATCACGGCAAAGTAGTCTTCTCCTGACTTCCCTGCCTGTTCTATCTTCTCAAGCGCCTCCCTGCCCTTTAAAGCCCAGTCTGTCTTCAGCCCGAACTCAGCCAGACGCTCGCAGGTATTTCTGCAGATAAACTCATCATCGTCCACGATCAGCACGGACAGTCCTTCCAGCACACGCTCATCCGTCTGCTCTTCCTGGATCTGCAGACAGACAGATACTGCAAATCTGCTGCCTTTCCCATATGTACTTTCCACATGGATGGTACCGCCCATGAGTTCCGCGATGCTCTTACAGATGGACAGCCCCAGACCGGTCCCCTGGATGGACTGGATTTTTTCATCATCCGCCCGCTCAAAGGGCTCGAAGATTCGATATAAAAATTCAGGCTTCATCCCAATTCCCGTGTCTGACACCACAAATTCATAGAAAGCCATATTCTTCTTATCCGAAAGCGTTTCTCTGATCTCCATATATACGCTGCCACGGGGCGGCGTGTATTTGACCGCATTGGACAGAAGATTCAGAACGAGCTGCTGCAGACGCTGCATATCACTGACCACGATCTCATGGGTAAGGTTATTGACATATGTTTTGAAGATAAGGTCTTTGCTGTGGATCTGCGGCTGCACCATAGTCACCACACCGTGCACCAGCTCAGCCAGATTGACTTCCTCCTCCGCAAGCACAATGCGTCCGCTCTCGATTTTGGACATATCGAGCACTTCGTTGATGAGGCTTAACAGCAGCTTAGAGGAGACTGTGATCTTCCCAAGGCAGTCCCGAATCCGCTCCGGGTCATGGATATGGGATCCGGCGATGGTTGTCATGCCAAGAATGGCATTCATAGGCGTACGGATATCGTGGCTCATTCTTGAAAGGAAGTCAGACTTTGCCATATTTGCCTTCTCAGCCTCCTCTAAAGCGTTTTGAAGGGCCACGGTCTGTTCCGTCAGTTTTTTCTGCATTTCCCTCAGCTCCGTAATGTCCGTCACATCTATAAAGATGACCAGATAGACAGGACAGCCCTTCTGCCAGCCCACACAGGCAGCATTTACCTGCAGCCAGAGCTTCTGCCCCTCCCTGTTTTTTACATACATGGTAAAATGCAGAGGCTTTCCGGCCAGAATGTTTTCTCTCTGCCCCCAGATAGCTTCCTTATTGTCCCTTATATTCCTCTGATATACACTGTTTTCCCCGCGTTCCGCTTCACTGCCGAAATATTCTGCGAAGCGGGAATTAGATTCCAGAAGGATCATGTTGAGTTCCTGATCGATCCTGTATTTCGCCACAAAACCGGGAAGGTTATCGTATGTGACGGACTGCTCCTTCTGCATCTGGATCATGTCATCAATATTGGTTATCACTGTGTATCCCACCTGATATCCGTCCACATACTCATCCGCGAACCGGACAGAGAACTGTACCCAGATATGCTCCCCGCTCTTTCTCCTCATCCTGGTTGCCAGTTTATATCCCTTTTCTCCCCGTCTTAAAGTCTCCATGACTACTCCTGTGATCCGGTCCCACTCTTCCCGGTCTGTTTCATAATACAGATCCGGCCTGTTGTGGAATACCTTCTCATATTCTTCCTTTGGCCATCCGATCATCTGGTAATAAAAATCATTTGCCCAGATGAGCGTAAAATGTTCATCCAGCAGATGCTTGCTCACACTCACCTCCAATAGCTGCATCAGTGTACTGTATTCATAATCCGCTGCTGTCTGACGTTCTATCTGCTTATAGTCTTTTTCCATATTTTCCGACATATACCTTATCCCTTCACACCTTAAGATCTCTTTACATGTGACACCTGTTTCCTGTCATCCATGTTCATGTATACCTTGTTCACGTTAACCTTATTATAGTTCACAGGAATAAAATACGCAACATTTTATGGAATTTCGTCTGTGGTGATGGTAGAATAGAGAAAAAGCCAAAGAAAAGAGGGGAATGAAACTTGTACAATGGGCAGAGTTTTTCTGATTTGATCTATCAATTCTATTCCATGCGCATACAATTCGGGTATTATACAGAGGGTGACACTCTGCCTCCCATTGAAACACTCAGCCGGGATTTCCGTGTCTCAACCTTAACCGTCAAGACAGCGCTGAAACAGCTTCGGGATGAGGGATATATCATAACCTGCGGAGGAAAAGCCACAAAAGTAAATACGTCGCATGCAGACCCTGCTTCTGCCGTCCGGTTTCTCTCTGCACGTATGGACCGTTTTGCTGACTTTTATCCGGCAAATGAAATGATTTTCTCTTCTCTGCTCACGGAAAGCTTTCGGCTTATGGAAGAGAAGGATTTTACCTGCCTTCTGGAATTGGCAGATCGGCTGGCAGCGGATGATTTAATGAGATTCTATTCATTCGCCCTTCAAAAGCTGAACAATTCCCTGGTCATGAACCTTTTATGGGAGTCCTCCCTTTACCAGGGCCTGCCTTTTCTGAAGGCAAAAAGATCTTCTGAACTATATGATTTAAATAAAATACGCAGAAGCCTGAAGAACCTCATCCGCTCCGGTAAAGAAAAGGATTTTCAAGCCGTTCACAGCGGTTTCCTGAATTTTCAGAGAACGAACAGGAAACATCTGGTTCAATTTTATGCCGAACAGACAGTCCCGGTACCAAAAGAAGAACAGACACCTTTCGTCTGGCACATATACCGGGAACGCCCGGAAATCTGCTACAGTCTGGCGTCACATATCCTGCACCAGATCTATCTCGGTCATTACCACGAGACACACTTTCTGCCTTCTTATGAAAAAATGGCAGAACTTTACGGTGTATCTGTCAGCACTGCCCGCCGGACGATCCGACTGCTCTGCCAGTTAGGCGCCGCGCAGTCTATCAACGGAAAAGGCACCCGCATTTTTTCCATGGAGGAGAGCTGGCTTCCCATGGACTGCGGCATCCCTTCCATCCGCCGCAGCCTCGCCTTTTTCATCCAGGCCCTTGAGCTGGTTAAGTATACCTGCCGGGATGTATCACAGACGTTTCTGAAAAAACTTACCAGGCAGAGTAAAAATGCACTTCTCCAGGTTTTGGAGCATGACCTTACTTTTGACCGCAGTGAGCTTACTCTTCTGCATATCGTTAAATATATTGCAGAATACCATCCATGCGCGGGGATAAGAGAAATTTATTTTAAACTATTTGAACTGATGCTCTGGGGATATCCCATAATGACCGGGTTAAAAGAGAGTGATTCACAAAGAAAATGTGTGGAATACGCAGAAATGATCATCCACACGCTGAAGACAAATGATTTTCTCTCATGTGCGGATGCGATTGGACAACTGGCTGTGTGGAAATTTTCCGCTGCGGATGACGCGCTTTGCAGATGCGGATTTGATTTTGAAGCCTTTCGCCTGCTGCCTTCCATACAGCTTATGTAGCCGCTATACCCAAAAAAGAGAGAGAACCAAAGAAACCATCTTTCGGTTCTCTCTCTTTTTTAAGAGGGGTGTGCGTTAAAATACCGCCTGCACGAAAAACATGTACAATACAGTTCCCGCGCTGATACTCAGAAGCATATTTTTCTTCCACCTGTGTACTGCGGTGATAAACAGGATGGCCAGGATTTCCGGAATCCCGTGGCTGCCTGTACCCACAAAGTCTTTCAGGCTGTAGGCAACCAGAAGACCGATAACGGCATAGGGAAAAACCGTTCCCAGATATGTAATAAACTGCGGTGGGTTTTTGCTGTCGGGAAATACCACAAAGGGCAGAAACCTGGTCAGCATCGTCCCCAATGCAACCGCTAAGATCGTGATAATACTCTGCATAACTGTCATTGCTCCACCTCCGGAATCATACTGCCTCTCAGAGCAGTAAAACACAATACGATCAGTACCATAGCCGGCAGCATAAAGTTCTGGCTGCCAAAGATAAACAGGCAGAGAAAAGAACCGCCAAGCCCCACAAGCGCCGGCAGATGTCCCTTCTTATCCTCCCACTGATTCAGGAACATGACCCAGAAAAGCGCGGTCATAATAAACTCAATCCCTTTTGTGTCAAAGTGTATCACATATCCCAGAAGCGCTCCCAGCGTTGCCCCTGAAACCCAGTAAAGCTGCCCCAGCCAGGTGACAAACAGCATAAACCAGCCTTTGTCCACATCCTCAGGGGGATTGACCGTACAATTGATGGAAAACACTTCATCACACATTCCGAAGATCAGAAACACTTTCTTCCATCCGCAGTTTTTATACCTTTTCAGCATAGGAATCCCGTAGAAGAGATAGCGGGCATTCACCATAAGCGCAAGCAAAAACGCAGAGAACGGATGAAACGCCGACAGCAGCAGATCCACTGTCACAAACTCCATAGACCCCGCATAGATAAACAGGCTCATACACATTGGATAGACAAAAGAAAAACCCTTGCTCCGCATGAGAAATCCATAGGACATTCCCAGAAAGAGAAATGCAACACAGATGGGAAGTGTGTATGGCAGCGCAGCACGAAACGCCTTTTTTTTCATAACACAGCCGCTCCTTTTCAACTTGATTTTATTGCTCTTATTTCATATAATGGATAAGAGAATAATTGACATTCGTCAGATTTACCGAACATTTCGTTATATATATCTTACGACCGTTCGATATATCTGTCAAGCAGGAAAGGAATATTTATGGAATTAGGTAAAATAATTGCTGTAAATTTGAAAGAACTCAGAAGAGAACGCAACCTGACACTGGGACAGTTGTCCAAAATGTCCGGCATCAGCAAAGCAATGCTTTCAGATATTGAAAAAGGGGACAGCAATCCAACCATTAACACCATATGGAAAATTGCAGGCGGCCTCAACGTGCCGTATACGAAACTGATCGACGGAATTGAAAAGGAAACCACGGTTGTCCGCCGTTCAGAGGCCACTATGCAGACCGGCGAAACAGACGGCTACCGGGTATACTGCTATTTCAGAAGTACACCGGTGAGAAATTTTGAGCTGTTCTATGTTGAACTGGATGGAGGCTGCGCCAACACTTCCATCGGACATACGGACAAGGCCCAGGAGTATGTTTATATCATTTCAGGCGAACTGGTGATTCATACAGAAATTATGGATTATACGCTGCATGAGGGGGAGGCCTTTGTCTTTGACTCTTCCATCAGCCACACGTATATCAATCAGCAGGAAATGCAGGTGACGTTTATGGTTGTTAATTATTATCCTCATTAAAGGATACCTCATAATTTCCGCCCGACCGTTCCGATACCCAGGCTTCCCGACATGCCCCCCCTGCGCTGCCCGTTTCAGACATCATCTGTCGTTTTTAATAACAGCCGCCGGGTTTCATAAAAAGACTGCTCCTCCAAGCGCTTTAAGTATATTATAGCCTGATTTCAAATTGAAATCAACGCTATGCAGAATATATAAGGACCCGCAAAAGCACAGTAATCCTGCACTTTTGCGGGTCCTATTTTCTCCTAAAAACTTACTTACCCGATAAACATAGCATCTCCAAACGAAAAGAACCGATACCTCTCCTTCACCGCTTCCTCATAAGCCTTCATAATATTCTCTTTCCCCGCCAAAGCCGAGACGAGCATCAGCAGTGTAGATTCCGGCAGATGGAAATTGGTGATCAGTCCGTCAATGATCTTAAACTGATACCCCGGATAGATAAAGATCTCTGTCCATCCGCTTTTTGCCTGAAGGTTTCCGTTCTCATCCGCAGCGGATTCCAGGGTTCTGCAGCTTGTAGTTCCCACGGAAATGATCCTGCCGCCGTTTTTCCTGGTTTCATTGATCAGTTCTGCCTGGTCTTCCTCCACCACATAGAATTCCGAATGCATATGATGCTTCTCCACATCATCTACTTTTACCGGGCGGAAAGTCCCAAGCCCTACATGCAGTGTGACATGGGCAATATTGACGCCCATCTGCCGTATCTCCTCAAGCAGCTCCTCCGTAAAATGAAGGCCTGCGGTAGGCGCTGCGGCACTCCCTTCCTTCTTCGCGTAAACGGTCTGGTATCTGTTTTTATCCTCCAGCTTGTGGGTGATATACGGGGGAAGAGGCATCTCACCCAGCTTATCCAGGATTTCCTCAAAAATCCCTTCATAACTGAATTTGATCAGACGGTTTCCCTCCTCCACCACATCAATGACTTCCCCTGTGAGAAGTCCGTCACCGAAACGGATAACCGTGCCCGGTTTTGCCTTTTTTCCGGGCTTTACCAGTGTCTCCCACACATTGTCGCCTTTTCTTTTCAGAAGCAGTATCTCAATCCCTGCATCGGTTCCCACCTTGCTTCCGTACAGACGGGCGGGAATGACCTTCGTGTCATTGATGACAAGGCAGTCTCCCGGGTTCAGGTACCTGGTGATATGTTTAAAATCCGTATGCTCGATCTCTCCTGTTTCCCGGTCCAGATGCAGCAGCCTGGAAGCGGAACGGTCGGCAAGAGGGTCCTGCGCGATCAGTTCCTCCGGCAGATCATAATAAAAATCTGATGTCTTCATTTTTTCTCCTTTATCCCTGTCAGCCAAATACAACATCCTCTTCCAAAAGCTCTGCCCTTCCGTCTGCGACCTCCACAATATTTACGCCGCAGTTTGGCGGAACACAGCCATGCCAAAAATTTCTGATCTCCGCATCCGGATAGACATTCTGTAAAAGTGCCCGCACGGCGCATCCGTGGGACGCAATGAGCAGTGTTTTATCCTGCAGTTTTTCCCTGCATATAAGCTCCTGGAAAAAGTCCTTTGTCCTTGTGCAGATTTCCCTGATACTCTCCCCACCCTTCGGAGGCTCATACACCTCTGTATGGTGGAAAAAATTATCCAGCATATGGGCAGGCAAAAGGGCGGAATCCCGCCCTTCCCATTCGCCGAAGGAGATTTCCCGGAGACGTTCATCGTCGTATATGGGGATATTCCTTCCGGCCAGTATCAGTTCTGCAGTCATTTTAGCCCGTTTTAACGGGCTGGTAAAGCAGAGGTCAAAGGGAATTTCTTTTAAAGCCTCCCCTGTCCGCTTTGCCAGAGTAATGCCGTTTTCATTCAAATCCGTGTCAGAGGCCCCCTGAAGCCTTCTCTGGACATTCCAGGAGGTTTCCCCGTGACGGATAATATAAAGCTTCATATTACCTGCTCTCCTAAAATTTCTGCAAACCGCGCTTTGTCTTATTTACGCAGTTCTATTCCAAGGCCCTCAAGCCCGTTTAAGATTTTCTTCATGGCTGCTGTGATCTCAGCCTCCTCCAGTGTCTTATCTTTTGCACGGAAGGTTACAGAGTATGCCAGTGACTTGAATCCGTCTTTGATCTGGCTTCCCTCATAGATATCGAAGAGTTTGTAACTCTCCAGAATCTTGCCGCCGCGCTGTACAAGTACATGCTCAATCTCTCCTGCCAGTACGTGTTTCGGCACTACCATACTGATATCGCGGCTCACTGCAGGGAATTTGGCGATTCCTTCGTATTTCCTGTCAAAAGTTGCGAACTCCAGAATAGCCGGAATCTCCAGCACTGCAACATAAGCTCTCTCGCCAATGCCGTAGGTGTCCGCTACAGCCGGGTGTACCTCACCCAGATAGCCAATCACGGTTCCCTTGTAGATGATGTCAGCCTGGCGTCCGGGATGCAGGAACGGTTTGCCTGATTTCGGGTCATATTCCTCTTTCTCATGCATTCCGATCTTATCCAGGAATTCCTCCACAACACCTTTCATGGCAAAGAAGTCACCGGCACCGTACATGCCGAGAGTGAACATCATTCTCTCCTCCGGCAGATCCTTAAGGGGCAGTTCCTTCGGCAGATATACATTGCCCAACTCATAGAGACGCACATCTTTATTTCTTCTCTTATAGTTTGTTCCCAGGGACTGGAGCATACCGTTCAGCGGTGTGGTTCTCATAATGCTGAAATCTTCGCCTAAAGGATTGGAAATGGTGATCACTTTACGAAGCTCATCCTCTGCCGGGATCAGCAGCTTGTCAAATACCTTGGGGCTTTCAAAGGAATAGCAGTATCCCTGTGAAAATCCGTTGCACTCTGCCATATCTCTCGCAACCTGCTCAATACGCAGCTTAAACGGCAGTTTGCCCGTGGTAGCTTCTCCCTTAGGAAGTGTGGTAGGAATATTGTCGTATCCGTAGAAACGTGCCACTTCCTCCGCAATGTCCGCGGTACGGAAAATATCCGCGCGGAAAGTAGGCGCTACGATCTCATTTGTCTTCTCGTCATATGCCAGCTCCACTTTTGCAAGATAGGAGAGCATTTCCTCCCTGGAAAGTTCTGTACCCAGCAGATCGTTTATTTTCTCCGGCTCAAATGCAACACGGACCGGCTCTTTCACTTTTGCATACACATCAACCATTCCGCCCACAACTTCACCGCAGCCAAACTCTTCAATCAACTGGCAGGCTCTGTCAATGGCTGCCTGCGCATTGTTGGGATCAAGGCCCTTCTCGAATTTGCCGGAGGCATCTGTCCTGAGTCCTACTTTCTTGCTGGAAAGGCGGATATTTACACCGTCAAAGCAGGCAGCCTCAAATAATACCGTACTTACGCTGTCTGTGATCATGGAGTTCTCTCCTCCCATGACACCTGCTATTCCCACCGGCTTTCTGCCGTCGCAGATCATCAGCACGGAATCATCCAGAATACGTTCCTGTCCGTCCAGTGTCACAAACTTCTCATCCTTAGAAGCGCGGCGCACAATGATCTCCTGTCCCTCAATCGTATCCATATCGTAGGCGTGCATGGGCTGTCCGTATTCTTCCATCACATAGTTGGTGATATCCACCAGATTGTTGATCGGACGGATACCGTTTGCCGCCAGGCAGCGCTGCATCCATTTTGGTGAAGGGCCGATCTTAACATTCTTTACCACCCTTGCGCAGTAACGCGGGCACAGATCCTTATCTTCCACGGTCACCTTGATGTAATCATGGGCGTCCTCCTGATTTCCTTTTACTTCCACAGCCGGAGGAATGAATTTCTTATTGAAAGTTGCTGCCGCCTCCCTTGCAATACCGATCACACTGTAACAGTCCACACGGTTTGAAGTGATCTCATATTCAAATACCACGTCATCCAAACCCAGCGCGTGAATAGCACTCTCACCGACCACAGCGTCCTCCGGGAAAATGTAAATACCGTATTCCGGAGCTTCCGGATAAAATTCCCTGGTGGAACCCAGCTCCTCAATGGAGCACATCATGCCGCAGGACTCAATGCCGCGCAGTTTCCCTTTTTTGATCAAAACACCGCCCGGTGTCTTTTTGCCGTCGTGACCGCCTGCAACACGGCCTCCGTCCAGAACGACAGGAACCTTGTCACCCTCTTTTACATTCGGCGCACCGGTCACGATCTGAACCGTCTCTGTTCCCACATTGACCTGGCAGATGATCAGCTTGTCCGCGTCCGGATGGCGTTCGATCTTCTCAATCTGTCCGATGACAATTTTATCCAAATCCGCATCCAGCTTCTCAAAGCCTTCCACTTTGGTTCCGGATAATGTCATTGCATCTGTATATTCCTGTGCCGTAACGTCCAAATCCGGCACATACATTTTAATCCATGATAAAGATGTATTCATTGTTGTTCTCCTCTATAATTATTATTCTGCCTCAGGATCTCCTGATCATTTTCTTCTCCGCGATCAGAACTGTTTCAGGAATCTGGTGTCGTTTTCGTACAGAAGTCTCATATCATCAATCTCATATTTCAGCAGTGCAATACGCTCCAGTCCCACACCAAAGGCGAAGCCTGTGTATTCTTCCGGGTCAATGCCGCACATTTCAAGAACATGAGGATGTACCATGCCGCAGCCCAGAATCTCGATCCAGCCGGAGCCTTTACAGAAACGGCAGCCTTTGCCTCCGCATTTGAAGCAGGAGACATCCACCTCTGCGCTCGGCTCTGTGAACGGGAAATGATGGGGACGGAATTTTGTCTTTGTCTCCGGTCCGAACAGCTCTTTTGCAAATTCTTCCAGCGTTCCTTTTAAGTCTGCAAAGGTAATGTGTTTGTCAATGACAAGTCCTTCAATCTGGTGGAAGGAAGGAGAATGGGTTGCATCCACCTCGTCGGAACGGAACACGCGTCCCGGTGCGATCATACGGATGGGCAGTTTTCCCTTTTCCATGGTACGCGCCTGTACCGGGGAAGTCTGGGAACGCAGGCAGATCTTATCATCAATGAAGAAGGTATCCTGTTCATCTCTTGCAGGATGTCCCTCCGGAATGTTCAGTTTTGTGAAGTTGTAGTCCATATACTCCACTTCCGGGCCTTCCACCACTTCATAGCCCATACCGATGAAGATACGCTCCACTTCCTCCAGCGCTATGGTGTTGGGATGTCTGTGGCCGATTTCCATTTTCTTAGCCGGAAGAGTAACATCGATCACTTCTGCTTTCAGTTTTTCTTCCATAACGGCTGCTTCCAGCTTTACTTTTGTGTCTTCCAGATGCTTTTCAATCTGGGCACGTGTCTCATTTACCCACTGTCCGACCTTTGGCCTGTCCTCAGCAGCTACCTCTTTCATACCCTTTAAAACTGCTGTCAGCTCTCCTTTTTTTCCAAGGAAAGCAACACGTACATCGTTTAATTTGTCCAGGGAATCCGACTCCTGGATGCGCTTTGCAGCTTCTTCCTGAATCCGCTGTAATTTTTCTTTCATGGTTATCTCCTTATGATTTTATTTCTGACAATAAAAAAAGACCCCGCCCGAAAGGGACGAAGCCTGTAAAGTCCGTGGTACCACCCTTGTTCCCATCTGTCAAAATTACAGTGGGCACTCATATCTGTTTAACGCACAGTGACGGCATTTCCTACTGCTGCTTCAGAAATGCGGCTCCGGTGGGAATCTCAATGGTTATCTGAACTGAGAGGAGCTTGCAGCCGGTGACTCCTCATCTCTGACAGAAGATAAACATCTACTGACACCTTCACAGCCTTTTTCATGTATTGTCTGTAAACCATTTTAGCCATTAATCTGCAATCTGTCAAGAAGGTTTGTCAGCTTTTCTGTCTTTTTCTTCCGATTTCTTTACAGAATCCTCTGTTTCTCCCTCTTCTTCCTCGTCATCCCTTCCTATTAACTGCTGATATTCCCTTTTAAGGGTTTCCGTTGCCACCTGATGCACCCATTTGAATTTTTCCTCAAAATAGCAGTTGATCTGTGCGCCGATCATCATGATATTCATACAGAAGTACATCCACAAAAGGATCAGTATGATGGTGGTCATGCTTCCGTACATGTTCGACGTTCCCTCATAATAATCAAAATAAAGGGAAAATCCGAAGGAAAATGCAGACCAGCTCACTGCCGTAAACACCGCCCCGGGCATCTGGCTTCGGAAGGTAGCCTTCCTGTTTGGCACAAATTTATACAGAAAAAGGAACACCACACACAGGGCCAGCAGGGTGATGGTCACTCGCATGCTGATGATCATGGACACCAGCTTGTCGAGAAACGGCAGGTGCTTGCTCAGCTCCCTCTGCAGACTGTTGCCGAAGACCTGAAGGATCAGCGTCAGTATAATGGCAATGACAAAGACAAGGGTGTAAAATACAGACCGTATTCTTGTCACAATATAATTCCTGGTCTCTTTTACCTGATAAATACAGTTGAATCCATTGGTAAGCGACTGGATTCCTTTGCCTGCGGACCACAGGGCAATGACACCGGAGAGAGGGACAACAGTCAGGGATTTCTCATACACTTCATTGACTATGCCCTGGATAAAGTTCTCAAAGCTCTCGGGGCAGATCTGCATTACCGCATTGATCACTTCCTGTCTGTTAAGGGGCGTATACCGCACAGAAGTCATGAGAAGGAGCATAAATGGGATAAAGGAAAGTATGATAAAATAAGCAGCCTGTGCAGAGTAGGCTGACACGTGGTTCTTATTCATATTTTCCATAAATCCGGTGACTGTGCGCACCACACTTTTTAGTATCTTCATTTTATCTGCACCCGCATGTAAATTCTGCATTATTTTCCCATTATAGCATGTGCCCCTTCGGATGACAAGTTTCACAGAATGCTGCTGATGTCAGCCAGCTCAACATCCTGGTAAAAGTATGCAAGTATCTCCCGGTAACCCATTCCCGCTTCTGCCATTCCTTTTGCACCGTTCTGACTCAGGCCTACGCCGTGACCGTAACCGCCGCCCTTTATCACATAACCTGTGAGGACATTATTTTCATCCCTCTGTTCCTCCAGTGTAAAATACGCGCTGGGAAGAAGATTGGAGCCCTTCACCACAGAGCCGTCCTGCCTTGTTATGGACAGTCCGTCCGGGGACAGCAGGGCACGTATATCGTACTCATTGCTGATATTGTAGACTCCCTGATCTGTGTCCAATGCCAGGCTCATGACAACACCGCTGTCTCCTGTCTTCTCCACATCAATCCCATGTATTTCCTTTACCCCCGCGTATTTTGTCTGTACGGCTTCCAGCAGGCGTTCCCGGGAAAAGGAGATGCTCCACTGATGCCACGGCTCCTGCGCATCATAACTGCAGTCCACGCTTTTTAGGTAGGAGGCAGGAGCGGAAACCTCCCACACCTCATCCGTGCTGGTTTTTCCGCTGGATGTGGAGAAATAATAGGCGGTGATCGGCTGACCATTGCTTTCCAGGATCTCTCCTTTTGTCTCATCCACAGCAGCATTGGCCTCGGCAGCCTCCCCGCCGTTTTGATAGACCTGATAGGCTACACTGTCATCCACCTGGGCCCCCAGATCCGACAGCGCGCTTTTCTGCATCTGCACACAGGCGTACGTTCTGGCGCAGACTGCCTGGGCTTTCAGAGCTTCCTTGTCGTAGGACGCCGGCATTTCACTGGGTACCACACCGTACAGATATTCCTCCAAAGGCAGAGTATTCACAAGGCGCAGACCTCCCTGCTCCTGATAGACCGTAAAATCGCCCCTGTAGGCAGGATTACCCTGCTGTCTTTCCACTGACAGCAGGGTTGCCCTGTTTTCCTCTCCGTCTGCCCGAAGCTCCAGCTTTCCATCCTTAAAAAGAGAACTGTCCGCGGTCAGCTCCAGGGTCTCACCGTCTGCATAATCCATTTCCTGGCTTCCCTGAAGATGATAACTGCCATGAAACTGCAGACTTACACTCTGGTGTGTATATCCCTTATATCCGTCTGTCATAAGCAGTACGGAAATCCTGGGTTCCTGTACAGCCGCCGCTGCCGATTCACTCTTTGGTGTTTCGGCAGGCTGACTGTCATCCTGCTCTGTATCATCAGCCTGAGGATCTGTGTCTGCAGTTTCTGCAGCACTCTCCTGTCCGTTTTCCTCTGCTTCTGCATGGTTCTGGGAGGATGCCGGCAGAGTCAGACCGGCGCTGGCCCGCTCATTTTCTTTTATCATATTTTCCTGCAGGCTCTGCGTCCGGTAACTTTCCTGTCTTCTCACTCCCGCTCTGTTTGCCTGCCATACAATCACGATTCCGATTACGGCAAGCAGTATGATCAGCATTTTCCATTTTAATTTCTGCTTCCAGTCCATATATTAATATATGAAAGAAGAAAAGATTTCATACCCTTTGGGCAATTTTCCGGCTTATCCCAGATACAGTTCCCTGTAATAATCCAGTTCTTCCCCTATGATCTCATCTAAGACTTTCATTCCCAGAAGCTCTACAGGTGCCTTGTCATCTGTCAGTATCCTGTCTTTTCCCTCATATCCGGTAAGTTCAGCCGATACGGTTTCCATCATGCCCTTTAGCTCTCCATCTGGAAGTTTTTCCGTGTTTTTCTTAAGCATTTCCGGAAGACCCGCCTCGTTGGAGGCAAAGACCTCCATATTGGTTCCGCCGTCCACAGGCACGGTGTACACATATTTGAACACAGAGGCTATGGTATCACAGAGATAGTCATTGATGGAATCCTCGGAGCTGGATTTCATATTCATATTGACCACCATCACCCCGTTCTTCTTCAGATGGCTTTCCACCTGGCTGAAAAATTCAACAGAGGACATCTGAAAAGGGATGGTGATATCCTGGTAGGCGTCCACCATGATCACATCATAGGCTTCCTCAGAGGCTGTCAGATAAGCTCTGCCATCCTCCACTGCCACTTCCACACTGTCAGGCAGCCCGAAATAGTCCGTGGCGATATCCGCTATCTTCTCATCAATCTCTGCCCCCTGGATTTTGGTTCCCGGAAAATACCGGTCACAGTAATCGGCAAAGGTACCGCTCCCAAGCCCCAGTATCATCACGTTGTTATCTTTTTTTGTGTGAATGCCTGCCATCACCGGGGCTGCCAGCGCATAGTCATAATACATGCCTGTCAGTTCCCGGTTCTTCGCCTTGATGGACTGCACGCCGAAAAGCACATTGGTGGACAGAATCGTCTGGTCTTCACTGTCTTTTACCTGCAGATAATTATAGATGGACTCATCCTCCAGTGTCACATCCTTCTCCCAGAAAGCGAAACTGAATCCCGGTGTCAGCGCTGCCAAAACGAGAAGCACGACAGCGGTTCCGATACAAAGTCCTCTTTTTCTTTTGACTGTCACAAAGTAAACCACCGCGATAGCTGCCAGAACCGCTGAAAATATCAGGAATGTGGCTGCAGTCCCCACTGCCGGAATGGTGACAAATGTAGGGAGAAAAGTACCGATAATACTGCCGATGGTGTTCAAAGCGCCCAGCTCTCCCACTGTCTTTCCGTTGTCATCCAGATTACTCACGGAAAACTTCACCAGAGACGGTGTCACGGTTCCCAGCAGTACACAGGGAAACGCGAAGATTGCCAGACAGGTAAAAAGCGCTGCCCAGACCAGAAAATTAGACTTTATAAAAACTGCCAAAAGCAGGGATATCCCCGCGATCAGATATCTGCCGGCAAACGGTATCAAAGCGATCCATATGGCAGCGATCAAAAGCCTCCGGTACAGCCTGTCCGGATCATGACGTTTGTCCGCAGAGCGTCCGCCCCACACATTTCCAATCGCCATTGCGATCATAATCACTCCGATGATAACGGTCCACACGATCTGGGAAGAACTGAAATAGGGCGCCATAAGCCTGCTTGCCCCCAGTTCCACAGCCATCACAGACATGCCGGAAAAAAACTCTGTTACATACAAGAAATATTTGTTTCTCAATAATCTGGACTCCATGTTTTGCCTCCTGTTGTCTCTTTTATTTTCCCCGCCTTCTTACGGGACAGAAAACGAGCTGCCCCAAGGCCGTCCGCACCGAAATCCGGCGCCGGCGTGCCTGCCTGCGGCAGCCCGTCTTCTTTTTTATGCCTACGCTTCAGTTACAAACTGATAAATTGTGGTCGTATCGTATTTCTCTCCGGCTTTCAGAACAGAGGACTGGAAATTAGCCTCATTGCAGGCATTGGGATAATACTGCGTCTCCATACAGAAGCCGGCACGCTTTGTATAGACACTGCCTCCCTTTCCGTTCTCGTTGTTGATGAAATTACCGATGTAGAACTGCATGCCGGGAAGATCTGTGAACACCTTCATGGTAATGCCTGTCTCATCACTGTGAGCAGCGGCTGCTTCTTTCACCTCGCCCTTCTCCCTGCAAAGTGCATAGTTATGGTCATAGCCGCCTCCGAAGATGAGCTGTTCATAGTCAGCCTCCACATCCTGTCCGATCTTCTTTGGAGAAGTAAAGTCCATGGGTGTGCCCTCCACCTTCAGGATCTCCCCTGTGGGAATAGCTTCGGAATCAGATACCGGAGTGAATTCCGGTGCATGGATCTGAACCACATGATTCAGCATGCTCTCCGCTCCGGCATTATGTCCTGCCAGGTTAAAGTAGGAATGGTTTGTCATGTTCACCACAGTATCCGCGTCTGCACTTCCCGTATAATGCATAACCAGCTCATTGTCATCTGTGAGCTTATAGGTTACATATCCGGTAAAGTTTCCGGGGAATCCCTGGTCACCGTCCGGGCTGAAGATACGGAAGGTTATGCTGTTCTCCTGCTCCTTTACTTCTTCCACATCCCATACGCGGGTACGGTAGAAATCCGGGCCGCTATGTAAATTATTTTTGTTGTCATTCTGAGCCAGCACATATTCTTTTCCGTTAATGGTGAATTTTGCTCCGCCGATACGGTTTCCGTTCCTGCCGATGGGGGAACCGAAATGAGGTTTATTCTCATAATACCCTTCCACGGTATCATAGCCAAGAACCACATCGGTCAGCTTTTTATTTTTATCCGGAACCATCACGCTGACCAGTATGGCACCGAAATCTGTAACAGATGCTGCCACACCATTTTCATTTTTCAGTTCATAGAGAAATACATCTTTTCCTTCAGGACTTTTTCCAAAGCTCTTTTTTGTCACTCCCATGTCTTCATCTCCTGTTTTTCATGATTTAATATCAATGAGTCCTGCCTGCCGGACTCCTGCGCCGAAGCGTGCGGTCATCTGCCTGCTGCGCCAACTGCGCATTCCCCTGAGGGTCCATGTTCCTATTGTTATAAACAAAAAGAGTCTGATTCTTCAGACTCTCGCATCAAATGCGGCGTTCCTGCTGCAAATGTCCACTATTCATATATATCAGCAAACCTGCTGTTATATTAATAATCCCAGGATGCCGTTTCCTACTTTCTGACTCCTAGCCTAAGCCAGGTGGGCAACCGCAACTGTTCTTCTGCCTTCCGCTGCGCAATGACGGCCTGACATCTGAACAGAAATATAGGAATCCCGTTTAAAGAAATGTAGGTTCAAAAACTGTAGGAGCATCGCACACCCCAGGATTACTTCGTATCTTTATTATACTCTAGTATATGAACTTTTTCAACAAAAATGCACACACTTAATAAATTTTTTCTTCAATATAAATATTACAGATAGAACGCACTTCTTCCATATCCGCCTTTGTCTTGGGATTCCCATAAGGAATGCGGTCTATATTCCGGTTCATGTAGTCCTGATTCTTAATGTAAAGGAAACTGGAAGGGAAGTTTAAGTCAAAGATAAAAGCCAGATAGGATATCCACATATCCATATGCGTGGTTCTCTCCCCCCGCCGGATACAGCGGTGTTCTCTTATGGCGTTCAAGATGTTTTCTGAGACAGGTTCAAGCCCTACCTGTTCTGCAGAAATGCCAAAGATGGCCTCAGCCTTCTCCGTATCCTTTACCCTGAAATTATCCAGTTTATCCGCATCCCTGATGATCCTGCAGTGCAGGAGTTCCCTTCCCTCTACTTCCTTTGGTATTTCATAGAGGGAATGACAGGCAATCGCTGTCCTGATGATAGGGTCATACCTGTCATCGCGGATAAACTGCCTGATCATGCCGTCCTCAAAGAGGACCTTTACGCCGAACTCGGCATGGTCAAACAAATTGTCGTCATAGCTGTGGAAGGTCTTCAACTGTTCAAACCGTCCGATATCGTGAAGCAGAGCTATGAGAAGAGCCAGTTCGTGGTCTTCCTTGGAAATCTTCTCTTCCCTGCAGATATAGTCCGCTGCATCCAGGACACAGAAGGTATGGACCTCCTTCAGCATGATCTTATCGTCGCTTCTGTCGTAATGATTGAGATATTGCCGGAAACTTTCTTTTGCATATTCCAAATCCATCATATATTTTCTCCGCTGCCCGAGGACCTTTGAATATCTCCGGGTATGAAACAGGAAAACGGACCGCCATCACTGACGGTCCGCAAGATTTCTATTACAAGACTGAATTATTTCAGCTCTTCAACAACTTTCTGGATTGCCTCTAAAGCGTCAGCAGGAAGTTTGTCATATCCATCTTTCTTTGTCTCAAAAGCTTTGATCTCATTGACACGGTCATTCATACGAGCTCTGAGCTGATCAACGTAGCTTGCATCATTCATATCCGGAACGAATCCTTCCCAATCGAAGATTTCGATATCGGAGAACGGTCCCCAAGGTTTGAAGTCTGCTTTCTTCTCTACGATTGCTTCCAGGATACCTAAAGTATCTTTCGGCTGTACTTTCTTGCCCATGAAATCGCCTGTGTTGATGATGTAGCAGTCTACATTTTTCTCTTCAACCAGTTTTTTGAATTTCTCGTAGTCATCAGCTAACGGATATGTTCTGAACGGGTTAGCGTAAGGAACAACAACCAGCTTATTCGGGTCAACGCCCGGTGCAAGACGCTCTGCTGAAGAACGTTTTGTAGCCAGAGTAGCGCCCATTACAGATGCTAAAGAAGCACCTTTTAATTTCACTACCGGCGGAATGGTCGGGTCTTTCATGATCCAGAAGATTGCGTTAACCGGCTCGTCGATCTTGTCAACGCGGTTCGGTGCCCACAGTTTGGATTTGATCGCACGTCCGTTACCATTTCTGATATCTTCTGTTACAAGCTGGATGTTTCCATCCTCGTCTAATGTAGCAGAGTTATTCATGGATGTCAGAAGGAACTTGTTGTCATCGCATCCTGCAGGATAATCCTGAGTTTTATCGAAGTATGTAGGCTCTAACGCTACGGAAGCACAAGTATCTGTGTTGATGATGAATGCATCATCATGCAGAACCTTGATCTCGTATTTGCCATTGTGTTTTGCATGTGTGATGGTAGATTTACCTGATCCTGACAGACCGTATACAGAAGCAACGTATTTGGAACCGTCAGCCAGTGTGTACTCTTTCTGTCCGCCGTGGCATGCTGCATAACCATTTCTGTTGGCAATTGCCCAAGCCATGGTCAGAGTACCTTTTTTGTGCTCACCGAAGTATCTCATACCAAGGATACAAGCACAGTTCTGGTCTGTGTTGAAGTAGCACAGAGTCTGCGGATCGCTTAAGCAGCTGAAGTCAACGCCCGGACGGCTTGCAGGTGCCCACTGAGGATCTGAGAAGATAAAAATATCTGCTTCTTTTCCGCCGCCTACAGGCTGGGAATTTTTATACATTTTTACATAGTCATCAGACATATACTGGAAGTTCAGCATCCAGGAGTACATGATGTTCTCTTCGCCTTCCGGAATCAGCAGGTGAGCTTTTACCATGAATTCTGGGTCCAGACCTACATATACCTCTGCATGATACATGGTTTTCCAGCGGGCTTCATAAATAGCATCCATAGCCACTTTGTCAAGAGCCGCGCAGTCAACACCTGGTTCTCCGGCAATACGGCGTGCTGCTGCATAACGTCCTGTGATAGCACCATCGTTGAATAATAAAACTTTAGCATCTCTCTCAAGACCAAACTCTTCGCCTCTATAAACAGGCATATCTGTAACGACTGTTCCAGGTGAGTTCTTCGCTAATTCATATGCCTCTTTTAATGTGTTAACCTTAACAACATTGTTGCCATAGAATGCTGCTTCAATAATGGAACGAGTTTTGCTGAAGCCAGTTTTGCCTGCTCCAATCTCGTTGATTGGGTAATATGCTTTTGTTGACATATGGTTTCCTCCTTAATCTTATCTCAAAGTCAATTTATTATCTCATGTTAGTTTTTAAAAGTCAATACTTTAACAATGTATTTTCTTGACGATTTTTTTACATTTTATAGAATTTTTATTTTTTAAATTCCGAGCACATTTTTTACTGCGGCAGGCATATCAGGAACGTCCACCACGGTATCGTGCAGAACAGGGGCTGTACGGATCTCCTCAATGGCATTGGGAACCTTCACATTTGCAATTTTGGACAATTCATCCACCAGCTCGAAATCACCCATAGCATCATATTTGCTGTCAATGGCGTTCATGACGCTTCTTGTGAATTTAAACGGACTGGCTGTGGAGGCAATGACCGTCTTGGTGCTGTCCCCGGTCTCATCTGTGTATTTTCCGTAAACACAGGCAGCAACCGCTGTATGGGTGTCAATCACGTAGCCTGTATCCTCATAAAGAGCCTTTATAGCCTGGGCAGTCTCCTCCTCTGTAGCAAAATTGCCATAGAAATCAGCAAGCTGGCCGCGCATTTCCTCTGTGATCTGATAGGTTCCGCCCTTGGTAAGCTGCTCCATCATCTCCCGGTTTTTGTCCGCATTTTCCCCTGCAATGCGGTAAATAAGCCTTTCCAGGTTGCTGGATATAAGGATATCCATGGATGGAGAGGAGGTCAGAATGAAGTCACGGTTCCTGTCATAGCTTCCGGTAGAGAAAAAGTCAAAGAGAACTTTGTTCTCATTGGAGGCACAGATCAATTTATCGATCGGCAGGCCCATATTCTTGGCATAATAAGCTGCCAGGATGTTTCCGAAGTTTCCGGTGGGCACTGTTACGTTAATTTTTTCACCATCTTTTATCTCACCGTTCTTGAAAAGGTTCACGTAAGCGTAAACATAGTACACCACCTGAGGCACCAGACGGCCGATATTGATGGAGTTGGCAGAAGAGAACTGGAAGCCTGCCTTGTCAAGCTCCTCCTCCATGGCCTTGTCATTGAACATTTTTTTCACTGCGGTCTGGGCATCATCAAAATTGCCTGTGATTCCCACCACATATGTATTATTTCCCTTCTGTGTCACCATCTGTTTTTCCTGGATGGGGCTGACACCATTCTTGGGATAAAAGACAATGATCCTTGTACCGGGCACATCTGCGAAACCGGCCATAGCTGCTTTGCCTGTATCGCCTGATGTGGCAGTGAGGATAACGATCTCATTTTTTACATGATTTTTCTTTGCGGAGGTGGTCAAAAGATGGGGCAGGATGGAAAGTGCCATATCCTTGAACGCTATGGTCGCTCCGTGAAACAGCTCCAGATAATATGCGCCGCCTGCCTTTACCAGAGGGGCTATCTCCTCTGTATCGAATTTGGAATCATAGGCTCTGGCAATACATGCCTTTAACTCTTCCTCTGTAAAATCGGTCAGAAAACGGCTCATAACCTCATAAGCGATCTCCTGGTAAGTCATCTCTGCCAATTTTTCCATGGGAATATCCAGCCTGGGAATACTTGTAGGTACGAACAGTCCGCCGTCCTTTGAGAGTCCTTTTAAAATTGCCTCGGATGCTTTTACGCATTCCCCTGTTCCTCTTGTGCTCTTGTACAAAATCTCCATCTTTTTTAAGTCCTTTCTTCTTTACGGATACGTGAAAAAGTCATGTACCCCATATTGGAATAAAAATTTTAAATCCTCTTTAAACCATTTAATATTGTGCTGTTCCGCATAAGCCTCTTCCATGAAGAACAGTGCACCCTGGGAGTAATCCTCCCCGTCTATCGCCCGGTTGACCGCTTCTCTGGTCCCCTCTGAAACGGTGACCGTATCGATTCTGCCGTCAACCGTAGGAGAAAACTGGGGACTTCCGTCCGAATTCTCCCACACCACATCGTGAATACTGTTGGGAAAATCAGGGCTTTTCACCCGGTTGAAGATCACATTTGCCACCAAAATACGGCCTTTGATATCCTCTCCGCCGGCTTCCGCCTCCACAATTTTAAGAAGCGTCTCATAATCCTGGTCCGTCATCCTGAGGAGACTCTCAGAAGCGCCGATGGAATGATTCTCCAGTTCAGCCACACTGCTGGCTGTCTCTTCACTGAAATCAAAATGTGATTCCTGCACCTTTTTTCCTGTTCTCTGCCCTACCAGCACAGCCTCACAGGAAGTGCCGAGCCGATGTACTTCGCTCTGGGTATCCTGACTTATCAGTACGCCTGAAATAATTGCGTCCAGACCGTACAGCTGTTCTTCCTCTGGCTCATCCTTATCGTTAGGCGGATCTTTGTCGTCACTCACAGATGCATATACATTATTTTTCCCGCCTGCATGAAGCCCATGGAAGGTGAATGCCACGGCAGCGATCACCACTGCCCCTGTCATAACCAGCGCACAGGTTCTCCGGCTCTTTTTAGATATCTTCCGGATCAAAAATAAAAATCCGGCCGCAATCGTACGAATAATGTCCATACCTTTTTCCTTTGCCTGTTTTCTTATCTCGAATAGACACCAGTGATACCTCTCAGTTCCGTTTCTGATGTCATGAATTATATGGATTATAAAATAATTGGGCAATGGAAGTCAATAAGCCGGGGCGTCTTTTAGCTAATCTTCACAAGATTATCTTATTTATTGATGGTTATTTTATACACTTTTTCGTGCTTTTTTCCTCTATTTCACTAAAATGTGGAAATATCTGTATCTTCTTTTATTCTATCTGCTTATGATATCCAGGCCGCACCCAGACGGTAAGTTCCGGCGCCGTCCTCAAATGTCCCTTCGCAGGAGTCATACCCGATAGCACCAAGACCGGAACGCCATTTTTCCACATCAAACCGGAAACTGTCATTTTTTATCTGTCCTGCTTTTATGGTTATCAGAATTCCTTCCGGAAAATCCAGGTTTTCTTTATCGATCAAACCTTCCTCCGTCAGTTCCTCCCAAGTGGACAGCATTACATCTATATGTCCACTTCCGCCGTCAGGCAGGCTTTCCTGTGCATTTGTCAAATAGGACCAAAAAAGATATCGAAGGGCCTCCTTCTCCTGTTTGGAAAGGTTCTCTTCCTTTGTCAGATCAAGAGCCGCTATGGTGATCTTATCATTCAGTGCCGTGTCTGCACCGTAGACTGCCTTCAGGATGTCAAGATACAGGCCGACCACATCATTTTGATGTTCCAGAACGCGGACTTTGTGAACGCCTGTGATTCCCAGCGGATAACGCTCCACAGAAGTGCTGTCAGCGGCTGCGGAAAGCGCGATGCGCATTCCCGGCCGGAGTGCCTTTGCTTCTAATTCCGTTCCTTCTTGGTCATAAAACAGGACATCACTTGTGCCAAAGTCGGCCAGTCCACCATTTTCTTCCCCATCCTGTAAAAACAGTATGGTGTTCTCATCTGCTGTTATCACTTTCCCGGTAATCTCAAACTCCCGGGCAGCCGGTTCGTTGTCCTCCCGGGATGTATTTCCCACCTCTGAAGACACATTTCCCCTCGGTTCGGTCATTTTATCACCGCCACTTTGTCTCTGTATGGAGGAACACCCTGTAAGCAGTACCAGACATAATGCCAATGTGTAAAGAAAAATACCGCCTCTCTTCTTTTCCTTTATTTTTTTCATATCCTTTCACCTCATTTTCTGAAATATGCAGCAATCGTTACCCTTCTTTTTATAAGTGTACGCTGTGTCCTGTTTTGTTGCATATGTGCGAAAATGATGTTAAAAATGATGGCATAAAAATTGATCTTTCAATTTTGAAAATGCTTATTTTGACTCATTTATCTGAGATGCCATTTCATCCAAAGTAAAAACTTGGTATCCCTCTTCCTCTGTGCCGGTATCTTCCCTTGTCTTTATACTGTTGTGGTAATCACAGAATGTTTTTACTTCTGCAAAATCCCCCTCCTCTCCTTCTTACGGTCATAACAGAACGTTTGTTCGCCTATAATATGATTATATCGAATATATGTTCGGTTGCCAAGGTACAAATAATGGACCGGTAGAAATCTGTTATTTTACCCGTCCATTATTCGCATAAAATGTTTTACCCCGTGTATTTTTACTCTAACTGATAAACTATACCTTAAAATATTTGTACACACTTTTTTATCTGTTTAGTTTTTACACACTTTTTGCCAATGTTCTACACACCATTTACACACTTTTTTTACTTTTCAAGTCCATAACTTGCCTCTGGATACCATCTAAATAATATCAGATTATCTTACCAATGGTACGCTATTTACCCATAAATTTTTTTATCTGTTATTAATAGCAGTCACCAGCGCGTCGATGGATGCCCTGATGATATCAGAATCCACTCCTGCGCCCCAGGCAAGACTGCCGTCCGGTTTGCGGATTCCCACATAGGCAATGGCCTTGGAACTGGAACTCTGCTCCAATGCATGTTCCTGATATGTTATCAGATCATACTGGAACCCGTATTCCTTTTTCAATGCGTTGCTGACTGCGTTGAGACGTCCGTTTCCGGCTGCCTCTATCGTCACCTCACGTCCGTTAAAGCTGGATGTCACCTGTGTGGTGATGCCGCCGTCCTTCTGCTGGAAATGAACACTGTGGATTTTCAGAGGAGAGGTAACGTTCTCAAATGTCTTTTTGAACAGCTCGAAAATCTGCTCAGGCAGCAGTTCCTTCTGTGTATGATCTGAGACAGCCTTGGCTGTATATCCCATGGCCTCCCGCATCTTAGCCGGCAGGTTCAGGCCGTATTTTGTTTCCAGAATATAACCTACACCGCCTTTGCCGGACTGGCTGTTAATACGGATAACGTCTGCGTCATAGTTTCTTCCCACATCTTTCGGATCAATGGGCAGATAGGGAACAGTCCAGTGTTCCGGTTTCTTTTCATCCAGCCAGTGCATGCCTTTTGCAATGGCATCCTGATGGGAACCGGAGAAAGCTGCGAAAACCAGCGCGCCGCAGTATGGGCTTCTCTCGCTTATTTTCATTCCTGTGAACTCTTCGTATTTTTCACAGATTGCACTCATATTGGTAAAGTCAAGATTCGGTTCAACACCCTGGGAATACATATTCAAGGCCAGGGTAATGATGTCCACATTACCGGTTCTCTCGCCGTTTCCGAAAAGTGTTCCCTCAATACGATCAGCTCCTGCTAAAAGTCCCATCTCAGAATCAGCCACACCACATCCTCGGTCGTTGTGCGGATGAAGGGATACGATCACGTTTTCTCTGTATTTCAGGTTCTCACACATATATTCTATCTGACTTGCGTATACATGGGACATGGAATGCTCCACTGTTACAGGCAGGTTGATGATTGGCTTTCTGTCGGCTGTGGGCTGCCAGATGTCAAGCACTGCGTTGCATACCTCAAGCGCATATTCCGGTTCAGTTCCTGTAAAGCTCTCCGGACTGTACTCGAAGCGGTAATTCTCTCCTGCTTCCTCTGTGAGCTGTTTTAAAAGTTTAGCGCCTTCTACTGCAATCTTCAGAACTTCTTCCTTTGATTTTCTGAACACCTGTTCACGCTGTGCAAGGGATGTGGAATTGTATACATGAACAATTACATTTTTGGCTCCTTTTACTGCCTCAAATGTCTTCTTGATAATATGTTCCCTGGCCTGAGTCAGAACCTGAATGGTCACATCATCCGGAATCAGGTTTTCCTCGATCAGCTTTCTGAGGAATGTATATTCTGTTTCAGAAGCAGCCGGGAATCCCACTTCTATCTCTTTAAATCCAATCTCCACCAGAAGTTTGAAAAACTCTACTTTCTGTTCCAGATTCATGGGGATGACAAGTGCCTGGTTGCCGTCACGCAGGTCAACACTGCACCAAACGGGAGCTTTGTCCACATACTCTTTTTCCGCCCACTTCATACATTTTACCGGCGGCATGAAATACTGTCTCTTGTACTTACTGCAATTTTTCATTCTCTTTTCCTCCTGACTTTTTTGGATACCTATATCTAAGCTTTAATAACAGGCGGCCTGCCCGGACTTCCAGGGATTTCTCTGGCTTCCCAAATGGTATAAAAAAAAGCCCTCCATCTTTATTACAATATGCTTGTAATAGAGACGAAAGACTACTGTCCTGCGCGGTACCACTCTACTTTATGAATATACTTCATACGCTTAATAAGATACAGATATGTACACCTTATATCTTTCCCTTCTGATAACGGCAGGGTTCCGTCTGCGCCTACTGTTTCTCAAAGAAAGTTCGGGCAGCTGCTCCAAGGGCAGTTCCAGATTCTGCGTCTGCCGCTTCACACCAGCCAGCGGCTCTCTGAAATCCGATATGAATCTGTACTAATCCTTATCTTCGCATTTGTCATATTGCAACAGCTCGTTGCTGTTGTGTTAAAGTTAAGATACCATTCCCTGCCGAAAATGTCAAGAGAGAAACGCATGTATTTTTCCAAAAACCCTCTGCGCGATCCGGTAAAATCCCAAATCATTGGGATGAATGCCATCCACAGTGCAGCACTCTCTTGCTTCCTCCCCAAACAGCTCCGCACCGTCCAGAAAATCCACCTGATATCCTCTTTCCCTGCATTTGAAAACCGTCTCCCATATAATCTGTCTGCGCTCCC
Organism: Blautia sp. JLR.GB0024; assembly: GCF_037000545.1. Classification (NCBI taxonomy): domain Bacteria; kingdom Bacillati; phylum Bacillota; class Clostridia; order Lachnospirales; family Lachnospiraceae; genus Blautia; species Blautia sp. JLR.GB0024. Next base: position 576,284 of record NZ_JBANBF010000001.1, on the reverse strand, counting down.
TGCTCTGCAGCTCTTCTGTCTTAAATTCCGGGTTTGGCCGTGACATGACAAGCACAGGAAGCGCCGGGTTATGTGAAAGAATATATTCCAGAAACGGTTCATGTGTTTCCCTCAAAAACGCGGCATCGGGAGCATTGTAGTCGTAATCATAGACCAGATATTCTGCAGGCAGTCCGGCAATATAACGGGCAATCGGCAGATCCCCTCTGGCATTGCCTGAGAACCCAAGACAATACATGCCTGCATCCAGCCATCTTGTCACCAGCGCCGGATAGGCATTGGAGGTTCTGGAGGCACATCCGCCCTGTGTGATGGAGGAGCCATAAAAGATTATAGGCCTCCTTACTTTATGTTCAAGCGGCTTCCATATACATGCCTTATCTGAGATACCCAGGTAAAATTCCTTCACACCGTTGTAGAGGGGCAGATATACGGTTATTTCCGATTTTTCCCCTGAAAGAAGAATTTCTCCCTTTACCGCATCTTCTCCCGGTTCTGCCCTGAATGTAGCGGCATAGCTGCCGTTTACAAACACATCCATGCCCGCGCTTCCGGTCAGGGGCATATGGGACATCATAAAATCCGGCTCCAGCAGCTCCATACACAAACCCAGAATACAGGTATCTGTCTGAAATCGCAGCACACCTCCGCTGGTATGCCGGGCAAGCGCAGTAAGCTCCGGTCTGTCTATTTCTTCCAGAACACCATCGGGAAGGCGCTGCCAGGTATGGGGGCATAATCCCTCAATCTCTGCCTCTGTTTCCTTTACCTTCCTGTAATTTAAGCGTGTACTGTTTGCTTCCTGTTTAAAATTACTGTCCAGGTCTTCTATCTTCAAAGGTTCATCCTCCTGCTCTGTCTGTTATTTCATCCCACGACAGACATTTTTGAAGAGTGCGGTCATATCGTGGGGTATCCTCGCTTATTTTCGCTTATTCTTTTAAATAGCGCTTTCTTTTTCTCATGTATTTGCTATAATATTAGTATAGGCGCGTATAAATGTCAAATTTACAAAGGAGGTCTGTTTTATGCAGGAAATCTATGATTTTCTTAAGAAATGCGGGACTTATTATCTGGCAACCACAGAGGGCAGTCAACCAAGAGTCCGTCCCTTTGGAACCGTGGACATCTTTGAAGACAAACTCTATATCCAGACCGGTAAAGTAAAAAATGTTTCCCGACAGATTCTGGCTAATCCCCAAATAGAGATCTGCGCATTCGACGGCGGTCACTGGCTGCGGATCGAGGCCACTGCCGTGCTGGATGACAGGGTAGAGGCACAAAAGCACATGCTGGACGGCTACCCGAACCTGCAGGCCATGTATCAGCCCGGCGATGGCAATACACAAGTATTTTACCTGAAAGATGCCACGGCTACCTTTGCATCATTTACGGATGAACCAAGGGTGATTCATTTCTAATAGGAATCCCAGCGTTTTTGATCATTCAAATGGGGGACTGCCGATGGAAACAACTGCGGTCCTCCGTACAGAAAACAGCCATTATATCTGTACTTTTATCATGCGGCAGTCCGGTCAAAATGCGCGTTTTTTTCCTTAAAAATATTTTAATAAAAAAAATTAAACTTTTTTTCGATTTTTTCTTGCATTTTCCAAAAATTCTGTTATAATAAATAATCGTTACGGGGTATGGCGTAGCTTGGTAGCGCGCACGGCTGGGGGCCGTGAGGTCGCAGGTTCAAATCCTGTTGCCCCGATTAATAATTAAGATACTGGAGGCTGCTGTTTATGTGGTTCTCCAGTATTTTTTATTTATAAAACGAATCATTATTTTGAAGACACTTGAATACAGTTTTTACAAACTACTGGAGTTTGTAAGTAATCTATAGTATTATTACTATAATTCAAGATTTCCATATCAAGGAGGAATATTATATGTTTAAGATTGCAAATTTTACAAATAACGATGATGTAAAAATACTCTCTGAGTTAGGCCCATTTACTGTAATTGAATATCAAAAAGATTTAAGTGTTATGCCATCAGATGCTGCCATTGCATATTATAGTGCTGCCATGAATGTGCGCAAACGTCAGGTTATTTGTGATTTAAGCAAAGCCAGCATTACTTTACAAGCCGGCGCTATGCAATGGATGGTCGGCAATGTAAATGCCACCACCGGTATTAAAGGTGTTGGTGACTTATTTGGTAAGGCTGTTCGTGGCAAAGTCACCGGCGAAAGTGCTATCAAACCCGAATACACCGGAGATGGGATTTTAGTACTGGAACCTACATATCGTCATCTGTTACTTCTGGATTTAAAAGACTGGAATGAATCCATAGTTCTTGATGATGGTTTATTTTTAGCCTGTGATTCCAGACTAAAACATAAAGCAGTAATGCGCTCTAATGTTTCATCTGCCGTTGCCGGTAACGAAGGCTTGTTTAATTTAGGAATCAAAGGCTCTGGCATATTATGTTTAGAGTGCCCTTGTCCACGAGAAGAACTTGTTGAAATCAGCTTAGATAACGATGTATTAAAAGTTGATGGCAACATGGCAATTGCCTGGAGCGGTACTCTTGATTTTACAGTTGAGCGTTCCGGTAAATCTCTTATTGGATCTGCTGCTTCCGGCGAAGGATTAGTCAATGTTTATCGTGGTACCGGAAAAGTACTTCTTTCACCTGTGGGAAATTGATAAATACAACCATTCACATGCTCCCGGATATATGTCCGGGAGTATACTGTTGATATATCAAAAAATCATAAGCCGTTAACCTGAACATCCATACAATTTACAAAATATGTTCTTCTGTCTTCCATATATTCTTCCTATTGTAATTTTGACTAGTTATTTCGTATCTACCACAGCCTGTGCTCTTTCCAACAACTTTACTGAGGACGAATCGCCAATCATAGACGTCGTTTTTTCCAGCTTGGTGATACATTACACTATATTAGCTTTCAAACACTTCTCATAAGTAATCAAAAAAACGCATATGTTTTAGTAAATACCCGTACAGGGAGTACATTACAGATATGAGTAAAGAAAACAGAAGCTCTTTTGTTATCTCCATCCTGCTTCCGCTGGCCATTGGTTCTCTGTCTACCCTGATCAGCGGAAACCGTTCTATGTATGATATGATAAACAAGCCAGCCCTCAGTCCGCCGGCTTTTATATTTCCGGTTGTGTGGACAATACTTTACATTTTAATGGGAATTTCTTCCTACCTCATCTATGAATCCAATAATCCGGGCAGGCGCAGGGCGCTTAGGACATACGCTGTTCAATTGCTTTTCAATTTCTTCTGGAGCATTATTTTCTTTGGTTTCTCCCAGTATTTTCTTGCATTTATATGGCTGCTGGCGTTGATTCTTGTTATTATCGTCATGATCTGTCAGTTTTATAAGATCAGCCCCGCTGCCGCTTATTTACAAATTCCTTATCTCATCTGGTGTATATTCGCGGCGTATCTTAATTTTATGATCTATATTATGAATCGGTGAGGTGGTATATATGCAGACAGTCACGACAAATACCTTAACAGATACCATATCATATAAAAACATACCGATCGTAACATATAAAATCAACTACCCTTCCTTTACTACCACATGCAATGTGAAAGCCGCCGAGGCCATAAATGCTTACTATCTCCGACTTGCCCAGAACACCCGGGACTACTGCAGGAATGTGATATTTGCGCAGGCAGCACAGGACCTTGAATACATACAGGGCACGCGCCCGTTTAATGCTTATACTCTGGACGTTGTTTTCCAGATTACCTATAATTCCGGATGCATCACCAGCCTATATACGGATACATATACTTATACAGGCGGAGCCCACGGGCAAACAATACGCACTTCTGATACATGGGATTTCAGCAGCGGAGAAAGGCTGCGGCTCACAGATTTTTATCCTCTTACGCCTTCTTCCCTGCATCAACTGCAGGTATCCATGGAAAGCCAGATTGCCAGAAGATTAAAAGAGAATCCCGGTACTTATTTTGATGACTATAAAACGCTTTTGCATAACACATTTCGTATCAACAATTTTTATTTAGAGCCGGGAAAACTGGTTATTTATTTTCAGCAGTATGACATAGCGCCATATTCTACCGGACTGCCGGAATTTTATTTTCCAATTAATATTTGAGGCCAAACACTGACAGGAGGGCTGATGCAGCCCTCCTGTCAATTTTCCTCCTTATCTGCCGGTGACCCAACAACAAATTCCCCAATCACTGTTTTACCGTCCTGCAGATACATAGGTATACGGAAAGATTTTATTTTATTTAATTCCAAAGCCTCCTCAGGACTTTCCGGCAGGTCTCCAACCAGGTCTGTGCTTTTCACATATCCCTGTACATCATCTTCCCCTATAGCCAGCAGCAGTTCAGGATCTCCATATATAACGCCTCCAATACCATAGGTTTGCCCTTCTTCGTTCTTTGGATACCCTTCTTTTATAATCTCTTCCCGTTTTGGTATGATCAAATCCGGTTTTATGCTGTTATTTACATGTACTCCTACCCCAACCACCATAGAAATGCATAATACAGACAGCACAGAAGCGGCCGCCATTTTCCGTTTTATCACATTCTCCCTCCTTTTCTTATGCAAAATGTAACATATAATATTCAAGAATATCCTTATGCGTCTCTGCAATTGTAAGCCCCGATAATTCATCTGTCTCAAAAAAACGCAGTTCTCTGGATTCCTCACTGCAGCAAAGTCCCTGAAAATCTTTTATAAAGACCTCATAGACCGCAGTTATAATGCGCACGATATTTCCGTCCGGGTAAGCAGCTATCCTGTAAGGATAGGAAAATACATTAAGTAATTTTAGACTGTCTGCCCAAAGTCCTGTCTCTTCCCTTACCTCCCTCTGCACACATTCCTCCAGCGATTCTTCCATTTTCAGGCCACCGTCGATAAATGCCCAGCGATCTGTGTCTGTCCTGCGTTCCAGTAATACCCTTCCGTTATTTCTTATAATGCCAACTGCACCCATGTGAATCGGACGGTTGGGTTTTGGGGCATCCGGTGTGTTATAGAATTTTGTCTGATTTTTCATGTTTTTTATCATACACTTTCCTCTGCTAACTCTGTACAAAAATAATATCATATTTTCATTCCTCTTACAACCTGATTCCGCCCATCCCGAAGCAATGAATCGCAGCCATCACCTCCCCCCACGCACATAAAAAACGGCCCATCCCGCTTTTCCCGGCGAAATGGACCGTTTTATATCCTGCTCTTTTACTGCTGGCTGTTGATGTAATTGATCAGGCCTTCAGCCTTAATGATTTTCTGCATGAACTCAGGGAATGCCTGGCCTTTGAAGCTGGTTCCTTTTGTCTTGTTGGTGATGATCCCGCTGTCGAAATCCACTTCCACCTCATCTCCCGCTTCGATGTTCTGTGCCGCTTCCGGACACTCAATGATAGGCAGGCCGATATTGATAGAGTTGCGGTAGAAAATACGGGCAAAGGTCTCGGCAATGACGCAGCTTACCCCTGCTGCCTTGATGGCAATGGGTGCATGCTCACGGGAAGAACCGCAGCCGAAGTTCTTATTTGCCACAATGATATCACCCTTCTGTACCTTCTTCACGAATTCCTTGTCAATGTCCTCCATACAGTGCTGTGCCAGCTCTGCCGGATCAGAAGAATTCAGATATCTTGCCGGGATGATGACATCCGTATCCACATTGTCGCCATATTTAAAAACTGTTCCGTTTGCTTTCATGTCTTCACCCTCCTATAATCCAAGTTCTTCCGGAACGGAAATTTTGCCGGTTACTGCGCTTGCCGCAGCGACAGCCGGGCTTGCCAGATATACTTCAGAGTCCACGTGTCCCATACGTCCCACAAAGTTTCTGTTTGTGGTGGAAATGCAGCGCTCGCCCTCTGCCAGGATACCCATGTATCCGCCCAGGCACGGTCCGCAGGTCGGAGTGCTGACAACTGCGCCGGCTTCTATAAAGATCTTCAAAAGTCCTTCCTCCATTGCCTGCAGATAGATGTTCTGTGTTGCAGGAATGATAATACAGCGCACGCCCTTTTTCACTTTGCGGCCTTTTAATATCTCTGCTGCACAGCGAAGGTCTTCAATTCTGCCGTTGGTACAGGAACCGATCACGGACTGGTCAATCACCACATCCTCTGTGATCTCATCCATTGTCTTTGTATTTTCCGGCAAATGCGGGAATGCGATGGTCGGTTTCAGCTGGCTCAGATCAATGGTATATTCTTCGTCGTAAACCGCATCCGCATCTGCCTCGTAAACTTTATACGGGCGTTTGGAATGTTCTTTCATATATGCTTCCGTCTGCTCGTCAACCGGGAAGATTCCATTCTTTCCGCCTGCCTCAATTGCCATGTTGGCAATGGTGAAGCGGTCATCCATGCTCAGGTTTTTGATGCCTTCACCTACAAATTCCATGGATTTGTAAAGAGCACCGTCCACGCCGATCATGCCGATGATATGTAAGATCACGTCTTTTCCGCTGACCCATTTGGCCGGTTTGCCTACAATATTGAATCTGATGGCAGACGGTACTTTGAACCAGGCTTTTCCCGTAGCCATGCCTGCTGCCATATCGGTACTTCCCACGCCTGTGGAGAAAGCGCCCAGCGCGCCGTAGGTACAGGTATGAGAGTCCGCTCCGATCACCACGTCACCTGCCACGGTAAGGCCTTTTTCCGGAAGCAGCGCATGCTCAATGCCCATCTCTCCCACATCGAAGTAATTGGTAATTTCATTCTTACATGCGAATTCACGCACGCATTTGCAGTGTTCCGCTGATTTGATATCCTTGTTCGGAATAAAGTGGTCCATAACCAACGCGATTTTGTCTTTATCAAATACATTCTTAACGGTCATTTTATCCATCTCGTGAATTGCTACAGGAGATGTAATATCATTACCCAGTACCAAATCCAGGTCTGCCTCGATCAACTGTCCGGCTTCCACTTTGTCAAGGCCGGCTGCTGCAGCCAGAATTTTCTGTGTCATTGTCATTCCCATGGGTATTCCTCCTTGTTCTATCGATTTCATCTATTGCTATCATAGCATATCTTTTGTTATAATAGAAATACATATTAAATATATCTGCCATAACTCCTATTTATATGGTGTAAAATAAAATACAGAAGTGAGGTTTTATAAATGGAGCAGAATTTATCCCTGTACCGCGTCTTCTATACCGTAGCTAACGCGGGTAATATTTCCAAAGCCGCAGAGCAGCTCTATATCAGCCAGCCGGCGATCAGCAAATCCATCCGCAAACTGGAGCAGAGTCTGGATGTGACTTTGTTCTCCAGAAATTCCAGAGGCGTCCAGCTCACCGAGGAGGGGGAGATCCTCTACGACTATGTGCAGAAAGCCTTCTATTCCCTGCAAATGGGAGAATCCCGTATTAAGAAGATCAATGACCTGGGAATCGGGCATTTACATATCGGGGTCAGCACTACCCTCTGCAAATATATGCTGCTTCCTTATCTGCAGGAATTCATCAAGCTGCACCCACATGTGAAGATCACCATTGAATGCCAGTCCACCAACCATACCCTGCAGCTTCTGAAGGAAAACAAAATTGATCTGGGGCTTATCGGGGAACCGGAACGGCTTCACCACATACATTTTGATTCTCTCGGGGAAATTGAGGACATTTTCGTCAGCACCAGTTCCTACCTGGACAATCTGTCCCTGCGCACCAACCACAAGGACGATATCTTCCACACAGCCACTCTGATGCTGCTGGACAAGGAAAATATGACCCGTCAGTATATAGATGACTACCTCTCCATGCACCACATTGAGACAAACAACCTGCTGGAAGTGTCCACCATGGACCTGCTCATTGAATTTGCCAAGATCGGCCTGGGCGTGGCCTGTGTCATCCGCCAGTTCGTAGAAAAAGAACTGAGGGATAAGACCCTGGTGGAGATTCCCCTCCCCTTCCCGATCCACAAGCGGAATATCGGCTTCGCTTTCCTGGATAACCTGCAGCAGACCACAGCGGTAAAGGATTTCATTGATTTTTATAACAGTAAACGGCCATAATTACAGGAATAACTGCGGGGCAGCGGCCCCACGGCAAAGCCGCCGGGAAAAGGATACTTCCTTCACCCGGCGGCTGTTTTTATTTATACATTAACATTTAGTTCTCGATCAGTTTGCCTGTGTCGTTCCAGCTGTATAATTTACGCAGCTCTGCTCCGACTTCCTCTAACTGATGCTCTGCTTCTCTTCTTCTCATAGCGCCGAAGTGCATGCAGCCTGTCTGGTTCTCGGAAATCCAGTCTTTTGCAAAAGTACCGTCCTGGATATCGGACAGGATCTTCTTCATAGCTTTCTTGGTATCATCTGTGATGATCTTAGGTCCTGTGATGTAATCACCATACTCAGCAGTATTGGAGATAGAATAACGCATACCCTGGAATCCGCTTTCGTAGATCAGGTCAACGATCAGTTTCATCTCATGGATACACTCAAAGTAAGCGTTCTCCGGTGCATATCCTGCTTCTACCAATGTCTCGAAGCCGGCTTTCATCAGTGCGCATACACCGCCGCAGAGAACTGCCTGCTCGCCGAACAGGTCCGTCTCAGTCTCAACTTTGAAAGTAGTCTCCAGAACACCTGCTCTTGCTCCGCCCAGTGCTGCAGCGTAAGCCAGTGCTCTGTCTTTTGCTTTTCCTGTGTAATCCTGCTGTACAGCTACCAGACACGGAACACCTTTTCCTACCTGATACTCGCTTCTTACTGTATGACCCGGTCCCTTAGGAGCGATCATGGTAACGTCAATGTTAGCCGGCGGTTTGATCTGTCCGAAATGGATAGCAAAGCCGTGTGCGAACATGAGCATATTACCTTCTTCCAGGTTCGGCTCAACATCTTTTTTGTACATAGCTGCCTGTTTCTCATCGTTGATCAGAATCATGATGACATCAGCCTGTTTTGCAGCTTCTGCTGCTGTATAAACTTTTAATCCCTGTGCCTCTGCTTTTGCCCAGGATTTGCTGCCTTCATAAAGTCCGACAACAACATCCACACCTGATTCTTTTAAGTTCAGAGCATGTGCATGTCCCTGGCTGCCGTAACCGATGATTGCAACTTTCTTGCCCTCTAAAAGTGCCATGTTGCAATCTTCCTGATAATAAATTTTTACTGCCATTTTAATTTCCTCCTAGCATATTGTTTTATCTTAGGGAATAAAAAATCATTCTCTAGCTAACGTATGTAAAATTACTCCTCGTCTTCCTCTAAATAGAAGACATCATCAACACCTCTGGAAAGTCCGGTGATACCCGTTCTTGCCAGTTCCAGAATCTCATAGCCTTCCAGCAGGTCAATAAACGCTTCCAGCTTTGACTTGGTACCGGTAAGCTCTATGATCATGGATTCCTTGCCCACATCAATAATATTGGCACGGAAAATATCCACGATTGAAGAGATACTCGGTCGCTGCTCGGGCTCCACACGGACCTTCACCAGAATCAATTCTCTGTTGACACTCTGCCCGTCCTTCAGCACCTTCACGGTAAGTACGTCTTCAAGCTTTTCCACCTGCTTGGTGATCTGTTCCAGAATCAGTTCATCCCCTCTGCAGACAACTGTCATACGGGAATAATTCGGATCCGTTGTGATACCCACGGAAAGACTGTCGATATTATAACCGCGTCGGCTGAACAAACCGGAGACCCGGCTCAGAACACCGGCCGTATTTTCAACCAGAATAGATAAAATTCTTTTGTTCATACAGCACCTTCTCCCATGCTCTCCCGTTTTCACGGAACAGCTTAACTTTTCTTGTAATTCTATCAACTATTCAAAATTTTGTCAATGCATTTAAAGCGTTATAACTAATTAGTATGTAAATCATAACTGAAAGCTATACCGGCGAAAGCCCTGTATTTTTGCCCCTCTCCCTCTCAGCTTTCCCTCAGAACCATCTGCAGGGATGTGTCTGAAAAGAAAGTATTGGCATTGTACAGATATAAAACCTCCTGTATCTCCTCCACCTGCATCAGCTCTTCCAAATCCCCGTAATAATACCTGGGGTCTACTGCCACGATTTTCCGGTACTGGGTCGCCAGAAACGGCAGGTAACAGTTGGCATAGGAATCCTTCAGCACCAAAAGTGTCTTATCTGACTGCACAGGTGTCTCGATACGGATAAGCGGGTGGTTGCCGCCCAGAAAACAGGCGTATCCGTCTCTGGTATCCAGTTTTCCCGTATCGTAAAAACTGGCTGTCTTTTTCTGCTCATCCACATAATTGACCACCGAAGAAGGGGAACCGTCCTTTGGCAGATATACTTCCAGCTCCTCCTTCTCCCCTGAACGAAAACCGCTCTTTGCAGACAGTGTACCCTGGAATCCGCCTGTGACAGGCAGCGCGTCAAATGTGATCTCTGATCCATTGTATCCCATGGTCTTCCCTGCCTCCAGAAACGCCAGATACGCCGCCTCTGTGGTCCAGTGATGGTCTGTCTTATAATACAGTTTCTTGTCCCGGTTCTTTTTCAGGACGCCGCGCATATCCAGAACCGTGATTCCCTGCTTCTCCAGCTCTTTTCCGAGGGTGTCAAGATACCTTCCCTGATCTGCTGCCGGTGCGAAGGCAGGCAGCTTGTCAGAGAGGATTTCCACTGCATTAGGCACTATCATGGCGTACTGCTTCACTTCCCCATATCTCTTAGCGAAGTCTCCCATGGCGCTGCAGGTCTCCTTCAGGTTTTTCCCGTCGGGTTCTGTGAACTTCTCTATCAGGTATCCGTCTTTTCCCAGATAGACGCCGTTTGACTCCACTCTGCCGATCAGCCGGTCGAATCCGGCCTTCATCTCAATCCACATATCCCGCAGCAGGAACTGATCAGTGAAATACGTCTCGAACTTCTCCTCATATCTGCCGGATATGATCTGTCCCCCATTGATACCGGGTGCCTGTTCCAGCATTCTGTTCTCCTTGTCAGAAAAAGTCCTGTCTCTGGCGATCAGGCTGCCAAGAAAGAAAAAGGCTGTGACTGCGATAAATACCCAACCTGTAATGATCGCTGCCCTCCTGTGCAGGTTTTTATTTTTTTCATTCATGAACCTCTCCGTTCCGGTGGGGAATCCCCGCCTGTTTTATTAAAAACGCAGGTATAAAAAAGGATGGTAAGAGCTGTAGACCAGGCAGGCTGTCCCCAGAAGAAACAGCACGCCGTACAGCACTGCGGAGCCAACTATAGAATCGTGGAACCGGCTCTCCACCCATCGGTAAAATCCCTGCCTGCAGGCAAGTATGCACAGCAGGAAGACCACGAGGTTTGTCTTCAGATAATACAGCGCTGCCGTATCCGCAAGTCCCACGGCCCCGATTCCCACCAAATGCCCCAGATAACCGGCTGCCTCCCCCAGGGAATTGTGGGAAAACAGCATCCAGCCTATCATTACCAGCAGCATCGTATAAGTCCCTGATACCCAGCCCGGCAGTTTTTTCAGCCTGCTGCCAAGAATATATTTTTCTGCTATCAGAAGTACTCCGTAATATAACCCCCACACAGGAAAATTCAGCGCTGCCCCATGCCACATTCCGGTAAGGCACCACACGATCAGGATATTGCGGATATGCTTTCCTGTTCCCACGCGGTTGCCGCCCAGAGGTATGTAGATATAATCCCTGAACCAGCTTCCGAGAGAGATGTGCCATCTCCGCCAGAACTCAGTGACGCTTTTTGACATATACGGATAGTCAAAGTTTTCTTTTACCGTAAATCCCAGCATTCTGCTGATTCCAATGGCCATATCGGAATATCCTGAAAAATCAAAATAGATTTCCATGGTAAAGGCAAACATACCGATCCAGGCAGTGAGCACAGATATATTTCCTGCCCCTGCGCTGATCTCCCCATAAAGGGAGGCCAGTGTGTCGGCCAGCAGCACCTTTTTTGCAAGACCCAGAATAAACCTTCTGGCTCCGTAGCCAAGCTGCAATGCATTCACCCTGCGCTTCTTCATCTGCTCCTTCATGTCCTTGTACCGAACAATAGGCCCTGCGGTCATGGCAGGAAAAAATACCGCGTAGGCGGCAAAATCCGTAAATTTCTTCTCCGCCTCTGTTCTGCCATAGTAAATATCAAAGAGATAGGACAGATTCTTAAAAGTATAAAAGGACAGTCCTATGGGAAGCGCCAGCTCCCTGACTGCAATCTGTGTATGAAAAAAGCTGCCGATCAGATTCGCTGCCGCCCCGAAATATTTAAAGAAACAGAGCAGAAATACATCCACTCCCACGGCAAAGATCAGATCCTGTTTCTTCCGTCTTCCGTCATTCTCCTCTCCTCCGATCTGCAGACCCATAATATAATGAAATACCGCAGAAAATATCAGCAGAATAAGATAGACCGGGTCTCCCCAGGCATAAAACACAAGGCTGGCTGCCAGAAGGAACCAATTCCTCCCCGCGGCAGGCAGCAGGTAGTATATCAGCAGCACTGCCGGTAAAAATGCAAAGATAAAAAACAAACTGTTCAGCAACATATATATTCTCCCCTGAATCCGGACGCAGTCCGGAAATCATCCTCCCTGCTATTTGATCAATTCCAGAAATTCTTTCCTCCACTGCTGCGCATGACTTCCGGATGCGTACAGCACATAACTTCCCCTCGATTCCACCGCTGCCTCTGTAAGAAGCGCCGTCTGGGACACGCCGTATCCCTCAAAACTTTTCTTCTGCTCCTCCAGATGCTTTTCCGCACTGTCCAGCACATCCTCTGCCTCCTTCGGACTTTCCGCCTTTACGACCAGAAACTCATCCACAGACATGGGGGACTCTGCTTTATAAAAAACATATCCTTCAAGATTCCCTGCTTCCAGCCCGTAGAACCTGCGAAGCTGTCTTGCACCGCATTTTTCCAGGGAAGTTATTGTCTTATCCTGCTCCATTTTGGAAGCTATTTCCTCTATGGGAACATCCTTTGCCCAGCCTCTTGTGCATAAAAAACCAAGGTAGGCTGCCAAAAACATAAGGGTTCCCGCTTTTACCCATTTTATTTTCATCTTATAATCCCGCCGTATCCGCCAGATAGGACAGCCATGCCGGATAATAACTCTTGATCACATGGATGCCGTCCGGCTCATAAATTCCATCTTTTCCTTCTATTAAAAAAGTACAGTCCACAAAGGTATATCCATCTTCTTCACACATGGCCTGAAGTGCCTCGTTAAACGCTTCACAGTACGCATAACTCGGCGTCTCCTTCACAGCCTCTTTGGTTGCGGGCAGAATGCTGTTGATATAAACTGCAGCATCCGGAAGCCCTTCTTTCAGCCGCCCGATCTGGCGCCTGTATGCCTCAATAAACTTTTTGCTGTCCCCTTCACAGATTTCCATGTCGTTTGTTCCGAAAACAAAAAACACTGCCGAGGGACGCAGTGAGATGGCATTGTCCACCAGGTCATCTGCCTGGCTTACGCTGAGCCCTCTTTTATAGAGCACCACATCCGTGTCCAAAAAGCCGTACTCCACGATGGATTCTGAAAAAGAATCCCCCAGTATCACAGCATTCTGGAATGCCCTTTTTAATTCCACCGTATCCCGCTCTTCCCCTTGACTGCCTTCGGAACCATCCCGGCTTTCCAGGTCTTTCAGAGCATTTTCCGTATGGGAAATATCCGCCTTTTCCAGGGCGGCTACGGTCTTTCTGTTTTTTTCATAAGGAGTTTCTTCGGCGTTTTCCGCCTTTTTAAAGATAACAACAACAGCAATGATGACCATCAGCACCACTGCCACAAGAACCCAAAAACGGGTTTTAGATATGTACGCTTTGATTTTTTCCATTTTTCCCTTCAATTCCTATGTCCTTTTCCCCTATTCGACAGATTCCCCGATTCCTGTCGTTTAATAAATTATAGACGTTAAAAACTGAAAGTTCAAGGTGAATATTCCAACTTTTATATATTTAAAAAAGCTGTTACAAAATCGCCTGATTTTTGTAACAGCTTCACAATGATTTATTTTTCCTGCCCCATCATGATGATCCGGTCACTGACGTGCATGACCATGGGCAGGTCATGGGCAATGAGCATAATAGTCAGATGATGCTCCTCCTGCAGCTTTTTAAACAGATGCATGATCTGTGCCTGAATGGAGATATCCAACGAGGAAATGGGCTCATCCGCCACAATAAACTCCGGTTCCACGGACAGCGCCCTGGCAATGGCTGCCCTCTGCCGCTGTCCTCCTGACACGTCATAGGGATGGCGGAGGGCAAGGGCCGGATCAAGTTCCACCTGCTCCATTAAGGAGCGCACCCGCTCCCGCAGTTCCTGCCTGCCTCTGCACAGCTTCTGGATCCTGAGCGGTTCCCCTATGATCTCCTCCAGGGACATGTGAGGATTAAATGCTGAGGAGCTGTCCTGGAAGATCATCTGTCTTCTGTAAATGCGGGCAGTGTCCCCGTGATAGAAAATCTTTCCGCCATCCGGTTCGTAAAGCCCTACGATACACCTGGCAAGGGTGGATTTCCCGCAGCCGGAGGGACCGGCCACTCCCAGGATTTCCCCTCTGTAGACATCCAGAGAAAAATCCTCCAGGACACGGGAAACCGTATGCCTGTCCAGACGGAAATTTTTAGACAGATGCCGAATCTCGATGAGCTTTTCCGGTTCCGGCTCTTTAAGAAGAACCACCTGATCACCGGGTGTTATCTTTTCCTCTACCTGTACAGCCGGATGAGAGACATCCCCCTCCACATGGGGGTGCATATGGTTGTGCGTGCCGCCGTGGGTATGGGGCATGCCGTTGTGGAAATGTATCTTACCGTGTGTATGCCCAATGCCTTTTCCGTAATTCCGGTATCCCAGCAGTTTTATGGTATAGGGATTCTGCGCGTGATCAAAAATATCATGGACACTGCCGCTCTCCACAATCTCTCCCCGGTACATGACATATACGCTGTCCGCCACATCTTCCACCAGACCCAGGTCATGGGTGATGAAGAGAATGGCAACCCCGGTCTCTTTTCTTATCTTTGCCAAAAGCTCCATGATCTGCTGCTGGGTGTCCACATCCAGCGCAGTAGTCGGCTCATCTGCCAGCAAAAGGCCCGGGCTGCAGGCAAGGGCTATGGCGATTGCCGCCCTCTGCCGCATGCCCCCGGAAAACTGGTGGGGATACTGGGAAAACCGCTTTTCACATTGGTCAAATCCGGTGAGTTCCAATAGTTCCAGTGTTCTGGCCTTTGCCTCTTTTTTTGATATTTTCTCATGGAGAAGGATGGTCTCCATGATCTGCTTTCCGATGGAAATCGTTGGGTTCAATGACAGATAAGGGTCCTGAAACACCATGGAAATCTCCCTGCCGCGGAATTTCTGCATCTGCTTTTCCGTATATTCCAATATGTTGCTGCCCTGATACAGAATCTCGCCGCTTTCCACCCGGGTCTTATTTCCGAGAAGCTGTAAAATGGTTTTGCACAGCACGGTTTTTCCGGAGCCGGATTCCCCCACAAGGGCAGCCAGCTCTCCCTTCTTAAGCTCCAGGCTTACGTGTCTTGCGGCGCGGGTCTGCTCCTCATCCTGAAAGGTCACGGACAGATCGCGAATCTCCAATAATGTCTCCATAAGTGTTCTCTCTTTTCTATAATGAAGTGTTACATATCCCAGTCGTAAATATTCCAGAAGATACCCACACCGTGATGACCGAGAACCGTGTCCTTCGTCAGTCCGGTGATATTGTCTTTTGATACATACATGGCGTCAATATATGCGATAAAGGTATAAGGAAGGTCTTTTGACAGCTCCGCCTGGAATTCCTTATACAGCGGAAGTCTCTCCTCCTGTGTCTCCAGTTCTCTTGCCTGCTGAAGAAGTTCGTCTACTTTTGCATTGGAGTAGCTGCTGTAGTTGGCTCCTTTGTCTGTGCCGAATACTTTGTAGGTATGGTCATCCGGGTCAAAAGGACTTCCCCACCCGATCAGGTATGCATCCTGGTTTGCCCAGTCTGTCTCTGCTGTCACTTCCACTTTACAGTTCACACCGATATCCTGCAGGTTCTGCGCGCAGATATTTGACATATCAATACGCACCTGGTCTGCCTGACCGTTGGAAATGGTGAAGGCAAGCTGTTCTCCGTCTTTTTCATAATACCCGTCATCGCCCATTTTCCAGCCATTTTCTTCCAGAAGCTGTTTCGCTTTCTCCGGATCAAACTCATATTTTTCAATGTCCGGGTTGTTATAAGGTCCCATCTGCAGAGGAGAGTACGCTGCCTCCCCGTGACCTAACAGCACGCTGTCCACAATAGACTGGCGGTCAATGGCATAGCTTAAGATATTTGGCAGTTCCCTGTGTCTGCCAAAGAACTCACTTCCGAAGTTATAAAGGATTCCTCTGTAATCTGCTGTTTTCATAACATCCACAACAAATCCGTCTTCCCCCTCAAACTGCTTGGCATCTTTCGGTGTCACCTGCGCCAGATCCAGTTCCCCTGATTTTAACTGAAGGGCCCTTGCCTGGGTATCCTCCACAATCTTAAAGACTACCTTGTCAATCTTAGGTGCTCCCAGATAGAAGTCATCAAACTTTTCAAGGGTGATGCTCTGTCCCTCGTCCCAGGAAACCAGCTTGTATGGGCCGCAGCCCACAGGATTTCTGTTGAAATCATCGGTCACGATGTCTTTTCCCTCCAGCAGGTGCTTGGGCAGGATTCCGATAGTCAGGTAATCCAGCATGGCAACATTTGGTGCTTTCAGAGTAATCTTCACCGTGCTGTCATCCGGAGTCTCAATCCCTGTGATATCCTCATAGTTGGAAGCAATCTCAGAGGCATTGTCCGGGTTCATTATAGTATCCAGCGTAAACTTCACATCCGCGGAGGTAAAGGTCTCGCCGTCATGGAATTTCACGTCTTTTCTCAAATGAAAGGTATAGGTTTTGGACGCCTCATCCCACTCCCAGCTCTCTGCAAGAGCAGGTACCACTTTGTCCTCTGCATCATGGGCTGTCATACCTGCAAATATAAGGGAATTGATCTCCCCATGCTCATAGAGCGCAGGGTTAATATTGGTGTAATCACCGCTTCCGTAAACCAGCGTTTTTTCTTCCCCGCTCTTATCCGCGGCCTCTGTTTTTGTGTCTGTATCTCCTTTTGCCTTATCGTCTTTGCTCCCGCAGCCTGCAAGCAGTGAGGCTGCCATGGATGCTGCCAGCAGTAATGTCAGTATTTTCTTCTTCATGTCTGTTCTCCTTTTACGTTTATTGCCGGTTTGCCGGAATGCCCGGCAGCGGCTATAATCGGTTGCCGTTTTATAGGTTGCTGTGTTCTCTGTTGTTTCTCAGGCGGATGTACTCTCCCACATTGGTGATACACACCAGAGTGGTTACCAGGAACAGCCCGGGGATCAGAATGATCCACCAGGAGTTGGACAACAGGGCTTTCTGTGAAAGGGACATCATGCTGCCCCAGGAAATGATCTCCATGGGAAGGCCGATTCCCAGAAAACTTAAGGTGGCCTCCGTGCCGATCGCCGCGCTTACATTTGTGACGATCATGAACATGGTGGAGGATATAAAATTGGGAAACAGATGTTTCCGCAGTATGTAGAAAAACTTTCCGCCGGCCAGTCTGGACGCCAGAACAAAATCACTGTTCCGTATCTGGCGCACTTCACTTCTGACTACTTTGGAAATGTTCATCCAGCTTGTAAGTCCGATCACCACAGCAATACTGGTAGCTGTAGCTTCCCCCAGAAGTGCCTGCAGAAAGATCACAAGCAGGATGGAGGGAATACTCAAAATGATCTCTGTGAAGCGCATCAGCAAATCGTCCAGCCAGTCCGGCACAAGGCCGCTGACACAGCCGTATACAATGGCAGTCACAGAGGATATGGCAGTTGCCAGTATCCCGATATACAGGGATACTCTTCCGCCCTCCCATATCATGGAGTATATATCCCTCCCCATGGTATCCGTGCCGAAATAATGGACACTGCCGGGCGGCAGACTGACTTCTGTCAGGTTCATGTAAAAAGGATCTCCTGTCGCTAAAACTTTTCCGAACAGGCATCCGAGGACAATTATGCCCAGTACCAACAGGGAGAAAACGGGAAATTTTTTCTTTTTCATGCTGCTTTTTCCCCTCTTTCCTGCTTCATTCTGGGGTCGATCCATTCGCTGATGATCTGGCCTGCCACATTTGCCACAATAACTGCAAAGCCTGTGATAAGGCTTAATACCATCAGCATATTGTAGTCATGGTACTGGGCGCTCTCCATACTGAGCGTCCCCAGACCGGGATAGGAAAAGACACTCTCCGCGATGTAGGTTCCGCCGATGATATGGGGCACGGAAATAGCCATGATACTGATCAGGGAAGGCAGGATTTTCCTCAGGCAGTGGGTGAACATGATGCGGCATTTCCCCATGCCCTTTACCTTGCACAGAAGTACATAGTCCTCGCGGATTTCCTCCAGAAGCTTGTTTCTTACCATATATGTGTAATACCACAGATGGGATAACACCATAACCGTGACCGGCAGGATCAGATGTATCAGCCTGTCCCCCAGGGAATGTTCCCCTCCCAGGGCATAGGCGCCGCTTGTGGGCAGCACAGCCAGATTCACGCCGAAGATAAGGATCAGCACCAGTGCAACGAAAAAAGAGGGAATACAGTTGGTCACAGTCCCGATCTTACAGATGCACCTGTCGATCAGGGTATTCTCACGCATCGCACAGAAAATACCCAGCAAAACAGCGAAAAGGAAGGTGAGCACATAGGATAAGCCTCCCAGTATCAAGGTATTGGCATATACCTTCTCTATGACCGCTCCCACATCCTGCTTATATTTATATGAAATCCCGAAATCCCCGTGCAGGGCATTTTCCACCCAGCGCACGTACTGCACGGTCATAGGCTCGTTGAGGCCCAGACGCTCCCTGGCCTTCTCCTTCTGGCTCTCATTCATCCGCTCCACGCTCTCCCCGTAATAGGATTTTAAAGGGTCCCCGGGAGAAAGGCGGGCAATAAAAAATACCAGTATGGACAGCACCAGCATGGACAGCAGGATCTGTACCAGTTTCTTCAGCAAAAATTCAAACTTCTGTGGTGTATTCAATGTATTTTCCTCTTCATTCATTCCGGTAAATTGTCAGTAAAAAAGTAACGCCGCATCTGTTATTTTTTTGACTATCCATAGTATAGCAGACAAAAAATCCCCCCACAAGCCACGTGGGGGGATATAAATATATATTTTTTATTATGGCTGCCGTACGCTTTGGCAGCACGCTTGTTGATACACCTATCACATATGGTTTGCCACTTCAAATGCATCCCAGATCGCGTACATAATATTGGAAACTTTCTTCGCGTCACCCAGCAGATAGATTTCCGGCACATCAAACTGCAGGTCATTGTAGAGGGAATTCTCCTCCCTGTATCCAACAGATAAAATAACGCTGTCACAGGAAATCTCCTTCTCCTCCTCCTGAACAACACAGGATAACATTCCATCCCGGAATCCGGTCACTTTGGCGCCGGTCACCACCTCAATGCCGTTGTAGGGGATCAGGCGCTCCAGCATATCTTTGTTGGCATGGCAGAGAGGGCCGTTGACTGCCATCAGCTTATCGAGGGCTTCCACAATCGTCACTTTCTTACCCTGCTGCGCAAGCCACAGCGCTGTCTCACAGCCCACCAGACCGCCGCCTACCACTACGGTACTGCCGCCGCAGTCTTTTTCCTTTGTGAGGACCTGTGCCGCAGTGTATACATGGGCATCGTCACCCAGAGGGAACACCTTCGGGACGGAGCCTGTGGCGATGATCACAGCGTCATATTCTGCTTTTTCCACATCTTCTTTTCTGACTTCAGTATGAAGGTGTACCGGAACATCCAGTTTTTTCAGAGTGGTCTCATACCACTTTGCCAGTTCCAGATCATCTTCCTTAAAGTCAGGAGCACCGCCCGGGATCAGATTGCCTCCCAGACACCCGGTCTTCTCAAACACTTCCGGCCTGTGTCCGCGGATTGCCAGCACTCTGGCTGCCTCACAGCCGGCCACACCGCCGCCCACCACCATTACTTTTTTGCTCTTCCGTACAGGTTCATAGGCGGTCACCCGTTCCCGGGCCGCCTGGGGATTCACGGCACAGTTGATCATGGAATATTCCTGTACACGCCCCATACAGCCCTCCTGGCAGGAGATGCAGGGACGGATATCCTCTGTGCGCCCTGCCCGCAGTTTGTTCACATAGTCCGGGTCAGCCAGAAGAGGACGGCCAAGACTTACAATATCACAGGTTCCATCCTCCACAGCCTCAGAAGCCATAGCCGGATCATCCATACGTCCGGCGCAGAGCACAGGTACATCCACCACTTCCTTCACCATTTTACAGTACGGGCGGAACAGTCCTTTTTCCTGATACATGGGGGGATGATTCCACCACCAGGCATCATAGGTACCCACATCTGTATCCAGCGCATCGTATCCATAGCTGACAAGCAGTTTTGCAGCTTCCAGACCCTCCGGAATATCACGGCCCTTTTCCTCAAACTCTTCGCCCGGAAGGGCACCCTCTCTCCAGTCCTTGATCATGCTTTTTACGCTGAAACGCAGGACAACCGGGAAATCCTCCCCGCAGCGGGACTTGATCTCCTCCACCACTTCCCTTGCAAAGCGGAGCCTGTTTTCCAGGGAACCGCCGTATTCGTCCGTTCTCTGGTTGAACATGGAAATGGCAAACTGGTCCAGCAGGTATCCCTCATGGACCGCATGGACTTCAATACCGTCAAAACCGCCGCGCTTGGCATTGTATGCGCCGTCGCCGAAAGACTTTACAATGCTGCGTATTTCCTCTTTCGTCAGAGGACGGCATGTCTTATCCAGCCATCTGTGAGGAATGGCGGATGGCGCAACCGGCGGGAACTCTCCCAGGTTGGTGGGTATGGTGACACGGCCGAAGCCCCCTGACATCATGAGAAAAATCTTGCTGCCGTACGCGTGGACACGCTCTGTCATCTCCCTGCTGGTCCGGATAAAATGTACCGGATTGTAAGTGGAATTGGGACAATTGGGCATACTCTGAGTCTCCACCCGGCAGTCTGAGAACGTGACACCGGTGATGATCAGGCCGGTGCCGCCCTTTGCCCGCTCTGTGTAATAATCAATACCTCTCTGGTTGAACCCGCCCTGGGCGTCCGCCAGTCCCAGAGGGCCCATGGGGGCCAGTGCAAAACGGTTCTTTAGGGTAACCCTGCCGATCTGCACAGGGGTAAATAAATTTTTATATTTCATTGCGTCCTCCTTCGTATTTCTTTTAACAATATAATACAAAAGAACAACGCCTTTCCGCCAGCAACCTTTGCTTGTCAGGTGGAAACTTTTTGTTTTAGAAAGCAGTCAAACTGCTGTATGGTCTCATAATTTTTCGTATCTTCCTTGTAAACGCCGAACACCTCCCAGGTCATATGTTCCTCAAAGGGTATGGCGCGCATATGTTCCATACGGAAATCCTCCAGCATAAATTCCGGTATGACCGCAAGACCGATCTTCTGGCGGCAGAGTTTGTACAGGACAGCACCGTCCGATGTCTTTGCTATGATGTTGGGAGTAAATCCCTTCGCACAGCAGATGGAGGCAAAATCGTGGTACATGTGGAAATGTTCATTCATGAGGATCATGTTCTCCTCCCTCAGCATCTCCACGTTCACACTCTCCTTTTCATACAGGGGATGCCCTTCAAAGACAAGCAGCAGGATCTCCCTTCCGTCCAGTTTCCGCTGTATCATGTCGTCCCCTTCGTGTTTTCCCACAATGAAACCGTATTCCAGTCTGGAGTCCTCCAGCATGGACTTCACTTCCTCGTTGGAATACTCATTCCACTCCACCCGGATATGGGGATTCTCCCTCATAAAATTCAGGATCAGCTCAAAAGGAAGGACATTAAAAACACCGCAGGCGCATCCGATGCGAAGGACTATCTTTCTGTTCTCAAGCTGTCTTACGCCGTTTTCCAGCTCCTCCAGCTCCTGTATGATCTTCTTCGTCCTTCCATAGAGAAAATCCGCGCTCTGTGTTGGGCGCATACCCTGTTTGGTGCGCTCAAAAAGAACGGTTTCCAGTTCTGCCTCCAGGGTCCTGATGTTTTTTCCCAGTCCCTGGGGTGTGATATAAAGGCGTCTGGCAGCCCTGCTGATGCTTTTTTCCTGATAGACGGCCTCAAAACATTTCAAATCTTTTGTGTTCATGTGTTTGCCTGCCTTTTCTCTCGTGATACCCCTATTGTATAGGGAGAGAAAACACTCTGTCAACTGCAGTCTGTGTCAGTTCTGCTGTACCTTTTCCCTTATTTCCTCGTAAAGCTTCCTGGTAGCTGCCTCGTCTTTACCGTTCAGCACCACGGTTCCCTGCTCTGTGTCCAGGACCACAAAGCTGTCACAGGATGTATAGGAATACAGTTTATAATCACCGAACTCTGCGTTCTTAAAATATCCTGCCTGCAGTGTGGGACCTCCAATCCCATTTTTCCGGCTGCCGCGCTGCAGATCATCCGTGTAAGAAACAGATTTAACAGAAGCATACGGCACCTCATGATCCGGCCAGAAGGATACCTGTATCTCCAGGGATGCCTCATGCATAACCGGGGTTACATTTCCTGTAAAAAGCACAAAGGAAACCACTACCAAAATGACTGCGGTGAAAAGAAAGGACGCGTTTCTGTAAATCTTATCCCTGGCCCTGTCTTTTTCCTGAACGGCTTCCCCTTTTACTACGCACACCGTATTGCTCAGAATCTGTATGGCAGCCACCACAGCAATAATGCTGATCACAAAGGCTGCCACAGGGAACTGGTCTCCCATTATACTCCAGGCAGCCATAACAAGGGTGATCACACCCAATCCTCCGCCTACGACCCGGCACAGCCTTTTCTCATTGTATTTTTCTTTATTCCGGGACGTATTGTACCCGGCAATGAGAAAGCTCCCTTTTCCCATCAGCAGAATCACTGCTATGATTCCCGTCAGTGCTGTTAATCCCCATAATATCCATTTCATATAAATTCCTCCTTACAATGATTCCAGTTTTTCATAAGTTTTCTTACACACATTATAGCAGGTTCAAAAAAGATTGATATTCATTTGCACAGGATACATCTTTTCAGGTCTGAAGGACAGTATGCTGTGTCGGTTTCCTAACAGTTGATTTTGTATCTCAAAGTATCGCTGCAATCCATTGATAATTTTCAGTTACCTGCTTATAATCAACCATATAAGGAGGATGAAAGGATGAATATACTTAATTTTTCCGAAAACATCATTAAATTACGCCACAAAAAAGGAATCACCCAGGAAGAGCTGGCTGATTTCGTGGGTGTCACCAAAGCCTCTGTCTCAAAATGGGAGACAAAGCAGAGTCTGCCGGATATTATGCTGCTCCCCCGCCTGGCCGCCTATTTTGATGTCACAGTAGACGAACTTCTGGGATATGAGCCTAAACTCAGCAGAGAACAGATTCAGAAAATATATTTTGATTTCACGAAAGAATTCGCAGAACAGCCCTTTGAGGAGGTGATGGAGAAGAGCCGGCAATTGGTCAAAAAATACTACTCCTGTTCCCCCTTCCTTTTCCAGGTCTGTGTTCTTTGGATGAACCATGCCACCCTTGCCCCAAACCCGCAGATGCAGACAGAGATTCTGGAGGAAGCAGCCAGACTGTGTTCCCACATTATCAATGACTGCAGGGAAATCCCGCTGTGCAACGACGCCCTCCTGTTAAAAGCCAGTATTGATCTGCTCTGCGGCAGGACCCAGGAGGTGATCGACACACTGGAAGAGATACTGAATCCGTATCACTACTCCTTTCAGGGGGAAACGATCCTGGTTCAGGCCTATGCTATTGCCGGTCAGAAGGAAAAGGCCAACCGGTACAGCCAGTTCGGCATGTATACCCATCTCCTTTCCCTTGTGTCGGGAGCTGTGCAGTATCTTTCCCTCCACGCGGAGGATATGGATTCCTGTGAGGAAACCATTCACCGCATTGACTGTCTCATGAAACTCTACAGTCTGGAGAATCTGCACCACAACACAGCCGCCCAGTTCCATTATCAGACTGCTGTTATCTGCTGCATACACGGAAGGCTTGAGGAGGCTCTGGACCGCTTGAAAAAGTTTGCATCCATAACCGATTCCCTGCTGGAATGTGACAAGGTTTTCCTGCACGGAGATGAGTATTTCGATGCCATTGATCCTTATTTTGAACAGTCGGATCTGGGAGGGAACCTGGTCCGTGCTAAAAAAGTCATTGCGGACAGCGTGGTGCAGGCACTGGAAAACCCTGTGTTTCAGCCGCTTGAGAGCAGTGAAGATTACCGGAAGATCAAACAAATATTTTTAGTGAGAGGAGAATCCCTATGACAGTTTCAGAACTTTTACCATTTCTCATTCCTTTAGCCATTGCGGAACTGCTTCTGCTTTTCATCACCCTGCGCCATATTCTCACCCATAAGAATTATAAAAGGGGTTCACGTGCCCTGTGGCTGGTTGTCACAATCGTGGGGCTGGAATTTATCGGGCCGGTCCTGTACCTTCTGCTCGGAAAGGAGGACAATTAAATGGATATGCTGACCCTTTCCCATGTATCAAAATCTTTCGGGAGTAAAAAAATCATTGACGACCTGAGCTTTACCGTACCGGAACACTGTGTCTACGGATTTATCGGACAGAACGGAGCAGGTAAGACCACCACCATGAAAATGATCCTGGGACTTCTGCAGACAGACAGCGGCACGATCAAAGTAAACGGGGAAACGGTCCGCTACGGGCAGAATCGTACCAACCGCTATATGGGCTACCTGCCGGATGTCCCGGAATTTTACGGATACATGACACCCTCGGAATATCTCAGACTGTGCGGAGAGATCACAGGAATGTCATCCGCCGGAATCCGCAAAAAATCAGACGAACTGCTGCACCTGGTGGGACTGGATAAGGAAAATAAACGCATTCACGGGTTTTCCAGAGGAATGAAGCAGCGCTTAGGAATCGCCCAGGCACTTCTGAACGAACCCAAGCTGCTGATCTGCGACGAACCCACTTCTGCCCTGGACCCCCTTGGCAGAAAAGAGATCCTGGATATTCTTCTGTCCGTCAAAGACCATACCACGGTTGTCTTCTCCACACATATCCTCTCGGATGTGGAACGCATCTGTGATGAGATCGCTCTTCTCCACAACGGCCGCACCGCGCTTAAGGGGACCCTGGAGGAAATAAAGAGCAGACGAAAAGGCAACGGATTTGACATAGAATTTTACACGCCGCAGGACGCCGACGCCTTCGCAGCATCCATGTCCGGCAGCGAGAGAATAAGCGCAGTCCGCCTGTTCTTCCCGGGAAAAGATGAAAAAGACATGACACATGCCATGAAGATTCTGGCAGACAATGCGCTCTGTGTCCAGAAGGTAGAGATGCGGGAGGCCACACTGGAAAACCTGTTTATGGAGGTGATTGGGATATGAGACAACTCACAGCTTTTACTAAAAAAGAACTGCGGGAATCTCTGCGCACCGGCAGAATGCCCCTGCTTGTGATTCTCTCTGTTTTATTCGGGATCATGAATCCCCTTGTTGCCAAGCTGACGCCCTGGATGATGGAGAACTTTGCCGGTTCCCTGGAGGAAAGCGGTATGGTCCTGACAGAGATCAAGGTGGACGTATTTACATCCTGGACGCAGTTTTATAAGAATACCCCCATATATCTGATTGTTTTTATTGTCATTGCAAGCGGTATTCTGACCACGGAATATCAGAAAGGCACCCTGATCATTATCCTGACAAAAGGCATGAACCGGTGGAAACTGATCCTGTCCAAAGCCTTTTCCGCCCTTCTTCTCTGGACTGTGTGTTACTGGATCTCTTTCGGGATCACCTATGTCTATAATATGTATTTCTGGGATAACAGCATGGCATCCCATATATTTTTCGGAGCCTTCTGCCTCTATATGACAGGGCTGTGGCTGATCACGCTTATTATGCTTATGTCCTCCCTGTGCAGCACCAATTATATGGTACTGGCCGGAACCGGAGGTGTGTTTTTCGTATTCTACCTGCTGGCATGGATACCTGATATGAAAAAGTATATTCCCACACAACTGATGTCCTCTTACAGCCTGCTTCCCCAGGCAGCAGATGTGTCTGATTTCATGTGTGCTGTGGTGATCACCGGCGTTTTATCGGTGGTGAATCTGCTTCTTTCCGTACTGATTTTTAATAAAAAGCTTTTATAAGACCACCGGATCATCCATAAAAAAAGAGACGAGGAATGTTCTCCTCATCTCCTGTATAAACGTCTTATACGTCATGCTTCTTTGCTGCTTTCATACGGGCCATGGCTCTTGCAAGGGATGCCTTGGATATATAATATTCCTGCAGACTCTGCTGCTGCCTGAGCTGTTCTTCCGCGCGCTCCAGGGCATCTTTTGCACGCTTCAGGTCAATATTCTCGGGGTACTCACAGCTATCTACCAGAACAGTCACACGGTTATTGATGATCTGCGCAAACCCGTTTCCCACAATCGCTGTCTTCCACTCTTCACTGTCAGCAGGCTTAAAACGCATCTCACCGGGTACAATGGCAACCATCATATCCGCATGGTGGGCCAGAATGGAAATCTGGCCGTCCTTTGCAGGAAGCATGATACTGGTTCCTCTGCCGTGATAAAAATCTTTATCACTGGCAACGATATTCAGTCCGAATGTATTCATATACATGCACTCCTTTTCCGCCCTGCATTACTGCTCAGCTTTTGCTTTCTCCACCACCTCGTCAATGGTTCCCACATTAAAGAATGCATTCTCCGGATATTCGTCCATCTCGCCGTCCACGATCATCTTAAAGCCGCGGATCGTCTCTTTGAGAGGTACATATTTACCGGCAATTCCGGTGAACACCTCAGCCACATGGAAGGGCTGGGACAGGAATTTTTGGATCTTTCTGGCACGGGCAACTACTTTTTTGTCTTCCTCGGAAAGCTCTTCCATACCAAGGATGGCAATGATATCCTGCAGCTCTTTGTACTTCTGCAGATACTCCTGCACCCTTCTGGCCACATCATAGTGTTCTTCCCCGACCACATCAGCCTCCAGAATACGGGAGGTGGATTCCAGCGGGTCAACCGCGGGATAGATACCCTGCTCCACGATCTTTCTGGACAGAACCGTAGTGGCATCCAGATGGGCAAATGTAGTGGCCGGAGCCGGGTCAGTCAGGTCATCGGCAGGCACATAGACAGCCTGCACACTTGTAACGGAACCGTTCTTTGTGGAGGCGATCCGCTCCTGCAGCTCACCCATCTCAGTAGCCAGGGTGGGCTGGTAGCCAACGGCTGACGGCATACGTCCCAGAAGCGCTGAAACCTCAGAACCTGCCTGGGTAAAACGGAAGATATTATCAATGAACAGCAGCACGTTCTGGTGCTCCTGATCACGGAAATACTCTGCCATGGTAAGTCCGGTCTCCGCCACACGCATACGCGCTCCCGGCGGCTCATTCATCTGCCCGAATACCAGGGCTGTCTTCTCCAGTACGCCGGATTCCTTCATCTCTGTCCAAAGGTCATTTCCCTCACGGGAACGCTCACCAACACCGGTGAAAATGGAGTATCCGCCGTGCTCTGTGGCAATATTGCTGATCAACTCCTGGATCAGAACGGTCTTACCAACCCCGGCACCGCCGAACAGACCGATCTTACCGCCTTTTGCGTAAGGCGCCAGCAGGTCGATCACCTTGATACCAGTCTCCAGAATCTCGACTACTGGGCTCTGCTCCTCGAAGCTTGGGGGATCTCTGTGGATGACCCAGTGCTCCGCATTTTCAAGCTGTTCTCCGTTGTCAATGGTTTCGCCCAGCACGTTGAACAGACGTCCCAGTGTCTCTTTTCCCACCGGTACGGAAATACCTGCTCCTGTTGCCGTGACCTCCATATCTTTGCAGAGGCCGTCGCTGGAAGCCAGCATGATACAGCGCACCGTATTGTTTCCGATGTGCTGTGCCACTTCCATCACAAGCTTCTTTCCATTGTTCTCCACGGTAAGGGCATCTTTGATATACGGAAGGTTCTGGTCTTCAAATTCTACGTCTACAACAGGTCCCATGACCTGTACGATTTTTCCTTTTTCCATAACGATTGCATCTCACAGTCGTGAGGAAACCTCCTTCCTGCTCGCTAGTTTTTATTCTTCTGTGCCTTGGCTCCGCTGATGACCTCAGTGATTTCCTGGGTGATCGCAGCCTGACGCACACGATTATATTTTATTGATAAATCTTTCAGCATGTCTTTTGCACTGCTGGTAGCTGCATCCATAGCCATCATACGGGAATTATGCTCACTGGCATAGGATTCCACAAGACAGCCGTAAATGATACCGTGCAGGTAATTGGGAACAATGCTGTTCAGGACTTCTTCTGCGGAGGGAACCATCTCGATCTCCTCCTGATGAATATCTACCATCACCTGTGCCGGTGTACGGAAACTTGCTTTTTTAAGGGGAAGAAGCTGTTCCATCTCTGCCACCATATTGGCGGCATTGGCCATTCTCGTGTAAATGATATACACTTCATCCAGCTCCCCGGTCAGGTAATTGGCGATCATCTTCTCTGAGATCACCCTGGCCCGGTGCATGGTCGGCTTCTGTACTGTGAACCGGAAGTTCGTGTCAATATCCACGTTCTTCTTGTAGAAATACTGTCTTCCCACCTCTCCCAGCACAAAGAGCTGGGGATGCGCGTCATTTTCCATACATTCTTCTGCTATCTTAAACACATTGTGATTGTAAGCACCGGCAAGCCCCTTGTCTGCGGAAACGACGATGTAGCCCGTTCTGCGTTTGTCATCCGGAACATCAGCCCGCTCGTCAAAGAAACGGTTTCCTTCCGTATCCGGAGGCATATGACGGAGAACACGGCCGATCGCAGACTGCAGGGAATAAAAATACGGCTCCGTATCCGCCAGCACTTTCCTTGCTCTCTTTAACTTGGAGGAGGAAATCATGTACATGGCGTTGGTGATCTTCATCGTATCCTGGATACTGTTTATACGGCTTTGTATCTCTTTTGCACTTGCCATCTCATCACCTGCTCTTATTCTTAAATTCCTCTGCCACCTTTAAAATCTTCTCGCCCAGTTCGTCGGAGATGACTTTTTTCGTCTCGATCTCCTGTCCGATCTCCGGATGGTTTTTCTCAAAGTAAGCCAGCATATCTGTCTGGAACGGCTTCACATCCTTAATCTCCACACCGGAAAATACCTTATGTGTTGCTGTCCAGAGGGTGATAACCTGCTCATGGTTGGACAAGGGATGGCACAGAGGCTGTTTCAAAAGCTCCATCAGCGTCTTTCCGTAGGAAAGCTGTTCTTTTGTGGCATCATCCAGGTCAGACGCGAACTGTGTAAACACTTCCATCTCCCTGTACTGTGCCAGGTCAATCCTCATGCTGCCTGATGCCTTTTTCATGGCCTTTGTCTGGGCCGCGCCGCCCACACGGGATACGGAAAGACCCACATTGACAGCCGGACGGTTGCCGGCGAAAAACAGGTCACTTTCCAGGAAAATCTGTCCGTCTGTGATAGAAATAACATTGGTCGGAATATAAGCGGAAACGTCGCCTGCCTGTGTCTCAATGATAGGCAGTGCCGTGATGGAACCGCCGCCCGCTGCGTCGCTCAAACGGCTGGAACGCTCCAGCAGTCTGGAATGCAGGTAGAATACGTCGCCCGGGTAAGCCTCACGTCCCGGAGAACGCTCCAGAAGCAGGGAAAGGGCACGGTAAGCCACCGCATGCTTTGACAGGTCATCGTAGACGATCAGCACATCCTTGCCCTGGTACATAAAGTACTCTGCCAGAGCGGTTCCCGAATAGGGAACAATATACTGAAGGGGCGCACAGTCGCTTGCTGTCGCTGCAAAGACTGTGGTGTAATCCATGGCGCCGTATTTTTCCAGAGTTCCGGTCAGTTTTGCAACTGTGGAGGCCTTCTGTCCGATTGCCACGTAGATACACATGACGTCCTTGCCTTTCTGGTTCAGGATAGCGTCAATGGCAATGGAGGTCTTACCTGTCTGACGGTCGCCGATGATCAGCTCACGCTGTCCGCGGCCGATGGGGAACATGGAGTCAATGGCCAGAATACCTGTTTCCATGGGAACAGATACGGATTTACGGTCAATGATACCAGGTGCTTCCTGCTCGATGGGACGGTAATCCTCTGCCTTGATCTCTCCTTTTCCGTCAATGGGTGCGCCAAGGGCATCCACGATTCTTCCGATATAGCCTTCACCAACCGGGATACCTGCTCTTTTCTTTGTGCGGACAACTTTTGTGCCCTCTTTGATTCCCATGTCCTTGCCGAATATGATGACACCGATCTCATTTCTCTTGATATCCTGCACCATACCCTTGACACCGTTCTCAAAGGTCACGATCTCTCCGTACATCGCATGGTCTATTCCATAAACAGTCGCAATTCCGTCACCGACCCAGATTACGTTTCCCACTTCACGGACACCCGTTGTCATATCGAAATTTTCTATTTCTTCTTTCAGAATGGAGATAATCTCCTCTGAATTGATTGAACTCAAAGCGTTCACCTCCAGGTCAATTTTTGTTGTAGTGCATTGATTCTGCCCTTCAGGCTGTAATCAATCTCCCGGTCTCCTACGCGGAGGGTAAATCCGCCGACCAGGTCTTTTTCTTCCTGTAACTGAAATGCTACATCCTTTACGTGGTATTGCCTGCAGAGAAATCTTCTGATTCCTTCAAGCTGCTCCTCTGTAGGAAGTACCACATAAGACAGAGTGGCATTTAAAATATTATTTTGCTCGTTGTAATACTCCTGATATGCCTTAAAAATTTCCTGTGCCTCGCCTGCTTTGTGGTATCTGCACAGTATTTTCATAAAATTATGTATCTCTTTCGGAAAAATCCGGTCTACAGCTCTCTGCTTCGCCGCCAGGGATACAACAGGGCTTGAAAGCACTTCCGACACCTGGGGAACTTTCTCTAAAAGTTCTCTTGCGCCGGCTGCAGATTCCGGTGAAATGTTCAGCTCATACAGCACTTTCCCGTAATTATTCAGACTCTCTGTCATCTGCATCACCCGCTTCTGCTAAAAATGTGTCGTAGAGCATGCTGTTTCCCGCCTGGCTTCCGCCTGCAAGCATTTTTCTGGCTGCTTCCACGGCAAGGCCCGCGATTTCGGATTTTGCTCCTGCCAGGGCATTTTCCTTTTCCTGTTCTGCCGTTTTTCTGGCACTTTCCAGGATTCTGGCAGCCTGCTCATTCGCTTCCCGAACGGTACGCTCTGTCAGGGTCCTCGCATCCGCTTTCGCTTCCTCGATAATCTGTAAGGACTCGGCTTTTGCACCGCTTATTGCCATTTCATACTGGCCTTTCAGCTCATTCGCCTTTCCTTCTGTTGTCCTGGCATTTTCAAGCTGCTGTGCGATGAGTGTCTTTCTTTTTTCCATGATTCCCAGTATCGGTCCGATCAGGAATTTTTTCAGTAAGAGATAAAGAACTATCAGGTTAATTATGGTCCAGATAAGGCCCCAGCCTAAACTCAGCACCTGTCTTCACCTGCCTTCCTTATTTTACGAATAACAGTAATAAAGCGATAACGAAACCGTAAATAGCAGTTGCCTCTGCAAGTGCACATCCGAGTAACAGCGCTTTACTGATCTTTCCCTCTGCCTCCGGCTGTCTTGCGATCGCTTCTGTTGCTTTAGATGTTGCAAGACCGATACCTAAACCTGCTCCTAAACCTGTTAAAACTGCCATACCTGCACCAATTGCTGTTAACATATCTCTGTTCTCCTTTTCCAAATTTATTTTTAATGATTACTCTTCTATCTGCTCCTTGATAAAGAGCGAAGTTAAAAAAACAAATACATAGGCCTGAATCAGACCATCAAAAATGTCAAAATAAAAGCTGAATGGAATGGGTAAAACAACCGGTAAGATCATTTTGATCAGTTCCATTACAACAAATGATCCGATAACATTGCCGAACAACCGCATACAAAGCGATACCGGGCGGATAAATATCTCCATAATGTTAATCGGCGTAACAATGGCCATGGGTTCTGCAAAACTGTGCATGAACCGCTTAAACCCTTTCTGCTTCCATCCTGAATATTCAATCAGGAAGATGCTTATGATTGCCAGCCCTGCTGTCACGTTTAAGTCCTTTGTGGGCGGCTTAAAGCCCAGAAGACCAATTAAGTTAGCCACGCCAATATAGATGGCAGCGGTAATCAAGTAAGGAATATACTGCTTTCCTCTCTCGCCCAGAATATCCGCGAAAAAGTCATGCAGAAATCCAATAGATGATTCCAGAGCCAACTGTTTCTTACCGGGATTTTCCACCTTCAGATTTCTGACAAGAACGATGGATAATATCGTCAATGCTGCCATAATGATCCAGGTGACCACCACGGACTCCGTGACTGGTATCCCGCCAAAAATTGGGATGGTAAATACGGTCTCGCAGTTCAGCTCTTCCGTAATCCTATCCGCTATAGTTCCCGTAGGACATCCTCCCTTTCTATTTTATGATTTTTTAACTTCTCCTTTCTTATTTATTTATGATTCCAGAAAACATTACAGCTAATTTTTTCATTTGTCAATCTTTCTTTATATTTTTTTCGATGTGGCTTTCCTGTGATTTTACGGACAATTTTTCAGACATTTTTTCAATTTCTTTTATGGTTTTCTCCCTGTTTTTGGAGGGTTTTTGTGTACCAATTGGTATATGGAAAAATACAACTGATTTTTTTCATAAATACAAGTTGTTTTTTTGATTAATTTTTGTGAAATATGTTAGTGTTTTTCTAAATCCCTCATATAAAAAGCGCCTCATTCACGAAAAACGGGGCGCTTTTTTGTTAGGTTTTCACATTAATAACCTAGTTTCGTAAAAACATTTCTCGGCTCATCCCAGATGACAAGGTCTGCTCTGCTGTCTGAGTGATGATGCTCTTTATGAATGATGACCAGATTCGTTCCCTCAAAGTATTTGATATACTTGGAGAACACCTCGGAATCCAGTGTCGTTCCAAGAAGAATCAGGGTATCCGCGTTCTCAATCTCCCAGGTTGCCCTTGTCATGAGCTGGCTGTCCATCATTTCGCCAAAGAGAGCCACCTGCGGACGGATGACACGGCTGCAGTCCTCACACAGCGGTACTTTTTTGGACGCTCTTATATATTCCAGCGGATATTTCCTTCCGCAGTGGGGGCAGATATTCTCATGGATGCTTCCGTGCAGGTTGATCACATTGCGGCAGCCTGCCTTCTGGGGATATCCGTAAATATTCCCGGTAATGATACACTTCAGCTTTCCCTTCTGCTCCATCCTGGCTGCCACACGGAACGTGTCGCTGGTGTCCACATCCCCCTGGAGAACTTCGTCGCGGTAAAATTTGAAAAACTCCGCCGGCCTGTTGTTGTAGTACACACTGGTAAATATATCCTCCGGTGACACACCGTATGTCTTCTCGATCTCATACGCTTTCTCCGGTGTCTTCATTCCCATGTATCCGCACTCTGCCATCATGCCGGAACCGCTTAAAATGACTGTATAGGCGCTGGCATCAAGGATTGCCCTCAGCCTTTCAATCTTTTTTTCCTCTTCCATAAATCTTTCCTCCTCCCGGCCATTTCTTATGTTTATATTTTACCATTTTTCTCTGTTTTTATAAAGGCTTTTTTCTTATGTAACCAGGTCACCAACAAAACCTGTGTCTTTTGGTAAAATTTATGATAAGATAAGAGTAGAAAGAAAGGAAGTGCCTGAATATATGGAAAAACTGATTATCGCCGGCGCAGGACCTGCCGGAATCTCCGCTGCTCTGTACGCAGTCCGCTCCGGCATCACGCCGCTTATCATACACAAAGGTATCGGTGCTCTGGAAAAGGCAGCGAAGATTGAAAATTATTACGGACTGCCTGACCCAGTTTCCGGACAGGAGCTGTATGAGAACGGTCTGAAGCAGATCAAAGCCCTGGGAGTCCCTGTCGTGGAGGATGAAATGCTGTCTGTGGAATACGACGGCGATTACACGATCCACACCATCACGTCCACCTATCAGACCAAGGCATTGATCCTGGCAACGGGAACCAAAAGGAACACGCTTGCCCTTAAGGAAGCCCGCAGATATGAAGGCAGCGGTATCAGTTACTGTGCCATCTGCGACGGTTTTTTCTACCGCCAGAAGGATGTGGCAGTAATCGGCAACGGAGAATACGCCCTGCATGAGGCAAAGGTGCTGGAACCCATGGCTGCCAAAGTCACGATCCTCACCAACGGCATGGAACCCACTTTTGAAAAAGAAGCGCTGGGAACCATCCAGGTTGAGACAAGGAAGATCATTTCCGCCGGAGGAGAGCCCACTTTAAAATGGCTGGAACTGGAGGATTACGAAAAATTCCCGCTGGACGGACTTTTCGTGGCGCTCGGAACCGCAGGAAGCACAGATATTGCAAGAAAACTGGGCTTGATGATAGAAAACAATCATATCATGATAGAGACAGACACCAGCACTGCCCTTCCCGGACTTTTTGCAGCAGGAGACTGCACAGGCGGCCTTCTTCAGGTATCAAAAGCCGTCTATGAAGGAGCTCTTGCGGGAACAAAAGCTGTGAAGTATTTAAAAAAGCTTCCGGAAGCAGTGTGACACAGTCACAGAAAAGCGGGCCTGCATCTGATAGAATAGGCTCATAAAGATGAGAAACCAAAAATTTATGATAAAAATAAGGAGTGTATAATTATGGCAATGGTATTTGATGAGAAAAACTTTAAAAGTGAGGTATTGGATTCTGTTGTTCCTGTAATGGTAGATTTCTGGGCAACCTGGTGTATGCCCTGCCGCATGCTGGGGCCGGTTATTGAGGAGATTGCCGAGGAATCCAAAGGCGCGTATAAAGTAGGCAAAGTAAATGTGGATGAGAATCCGGGTCTGGCTTCCTCCTACGGCGTTATGAACATTCCCACGGTTCTGGTGTTCAAGAATGGAAAGGTTGTGGAAAAATCTGTGGGAGTTGTTCCAAAAGGGCAGCTTTTGAATCTTCTGAAATAAAAACAGAGATGGATGGATAAAAGGGTGCGGCTTCCTGCCGCACCCTTTTTCGTCATGCCTGCCTTACGGCAGCAGCTCATAAAGGCTGCTTTTATTTTCAATCTTGATTCCGCCGCGGAACAGGGATATATCCCCCTTTTTTACCATCTGTTTCAGGGTTCTGCTCACCGCTTCCCTGGCACTGCCGATGGCTTTTGCGATTTCCTCATGGGTCATACGGATGCTGTCATCCTTCCTCTGTGCGGATTCGTCGATGAGAAAAGCGGCGATCCTCTGAGTCAGACTTAAAAACAGCATCTGCTGCAGAGCCTCCACAACGCTTGAAAAACGCTCCGTTGCGATCTTGTAGGCATAATTCTCCACATAGATATTGTCCACCGCAAGAGCTGAAAATACAGGTGCCGGTATCAGCAGAACATCACAGTCCGCCTCTGCCTCTATCTCCACATCAAAGGTGATGGCCGACAGGGCACAGGAGGCTGTGAGCACACAGGTATCCCCTTCCCTGATCCGGTATATGGTCACCTCTTTGCCCTCGTCAGACAAAAGATACGCACGGATAACGCCCTTTAAAATAAATACGGTTCCCAGGCATTCCCTGGTGGGTGAATAGATCAGGCTTCCCGCCGGATAGTGCACTTCTCTGGAATCCCGGCACACCCTCTCCTGCTGCTCTTTTGTCAAATGTTCCCAGAAAGGTGTCTGCACCAGAACTTCTTTTATTCTATCTTCCATTTTTGTATCCTTCCCTTGCAATTCCATTTTTTAGCCCTTACAATAAGATATGCATGTGAAATATGAAAAAAGGAGAAAATTCCTTTATGAGACAAAAGAAACTTTCTGATTACCTGCTGCGCTTTGCCGTTCTTCTGGCCGTCATACTCCTCGTCCTCCGGCTGACCTGCCCTTCCCAAACGCGGATCGCCTGTGTGGGGGACAGCATAACCTACGGCGCCACGATCCGGGACAAAAGCCACGACAGTTATCCCGCACAGCTTGGAACTATGCTCGGCCGGAAATATTCCGTAAAAAATTTCGGTGCCAGCGGATACACGCTTCAGGAAAGCTGTGACAGACCTTATACGAGCCACAAGCGGTACAAAAAAAGCCTGGACTTCAAACCGGATGTGGTGCTGATCATGCTGGGGACCAACGATACAAAGCCCTATAACTGGATCAGCACAGAGGCATTTCAGGATGATTACCGGCAGTTGATCCTCTCCTACCAGGAGCTGCCATCCAGACCGGATGTCATTCTCATGACGCCTGCCTCTGTATTCCCGGAGAATTTCAATCCTGCAAAGCCCTATAAGATACGGGCCGGCGTAGCCGGCGAAGCAGCAAAAGCAGTCCGTGAGCTCGCCAAGGAACTGGGACTGCCTTTTATCGATATTCATGAGGTGACTGCCAGCCACCCCGAATTTTTCCTCCAGGACGGTGTCCATCCCAACGAACTGGGAGCCAAAGCCATTGCCCGGACTGTCTATGAGGCCCTGAAGGATTGGGGGTACTAAGCTTTCCCTCTCTTTTCATCAATATACCACATATCAGGAAGTTATTCCAGTACAGAATATTTTAACCGGTCTGCCGGCACTACTTTTTCATACGGTCAGCGCAGTCAATGCGCAGACCTGTCTGAACTGTTACGTTTTGCCATCTCTGTGCGGATCACCGGCAATTCTTTGTCCAGGCGGTAAAACAGCATAAGTACAGAGCACAGGGCCACACAGATAACGGGAATCCAGTTGTAGCAAAAGCTGATCGCGCTCTGTGCACCTGCTGACTGCACGGCTTTTGCCGCATCAAATCCGCCTGCCGCAAGAATCCAACCCATAACTGCCTGTCCAAGACCGAGTCCCAGCTTCTGGGCTGTGCTGACGCCTGCATTGCCCATTCCCACAGCCACAACACCGGTCTTCCACTCTCCGTATTCAATCGTATCTGACACCATTCCAAAGGCCATGCCGCCGGCAGCCCCTAACCCCACGCCTTTTACTGCGTTAAAGAAAATAAGTAACGGAAGGTTTGTACCGCACAGACCTGTGCCTGCGAATCCCGCCATCATAGCAATAAGACCGACCTGATAGGTTCTGTGTTTTCCGAATTTCTTCATAAATGCCGGTGTGAGGAACATGATGCCGAACTGTGCGATGGACAGCGCGTTGTTGATCGGGGTGTAGAAGCCTATATCCCCGAGAACATACTGCGCATAGTAGGCTGCCGCCACTGCGTACATGACAATGACAAAGAAAATCAGGAACATACAGACTGTCATCAGAACCCAGTATTTATTTTGGAACAGGGATTTTACGGCTTTCCTTGCAGGTACGGATTTTTCTTCTTTTTCTCCTCCTGACTGTTTTTCCATGTTTTTTACGCGTTCCTTTGTTCCGAAGAAACAGAGGATACTGGCAGCAATGACAATTATGCCTACAATCATAAAGGCTTTTGTCCATGCTTTCTGTGTGTAGATATCACCGTCTCCGAATTTGTTCAGCCAAGTGAGGAAGAAGGTGTTCATGGTGATGTTCGCCAGTGTCTGGAAAATCATGTTCATGTTGCCCAGCAGACCACGGTCAAAGTCATTCTGGGTCATAAGGTAATTCATGGAAGTATACGGTACATACATAGCTGTGTAGAATACGGCGTTTACCAGGTTATACATGATAAATATGTAGACGTATTTTATAAATCCGGTCATGGATGCCGGGATACAGAACAGCAGCAGTGTGGAAACTGCCAGCGGAATACACATGCGCACCAGCCAGATCCTGGCCTTGCCGTGTTTGGATTTGGTGTGGTCCACGATTCCGCCCATGATCAGATCGCTGATACCGTCAAATACTTTTGACAGGGCAATGATCGTGCCTGTCACACCTGCATCCACGAAGGATACATTGGTCAGATAGATCATAAAGAAGGCTGACATGATGCCGTTTACCCACGCCATACCATAGTTGCCGATACCGTAGCCGATGCGTTCGCTCCAGCCTAATTTTGCTTTGGGATCATTATGTTTTGATGCATAACTAAACATTTTCTTCTCTCCTTTTCAGGGCAGTGTTTGGTCTTTACTGCCTCAGTTGTAACGCTTCAGCCACGTTACCCTCAGTTTTCATAAAACCGCATGTCCTTCCAGAGTTCCATAAGCTTACTGAAATCCCGTATTTCTGTCCTGCTCACTCTGTCAAAGACACGGACCGGGGTGTGATATCCCGTGTATTTTGGCCAGTTCTCTTTATCGGGTTCCCCTGTTTTTATAAACCGGACCCAGGACGTGTGCATGGCTTCTATCAGCGCATCTGTGGTTTTCTTGGGTTCCCCGTCAAAGATAAATCTGCTGAAGGCAAATTCTTTTTCGGCGAACATACAGGGAAGTTCATAAGCGTGGGAGGCTCCCATCCCTGTACTTTTCCCGGATCTTGAAACAAATTCAAAGCTATACAGCCACACATCCCCGTATGCTTTCTGGGCCTGCGCTGCCTTCAGGGAAGGCATACGAAAAGCGTAGTCTGCGGCAAAATTTATAAACGGTTTTAACTGTTCCGCCGGGACTTCTCTTTGTCTGTCTGATACTTCTTTCAACTTCTATTCTTCCGGGGAAGGCTGGTAATAACGGATCATTTCCGGAAGCGCGGCGGCATGTCCGTTCTTCTCAAACATAGCAGCAGTCATGGCCCAGTTGTTTGGAAACCCCGTCTTTTCCGGATGGACGAACAGGGTTCCCTCATGCTTGTTGGTACCGATGAGAAGCTTTACTCCCTCTGCGCTGCCGCTGCGGATGGCATCAATGGGGCGTACGGGAAGCAGATCGTCCTGTATAGGGCCGGGAAGAAAGATTCCCGGGTTTTTGTACTGGTGCTTTTCTGCCACATAAGTATTGCCTTTCTGCAATTCAAAGGGATTTATGGTTCTGAGCTTCTGCAGATCCCCCACGTTCCACCCCATACCTTCCAGAAACAGATCTGTATTCTCTCCGGCTGTCCTGTGGGTGGCAATACAGTTCGGCAGGGGGCTTTGTGCGATTGCCTGGCTGAACATACCTTTTACGACGGGAGCTGCCAGCATATTGACCACAGAGGCTCCGCCGGCTGATTCTCCGGCTATGGTGATGCGGCCGGGGTCGCCGCCGAAGGCTTTTATATTTTCATGTATCCAGGTTATGGCAAGGATCTGGTCAGATACACCGCAGTTACTCTCAAAATCTTCGCAGCCGGGGTATGTGGTAAAGTCATAAAATCCCAGTACATTTAAACGATACTGAACGGAGACAAAGACAATACCTTTTTCCGCAAATGAGACACCGCTGTAAAGG
The DNA here is from genome assembly GCF_037000545.1 of Blautia sp. JLR.GB0024. Classification (NCBI taxonomy): domain Bacteria; kingdom Bacillati; phylum Bacillota; class Clostridia; order Lachnospirales; family Lachnospiraceae; genus Blautia; species Blautia sp. JLR.GB0024. The sequence goes on along the minus strand of NZ_JBANBF010000001.1, from coordinate 536,891 downwards.
GGAACGGACGCTGATCCCGTATTGTATCCGCCGCCGTGTATCCACACAAGAACCGGCAGATCCTTTCCCTCCATGGGGCGTCTTATGTTCAGGGTAAGGCAGTCTTCGCTGCCTTTTAACTGTCCTTCGTCCAGTTGGACGGCTTCTTTTCCATAGTCTCCGGCATCATAAATCCCTTGCCATGGAGCCACAGGCTGTGCTCTTTTAAAGCGCAGGCTGCCAACGGGAGGCTGTGCAAATGGGATGCCCAGATATTCCACCAGATTGTTTCTCAGATAGCCTTTTACTTTCCCGGATGTTGTATTTACCACGTATTCTTTCATTGCGGTTTCCTCATGATTTCTTCCTTAAAAGTGCCACTTTTTTCCCTGCTGCAGCTAGGTCTTCGTTACCGCCCGCTGCCTCCTGTAAGACATATGCCTTTAATCTTGGCCTGCAGTTCTTATGGGGTTCCTCGAAAAATCCGAAGTACACTTCTGCCCGGCCGCCGATCTGGTTTTTCTCTATGCCCTGCTTTTCCAGCATTCCTGTCTCGGTCAGCAGCCGGAAATTATAGATAGTCCGGACATAAGGGAGTTCTCCCGCAAGCTGCAGCAATTTACGTGTATATTCAGCCTGCATTTTTTCAAGCTTGGGATCTCCGCAGTCTGTAAAACCTGTTTCCGTTAGGATGACCTGTTTCTCTGCATCACCGTATTTGCACATGACACGGTATGCTGCGTCGTTATAATCCTTCCACAGATGGTCCGGTTCCTCAATGTGCAGGAACAGATCCGCCTCTCTTTTATCCTGGCAGGTACTCATCTGATAGGGGTGCCATGCCACCAGGTCAAAGTAATCATCCGGGTCTGTGGACCAGAATTTTCCTGACCGGATGCGGCTGTAAATCTTGTCCAGAGTCCACGCGATTCCATACATGGGCGGCAGGAAGTCCGGCAGATTTCCTCCCAGCCAGGGCGTGCTCAGCGCCGGGGAAAAGGAAACAACTTTTGCATTGGGGTTCGCTCTTCTGATGCCCTTTGCAGCAAAATACATGAGGTCAACCGCTATATCCAGCTTCTCCTCCGGGCTAAACGGCTTTGACATATCGCTGTCAAGAAATCCGTCAGGCTGCAGAAATGCATTGATGTTCCACTCGTTCCCCACCTCCCACTGGGACACCTGTGGAAACAGGGATACCATGGTAAACCAGGACTGCTCCAGCATCTCAAGTGTCTGACGGTAAAGACTGCCTTTTGTCAAATCTCTCCTTGGAACTGCATGCCCTGTATGCTGAATACATCCCTCCGGCAGAAACCACTCGTGGCTCATGCCCGTCACTTCCAGATCCAGCTCCACTGCCCTGTCCAAAAGCTCTGTATGAGCGGAAACAGCCTCCTCATCAGGTGTAAGAGGGTCCTTCAGGATCTCTGTCAGATGCATCCAGGAACGGTATGCCGTACATCCCAATGCCTTTACCAAATCCAGATATTCTGCTGCCGGTACATGGGTATCCCGCTCCCGCTGGATCAGCGGTTCCCCGATTCCGTAAAAACGTTCTGAAATCATGTGCTTTCTCCTTTGATTGTCTTGTGTTTTGATGTATTTATAATAGCAGTGGACGGGAAATTGATATACTGTTATTTTGTTGTTTTTGTAATTATTTTGTTGTAATAATGATGTTGTGTGGGGATGGGGAAAGGAGGGAGGGAGCATTTAGGGATGGACGGAAAATATATCATTATCTGGTAAAATAATAAAAACCCTTTTGCATACAGACTGCTGCTCTGGTGTTACAGCCTGTATGTAAAAGGGGTTATGTAATAATGTTATTTTTTGTTTCAATCTACATTCGGTAATTTCACAGCGTATGATTACGTCATATATGGATGCGAGGCTTGCTCTCATGTCCGTGAAGGATACGGTTTCTCCCTGTCCGTCACTGCCGCTGAGTTTGTTTTGGCGATTTATGCCTCCGCCTATAAAGGTGAGGAAATTTTCACACAGGCGCAGGCAGCACCTCTATATCTTCCGGTACCGTATACTCCACTTTACAGTTCCCATGTTCCAATTTCCATGACACCTGTATATCACCCACCGGTGTTTTTACTTTCCCTGACGCATGTGTCAGATATCCCGCTGTGGGAGCAATGCGGACTTTTCGGAATCCGGGTTTTGCGGGGCGTACCCCAAGCGTGACGCAGGGCAGTTCATATAAAATAAGAGCACCCCATCCGTGGCATTCACTCCTGGCATATGCCTCTGCTTCCACACAGGTCGTGCAATGATTTCTGACCATATTTCTCCATATCTCCCAATACTGGTTTGTATATTGATACAGTCCTGTCTTTTCCAGAGCCCGGAAGAGATAGAAACACATGGCAACGGTACACTGGGTATACTTCTTATTTTTTATGGTTTCCAACAGATTCCCGGTCCCGGTAATTGTATCTACAGTATCTGTCAAAACCGCAAACACCTGGCAGTGCTGACTGTATTCCTCGACTCCGGGGCCGTCCTGAAGCATACTATTTTTCCCTGTACAATAGGTTCTGACAGCATTCCTGACTTTTTCCGCCTTTTCCGAAAATCTGTGCGCCTCTTCCCTTCGGTCCAAAAATAACGCCAGCTTTGCAGCATGCTGAAGGCCGTAAATATATAATAGACTTTCCATTGTAATTGGTCCATTCACCCCGGCCGGAGGCATTCCTGTGGTGTCGTTCCACTCCTCTGCCCAATCAATAAAAGACCAGAAGGGAGTCTCCATATTCATTCCTCCGATTTTCCCCACATATCCCTGCGGGGTCAGATTTCTATCAAAAAAGTTTAAGATCTGATGAATTGCCGGCATGTGTTCCTCTATCAGCTTTTTGTCACCGAAATACATCATGTGGTCATAGACCATCAATATATAATAAACGGAAAATCCGGGAATCACATTGGGATTGCAGTTCGGATAGCAGCAATTCAGCAGACCGTCATACCGCTGGGAACGTTTTAAATCGTCCAGACATTTCCTGGCTAGTCTGTCATCCGCACTGACTGCATATGTGTAGAGAATCTGCTGCCTTGCATCCATTATATACTGGAGCTGCTCATAAAAAGGACAGTCCTCATAGCTTTCATGCATACACCGTCTCAGAGTTCTTTCGCTGACATCCCAAATGTCTGCTAAAGTGTTATCGGAGGTTGTAACCTCTGTCTGCACCTGCAGAGGGTATCCTGTTTCTTCGTAATGCATGCTGCAGAGTGTAAGCGGTTCCTGTCCTGTAATGATGTGCAGCCGTATAAAACGGAAGGTACGGAACCAATAAGGTTCATAAGTTTCCGGCATATCCGGACTGCCAAATCCACCCACAGAATATGTATCTTCATAGCCCTGCAGATGGCCGTTCATGTTATCTGCTCGGTCTTTTTTTACCGGAATTTTTTCCGGTCCTGTAAAACCATTTTGGACGTAAGCTTCCGAATAGAGGAATTGCACTTTGGATCCTTTTCCGTGACAAAATTCTGTTTTCAGATATCCTGTCATTTCTTCTCCTGCGTCAAGTTCTATAATTTCTTCGGTTTCTGCAGGGAATTTTAAAGTTTTTTTCCCATTTATAAAATCTTTCCAATCCTGACCGGTATATCCGGATTTTTTAACATCCATAACACCGGAAAACTGACGCTCTTTCCGGTACATAAAAGGGATAGTCCGGGGATATAAATTACCCGGGCTGATGGCTTTTGAAATCTGTTTATTGATATACGGTCTTGCCGCATCCCATAGGCTGTCATCATAGGTATCTGTCTTCCAGCCGAAGAGTTCCGGATTTCCTATGGCATTTTCATGTATGATCAGAGGAGCAAAACGTTCCTCTTCCCGAATAAATAAGACGGAATCATCTTTTTTGCATTTCCAGGATGCGTCGGCGGACAACGCATATTGTTTTCCGCTGACAGTCCGTATTTCCCCTTTCACGTAAAGGCCCGGTACCGGTGTACGGAACATTCCGTGATTACCTTTTTCCGGGTCCTGAGGATAGCGGAGAACAGAGACTGCGATTACATTTATACCATCTTTCAGATATGGCATTATGTCAATGGTATCATAAAACCATATCTGCAGATCGCCTCTGGAAGGTCCTGCTTCTATGAATTTTCCATTGATATATAGTTTATAGCGAGTGTCTGCGGATATGTGCAGGGCTGCTTCCTTTATTTTTCCGTCTATGTCTATTGATTTGCGGAAAAACACGATTCGCGGCTTTTCCTTGTCTTCCGAATTCCAGGACGGGCACCAGACCCAGTTTGAATCTTTCAGATATTCCATGGCAAACTCCTTTAGATAGTGTGATCGCCGGCAATTTGACTAATGTCTTTCTGCCTGTGATTATTCCTGTTTTGTTGATGGGAACGGGTGTGTAATATTGGGGAATATAGGTATGTATAGATTGCCGTTCCCACCGCTTCTGTTCCGTTTTTTGAAGATTCGTCGCTCCACTCGTGGTTGTCATTCCACTCATAGTGGCAGCGAATCCTCAGTTATTTTGTTGAAGATATCTTAACAGGAATCTGCAAATGGATATATCTGTATTTTGTTCTTTTTGATTTTATTTTGTTCCTATTTACTGGTGCTGTCTTTCTTTTGTTCTTTTTGCTATTCCTACGTTCTTTTGTTATTCCTCATATTTTATACAATTTTGTTTTTTCTATTTTTCTTCCAAAAATTCTGTTGGTTTATAGGATTCCCGGTACTGTCTTGGTGTCATGTTCTTTTTCGCTTTGAAAATTTTTCCAAAGTAACTTTGTGACGGAAAATTGACGTACTCTGCTATTCTCGGAATCGATTCCTCTGAATAAATCAAAAGGTTTGCAGCACGTTCAATTCTTATATCGTTCACATAGTCCTGGATACATATGCCTGTCTCTCTTTTGAAAATTCGTGATAAATAACTGCTGCTGATTCCCAGCTTACCTGCAATATCATCCAGATATACTTTTTCTTTGAAATGCTTCTTTACATAATCCTTACACTGCTCTGTATAACTGGAAGTATGGCGCTTAGTCTTCAGCTCACAGACACGTTTTGTAAGTTCCTCTATGGCATGATTCCGATAGGCAAGAATCTGCATTATATCTTTACATTCTGACCCTTTATTAATGTAATACCCGCTCATGCGATAAGCCGCATATGGCATTAATCCGCCCTCAATCGCCGCGCGAGCACACAAAGTCACACCTACAACCAGCATATTCCGCCAATGGGTCAGCTCACTGGCTCCCAGTTTTCCGACTTCCGCATCCATATCTTTTGACAAACGGACTGCCTCTTCCACATTCCCCTCACGCACCATATCCAGAAGTTTCCTCTCTTCCTGATAGGAATGGCGGTAAAAGTCTTCTTCCTCAGACTTTAAGGTAAACAAAATCTGCTCTTCCGTTTCTTGTTCTTTCGTGACCGGAACCAGATGATTGGCATCCAACAGCTGCTGATCCGTGTATTCTGCATCGCACACAATTTTTGCAAGTATGCAGACTGTCTGAAGTATTTCAGTAACCGTAAACTGGCGAAGGTTCTTCTCTGCATCTTCCGGGATACCATATGCGCGATAGAACTTGTGTCTTTCAATTTTATTAAAGAAAACCGTGCACATTGGGCCAGCCAGATAGTACGCATCTGGTGCCTTGATACAAACAAAATAGGCCTGGTAATCGTCTTTACAGATGTATGGAACTGTTTGTTTTTCTGCATTTTCTGCCAGGGAACATTGCAGTTCTGCGCAATGGTGTAAAGGATTGTGAGCAGAATTTTTCTGATATGAAATGATGTTGTTATCTTTTAAAGAAAATATACCAACGCCCTGCAGCTCTGACAGGTGCGTTAACAGGTATCGGGATTGTGGCGTTTGGCTTTTCTGCATTGTTTCAGACCTTCTTTGCTGTTTTTTGGCTGATGGCTTTTTCTGCTGCCTGCAGCCGGATCAGATTTTCTTCTGACGCCGCAAAGTCTCCAGAAAGGCCCGGCAGCCTTCTACAATATCGGAATATGTTGTTTCAAAATCCCCTGTATACCATGGGTCTGCGATGTCTCTGGGATGCTCTGAAAAATCCAGCAGGCGGCAGATCTTATGTTCCGGATCGTGGCCTGCAATGCGGTTCATGTTACGGATATTCCACGCATCCATGCCTATGAGGTAATCATATTTTGCGTAATCTGATTTTTTCATCTGCACCGCGTATTTGCCCGCTGTGGAAATGCCTACTTCACGAAGTTTGTTCCTGGTTCCGTGGTGTACGGGATTGCCGATTTCTTCTGTGCTGGTGGCAGCGGATGCGATGTAGAAACTGTTGGATAGGTTTTCTTTTTGGGTTATGTCTTTTAGGACAAATTCGGCCATGGGGGAACGGCAGATGTTGCCGTGGCAGACAAAAAGTACCTTTATCATATATTTTAAACTCCTTGTAAACGCTTGATTTTCCTTGATTTTACGCCACTTTTAGGCATTTCTACGACAGAGGCATTTTGAACATATCTTAGTATAACTACGCATAAATTCGCTTGCTTTTGCCATCATTTGTCGTAAATTCTGTCGTAAATTCAAATGATTTACGACACGCACCTTTTACGGTGCATTGTCGATTTCATAGAGGTATCATCTGCAACTTTCAGCATTTCTTCTTCCGCATCCTCAAAGCCTAAATGAGTATAGACATTGAGGGTAACTGCAATATCACTATGCCCCATAATATATTGAAGTGTCTTCGGGTTCATTCCTGACTTCGCCATATTACTACAAAAGGTGTGTCTGCACACATGTGGATGTGTCAAGTATAGGACAAAAAAAATTTTATTTTTTTCTGCCGAAGACTATCTGACGCTTCCATCAGGTAGTCCCAGCACCTTTATTATCTTCTGGTAAGTCATTCTTGTCCTGCTCAAGTTACCTCTATTCTGAAAAAATATCGTCAAAATTCCATTCGATTTCGATTTCATCCTGACTATGAACACGGATCACCTTGATAATCTCACGCAGCTTCTCTGTATCGAACTTCTGAATTCCCAAGAAATCTTTTAGTTTTATTTTATCAGAAAGTTCATTTTGTTCAAGAAGCTTTTTACTATTCTCCGCATCTTCTATCTTTCGTTTTATTTCCTCCAGCTGTACACTTATCTTTCCTGCTCTCTGCTTATACGAATCACGATCTATACGACCATCTTTGTAATCATCATAGAGTTTCATCTTTTCCGAGGTCAACTGTCGGCTCTGTTTTTGCAATTCTGCGGTATTGATCTCTTTGTCGTCGCATTGCCTGTTGGAAGATACTTTCTTTTCTTTTTCCAATATTGACGCTGCATACTGATGAACAAGCCCAAGGATATTCTCCTCCAACGGTTCCCGCCGGATCACCAGACTTCGACACACAGGATCTCCATTGGTTCGGGCATCTGAACATTTCAGCAAATGCTCTGTTTCTTTTAGCAGAGAATGCCCGCAGTTAGCACATAGCAACAATGCCGGCTGTTTTTTACGTCTTTCCAGAGTAAAATTGGTACGTGATTCCGCAACACTTCTCTTCTTTTTCGGATGCATTTCATTTGCTTTTTCAAACAATGCCCTGTCTATAATTGCCGTATGATGATTTTCCAGGCGAACCCATTCTGTTTCATCATTCAGAACTGCTTTATGACCGGTATGCATACTGCAACGTGTTTTTCCCCAGATTCTGGTTCCAATATAAATCTCATCCCGGACAATTGCCGCTACTGTCGTAGGGCTCCAGTGTTTCTTTTTGATCGTGTCAAACCTCTGGAACTGCACCTGATCCCCTCTTGATAATTTCTGCTCATCACAAGTGGCAATCGCCTGTCCGTTCAATTCCCTTGTAATATCCGCAAAACTTGTTCCTTCCGCTGCCATCCGAAAAATCATTTTCACGACTTTTGCAGCCTCTGGATCTACTTCCAGCCTTCCATCTTTTCCTTTTTTATAGCCATATCTGGCATTTACCGGAAGGCGTGTACCATTTCTCGTTCTTGTCTGCAATGCTGATGAAATTTTCTTGGACAAATCCAGGCTATACATATTGTATACCAGATTCTGCAATGCTACATTCATTCCACCAGTCATTCCGCTACTTACTGCACTGTCATAGCTGTCATTAATCGAAATAAATCGAATCTGTAGAAGTGGAAAAATATATTCAATATAAAATCCAACTTCCAAATAGTCTCTTCCAAATCTGGAAAAGTCTTTCACAACTACACAGCCGATTTCTCCGCTTTTCATGTCATCCTGCAGCTGTTGAAATCCCTGCCTTTTAAAATGAGTACCGCTGACACCGTCATCCACATATTCCAGAATATCCGACTCAACTACACCCAGCTCATCAATTACAAATGATTTTAACAGAATTCTCTGAGAAGTTACACTGTCGCTCTCTTTTTTGGCTCTGCCATCTACATTGTCATCTTCTGCAGACAAACGGATGTAAACAGCTGTTTTTCTAAGATCTGTCATCTTGACTGCGCCTCCTTCTCTTTCTTTAGTTTCTGTAAATCTGCAAACTGATCGTCATATACCAGCTTGATCTCATAATCATACTTACCATGGATAATAATTGAATCCACAAAGGCATCTGCCATTTCTTTTGTCAGCTTACGCTTTGACATATAAGTATGTATCACATTTCCCCAGCCTTCTTCAATGTGGTAATCCTGGGAATACCGAACCTGTGCCGCCAATACTGTGTCCAGACGGCTCTTGATATTCTCAATTTCATTGGAATAGATCCGAGAAAACTGTATGTATTCTTCTTCTGTAATCAAACGTTCGGAATAGTCTTCATATAAATCCGATTTACGCTTACTGATACGGCTTAGTTCCCGTCGAAGTTTTCCTACCTCTTTATCCAAAAGCAGGTACTGTGTCTGATTTTTGGAAGCTGCATTCATTTTCTGAATCATTTTTTCTGTATCCAATACGGTTTTCATATGCGTTTGGATCAGGCGAAGAACATCGCCATCCACATATTCTTTTCTGACTCTGTGCCCTTTGCATTGCTTTCCTCCGGATTTATGGTTAGTATTGGCTCCGCAGATATAAAAGAATGTGCCATTTCTTTCTCTGGACAACGTCATGCGGTTGCCACAGCCTCCGCACCATATCTTTCCTGTATAGAAATTATGGTTTCTAATAGCCCCATTGTTCTGCTGATGTTTCTTCTTATAAGCTTCCGTATATTCCTGGATTTTAGATTGTACCTGTTGAAACAACTCTCTATCTATAATCCCTTCATGCGTGTTCTCCACATGCACCCATTCACTCTCTGGTCGATTTCTCTGTTTATTTCCCTGGAAAACACTTTGCTGATATTTTCCAAATACAGAATCACCTGTGCAATGAACATCCTGAAGAACTCGTTTCACTTCATAATTGTTCCAGGGTTTTGACTCCGGAAGCGGCTTCTCACCGGTTTTATAGAATTTTCTCTGTAAAGTCGGCGATAAAACTCCATCTTTATTGAGCTGTCTTGCAATATCACTATAGTTCCTGCCATCCATATACATAGAAAATATACTTTTCAAATGTTCTGCAGCTTCTTCATCAACGATCAGCTGATGATGGTCTTCTTCTGACTTTCTGTAACCATACGGTTCCCAGGCACTTGTAAATTTTCCTTTTTTCCAAAGAGCTTTTTTTGCGCTGCTGCTCTTTTTGGCAAGGTCTTTCGAATAGAACTCATTGATAATATTCTTCAGTGGAACTGTAAGATCCACACCCTCTCTGAAGGAATCGAAATCATCTGTCACAGCCAGGAATCTTACATGAAAAAACGGAAATACTCGTTCAATATAGTTGCTGGTTTCGACATAATTTCTTCCAAGTCTGGACAAATCTTTTACAATAACACAATTGATTTTTCCATGCTTGATATCTTCCATCATCTGTACGAATCCAGGACGGTCAAAATTTGTACCTGAATAGTCTGAGTCCTTATAAACTTCCGCAACCGAAATATCTTCCGTATCTGCTACAAAGTTTTTCATCAATTCCACCTGGGTTTCTATCGTCCCTCTTTCTAATGTTTCTTCTGTTTCCATTGAAATTCTGGCATACAATCCTGCCCGGAATGGTCTTCTCACCTCTGTCTGGACGGTTGCACTGCCGACTACTGTCGGAATGTTTTTCCTACTCTTTCGTGCCATTTTATACAACCTCCTTTACCTTGACCTGCAGATTATTATCATCATCTACTACCGTATCAACTCCCATAGCCGGTAATTGATTCAGCAATGTCTGATAACAATCATCAAAATCAAAAGTGATCTCTATATTCTTTTTATCATATACTCTGATTTTCCTGATCAGTTCTACCACCACTGTGCGGGACAGTTCTTCAATATCCTGATATTTCACAAAATAATCCAGCCAGGTATTGGCATTGTCTGCTTTTTCCAGCTCACTATCCATTTCTTTCTGGATTGCACGGATACTCTCTTCCGCATTTCTAAGCCTCTTTCCATAGGCTGCATGAAGCTCTACATAGTCTTCTTTTGATACAATGCCCTCTTTCATATCCGAATAGAGCATCATCCGTAACTCCTTACAACGTTCTGTCTCCTGTTTTTTCTTCTCCAGCCTGTCCTGCAGCTTCTTCATATTGATCTCCTGAAATGGCACAGTACCAACAAATTCCAGGACTCTTTTCAGGTGCAGGATATTCTGGATATGCTGTTTCAGCATCACCAGTACGGCATCTTCCAGATCCTTTTCCGGTATTCTATGACTAGAACAGCGTTTTGTTTCTTTATTTGCGGAACATAGATAATAAGCATATTTTTTCCCTGCCACAGTAGAAACCTTTCTTGTCATAGGTGCACCACAATCCGCACATACAGCAATTCCGGATAACAGATATACTTGCTTTTGGTCAGGCGAAGTACGTGTATCCATGCCCAGAAGTCTCTGAACAATTTCAAAATCACGGTCACTCACCAATGGCTCATGATTTTTCTCAATCCGGATCCAGTCATCTTCTGGTTTCACATAAGTCTGCTTCACTTTATGGTTCGGTGTCGTCCTTTTTCCCTGCACAAGGTTTCCGATATAAACCTCGTTTTCCAGTATCCTGCGGACGGTAACGGAACTCCAAAGTGCCTGTTCTTTCTGCCGGAAGCCTGTTTCATAACGACTGCCGTTGCTGATTTTATACTCAAATGGGGAAAGAATACCCAGTTCATTTAGACGATTAGCGATCGCATCCTGACTCATTCCCTGCAGCTTCATCTTAAAAATATCCTGTACTACACTGCCTGCAGATGGATCAATCTCTAATTTATGCTTATCTGTCTTTGTCTTCCTGTATCCAAAAGCTACAAACGGAGTCACACACTCACCTTTTTTCCTCTTAATCTCAAGATTACTCCTGATCTTAATAGAAATGTCACGGCAATAAGCATCATTGATTAAATTCTTAAATGGGATAATAATTTCGTCTGCCTGATTCTTTCCCTTGAGACTGTCATAATTGTCATTGATGGCAATAAAACGCACACCAAGAGCCGGGAATAATCTCTCGATATACTTCCCGGAATCAATATATTCCCTTCCAAATCGTGATAAATCTTTTACCACTACGCAGTCTACAATCCCACGCCGGATATCTTCCAGCATTGCCTGGAATGCAGGACGATCAAAAGCTGACGTTAGATAACGATACTTTTGAAAACACTGGAAAATCAAGGTTTTTCGAGCGACGGACAAGCAGGGTATTGTACTAAAAACTGAATACGACGCAGAAGCGGCGTTTCTTACTCTCTACATGGGAGAACAGGAACGCCGCTTTTTTCATGCCCTTTGTTACGCAGTAGGGGCAGAAAAAGCCTTGCTACAAGCGGTTTTCCGGGCGCGTATCTGGCGCGGAAAGGGATTTATACCTTATCCCCCGAAACCGCGCTTCTACTGCGTAACAAATCCAAAGCAAAGGAGCTATGAACTATGGCAGTTTTCAGAGTGGAACGAAACAAGGGCTATACCGTAATGAGCAACCACCACCTACGCAACAAGGAGCTTTCCCTAAAGGCAAAGGGGCTGTTGTCGCAAATGCTGTCACTCCCCGAAGATTGGGACTACACCTTGAAAGGCTTATCCCTTATCAACCGGGAGAAGATAGACGCTATCCGCGAAGCCATTAAGGAACTTGAACGCGCCGGGTATATCGTCCGTTCAAGGGAGCGCGACGAGAAAGGACGCTTGCGGGGCGCGGACTATGTGATATTCGAGCAGCCGCAGCCGCCTACGCCGGATTTACCTACATTGGAAAATCCAACATTGGATAATCCAATGCAGGAAAAACCAACATTGGAAAAACCTACGTTGGAAAATCCAACGCAATTAAATAAAGATATACAAAGAACTGACTTACCAAAAAAAGAAAAATCAAATACAGATTTATCAAGTACCCATTCCATTCCTATCCTTTCCCCTAACCCCTCTCCTTGCAGAGAAGCGGCTGCGCCGCCGGAACGGAAAGGAACGGAAGCGGCAGCACAGAGCGCAGTTGATATATACCGGGAAATCATCAAGGACAATATCGACTACCACATTCTCAAACAGGACATGAAGTTTGACAGTGACAGGCTGGACGAGATTGTAGACCTCATGCTTGAAACCGTATGCACCGCCAGAAAGCGGGTACGGATTGCGGGGGACGACTACCCGGCAGAGCTTGTGAAGTCAAAGTTTATGAAACTAGACGGCGAGCATATCCGCTTTGTGCTTGACTGTATGCGGGAGAACACAACCAAAATCCGCAACATCAAGCAATATCTGAAAGCCGCCCTTTTCAACGCCCCGTCCACAATCGGCAACTACTACACTTCCCTTGTCGCCCATGACATGGCAAGCGGCGCACTGTCACCGAAAAAGCCGCAGTACGGCGACCCGGACTATTATTCATGCAATGAGGGCGAAAGCCTGTAACCACCCACAACCACAAAAGGAGGATTTTATTATGGCACAGAAAATGACAGGAGCATTGGTATTTGACGAGCGCACCGACCGTTACGACATCCGCTTTGACTTAAACAGCTACTACGGGGGCTTGCATTGCGGCGAGTGCTTTGACGTATTCGTGCGGGGCAAGTGGAAGCCGACCCGGATTGAGTACGGCGACAACTGGTATCTTGTGGGTATCAGAGCCGAGGACTTGAACGGGCTGCGGGTGCGTATCTGACCGCCGCCCCATAAAGAAACGCGAAAGGAGGACGCGACAAATTGCAGGACGAAGTAAACGAAAAGACCATAGCCCTTTACATCAAGACCGGGAAGCTGACCGCGCAGACGCTCCAAAAGGCAATGAAAGCCATACTGTCAAAGGGCAAAAAGCAGCTTGCAAAACCGCCACAGGGCAAGCAGAGCTTAAAGCAGCTTATGAAGCAGAACGCGGGCGTTTCCAACATTGAGATTACCGAGGGCAATATCAAAGCCTTTGAGAGTACGGCGAAAAAGTACGGTATCGACTTTGCGCTGAAAAAGGACGCGACGGAAAGCCCGCCCCGCTATCTGGTTTTCTTCAAGGGGCGGGACGCGGACGTACTGACCGCAGCCTTTAAGGAATTTTCCGCAAAAAAGCTGACACAGGAGAAAAAGCCCTCAATCCGAAAGCTGCTCTCTACCCTCAAAGAAGCTGCACAGGGCAGAAACGCGGAACGGGCAAAGGTCAAGAACAAGGACAGGGAGGTATCGCTATGAAGCCGGAAATCAAGAAGCTGCTTATCCTAAATCTCCCGTATCTGCTCTTTGTCTGGCTCTTTGATAAAGTGGGCGCGGCTGTCCGGCTCTCCCCCGGCGCGGACGCAAGCGCAAAGCTGCTACATCTTGGGGACGGTTTTACCGCCGCCTTTTCCAGTATCGCGCCGAGCTTCCACCCGGCAGACTTAGCTTTAGGCATTGCGGGGGCGGTCATTGTCCGGCTGATTATCTACACCAAAGGCAAGAACGCGAAGAAATACCGCCGCGGGACAGAATACGGTTCGGCGCGTTGGGGCGGGGCTGACGACATAAAGCCGTACACCGACCCGGTATTTGAGAACAATATCCCCTTAACGCAGACGGAACGGCTCACCATGAACAGCCGCCCGAAGCAGCCGAAATACGCAAGAAACAAAAATATCCTTGTAATCGGCGGTTCCGGCAGCGGCAAGACCCGGTTCTTTGTGAAACCGTCGCTCATGCAATGTACGTCAAAGGATTTTCCAACGTCGTATATCGTCACTGACCCGAAAGGAACACTGATTTTGGAAACCGGGAAAATGTTACAGCGGTACAAATACCGTATCAAAGTGCTAAATACGATTAACTTCAAAAAATCCATGAAATACAATCCCTTTGCCTATCTGCGGAGCGAAAAGGACATTTTGAAGTTAGTCAATACCATTATCGCCAACACCAAAGGCGACGGGGAAAAATCCGGCGAGGATTTCTGGGTGAAAGCGGAAAAGCTCTACTACACCGCGCTAATCGGCTACATCTGGTATGAAGCCCCGGAGGACGAGAAGAACTTCACGACGCTGCTTGAGATGATAAATGCGTCGGAAGCCCGCGAGGACGACGAGGATTTCCAGAACCCGGTTGACCTCATGTTTGAACGTCTGGAAGAAAAAGACCCGGAACATTTTGCAGTCAAGCAGTACAAAAAATACAAACTTGCGGCGGGCAAGACCGCAAAAAGCATACTTATCTCATGCGGCGCGAGGTTAGCCCCATTCGACATTAAGGAGCTGCGGGAGCTTATGGAAACCGACGAAATGGAGCTTGACACCATAGGCGACAGAAAGACCGCCCTTTTCGTCATCATCAGCGACACCGACGACACTTTTAACTTTGTCGTTTCAATCCTTTACACACAGCTATTCAACTTGCTTTGTGACAAGGCAGATGATGAATACGGCGGGCGGCTTCCCGTCCATGTTAGGTGCTTACTTGATGAATTTGCGAATATCGGGCAGATACCAAAGTTTGAAAAGCTCATTGCAACGATACGGAGCCGGGAAATATCCGCGTCAATCATCTTGCAGAGCCAGTCACAGCTAAAAGCCATTTACAAAGACAACGCCGATACCATAGTCGGCAACTGCGACACCACGCTTTTCTTGGGCGGCAAGGAGAAAACCACCCTTAAAGAAATATCGGAAATTTTAGGAAAAGAAACGATAGACAGCTTTAACACGTCCGAAACAAGGGGGCGGGAGCTTTCGCATGGGCTGAACTATCAGAAATTGGGAAAGCAGCTTATGACGGAAGATGAAATTGCAGTCATGGACGGAGGGAAATGTATCTTGCAGCTACGCGGGGTGCGCCCGTTCTTTTCGGACAAATTCGACATAACGAAGCACCCGAAATACAAGTACCTGTCCGACGCAGACCCGAAGAACGCCTTTGACATGGAAAAGCACCTTAAACGCCGCCCCGCCATTGTCAAGCCCGACGAGGTTTTTGACTATTACGAGCTTGACGCGGCAGACTTACAGGAGGACGCAGACCATGAGGAAACGTAGCGCAGAGGAAAAACAAAAGCAGCTTGAACGGTTTTTAATGAATGTTGCGGAAGCCGCCGACGCTGCATTATGGGAGTATTGGCGGGAAAAGGAAGCGGAACACCGCCGTTTTGCAACGGAGTATGTCACGCGCCGGGGGCTTATCCCGCAACAGTGACAGCATGGCAGACCGCCGGGGGACAGGGGAAGCTACACTTCCCCTACGCTGCCTTGCGGCAGCTACCCCTTTGTGAACTTGCGGGAAGCGAACACCTTGCTACGCAAGCTATTCACTTCCCGCAAGTCTGAAAAAAACGTCCGGCAGCACAGCGGAACACAGAAAGGAGCGATTGAAGCAATCACATCTATCCATACCGGCTACATGATACGCGCCCCCACTTTCCGGCGCAGTACACAGCGGCAGGAGCCGCACCCCTTACAACTGAATACCGCCGCGCCGCAGAACTTACGCAGCGCGGGGACAGCCGCCTTTACCAGAGGGCGGTTTTTTTGTGCGGCGGCGACCATACGCTGACCGCCTTTTGTCCGCTTGCCGGACAGCCGCAGACGCGGCAGAAAGGATATATTTATGGCATTTTTCAATAGCGCAGTAGACGTTTTGCAGACCCTTGTTGTAGCACTTGGAGCCGGGCTTGGTATCTGGGGCGTAATCAATCTGATGGAGGGCTACGGCAATGACAATCCGGGCGCAAAGAGCCAGGGCATGAAGCAGCTTATGGCGGGCGGCGGCGTTGCCCTTATCGGCATGACCCTTGTACCGCTGCTTTCCGGCTTGTTCGGTTAAGAAGCGCGGGTAAAGGCTTATGCAGAGCATACTTGACGCGATTAACGAATGGATAAAGGAAATCCTCATAGGAGCCATAAACGGTAATCTGTCAACTATGTTCGGGGACGTAAACGAAAAAGTCGGCACTATCGCCGCAGAGGTAGGGCAGACCCCGCAAGGGTGGAACGCAAATATATTCTCCATGATACAGACCCTTAGTGAAAATGTAATCGTACCCATTGCGGGGCTTGTCATTACCTACGTCCTATGCTATGAGCTTATCAGCATGGTAACGGAAAAGAACAATATGCACGACGTTGACACTTCCATGTTCTTCAAGTGGGTGTTCAAGGCGTTTGTGGCAGTCTACCTTGTGACGCACACCTTTGACATTACTATGGCGGTGTTCGATATGGCGCAGCACGTTGTTTCCGGCGCGGCGGGGGTAATCGGCGGCAGCACAGAGATTGATGTTGCCGCCGCCCTTGCTTCCATGCAGAGCGGGCTTGACGCTATGGAAATCCCCGAACTGCTCTTACTTGTCATGGAAACAAGCCTTGTGAGCTTGTGCATGAAAATCATGTCCGTACTGATAACCGTTATCCTCTACGGGCGCATGATAGAAATTTACCTTTACTGTTCGGTATCGCCTATCCCGTTTGCAACTATGACGAACCGGGAATGGGGGCAGATAGGAAACAACTACCTAAAATCCCTGTTCGCTATCGGTTTTCAAGGCTTCCTCATTATGATATGCGTCGGCATTTACGCGGTTCTGGTAAACAACATGATAATAGCGGACAATCTGCACAGCGCGATATTCTCCCTTGCAGCCTATACCGTTATCCTCTGTTTCTCCCTGTTCAAATCCGGCGCACTGGCGAAGTCGATATTCTCCGCGCATTAGCGGCGTGTCAAGGGCAGGGTGGAGATTTTCAGAGCGAAGCGGCGAAAATACGACCCGACCTTGACGCGGATAACCCCCATATAATACGGGCGGGCAAAGGGCATAGATTGACCTTTGCCTTGATTACCCTTATGGAAAATTACAGCAACACCAAACCCAGAGAAAGGAGGTTTTCACTTGGCGTATGTACCCGTACCCAAAGACTTATCCAAAGTCAAGACAAAAGTAGCTTTCAACCTTACCAAACGGCAGATTGTATGTTTTGCGGCGGCTCTCCTGTTCGGCTTGCCGCTTTTCTTTCTGCTCAAAGACAGCACAGGCACAAGCCTTGCGTCTATGGCTATGATTGCCGTCATGCTGCCCTGTTTCCTCTTTGCCATGTATGAGAAGCATGGACAGCCCCTTGAAGTGGTGGTGAAGAACATCATACGGACAAAATTCATAGCCCCCAAAGAACGACCATACAGGACAGACAACTTTTATTCCGTCTTAGAACGGCAGAGAAAACTTGAAAAGGAGGTATCAGCGATTGCAAAAGGAAACACGAAGAAACAGCGCGGCGGGAAGCACAAAGCCTAACCCGCCCCGCAAGCTCACCCGCGCCGAGAAAAAGCAGATTGCGGAAATCATCAGACAGGCAAAGGGCGACGGGAAAGCCCACACCGCGCAGCAGACAATCCCCTATATCCAGATGTACCCGGACGGTATCTGCAAGGTTACGGGACGGAAATACTCAAAGACCGTCGCCTTTGAAGATATTAACTATCAGCTTGCACAGGCAGACGACAAGACCGCCATTTTTGAGAACTGGTGCGACTTCCTCAACTACTTTGACGCTTCCGTTTCGGTGCAGCTTTCTTTCATCAATCAAGGGACGCAGCGCGGCGAAGCGGAAAAGGCGGTCAATATCCCGGCACAGGAGGACGCTTTCAATTCTATCCGCACAGAATACCGGGATATGCTGAAAAACCAGCTTGCAAAGGGCAACAACGGGCTTGTCAAAGCAAAATATATCACCTTTGCCATTGAAGCCGACAGTCTGGGCGCGGCGAAATCCCGCCTTGCCCGTATCGAAACGGACGTACTCAACAACTTTAAGCTCTTGGGCGTGTCTGCCCGCCCCATGACAGGCTATGAACGCCTTAAAATGCTGCATGGCATTTTCCACCCGGAGGGCGGGCAGTTTGCCTTTGATTTTTCATGGCTTGCCCCGTCCGGGCTTTCCACAAAGGACTTTATCGCCCCGTCCTCTTTCCGTTTTGGCGAGGGGCGTTATTTCCGCATGGGGCGCAAAATCGGCGCGGTTTCATTCCTTGAAATCCTTGCGCCGGAATTAAACGACCGTATCTTATCTGACATTCTGGACTTGGAAACGGGCGTTATCGTCAATCTGCATATCCACAGTATCGACCAGACCGAAGCCATAAAGACAATCAAGCGCAAGATTACCGACCTTGACAAAATGAAAATCGAGGAACAGAAGAAAGCGGTACGCAGCGGCTATGACATGGATATTATACCGTCCGACCTTGCCACTTTCGGCAGCGAAGCGAAGAATCTCTTACAGGACTTGCAGAGCCGGAATGAAAGAATGTTCCTCTTGACGTTCCTTGTGGTGAACATGGCGGACACGAAGCGGAAACTGGAAAATGACGTATTCGCGGCGGCGGGCATTGCACAGAAGAACAACTGCGCCTTAACCCGCCTTGACTACCAACAGGAAGCGGGGCTTATGTCCTCTGTACCGCTTGGGGAGAACCTTATCCCCATTCAAAGAGGGCTTACCACGTCAAGCACCGCTATCTTTATCCCCTTTATCACACAGGAGCTTTTCCAGACGGGCGCGGCTTTGTACTACGGCTTAAACGCCCTTAGTAACAACATGATACTCTGCGACCGCAAGCAGCTAAAGAACCCCAACGGCTTAATCTTGGGTACGCCGGGAAGCGGGAAATCCTTTGCCGCCAAACGGGAAATGACAAACGCTTTCCTCATTACCGACGACGACATAATTATCTGCGACCCGGAAGCAGAGTATTTTTCCCTTGTGCAGCGGCTTGACGGGCAAGTGATACGCTTATCCCCTACGGGCAAGGGCATTGACGGGAAGCCCCAGTATGTGAACCCTATGGATATTAACCTCAATTACAGCGAGGACGACAGCCCCCTTGCGCTGAAATCCGACTTTATCCTCTCCCTCTGCGAGCTTGTCATAGGCGGCAAGGAGGGCTTGCAGCCCGTCGATAAGACCGTCATTGACCGCGCCGTTAGGAACGTGTACCGCCCTTTCCTTGCAGACCCCGACCCGGAGAAAATGCCTATCTTGGGCGACCTCTACAACGAGCTTTTGAAGCAGCCGGAGCCGGAAGCGGCGCGTATTGCGGCGGCGTTGGAGCTGTATGTTTCCGGGAGCCTTAACGTATTCAACCACCGTACCAACGTGGAGCTGAACAACCGCCTTGTCTGCTTTGACATCAAGCAGCTTGGGAAGCAGCTCAAAAAGTTAGGTATGCTCATTGTGCAGGACCAGGTATGGAACCGCGTCACCGTCAACCGGGCAGAAAGGAAATCCACCCGGTATTTTATGGACGAATTTCATCTTCTCTTGAAAGAGGAACAGACCGCCGCCTATTCCGTTGAAATCTGGAAGCGTTTCAGAAAATGGGGCGGCATACCCACAGCCATTACGCAGAATGTCAAGGATTTGCTTGCTTCCCGCGAAGTGGAGAATATCTTTGAAAACTCTGATTTTGTCCTCATGCTCAATCAGGCGGCGGGCGACCGGGCTATCCTTGCGAAGCAGCTCAACATCTCCCCGCAGCAGATGAAATATGTCACCCACACCGAAGCGGGCGAGGGGCTTATCTTCTACGGGAACGTGGTGCTGCCCTTTGTAGACCGCTTCCCGAAAGACACCGAGCTTTACCGGGTAATGACGACGAAGCCGGAGGAAGTGGGCGAAGCATGAACGGGCTGAAAACTGACACCATCATCAACCGGGACGCGCTCTATGCCTTGCGGGAGCTTCCAGAGGAAAGCGTACACTGTTGCGTCACAAGCCCGCCCTACTATGCGCTTAGGGATTATGGGCTTGATATGCAGATTGGGCGGGAGGACACGCCGGAGCAGTACATTGACAGGCTGACCGAGGTTTTCCGCGAGCTGCGCCGGGTACTGCGTTCTGACGGTACGCTCTGGCTGAATATCGCGGACACCTACTGCGGCACAGGGAACAAGGGCTACCATGCAGACCCGAAGAACCCGAAAGGCAGAAACGGACAGCAGATTGCAAAAAACAACCGCGTTTCCGGCTGCAAACAAAAGGACTTAATCGGTATCCCTTGGCTTTTAGCTTTTGCCCTACGCGCTGACGGGTGGTATTTACGGAGCGACATTATCTGGCAGAAAGAAAACCCCATGCCGGAGAGCGTGAAAGACCGCCCTACCCGCTGCTATGAACATATCTTTCTGCTTACGAAGTCAAAGAAATATTTCTATGACGCAGCCGCCATAGCCGAGCCGTTAGCCCCCACAACGGCGGCGCGGTACCGCACCGGGCGCAGCGCGGGACAGAAATATGCGGACGAAGTACCCGGACAGGGGAAAGTACAGGGGCTTAACCGGGCGAGAAGCGGCAGCTACTACGACGAAGCCCTCATGCCGACCATGCGGAACAGGCGGGACGTGTGGCTTATCAATACCGTACCCTACAAGGGCGGGCATTTCGCCGCGTTCCCGCCAAAACTTGCCGAAACCTGTATCAAGGCGGGCTGTCCGAAAGGCGGCGTTGTGCTTGACCCCTTTTTCGGCAGCGGCACGACGGGAGCAGCCGCAAGGCAGCTTGACAGGCATTATATAGGCATTGAGATAAACGCCGAGTATTGCGCCCTTGCAAGGGCGCGGATTGGAGGGACAGAAAAATAAAACAGTATCGAGCGCGTGAGAAAGTCACGCAGAAAATGACCCGCGAGGGGGCTGTCGAGGTAAACGCCGCCACCGGGAAAAAGAAACGTATCAGCAAGCGGATAAGGGACGCGGACTTTGCAAAGACCGAAGCACCGCAGCCGCCGGAACAGGCAGCGCAGACCATACCGGGCGGCGCAGCTCCCGCGCCCACAGCCGCCGCGCCGCCGCTTCCCCATGCGCCGGGGGCAGAACGGGAACAGGACACCGCCGCAGCCGAGCGCGTCTTGGAGCGTATCGACGGGGCGCGTACCAGAAAGGCGAGCAAAAAGGCGGCGAGGAAAGCACAGGCAGAAGCCACAGCAAAAGAAAAATCTTCCCGCTTGCAGTTTACCGACGAGGAACGGGCAACGCCGGAGCTTGAAAGGTATATCCGAAAATCGGACAAAGCAGCCGACCGTCTGGACGCGGCAAAGGCGGCTATCCCCAAAGAAAAGAAACTTGTACGGGAGCGCACCTTTGATGAAGCCACCGGGAAAGGCAAGACCCGCCTACATTTTGAGGAACAGGAAAAGCCCATAGGAAGGAATAAGCCCCACAATAACCCGCTATCCCGCCCCGCACAGGAAGCGGGTATTTTCGTCCACAACAAGATACATTCCGTTGAAAAGGACAATTCCGGCGTTGAGGGGGCGCACAAATCCGAAGAACTGGCAGAGCGCGGCGCAAAGTACGGGACGCGGAAAGTCAAGGAGGGCTACCGCAGCCACAAGCTCAAACCCTACCGGGCGGCGGCAAAGGCAGAGAAAGCGGCGTTCAAGGCGAATGTGGATTTCCAGTACCATAAATCCCTACATGACAATCCGCAGATTGCGGGCAATCCCCTTTCCCGCTTCATGCAGAAGCAGCAAATCAAGCGGCAGTATGCAAAGTCGGCAAGGAAAGGCGGCGCAAAAACGGCGCAGAAAGCCGCAGAGAACACCCGCAAGGCGGCAAAAAAGACCGCCGAGGAAACAAAAAAGGCAATCGCTTTTGTAGGGCGGCACCCGGCGGGCGTATGTATCGCCGTTGCCGCGCTGCTCTTATTCATCATGGTATCGGCGGGGCTTTCCTCTTGCGGCTCCATGTTCTCCGGCTTGATGAACGGCATACTTGGGACTTCCTACACGTCGGAGGACAGCGACCTTGTGGCGACGGAAAATAATTACGCCGCAAAGGAAAACGAGCTTCAGCAGCAGATTGACAATATCGAAAGCACCCACCCCGGCTATGACGAATACCGCTATGACCTTGACAGTATCGGGCATAACCCCCATGAGTTAGCGTCCTACCTCACCGCCCTTTTACAGACCTACACCCCGCAGAGCGCACAGGCAGAACTAAACCGCGTCTTTGCCATGCAGTACACTTTGACGCTGACGGAAGAAACGGAAATCCGCTACCGCACAGAAACAAGCACAGACCCGGAAACAGGGGAAACGACCAGCGAGGAAGTACCCTACGAGTACCATATCCTCAACGTGAAGCTGACGAACAAGCCCATTTCCGAGATTGCGGAGGAACTTCTAACGCCACAGCAGCTTGAAATGTACCGCGTCTATCTGGAAACAAGCGGAAACAAGCCGCTGATTTTCGGCGGCGGCTCCCCCGATATGGGCGCGTCCGAGGATTTAAGCGGCGTACAGCTTGTAAACGGCACACGCCCCGGCAACACCGCCGTTGTAGACCTTGCGAAGCGGCAAGTCGGCAACGTAGGCGGGCGACCCTTTTGGAGCTGGTACGGATTTAACAGCCGCGTGGAATGGTGCGCCTGTTTTGTTTCATGGTGCTACAATCAAGCCGGGAAAAGCGAGCCGCGCTTTGCCGGGTGCCAGTCACAGGGCGTACCCTGGTTCCAGTCACGCGGGCAATGGGGCGCGAGGGGCTATGAGAATATCGCCCCCGGCGACGCTATCTTTTTCGACTGGGACGGGGACGGGAGCGCAGACCATGTAGGGCTTGTTATCGGGACGGACGGGGAGCGCGTCTATACCGTCGAGGGCAATTCCGGCGACGCCTGCAAGATAAAGAGCTACCCCGTCAATTACTCCTGTATCAAGGGCTACGGCTTAATGAATTGGAACTGACAACAAAAAAATGAAAATCTGAAAGGAGAAATTTATTGATGGCTATGAACAAAATTGAACGTATCGACAAGGAGATTGCAAAGACCCGCGAGAAAATCACCGAGTACCAGAATAAATTAAGGGGGCTTGAAGCGCAGAAAACCGAAGCGGAAAACCTGCAAATCGTACAGCTTGTGCGCTCCATGCGCCTTTCCCCGCATGAGCTTTCCGCTATGCTTTCCGGGGGCGGTATTCCGGGCATGGAAGCCGCGCCGGGCTACCCCGCAGAACCCGCAGACCACGACACCGAAGAAATGGAGGACACCGAGAATGAATAAGAAAATCCTTAGAACACTGACCGCACTTTGCGCCGCCCTTATGCTTTCGGGCGGCTTTTCCGTCACCGCTTTTGCACAGACCCCGGAGGGAGAGGACGACACCAACGACAGCGGCGTTGTCTACGAGGAACCCCAAAAGGAAGAACCCCTTACCCCGGACGGGAACGCGACCCTTGTAGACGATTTCGGCGGCAACAAGCAGCTTATCACCGTAACGACCAAAAACGGCAATTACTTTTATATCCTCATTGACCGGGACGACGAGGGCGAGAACACCGTACATTTCCTTAATCAAGTGGACGAAGCCGACCTCTTAGCACTTATGGAGGACGGAAGCACCGAAGCAGCCCCGCCCGCCGTTTGCAGTTGCACCGAAAAATGCGAAGCCGGAAAGGTAAATGTGAGCTGCCCCGTCTGCAAGGACAACATGACCGCTTGCAGCGGCAAGGAAGCAGAGCCGGAAACCGAGGAACCGCCGGAGCTGCCCAAAGAGAAAGGCAATGCGGGCGGGCTTGTGCTTTTCCTTGTCGTGGCACTTCTTGGCGGCGGGGGCGCGTTCTATTATTTTAAGTTTATGAAGCCGAAGCAAAACGTCAAGGGCGGCACCGACCTTGAAGATTTCGATTTTGACGACTACGACGAGGACGAGCCGGACGAGGGGGACGGGCTTTCTGATGAAGAACAGGAGGACGAGGAAGCATGACCCTGTTTACCGACAATCCCTTTGAAAAGATGATGATACAAAGACCGGGCGGGCGGCGTGACAATGCGCCGCCCGTTCCCCATTCCCCGGCTTGCGCTTCCTGTCCGTACAAAGGGCAGCTCCCTTGTGTGGGCTACTGTCTGAAACAGGTACAGGAGAAAAAGGCAAGTGAGCCGGAACGCTGAAAATGGACTTTTAATTTTCGTTTGCAACATCTATGAGATTTTCGTAATGCAAAAGTGTTATGTTATTTTCATTTTGCAGTTGGAGCTTTCTATCACGAATATTCTCAAAATCTTTACGGAGTCCGGCTATCACAGCATAGTAGATTTGATAAGGGCAATATTTGTATAATTGTCTGGGTAACTTTGTATTGGAGAATGAGTGCTTTTCCAATTCTGCTACAATTACATTCCAATTTGCAGCAATATACATTTGCCAATCCCTAACCTGTTCAATCCCTTTATTGATTACTTCCCCGAAACGAGTACCTTTTTCTTTTGTTATCCGCCCGTTGGGAGCTTCTAATTCCACAAAGACAAATTGATAACCGTCTGAACTATTACCTATGAGCAGATAATCAGCCACATAAGCCGACCCGATTTTGAACTCTGGAAAGATATAATTATCGTCATGGTGTCCTGTTCTGTAATAATGCCGTAATAAGCCAAACAAATAATTCCATGCACGATTAGAAGCTATCCAATTTAGTATAGCTCTTTCTGTTGTATCGGAAGAAGTAATCAGTTGATAAAACTCTTTTGTCGTATCATATATAGGTGTGAACCTTGAATAATGGTTGTTGGGAAATAGCGAAGTAGCACACTCAATAAAGTAATCCATTTCTTTGTTTTTACCGCGCCTGTAATGCCCGCCACGTTTTTTATTCATTGCTTCTTCCTGTTCATCAGTAGGAGCAAAAACATCGAAAGTATGTATTGATTTCATATTGTCACCTGTTTCTTATAGTAATGCTTAAAGTATAAACCAATTTCAAACCTAAAACAACCGAAAGGAGAACAGAAAATGAAACTGATTATTGCAGAAAAGCCGAGCGTGGCGCAGACTATCGCCGCCGCGCTTGGCGTTAAGGAAAAGAAAGACGGATATATCGAGGGCGGCGGCTGCCTCATTTCATGGTGCGTCGGGCATTTGGTACAGCTTGCGGAAGCTGCCGCCTACGGGGAGCAATATAAAAAATGGAGTTTTGAGAGCTTACCCATTCTGCCGGAGGAATGGCAGTACGCCGTTGACCCGGACAAGGGGAAGCAATTCAAAACCCTAAAAGAGCTTATGCACCGCGCCGACGTTTCCGAAGTGGTAAATGCGTGTGACGCGGGGCGCGAGGGAGAATTGATTTTCCGCTTTGTCTACGAAGCGGCGGGCTGCAAGAAGCCCATGCGCCGCTTGTGGATTTCCTCAATGGAGGACGGGGCAATCAAGGCGGGCTTTGCTTCCCTCAAAGACGGGCAGGAATACGACGCGCTCTTTGCGTCTGCCCTCTGCCGCGCAAAGGCTGACTGGCTTATCGGCATTAACGCCACCCGGCTTTTCTCCTGCCTGTATGGAAAGACCTTGAACGTGGGGCGCGTCCAGACCCCGACCTTAAAAATGCTCACCGACCGGGACGCGGCTATCTCCCATTTCCAGAAAGAAAAATATTATCATGTGCGCCTTGATTTATCCGGCGCGGAAGCGGCAAGCGGGAGGATTTCCGACAAGGCAGAAGCCGACGCGCTGAAAGGGGCTTGCGAAGCGGAAACGGCGGTATGCGTTTCCCTCACCAGAGAGAAGAAAACCGCAGCCCCGCCGAAGCTCTTTGACCTTACCTCTTTGCAGCGGGAAGCGAACCGCATTTTCGGCTACACCGCGAAGCAGACCCTTGACCTTGCACAATCCCTTTATGAAAAGCGGCTCCTTACTTATCCGAGGACGGACAGCAGCTTTCTTACTGACGACATGGGCGGCACCGCAGCGGGCATTATCGCGCTGCTTTGCGAAAAACTCCCCTTTATGGCGGGCGCGGACTTCACGCCGGAGGTTGTAAAGGTATTAGACAGTAAAAAAGTATCAGACCACCACGCAATCATTCCCACTATGGAGCTTGCAAAGGCTGACCCGGACGCGCTGCCGGAAAGCGAGAAGAATATCCTTACCCTTGCGGGGGCGCGTCTGCTTTTTGCCACCGCCGAGCCGCATATTTATGAAGCGGTTACGGCGGTTTTCTCATGCGCCGGGACAGACTTCACCGCAAGGGGAAAGACCGTACTTGCGGAGGGTTGGAAAGAGCTTCAACGCAGATACCGGGCGACGCTGAAAGATAAGCCCGAAGCGGAGGACGGGGAAAATGCAGACGTGACGCTGCCGAAGCTTTCCGAGGGACAGGGCTTTCCTAACCCCGCCGCAAAAGTAACGGAGCATACCACAACGCCGCCGAAGCCCCACAGCGAAGCAAGCCTTTTGTCGGCTATGGAACGCGCCGGGAACGGGGACACCGACCCGGACGCGGAACGCCGGGGGCTTGGCACTCCCGCCACCCGCGCCGCCGTCATTGAAAAACTGGTAAAGGGCGGCTTTGCGGAGCGCAAGGGGAAGCAGCTTATCCCTACCAAAAACGGGAACAGCCTTATCTGTATTCTGCCGGATATACTCACTTCCCCACAGCTTACCGCAGAATGGGAAAACAATCTGACGCAGATAGCAAAGGGAGCCGCAGACCCCGGCGAATTTCTGTCCGGCATTGAAGCTATGGCGCGGGAGCTTGTGCAGACACACGCCGCAGCACTGGACGGGAAAAAGGATTTGTTCCGGGAGGAAAAGCCCTCTGTCGGCAAATGCCCCCGTTGCGGTTCCCCCGTCCATGAGGGGAAGAAAAACTATTATTGCAGCAACAAAGAATGTGCCTTTGTCATGTGGAAGAATGACCGCTTTTTCGAGGAACGCAAGACCGCTTTTTCCGCGAAGATTGCCGCCGCGCTCCTTAAATCCGGCAAGGCGAATGTGAAGAAGCTCTACTCCCCGAAAACAGGCAAGACCTACGACGGAACTATCGTTCTGGCTGACACTGGCGGGAAATACGTCAACTACCGTATCGAAGTGCAGAAGAACTAAAAACTTGAATAGCAAGCATAGGAAGCGGGTACCCACTTCCGTAAATCCCCGTTGCGACGCTGACGCGCCGGACGGGGATTTTGCTTGTTGGGAAGTTTCCCAAACCCTCTTTTGCGGAGGGCTTCACCCTCTAAAAATTTTCAAAAATATTTGGCAGAAATGCGGGCGTACCCGTAGTAGACCATGCAGCCAAAAAATGCAGCTTATGACGCTGCCGCAGAGAAAGGAGGTTTTTCACTATGGCAAGTTTACGGGACACCGTAAAGGACTATCAAGACGAGCTTAGGGACGGTATCGCATGGGTGGCGTTCTGGAAACAGGGGCGTTCATGGAACGCGGAATATTTTCATCTTGATATGGACGATACGCTCTACCCGGAGGACAGGAGCCGGTTAGAGGAAATAAAAAGCATTGACCCCGCCGCCGTTATCTTAAACGGCTACTATTGCGGGCATTTAGGCGAGGACATGAGCCTTGACGAGCTGACCGCCGGAGTGCGTTACCACTACGAAAACAGCATGAACGACATTGACGGTTTTATCGGAGCGCATGACGACAGGCTTCCCCCGGAGGTTATCGAGGAAGCGAGGGCAGCCGCCCATGAAGCGGGGCTTCCCTTTTCCGAAAAGCCCTACCGGGACGGGGAGGATTTTAACCCCTATGTATTTGACGGGAGCATGAGCATTGAGGATTTTGAGCTTATGCACCGCATGATTGAAAAAGAAAGGAGCGAACAAATGGCAGAACCGATTTTAAGCGGCTATCTTTCCAATCTTGGGAAGTACACCGAGGGCAGACCCGCGGGCGAATGGGTGACATTCCCCACGACTGCCGAACATCTGAAAGAAGTCTTTGACCGTATCGGGATTGACTTCAAGCACTATGAGGAATGGCATTTCACAGAATTTCAATCCACTATCCCCGGCTTGACGGAGCATTTAAGCGAGTATTCCCACCCCGACGAGCTGAACTATTTAGGGAAGCTCTTGGAAATGCAGTTTGACGACGACCGGGAGAAATTCATTGCAGCCATTGAATACGGCGACCATGCCGACAGCTTACAGGACATTATCAACCTTGCACAGAACCTTGACTGCTACTGGATTTATCCGTCCGTCCACAATGAAGAAGAATACGGGCGTTATCTGGTTGATGAACTGGAAGAACCGGAACTTCCCGAAGAAGCGAAAAAGTATTTCATGTATGAGGAATACGGGCGGGACGCTTCCATTAACGACGACGGTATGTTTACCGAAAAGGGCTATATCTACAACAACCGCAACACCTTTACAGAATGGTACGACGGGCGCGACGTGCCGGAGGAATACCGGGTAACGCCGCAGCCCCCGCAGCCGGAAAGACCCGACCCGTCAAAGGTAGAAATGGACGCAGCCGCGCCGGGGCAGAGAACGGCGCAGACCGCAGAGCAGCCACAGGAGCCGCGCCCGGTTATCCCTATCGTGCTGACGAGCGAGAAGCCCGCCGAAAAGCTCAAAGAGATTACCGACCGTCTGGAACAGGGTATTGCGGAACTCTTTGACAGCGAGCGTTACCGGGAATATCTGAAAGTCATGTCAAAATTCCATAATTACAGCTTCCGAAACACCGTCCTTATCGCCATGCAGAAGCCGGACGCTTCCCTTGTGGCGGGCTTTTCCGCTTGGAAGAACAACTTTGAACGAAACGTGATGAAAGGGCAAAAGGGAATTAAAATCATTGCTCCGTCACCCTATAAAATCAAACAGGAAATGCAGAAAATCGACCCGCACACGCAGAAGCCCGTTATCGGCAAGGACGGGAAGCCCGTCACCGAGGAAAAGGAAGTCACCATACCCGCCTACAAGGTGGTATCCGTCTTTGACGTTTCCCAGACCGAGGGAAAGGAGCTGCCGGACATTGCGGTTGACGAGCTGACAGGCGACGTTGACCGCTACAAGGATTTTTTCGCAGCCCTTGAAAAGACTTCCCCCGTTCCTATCGCCTTTGAGAATATCGAGGGCGGCTCTCATGGCTACTACCACTTGGAGGACAAGCGCATTGCTATCAACGAGGGCATGAGCGAATTACAGACCTTAAAGACCGCTATTCACGAAATCGCCCATGCGAAGCTGCACGACATTGACCTCAACGCGCCAAAGGACGAGCAGCAGCCCCACGTTGACCGCCGCACCCGCGAAGTCGAAGCGGAAAGCGTCGCCTATACTGTCTGCCAACATTACGGGCTTGACACGTCGGACTACTCTTTCGGCTATGTCGCCGGGTGGAGCAGCGGGCGGGAGCTGTCCGAGCTGAAAAGCTCCCTTGAAACGATACGCAGCGCAGCCGCCGAGATTATCAATTCCATAGACGAGAACTTAGCGGAGCTGCAAAAGGCACAGGACAAGGAGCAGACCGCCGGACAGGAGCAGCCCACCAGAGAGGGACAGGAAGCCGCGCCGGAGAAGCCGGATCCGGAAGCAGCCGCACCGGGAAAATCCGGCGCACAGGAAAAAGCGGGCGCAGCCCCGAAAGAAGCCTTTACCCCGGAAACGATTTACAGAGTGCGCCGGAACCCTTACAGCGACAGCCGGGAAAACAGCTACCTCTTGCAAGCCTATGTGACACAGGAGAACGGGCGGGCGAAAATGGGCGACGTGCTTTATACGGGAACGCCGGAGAAATGCCGCGAGCTTATGGGGCAGCTCAAAAGCGGCGAGCTGACCGAGGGCGACGTGAAGCAGCTTTACGCAAAGGCACAGGAAACGGCGCAGACCGCCGGACAGGACAAAGACACCTTTTCCATTTACCAGATAAAGGGCGGGGACGAAACAAGGGATTTCCGCTTTGAGCCATACGACCGCCTGCAGGCGGCGGGAAATGTGGTTGACAGGGCGAACTATGAGCTTGTCTATTCCGCGCCCCTTGCGCCGGAAACTTCCCTTGAAGATATTTACACCTGTTTCAATATCGACCACCCCAAAGATTTTAAGGGACACAGCCTTTCCGTTTCCGACGTGGTAGTGCTTCATCAGGACGGACAGGACGCGGCGCATTTCGTTGACAGTGTAGGTTTTCGGGAAGTGCCGGAGTTTTTACAGGAGCAAAAGCAGCTTACCCCGGACGACTTGGAAACGGGCGAAACTGTCAAGACACCGAGGGGGACTTTCCATGTGACCGCCATGAGCCGGGAGCAGATAGAAGCCGCCGGATATGGCTTTCACCACCAGTCGGACGACGGAAAGTATCTGATTATGGGGAATGGGACGCGGGCGTTTGCCGTTGCCGCAGAACAGGCGCAGCGGGACAATCCCTTGAAAACCGCCGAGCAGACCACAGAGCAGAACGGGAACATGATTGACGGTATCATCAACAACACCCCCACCGTTGACGAACTGGAAGCAAAGGTAAAGGCGGGCGAGCAGATTTCCCTTGTTGACCTGGCTAACGCTGTCAAAGCCGACAAGGAGCGCGGCAAGGGAGCGAAGCCGGAAAAGAAACCCTCTATCCGGGCGCAGCTTAGAGCCGACAAGGAAAAGGCACAGAAGAAAAACGCAAAGCAGAAGTCACAGGACTTGGAAAGGAGCTGACCCATGCCGGAACAGAGCAAATTTGAAAACATGGATTTGTTTGCTTCCCTTGAAGCGATTATGAAGCAGAACACAGGCTTTTACCAGAGCGACTTAGACATTGACAAAGAGATTATCGCAAAGGCGGCGGCAAGCCCCCACAGGGAGGACAAAACACTTTTGTGGTTCTGCCGCCCGTCCGGGACGCACTGTTTCCGGGAGCGCGACGTTTTCCTCAAAGACACCGCGCCCCACAACACATGGCGTTTCTACATGGAGCAGACAAGCGACCGCGTTCTTGCCTATGCAATCGAGCTGACGGGAAAGGAGCGCGGGAAAATCAAGGGCAATCTGTACGAACTGGACTACTCTAAACATTATGAGCGCGTCAAGGAAAAGGAGCTGCCCGCCGATACGGTGAAGCTGATTTATGAGCATGGGGAAAGGGTACAGGAAGCCGGGAGATATTTTGACGGAACCCCAGACCCGCAGCTTGGGAAATTTGAACGCTTTGAAGCCGTACCCAACGACCCGGACGCGCTGCAATCGCTCTTACAGGAAGAACGGCGCAGCCGGGAGCAGCTTTCGCCGGGGGATTTCAAGGCGCATATTGCCGCTTTGCGGGACGGGCTGATTGAAACGGAAGCGCGGCGCATTGTGCGGGAAATGAAGCGGCATTACGAGCCGAACAGCCCGAACAAGACCCATTTCATGGCAGAGCTTTCCCCGGCGTTCATGCGGCTTGCAGCCACAAAGGACACTGACCGCCTTTTCTCCATGCTGCCCTACAAGACCCTTTCCTTTTCCAAAATCGAGGGCAGACATGGGACGTATGCGCTGATTGACAAGGGGGAGAACCGGGACAGGGAGATAAGGAAGCCCCGCCCCTCTATCCGGGCGCAGCTTAAAGCAGACAAGGCAAAGACCGCCCCGAAAAAGGCGGCGGCAAAAACAAAAAATCACGATATGGAGGTATGAGCATGATTAGACTGACTGTTGAAGAAACAAACCTTTTGAGCATTTACAACGAGGGCGGCAAGCGGGCTTTGATTGAGAATGTCAACGCCGCGCTGCCCTACATGGACGCGGATATGCGGGAGCTTGCAAAGCGCACCCTTTCCAAAGTGGACGCTTTGACCGAAGCGGAATTTGCAGAGCTTCCCATTTACGCCGCTGATGAAGTATGAACGGGGTTAAGCGGCTGACGCCGCCCCAGAGCCGGAAAGTCAACGCCCTTGTGCGCCGGACGTGCTGCAATTATGATAACGGGAACTGTATCTTACTGGACGACGGGGACGAGTGCGTATGTCCGCAGCTCATTTCCTATTCGCTTCTCTGCAAGTGGTTCCGGGTTGCGGTGCTTCCCGCCGACAGGCTGCTTTATGCGGAGCTTTACCAGACAGGGGATAAGAAGAAATGTACCGAGTGCGGCGCGTTCTTTGCGTCAACCTCTAACAGTGTCAAATACTGCCCCGTCTGCCGGAAACGTATCACCCGCAGACAAGCCGCCGAGCGCATGAGGAAAAGACGCGCCCCTGTTACGCAGTAGGCGCGGAAAATCCCTTGATTTACAGGGCTTTCCGGGCGTGAAAATCGGATAGGCGATACTTTATACCTTTACCCCCAAAAATGGCGTTCTACTGCGTAACATTCACGAAAACAGCACCCATAAAAAGACAGGGCGCGGAAGTCATATACTGGCTTCCGCGCCCTGTTCTTTTTTTGCCTATCTGACATTTCCCTTTTCCATTTCTTCAAGCGGGAACTGCGGGAGGGCTTCTATCAGCTTCTTTGTGATGGACTGGCGCATATCTTCGTTGATTTCCTGTTTCGTGCTTCCGTCCGGCTGTCTGACCGCTACCGTCGATAGCCTGTCGATTTCGTCCTTGTAGCACTCCACGACTTTCTCCACCGCCCATTTTTCCCCGGCAACGGCGGCGCGTATGGTTTCATATTCCGGCATTTTCTGGTTTTCCATGCTCAACGCTCCTCTGCTTTTTGATAGCCCTATCATAGCACAGCGGCGGGGATTTTGCTATCCTTATCCGCGCTCTGTTCCCTTTTCCCGTTCCGGCTGCCTGTCTGCCTGTAAAATGCTGTCAATGTTCTGCTTGATAATATCGTATTCCCGGACTTTCTTTTTCAGCTTCCCATAGTCGGCATAAAGGGCTTCTTTCTGCGCTTGGAGGGCTTCATATTCCGATTGCAGCGCGGCAAGGTTCGGGAGCTTTGCAATGCCCGCCGCTTTCAGCGACCTTGCGGCGGCTTCATGTAGGATAATCGCCTGTTCCTGTCCGGCGCGGTACTTCTCCCTGTTCCTTGCCTTGCGGTATGCGTCATAGACGGGCTTTGTCTTTTGGTAGGTGGAAACATTCTTGATAAGCACCGCCATGTCCGCAAGCCGCTTTTCCGCGTCCTTCAATGCGTCTGCCGCCTGTCCGCTTTCCGCTGCCATTTCTTCAATCCGGCTGACTAAATCCGCGTACTGTTCAATCTTATGTTCCGTCAAGAAATTCATGGTCTTTGCTGCCTGTTTCAGATTGTGGATTTTCGCCCACTGTTCATAGCCCTTACTCTGCGCCGCCTTGATACTGTTCTCAATGTCGATAAGCAGCGAAACGCCGCGCTGCTCTCTGGGGGCTTTCGCCGCCTTTGCCCGTCTGCCCGCTATCCGTTCCCTTATGGCTTCCTCTGTATAATCCGCGCCGAGGGTTTTAAGACGGGTGAAGCGTTCCTGTCCGGGGGCGCGGCATGACACATATTTCCCCGGCTTTATCTCATAGCCCGCCGCCTGTAACCGCTGCAACAATTCCTCAAAACTGGAAACTTGGGGGATAAGCGCGTCAACGGCAATCTTTAGCTTGCCTTTCCAACTTGTACCCGTCTTTTCTGCCTGGTACTCCGCATAGCTCTTTCC
The DNA here is from genome assembly GCF_037000545.1 of Blautia sp. JLR.GB0024. NCBI lineage: Bacteria > Bacillati > Bacillota > Clostridia > Lachnospirales > Lachnospiraceae > Blautia > Blautia sp. JLR.GB0024. The sequence continues at coordinate 503,073 of NZ_JBANBF010000001.1, read as the reverse complement.
CTTGCTGCCCTTGCCGGGAACGACGACGGACAAGCCATTTTCCCGACACAGCTTGTCGCTCATGTTCCGTATGCCGTAATAGCTCCTTTTGTTGGAATTATATTTGCGGTGGTCTACGAAATTTACGGCGCAGAAAATAATGTGATTGTGGACGTGTCCTTTGTCAATGTGCGTCGTGAGTACATATTCATGCTGCCCCTTTGTTACCGCGTCGGCAAGCTGCTTTCCGATTTCATGGGCTTTCTGATAATCGACTTCCCCCGGCTCAAAGGACTGTATCAGATGAAAGGCTAAATTGTTCCCCTTTTGGAGTGCTTGGGACAAGGTATATTCAAATTCAATATCTGCCGTTTCATAGGAGCAGCCGAAAGAGGACACAAGCATTTTTCCGTCCGTCTTGTCCGGGTTTTCGATATAGTCAAGGGCTTTGCTTAGAGTGCTTTTAATAGGCTTAATCTTTGTAACCGCCATATCTCCGCAAGCACCCCCTTTATTTCCTCTATGTCCTCTTGGTATGCGTTCCCCGTCGCGTTTACGCGGCGTGCTATCTGGTTGACGTTGACACCGATTTTCTGTATCTCTGCGGTCATTGCCTTTATATCGGCATGGTCTATCTGAATGATATACCCGTCAATGGCAATCTTCCGCAGATATGCCGCCATGTTCCGGGTGGGTACGAGCTTCATTTTTTCCAGTATTAAATCCCGTTCCGCTTCCGTCACTCTGAATTTGATTTGCACCGTTCTTTTGCGTCCGTTCATGTATTCGCTCCTTTCCTTTCCGTTCCGAGGGTTTGGGACACTTCCCAACAAGCAATTTTCAACCGACGCGCCGCAGCGCGGGAGGGGAAAATACGGAAGTGGGTACCCGCTTCCTATGCTTGCTACGAATGTTTTTATCCCTTATGCCTTACTACGGAGCTATGCCCGGTTTTGCCAAACTTCCGCAAAAGAAAAACGCTGCAATCCTCAAAAAAAGATTACAACGCTCTCTAAACCTTATTCAATTCTGACGGACACTTCTTATCTGCCCTCTGTTTCGACTTCCGCTATCTCCTTTGCCGTTGCGCTCACAATCCGTATGCCTGTATCGCTCATACCGTCAAGAAGCGCGTCAAGCTGCCGCCGCTGCGTGTTCTTCTCTGGCGGCGTTTCCAAAAGAAACTGGTCTACGGATATATTGTAGCGGAGCATAAGCTCAAAGAAAATCTGTAAACTTGGGTGCTGCCCCTTGTTCTCAATGTTCGCAAGGTAGCGCGGCGAGATAAACATTTCGTCGCTCACTTTCTTGCGGCTCTCCTTGCGCCCTGTCCGCGCCGCCTTTATCGCTGCCCCAAAAGCCTTGAAATCGTATTTCGGTACTGGTCTTTTTGCCATAGTTATTCACCCTGTTACATTTTACTGTTCCCCTTTCTTCTTGGATATGTCTACACAATTCAATCAGTTAGCCAAAATAATTCATATGTATATGTTGACAATTAGCCGCTTTTTTTGTATAGTATTATTAAAAGGGGGAAATGTTTATGTTACATAGCATGCGTATTCGATAAGCATTGAAATCAAAAAAGATTTTTCCCATTTTCAATATGGGCTTTTTTGTCATGCTTATTTTGCGTATGCTATACAACAAAACTAACGATGTATAGACATAGTATAAAAACTATGCCTTAATTTTGTTGTAGTGTTATATGTATAAATGCAGGTCAATGCTCATGTTGAGAATTGACCTGTATTTTTTTGCACAAAAGGAGAAATATTATGCTTGAAAAATATTGGATAAAATGTCCAATTTGTAACGGAAAGACGAGGGTTCAAGTATTTTATAATACGGTATTAAGAAATTTTCCTCTTTTCTGCCCTAAATGTAAATTAACACATATCATTGATGTTGAAAAATTAGAAATCATAATCAAAAACTCTGAAAAACAAAAGGAAGGATATTAAATGAAACACTTACCTAAAAGTACACTTACGGAAATATTGAATGACCCATACGGATTTACTTACAAAGAAATGTCGGAAGTAATTGGAGAGGATAAAGCAAGAGCCTTATATGCGGAATTGTATAAACAGCCATTTCACAAAAAAAATCTATCAATATCAACAAAAAAAGTCTATAAAAGTAGCGATACTGAAAAGTATGTTTATGAATTGAAAGACAACAGGTATATCGAAACGGTTTTTATTAAACGGCGAGATGGTGGGACTGTTTGCGTAAGTACGCAAGTTGGTTGTTCTGTTGGCTGTATTTTTTGTGAGTCCGGACGCAATGGTTTCGTTCGTAATCTAACACCATCTGAAATTGTGCAACAGGTCATATTGATACGTCAAAAAGTAAATCGTATCGTTTTTATGGGAATGGGAGAACCTTTATTCAATTACGACAACTTGATTGCAGCAATCCATATTCTTCGAGATAGAAATGGACTTAACTTTCCAACCGACGGCATTACCGTATCAACAGTTGGTCCAGTTAATCAATTAAAAAAATTGCGCGAAGAACATCTAAAAATTCAGTTGACAATATCTTTACATGCAGCAACACAGGCTGCGAGAAACTGCATCATTCCTCATATGCACATGTACGCTATTGAAGATGTTGTTAAGCAAGCATTGTCCTATTCACAAAGGCATAATCGAAAAGTGGTATTTGCGTATTTGCTTTTACCAGGTATAAATGACCGTTCCTCAGATATAAGGCAACTTGCAAAATGGTTTAAGGGCAAAAATGTTATGATTAACGTGCTGCAATACAACCCGACGAGTAATTCAAAAATTAGAGCACCACAAAAACAAGAAATGGTTGCGTTCAAACATCAATTAGAGCAAACAGGACTTGAAGTTACCATGAGAGTTTCTCATGGTAGAGAGATTAAAGCAGCTTGTGGACAGTTAGCTAATACATATAATAAAGCCAAAAAACAACAAAAATAATTTAATTAAAAGAGCCAGACGCACAGACGCAGAGCCGATAATATGCAGTTTGAAATACTGCTGTTATCGGCTCTTTTTTGATTTAATTTGTGCCCCCAATAACCATATTGGAGCAAAATCAGAACTGTTGCTTGTCGTTCTTTGATTTCCGCAGCAGCTTTGAAAAACCAAAGCCGCCGTTTCTTTTTATCTTCTAATGAAATGACGCGGTATCACTGTTAAAAGCGGCGGCTAAAAGGAGGTAGCCGCCATGAAGCACATACCATATCGACAAAATCCGACGGTCATTGACACATCAAAAAAAGCCCGACCACCGCCGGGGAAAACTACGTCTATCAATATGAACTGTCTAATCATCTGAATACCGCTTACAATACCTATACGTCTGTCCGGGCTTTTCGGACAGGCGTATTTTGCTGCTCAAAAAATTTTTTGAAAAAAATCCGAAAATCTTCGGCGTTTTTTTCAAAAGGCAGTATTGCCCCGCGAAAAGGGGGAAGCACCACCAACTTTCCAACGAGAAAGGGGGTGAGAATGTGGAACCTAATCGCAGGGAGTTTATAAAACAGTGCGCTTTCCAGAAGTTTTGTAATACGGTACTGCACAATGAAGCGTGTGACGCTCACAAAGAGCTGCACAGGCATAAGGCAAGGGAGATTACCTTTTCCGACTTGACCTTAGAAGAAGCGCGGCAGCTTCATACCTTTGATGAATATTTCAAAGGGGAAATCGCCTTTGAAAGAGCCGGGAAGAAAATCACGCCGAAGCTGCTTCTTGAAGCAATCCGTACTTTGCCGGAAGAAAAGCGCAAAGCCGTACTCCTGTACTATTTCGAGGGAATGAACGACACCGAGATTGCGGAGCTGTTCGATACGTCGAGAAGCACGATACAGTACAGGCGGACAAGCTCTTTTGAGCTGCTAAAAAAATATCTGGAGGAAAATGCTGATGAATGGGACGAATGGTAACGAACCCGGCTACCCGGAAAAAGCCCTTGTTCCCTATCCTGTCATTTTGGCAGCGACAAAGGGCGACCCGGACGCTATGAAGATTGTCTTGCAGCATTTCAGCGGCTACATAGCCCGCCTCTCCATGCGGAAGCTGTACGACGAGCGCGGGAACGTCTATTTTGGCGTAGACCACGACATTCGGGAACGGCTGCAAGCAAAACTGATGATGGCTGTCCTCACCTTTAAGGCAGAGGAATAAACCGCAGCGGCGGGACGCTTTCTCTCTCCCCCTTTTCCGTTCCGCTGCTGACGCGGCAGCAAAGCCATTCTGAACCTTGACAAAGAAAGCGGCGCAAGATAACGGCGGCGCAGCATAGGGCAAATCGGATACGTTCCTTTTGCGCCGAGCCATACGGTGGGTGCGCCATGACGCTATCCGGGTGAGGTTATCCCCGCCCGGACAGCCGAGCGACCAACACCGCGCCGGAAAGCAAGTGTAGCGGCTTGCGGGCGACGACACGCAAAATATACAATGATACTTCCTTACAGCCACAGTCCGAGCGTTAAGAGCGTCGCAGGCAATGGGTAGGGCTGCATGAGAACCATGCCGGGGTGAAATTCCCATGAGGTTATGCTAATAACCGTCCGATTAAAGCCTTTGTTTTCTTGAATAGTGGACTTGCTGCTATTCATAGACTGTATTATATGTTTGCGAAAGAAAGGGGGATTTTCTTTGACGCAAAACCAGACGCCCGTTACCACAACGGAGCATAAAATCGGAAAAGTTACTTACCTTGTATGTTCGTCCGCAAGTGAACGCGCAACGGACACACTGGATAAAAAGATAAAGAAGCTCATTCGCAAGGACATGGAGCTGAACCCCGCAAACGCCCGGAAATAGGGCGTTTCTTCACATTTTATACATGACACAGGCAGCGGTATGTGGTATAATATAGACAGTACAAATACCATGCTTGTCTGTCGTCGGAAAGGAGGACAAAATGTTACAGACAGACAAGATTACCGCTTTATATTGCAGATTGAGCCAGGAAGATATGCAAGCCGGGGAAAGCGAAAGCATACAGAACCAAAAACTGATTTTACAAAAGTATGCTGACGAACACCACTTTTTCAACACACGCTTTTTTGTAGACGACGGATTTTCCGGCGTGAGCTTTGAGCGTGAGGGGCTTCAAGCCATGCTGCATGAGGTTGAAGCCGGGAACGTGGCGACCGTCATAACAAAAGACCTTTCCCGTCTGGGACGTAATTATCTGAAAACCGGCGAACTGATAGAGATTGTTTTCCCCGAATACGAAGTGCGCTACATTGCCATTAACGACGGTGTAGACACAGCGAGGGAAGATAACGAGTTTACCCCTCTGCGGAACTGGTTCAACGAGTTTTACGCCCGCGACACCTCAAAGAAAATCCGGGCTGTCAAACAGGCAAAGGCACAGAAAGGCGAGCGCGTCAACGGCGAAGCTCCTTACGGCTACCTTATCGACCCGGATAACCGCAATCATCTGATACCCGACCCGGAAACGGCACACGTCGTAAAACAGATTTTTGCAATGTATGTACGGGGCGACCGTATGTGTGAAATCCAGAACTGGCTGCGGGACAATGAGATATTGACCGTCGGGGAACTGCGCTACCGCAGGACAGGGAGCAAACGCCACCCCCGCCCACAGCTCAACGCATGGTACAACTGGCCGGATAAGACACTGTACGACATTCTGACAAGGAAAGAGTATTTAGGGCATACCATAACCGGGAAAACCTACAAGGTATCTTATAAGTCGAAAAAGACGAAAAAGAACCCGGAGGAAAAAAGGTATTTCTTCCCCAACACTCACGAACCTTTGATTGATGAAGAAACCTTTGAACTTGCACAGAAGCGGATTGCCACCCGGCAACGCCCGACAAAGGTTGATGAAATTGACCTGTTTTCCGGGCTGCTCTTTTGTGGGGACTGCGGCTACAAAATGTATGCAGTACGCGGAGCCGGGACGCTTGAACGGAAACACGCCTACACTTGCGGCAACTACCGCAACCGGGCAAGAAATGATATGCTCTGCACTACGCATTATATCCGCAAAAGCGTATTGAAAGAACTTGTCCTTGCAGACTTGCAGCGAGTAACGTCTTATGTGAAAGAGCATGAACAGGAGTTTATCGAAACCGCCAACGAGTGCAGCGCAAAGGCAGTACAAAAGACGCTGACACAGCAGCGGAAAGAACTTGACAAGGCGCAGAACCGTATTAACGAGCTGAACATCTTATTCCGCAAGCTCTACGAGGACAACGCTTTAGGGAAACTTTCAGATGAACAATTTGCTTTTCTGACTTCCGGCTATGATGAAGAAAAAAAGACGCTGACCCGGAGGATTGCGGAGCTGTCACAGGAAATCGACAACGCCACCGAGCGCAGCGCGGACGTAAAAAGGTTTGTCGCACTGGTACGCAGATACACAGCGATTGAAGAACTGACCTACGAAAACGTCCATGAATTTATTGACCGTATTCTTATTCACGAACTGGATAAGGAAACGAACACCCGCAAAATCGAAATCTTTTATAGCTTTGTCGGCAGAGTTGATACAGGCGACAAGCCTACTGAAAGTATCTCCTATTTCAGACAGATAGGAGCCGACGTAAAGAGTTATGCTATCTAACATACATCAAAAAGAGGTAAGATAACACCCTCTGCAAAAAAGGTATCGTTATCTTACCTCAACAAAATTAGAGCCTGAGTAGCCATCATCAACTCGGACTGAAACAACTTCTATATCTTTTTTGTCTTTCAGGAAATCCAGAATCAAAGCTTTCTGGTTAGAAATGCTGTTACTTTCCAGTTTTGCTGAACTGGAAATATCGCCATCTTCTTTAGATAATCTGACATAGATGGCGGCATGATAGATTTTATTGATATTCTGATACATATCTTACCTCCTTTTATTACGTCAGAAAATCCATGTAATAAAAGGGGGCTGCATAATTTGTCCTTACCGACATTCTAACACAGTCCCCTCAATCTTGCCAGTACTTTTTCAGACACTCAGAAGCATATTCTCAAATGCCTGCTCCATAGATATACCGTTATTGGCAAATCTGACTTTTACTTTCATATTACCGATCCGGACCAGATAAGGATTTCCTACTTTATTCAGGAAAATATCTCTCCGTTCCTGAAGCGATTTATTTCTGTCTGCTTTTATCATCCGTAGATCAGTCATTTCATTGATATCTACGTCACTGAAATCCTGCTCCAGATAATTTCTATATTCCTCTGCCGTCATGCCCTTCTCCTTCCATTCCCATCTGAATCTGTACTGCTTTCAGTACCCGATCCAGGCTCCACTTGTTCACTCTTCCGCATTTCTCAATAATACATTTCGTAGAAATGCTCATAACCTGTTCAGCCAGTGCCAGGCTTCCTTTTCGGATTCCCGTCATATCATATTTGCTGATAAATACATGTGTTGGCAAATACCGTTTCTTATAAATTCTTGATGTCAGCGGAACTACCGTTATGACTGAACTGTATGTATTGGCTTTATTATTACTCACTACGATCACCGGTCTTACTCCACCCTGAACAGATGTTGTAGGAAACATACCGAGATCTGCCCATAAAATATCTCCTCTGCGGATTGTCATTTGTCCTCTCTCCAATCTATTATTTTTATTTGTAAAGCATCCATAGCGCTATATTGGCTCCACAGGAATACGGCAGAGTTTCTTTCCCATAAGGAAAGCTCTGCCGCATAACCTCTATAGCCAATTTGATTATTAAACAGTGCTCGCTCGATTCTATTTATCCTCGATACCCCGAATCGTTACTCCCGCATATGCAGGAAGGGAATAATAACCTGCCCGGATGCATACTCCGGACCACAACCCGGAAACTCTCGTTTCCAGGCTCCAGCAGTTCATAGGTTTACCAGTTACAGACTTCTCAGGATCTGCAAGTGTATCGCATCTCATACATATCATCGCATCACCAGCCTGCCAGCTGGCTTCGGTCAGTGCTTTTTCGCAGCATTACAGACTGAACTAAAAATCTTTGTTTTGTCTTATAATCCTATAGCGGCATCTTCCTCGTGCTCTTTGCATGAAATGTCACGTCAGTTATTATTGGATATTCAGTTATCATGGTTCATTTTAGGAAGTCCTTTAACTTCCTCTAATTACTAAAGTCAAATGACTTTGGCAGATGCAAAAGATTTTGAAAAATTTTTTAAAAAAATTTATTCATATACATTTCACGCATCTTATTAAGAGTGGATTTCAGCTTGTATGACAGCATCTGTCTGGAAATCCCCATAATCTCCGCCATCTGTGTCTGTGTCTTGTTTTCAAAGAAAATGCCATAAATAATCATGCGTTCCTCTGAGTTCAGTTGATTGATCACTGTGTGAATATCCTGCTGTTCCATTTTTGTCAGTACACAGTGCTCCACATCACAGTTCAGATCTGGAAAATCCTCAATCATGAAGCCTTCTCCATCAATGGACTGACCGCTGTAAGGTACTTCTCTCAGCATCTTATCCACAACCTCACCCAGTTCATTCTTAATCTCAACTTTTTTTGCCTTGCTGCTTCTGTAAAAATTATTCATCGCATACGCAACTTCTTTTGTAATCTCGATCATTTCTCCATCAATATTTGCGTAATACTTTCCTTCGTAAAAATATGGGTGTTCAATATACATATCCGTTCCTCCTGAATTTGAAATCTTGTTGCTCGTTTCAAATCCAGAAGGCGGACCTCTGTTTAGGATCATGCCTGCTCCGCCTTTATCCTGCCGGGATACGCCCGCAGTTATTGGCTGAGAAATTCAGGCACGAAAAAAAGCCCCAGTAGTTTTTTCTTAACTACTGAGGCTTTCGTCTCTTTCTTGTATTCAGTTATCTATGCCTTCTTTCATCAGCATAATCATTGTATCAGGATAAAGTTCACAAAGTATCCGCAATATATTCCCATAAGTTCATATCATTATTGGAATCGTACATATTTCAGTATAAAAAGTTCACCGTGTTATTCTTCTACTTCTTTTCCATCTATATATAGTTGAAATTTATCAGGATTATTGACTACATCATAGTTCTTTCCGTATTCTACAGGTCTATATTCGGCTGTCATTACCGATTCCCCATCTTCAATATCCTCTTTCCATAAATAGATGTTCATATCAAGGCTCGTCGCATATCCCCTGTCTGTGGAGAATTTTGTCGAATAAAATGAATCATCCTTGTACATCTGCAAAAGTTCTCTTGCAAAAGCTTCTTTATCCCCGATATGTCCCCGGTTAGCGACTACGGTTAGATTTTCATCCCGATTTACGGAAAATGTTCCAACTACATCCGGTTCGCCTTCCTTATGACCAGATTCAGATTTCCCATAAATACTTCCTGCAGCAATTATCAAGATCACTGCTCCTGAAATCAATGCAATTATCTTTTTCTTCATATTTTTATTTTCCTTTTAGTTTTTTTACTGCGTAATTGATTACTTCTTCCGGTGTGGGTCTGTCTCCTTTAAGTGTCATTTTCTTCCATTCTTCCTGCACAGCCGGATCGGGATTATCAAATCCTGCATCTATGGCTATCTGCATTTCTCTGCGTACCTCTTCTGGTGTTGTGTTGTACTTTTCTGCAATCTTCTCATAAATAGTTTTCTCTCTCATTCATTTTCCTCCAATATATAAGCAGAATTACACCTTGTTCTATAGAACTAATTTAGCATATTTCTATTATCATGAAAAGACACTTTACAACTTAAAGCTGAATAAAAGGTCAAAAAAAGAAGAGCTACTCGCTCTTCCCAGTTTGTCATATCACTCTTCCAATAATGTGTGAATTACTTTGATGATTTTTTTCTGCTCTTTGATCGGAAGTTTTTCAATTTTTTCTGTCAGCTCATTGGTAACACCTGTAACTGAATGTGCCACAACATCAATCAAAAGAGTATCTGCTGAAACATCTAATGCATTTGCAATTGCAACAAAGGTATCCAATTTTGTAACTTTCAAGCCTCTCTCTATTACACTCACATGCGTTGGACTTAAATTTACTAATGCAGCCAGTTCCTCTTGCGTGAGATTTTTTGCTTCTCGTGCTGATTTGATTCGCTGTCCTACTGCTTTCAAATCCATCGTAACACCTCCTCCAGAACGAATAATCGTTCTGAATTTAGTATACTTGTGGATATCTTAAATATACAGAATCGCAAAGCCAAGTTCTAATTCTACAGAACTATATTCAAAGTTTTTCTTTGCATTTTCGTAAAAAAGCGTTATGATTGAATCAGTTAAATCAAAGGAGGTATCAAATCATGAAATCACATAAATACTGGTCCTTAGGCGCACTTTTCTGTATGTTGGGATGCATTTATTCTGGAATCAAAAAATCTATGACTGCACATAAATACTTTGCCTATTCTTCATTGCTTTGTATGGGCATGTCCATTTATTCCGGTCACAAACTGGTTTCTCCAAAGAAGAAAAAAATCACTGAATCAAATAATAGTGAGAATAGTTAAATAAAAAATTGACCTTTATTCATCAAAGACAAAGTTGCTGGAGAATATTTTTTCTCTCCAGCAACTTTCTTTATCTTTAAGCCATTGAGATACAATACTGTCCAATCAGCTTCATCCAACTATTATATTTATTCTTTTCACACACCTTTCGGCAAATTTCATTCTCCATCAATACACAGAACATCTTATCATAATCAAATGCCCAAACAGCACCATTCACATGGTTTTCCACTGCTTTCTGATCTATGCTTTTCAAGCGTGTGACCATTTTTTCAATTTCTCCATTTCCCAAGTTACCGATATTTTTGCAGATAGACCGAAAGAAATTCAACGTTGCATATTCGTCATGCCAATGGAACTCTTCTGGATTGTTTTTAATTTTACTGGCTCGCTGCTGCTCTTTGATTATCTGAGCAGCTACGCCTTTCATCGAATCTTCGTATCTCATATTATTCACCTACTCTTCCTCAACGCCCAGTGACGGTTTAAATCTTTTATCCTTTGCCTGCGGTACCACAATCTCATAAAAATAAAATCCTAAATATCCAAGTGCCTGCTTCTTCATTTTATAAAATGAAGTCCTGCCTACTCCTAACTCCTGTTGTACTTCCACGTCTGTCTTATTATAATGACTGCAAAAACAGGAATGAAGAACCTCACTGAGCATCACACCATTCGGTGCATAGAACTTTACCAGTGTCATTCCACGATAGATCATATCTGACAAGCCGTAAATGATCATCAGGTTATTCATTTCCCGGTGCATCTTTGGCACATCTAACTGATTGTTATAAATACTCAGATAACTCAACGCATATGCCATATCTTCATTGATTTTCTCCTGGCACTCCATATCCAGTTCTTCTAATACAATCTGATTTTCCAAAATCAATTTCTGATAGCTTGTCATCAGTTCTTTGATATCTGTATAATGTCTCTCCATCGTTACTTCCAGATAATCCTGCGCATGGCTTGCCATCTGGAAGGTAATCTCTTTCATTGATTTAATTGCATAATCTCTGTCTGTCATCAGTTTCAAAATCTCCTTATCATCATCACACTAACTGGCGGTCTTTCAGACCAGTTCGCTTTCCCCATGATTTTGATGGGAAGCAATTACTTACTACAACTTGCAGAAGCGGATATCCAAAAGGCATTGTGGGAGCTGCCTTTGCTGACCGGAATCCCTCTTCTTATGTAAAACCTGCAGGAATATAAAGGGAAAGTGACTATCCCTGCCGGTTAATAATCCAAATAATATCGTCTATACCAATCTCTCCTTATGCTGTTTTTCTCTCCATAAACCATTTATCCACTTCGTAAAACAAGTGGCTTTCCTGCCCCTGTATCATACAGGTGTACATCATTCCTACACCGCCTGCCTTTCTGCTGGCGCATCGCTCGATTTTCAAAATTCTGTCAATGCTATACTTTCTTCCATCCTCCCATGTAAAAAATATGGGAACCAGCTGTCCGTCTTTACGAAACTCTGCTACTACATCTACATATACTTTGTTCATGCCGACACCTCACTATAAAATCTCAATTGCTCTTGGCGATGCCGGGATTCTGCGGATATATCCATTTAACTCCAACTGCTTGATTCTGGAAAATGCTGATGATGTTGATTTCACCCCGATCAATTTTCCAAATTCCCGTACTGTCGGCGGATATCCATGCTCCTTCGTATAATCCAAAATACACTGATAACTTTCTTTCTGTTTTCTGGTTAATGCTTTTTTCAAATCTATCCCTCCAATTATCCATGAAAATAACTGTGTGGATGGATCGTGTGCGTACCAGCGTCTAAGTGGGATAAGACTTTATCCTGATACATTGCCGCTCGCTGTATACTGAAATAACCAAACCGTCGTCTGATCTCATCTACAGTACGATCCAGCTTCTCTAACTTTTCCTTTTTCTCCTGATTTCCAAATAAATCCAACTGCACGGGAATATCATCTAACACAAGATCCGCAGCTCGGATTCCCAGGCTTCTAATGGGATATTCCCATTTGTAATTATCTTTAAATAGCTGAAATGCTGCAGTTACAATCTCGTTTGTAATATTCGTTGGCTGTCGTAAATGTATCTGTCTGGAAAAACTATACAATCCATTATCTCGAACTGTAATTTCTACTGTTTTGCATTTAAATCCATGTTTCCGCAATCGTGCAGCTACACTTTCTGCCAATGCTATTTGAATGATCCATACATCCAGATCATTTTCCAGATCTCTCGGTGTTGTAGTGCTATTACCTATCGACTTTACTGGTGCTTCATATCCTTCCTTGCAAACCGGATCTTCATCCCAGCCATTTGCGAAAGCCCATAATACATTTCCTATTTTTCCAAAATGACTCTCTAACAACTTTTCGTCTGATTCCGCAAGTTGCCCGATTGTCCGGATTCCAAGTTTTTGCAATTTCTTATTTGTCTGTCTTCCGACATAAAGCAAATCTGACGCTGGAAGCTGCCATATCCTGTCTTTATAATTTTCTCGATTAAACTCTGTGATTGCATCCGGCTTTTTATAATCTGAACCAAGTTTCGCATAAATCTTATTCCAGGAAATTCCAATACTTACCGTTACACCCAATTCGTATTTAATCCGATGGCTGATTTCTCTTGCAATCGTCATTCCGCTTCCTTTCAGATTTCTGCTGTCCGATACATCCAGCCAGGCTTCATCAATTCCATATGGCTCGATCTTGTCCGTATACTCCGAATAGATTTCTCTTGCCATCTTTGAAAATCTCAAATACAAATCCATCCGTGGTGGTACAAATATGATTTTCGGACAAATCTGTTTTGCCTGCCATAATGCCATTCCGGTCTTTACACCTTTTTGCTTTGCAATATAATTTGCTGTCAGCACAATCCCATGTCTGGCTTCCGGATCGCCACCGACTGCCAGCGGCATTCCGGCAAATTCCGGATGATGCAGCATTTCTACACTGGCATAAAAACAGTTCATATCACTATGCAGGATCACACGCTCACTCAAACTTTTTACCTCCCAGCTGTTTCCTTCAACATGATGTCTTATCAATTTTTGTATGTTTAGTATATATCGACATTCCGGAGATAGTCAAGTAACATCTTGGTTGTATTTTCTCCATTTCGGAGATTATTGTTGATTTTATTTCTGACATACGGTATAATGCATATAGAAAATTCAAATAGAAATGAGGCGAACAAATGCGTGATTTCGGGGAAATATTAGCAGAAAATAGAAAAAAGAAAGGATACTCTCAATCAGATCTTGTAGACCTGCTTTCTCAGGAAGGTATTCAGGTCACTACAAAAGCAATCTCCAAATGGGAGACCAATGCACGAGAACCAGCTTTACATGTTTTCCTGACACTTTGCCAGTTACTTGATATCGAAGATATATATGAATCCTTCTTTGGAGAAAACCCATATAACATTATGAGTGGATTGAATGAAGAAGGCAGAAATAAATTGATTGAATTTGCTGATATTTTGAAAGCTTCTAAAAAGTTTTCTCCACTGTCTGCAAAAATTATCCCATTCCATCATCCTGTAGAAATTACCTGGGAACCAGTTTCTGCTGGTACTGGAAATTATCTGGAGGATTCTGTAAAAGAAACCTATGATGTAGGACACCTTGCTCCTGAGCAGACTGACTTTGGTGTACGGATTTCCGGTGACAGTATGGAGCCACTTTATCATACAGACGATGTTGCATGGATTCAGAAAAAAGATTCTCTTGCTAATGGTGAAATTGGAATCTTCTATCTCAACGGCAATACTTACATCAAGGAATTACACGATGAGCCAGATGGTGTTTATCTGATTTCTTTAAATCAAAAATATCGTCCTATCCAGGTTTTGGAATCTGACTCTTTTAAGATTTTTGGAAAAGTAATCGGGAAATGCAAAGGTGCAGAAATTCCGGGATTCCATTAAATTTCAACAGCAGGTTCATGATCCTGCTGATAACAATAAGCAAAGGAAGTGATTGAATGGCAATCAATAATACACTAAAAGATATTCGTGAAGAACGGAATCTCATTCAAGCAGATTTGGCTGAAGCCATAGGTTCCTGCAGCCAGACTATAGGCCGCATCGAACGTGGAGAACGTAATCCCTCTCTTGAGATTGCAATCCGGCTGGCACATTACCTGAAAGTGCCTGTAGAAGATATTTTTCAGGTTGAAGACTAGAAACACAACTGCCAGAAAACCGAGGAGTAAAATCCCCGGTTTTCCTTTTCTCAAAAATCAGTGTAATCCTTTTACGAAGTCCGCTGCGTTTTTCATATCTTCTTCATTCGGATGGTCTTTAGCAATACCTCCAACCAGTTTAAATGGTCCGAATGTGTCATACCCTTTACAGCCAAATTTTCCAACCACACTGGCATGTCTTTTATCCAAAATCTGCTCTATGGTTTTATAATTCGCACTCCCGCCATAAGTACAGATCAGAAATATCTTTTTGTCGTCCGGTAGATTCTTCTCTGCAAATTCCAATATCGACTGATGAAACTTTGAAAAATAGATTCCTGATGCAAACCCAATCATATCATAACTGCTCAGGTCTGCATCTGGCTGTTTCACAGCATCAATCAAATCCACCTGACATTCTTCTGCGATCCTCTTTACTAATTTTTCTGTATTTCCATGATGCACAGATGCGTATACTATCGCTGTTCTCATTTTTCTTCCTTTCTGTCTGCTCCGTCAATCAGGTCATAGCTCATATCCAAAAAGTCCAATATCTTCGCTTCACTGACTGAACCATCCAGTAAAATTGTGATCCAGTGCTGTTTGTTCATATGGTATCCTGGCAAAAATCCAAAGGTCTGAATAATCATACTTGTCATTTCCGGATCACATTTTACATCCATAATATCGACAAATTCATTTCCTTCTAATCCTAGTTTGCATTTTTCAACGCTCATGACCACAGCATACCATTTTCCATTCTTATGTCGCAACACAGCATTATCTGGTGATTGTGCCCATAAATACTCCGGCATCGTACCATACTGTTTCTTCACATATTCAAAAATTTCTTCTTTCTTCACAATCTATTCAACTCCTGATTCTCCTGATATCCTGCCCATAATCATACCATATTTTCACTTCCCGTGCTACCTGCCAAATTCTTTTGCATTTTCCCGGTTCTCCTGACTTTAACTAATAGAGGGGTAAAACAGCAAGGACAGGAAGTGAGGATACACTTCCGGGAAATCCCAATTTAGGGTACCCTGCCCTAAATTGAAAAACGTTGAAAGCAACGATACTACTGTCCTCTCAGAAAGGAGAACCCACCAATGGCTGAAAGAAAGAGAAACAAAGAAATCCATTTTTATGTCACCGAAGAAGAAAGGAAGCTTATACGCAGGAAGATGATAGAATCAAAAACCAAAAACATGGGAGCTTATCTGCGTAAGATGGCAATCGACGGTTACATCGTCAACACCGATACCACCCCACTGAAGAAACAGTATGAGGAAATGCACAAGATTGGTGTAAATATCAACCAGATTGCAAAAAAGGTAAATACCACCGGAGATCTATATCCAGAAGAAATGCAAGAATTGAAAGAGATGGTGAAAGAATTATGGCGTATCTTAAAATCTTTCCCATTAAGGTAACTGACAAGAAAGCTCTGGACTATATTACAAATCCAGATAAGACAGATGAAAAACTGTTAGTTTCCAGTTTTGGCTGTTCCCCGGAAACTGCAGATCTTGAATTTTCTATGACAAGAGAAATGGCAAAAAAGAATGGAATGGATAAAGGCGATAACCTGGCATTTCATCTGATCCAATCATTTAAACCTGGAGAAGTTGATGCCGAAAATGCCCATCGCTTAGGTCAACAATTTGCTGACGAAGTGCTGAAAGGAAAATATGAGTACGTGATCAGCACACACGTTGACAAAAATCATATTCACAATCATATCATCTTCAACGCTGCAAGCTTTGTTGATCATCACAAGTATGTTTCCAATAAGCGGAGCTACCATAAACTCTGCAGAATCAGTAATCGTATCTGCCATGAAAATGGACTTGCCACCAGCATGCCAACCGGAGAAAAAGGTAAAAGCTATAAAGAGAACATGGAATATCATCGTGGCACCAGTTGGAAAGCCAAGCTACGTGTCGCAGTTGATAAATCAATCTGGACTTCCATCAACTATGAGGAATTTCTGCAAAAGATGCAGTTAGCCGGATATGAAGTCCGGCAGGGAAAGCACCTGTCCTTCCGTGCACCGGAGCAGAAGAACTTCACTTATATGAAATCTCTCGGAAGCTATTATTCCGAAGAAAATGTTCGCATCCGTCTGGCTAAAAATCGTAGCAAAGTAAAAACTCCAAGACATCTGTCCAGAGAAGCTCGCTTGTATATCAATATCTCCACTTATGTCACAACTGGAAATCGAGAGGGATTTGAACGATGGGCAAAGCTCAATAATCTAAAAGAGGCAGCCCGCACCTTCAACTATCTTTCCGAAAATAACTTGCTGAATTATGACGATTTCAGGCAGCATGTATCTGACATTGAAGCTTCTGTGAAAGTTGCCGACCAAAGAATAGCACAAATCAACAGTGAGCTGAGCACGCAGAAAGTCATTCAGAAACACTGCGATTCTTACCGGCTTTGTCGTAAAGTAATTGAAGATTGTAAATCTGCTAAAAATCCAAAAGCATACCGCACCAAACATCAGGCAGAATACCAGCTCCACGATTCACTAAAAAAAGAGCTTCAGGATCTCGGTATCACCAAAATCCCAAGCTCTAATAAAATCCAGAAGCGGATTGAAAATCTTGAATCTGAACAGGATGCTACTGTCCGGGAAAAACAGGAATTGCAGAAAAAGCAGAAAACCCTAGAGATCATTCAGCAAAATTTCACTGTACTGCTCGATGCTCCAGAGATCAGTTCAGACTTACTTCCGGCAAAAAAGGAACCTGTTTCTGTCACAAGAGAAAAATAAGATTGCACTGGCAACTCACTCATTTTCTTCCAAATCTTCCCAAGGTTTCAAATCCTTTTCCTCCCAGGTGACACCATACGGTGCACCTCCGGAGGTATAACCAGCAATACAGAAAAATCGGTCATCTTGCAAGATCTCTTCTTTGGTCAGATTATCTCTTGCTTCTTTTTTCCGTTTTGCTCGCCTCTGTTTCCTCTTTTGTTTCGCAACAGCTGCTTTTTCTTCCGGCGTTTTCCTATGTCCTTTTGCCATAAGTGTTTCTAGTGTAATTCCACTCTGAATGTCTTTTAGTATACGAGTTTCATACCCTGTTTCACGTTTCTCAACAATTCTATAGTATGATGAACATAAAAGCTTCGGTGAATCAACATTGTACTAATACTTTTTTTCAACCGAAGTTTTCAATTTTTCAAAAGCTTCTTCACTGATTACATGTTCTATCCGACAGGCATCTCTTTCTGCAGTTTCCCGATCAACCCCGATAGCTACAAGCTGCTCCGTAAAGAACTGATGGCGTTCATAAATTTTCTCGGCAACCTCCCGCCCGGCATTAGTCAGATTGAGGTATCCATCTTCATCGACAGTCAGGAAACCGCCATTCTTTAACACACCTACTGCATGGCTGATGCTCGGTTTACTGAATCCCATGTGCCGGGCAAGATCAATGGATCGGACCATACCCTGCTTCTTTTGAAGAATCAGCACAGCCTCCAGATAATCCTCCCCGGACGCATGAATCTTCATCGGTTCCTCCTTTATGCAAGGCTCCAGCCGGAAGCCTTTTTACGGATATTTACAAAATCCTGATAAATCCCGGCTTTTGCCATAAGCTCGTCATGGGTTCCCTGTTCGCTGATCCGTCCATCAGAGATCACCAAAATCTGATCTGCCTGACGGATGGTATTCAGGCGATGTGCAATCACAAGTAATGTTTTACCCTTTACCAGCTCATTGATTGCCTCCTGGATATAGCTTTCATTATCGGTATCAACACTTGCAGTCGCTTCATCCAGAATGACAATCGGTGCGTCCTTCAAAATGCATCGGGCGATAGAGATTCTTTGCTTTTCGCCGCCGGACAGAGTAGCGCCGCCTTCACCGATGACTGTCTGGAATCCATCTGGCAGCGCCATGATAAAATCATAGCAGCGGGCTTTTTTTGCAGCCTCATAGACTTCTTCCTCGGTAGCGTCCGGTTTACCCATGCTGATATTGTTGTAAATGGTATCCTGAAACAAGTACACCCTCTGGAAAACCATGCTGATCTGTTCCATCAGTTCGGCGAGAGGTACATCCCGAATATCTGTACCACGGATTGTCACTTTGCCGGATTTCACATCCCACAGCCGCGCCAGAAGGTTCGCAATCGTGGATTTGCCACCGCCAGACGGTCCCACAAGTGCGGTCATGGTATTCTTCTGCATAGAGAAGCTGATGTTGTGCAGGACTTCCTTGTCCTGATAGGCGAAGCCCACATCGCTAAATTGTACTTCTGGCTGATCCGGCTGTGCCTGTGACAGAATATGTTGATTTCCGTTATCGGGAAGTTCGGGCTCGTCCAAAACAGCTTCAATGCGGTCTAATGCGGCATTCATCACGGTCAGTCGGGTTGCTTCTCCATAAAGAGCTTTCAGAGGTCCAAAGAGATCAAAGACAAACAGCAGCACGCCCAAAAGATAAGCCAGGGAGAGTACGCCTTCCTGATGTAAAAAAACGGATAAACCGAAGATAGCGGCAATACCCACGCCATAGAGAATGTTTAAGCCAGTGGTCCACGGTGTCATTTTCTGCTCAAACTTCGTATTGACATCCCTTGATTTTTTGAAGTTTTCCGTTAATTCGTCAGATTTTTCTCCGAGCAGATTGTAACTTTTGATAACCCCAATTCCTTCAGCAAAAGACAAGACCGCATCCGTCAAATTCTCGCTTTGGTTTTGACGCCCGACAGCCTCCTTGAAGGAAACCTTATTCATATATTTTGCAACCAGTGATGCCAGCAAGGTAATGATTACCGCAATCAGCCCAAGTCTCCAATCCAGTACGAACATAAAAACAGCTAAAACCAAAGTAGACAGCATATAGCTCATCATGTTGCCAATGGTACTCATAGAAACTTCCTCAATGAATACCATATCCGTACTGAGAACAGAGCTGATTTTTCCAATATTCCCCGATGTAAAGTAACCCATCGGCATTTTTCTTAAATGATTTCCCAACTCCATCCGTTTATCAGCAAAGATCATAAATCCAGCGGCACTTTGCAGACGGTCGCTCAAATAGTGAACCACTGTCTGAACCACTACAACAGCTAATAATCCAAGTCCGACAAACAGACAGGTCTTTCCAGTCAGCGTATTATCAGCAAACCCGGCCAAGACAATAAACGCCATGAAGATCGGCATTTTGGAGAGAATGGACTCGACAAATGCACATAGAAATGCAGCCTGAATACGGCTTTTATACCTCCCGGAGAGGTTCAGGATTCTTGAAATCAATGCAAACATTTATCTTCCCTCCTTTGCAGTAGATACTTTCCACTCGGCGCTGTCCTGAGCCGCTTTCCACAACTTTTGGTATTCTGGGCAAGCTTGAATCAGCTCCTGATGTTTTCCGGTTGCCACCATCTTTCCGTGATCCATAACGCATATTTGATCTGCGTTCATTATAGCGGGAAGTTTGTGAGCGATAACTACCAAGGTTTTTCCCTCCACCAGCTCCGCAATAGCAGCCTCCATTTTTTCCTCATTTTCTGGATCAGCATAGGCCGTGGCCTCGTCAAGCACTACAATCGGGGCATCCTTCAATATTGCCCGCGCCAGGGAAATTCGCTGGCGCTGCCCCCCGGAAAGCATTTTCCCCGCATCGCCCGCCATGGAGTGAATACCTTGCGGCAGCTTTTCCAGAAACTCCATACACCGGGCTTTCTTCGCCGCCTGCATTACTTCCTCATCGGTAGCATCCAAACGTCCAAGACGGATATTTTCCAGCAGGGAGGTGTTAAACAGGTACTGATCCTGAGCCACATAGGAAATGCGGCTGTTCAATGCCTCCAGGCTCATATCACAAAGTTTATGCCCGCCAATGGAAATGCTCCCTTTCTGCGGGTCATAGTAGTGGATCAACAGTTTTGCAAGGGTGCTCTTGCCAGAACCGGATTCACCAACTAGGGCAGTTTTTTGTCCTGCTTGTGCCACAAAGGTAATATCGTGGAGGACTTCGTTTTCCGCTATTATCGGTTTCCCATCTGGGCCAGGCTGTGTCGTCTGATACGCAAAGGAAACATGATCGTAAGAAATGTTAAAATCCTGTCCGTGGAAATCATCCTCAGCAGCTTGCAGCGGTGCCGTATTTAACATCTGTTCAAGTGCCGTGATCTTATAATTCAGATTCGGAATCGTCTCCATAAAGCCCAGTGCTTTCAGGAGAGGAATCCCAATGCTGAGGGAAAGGCAGAGGACTAAAATCAAATCAGGTAAAGTGCTTATGCCACAGAGAACAAACCATGCCCCAAGAGGCAAAGTCAGAATAACAGTGCAGGGCAGTAGACTTCCGTATATCGCCATCCAGGGCCAGGCGGCCTTATACCATGCCAAGGTATAATCCCGATAGTCCGTTACATCCTTGCGGAAGTTCTCGTAAGATTCGCTCTCCCGGTTGAAAACCTTGACAACCTCCATACCATTGATGTACTCAATGATCGTGTTGTTCATTTTCTGTGCAGACTGATAGTAGGGACCCATGCGCTTCATTCCAACAGAGTACATAATGACCATGGAGAGCAGGCTGATCGGGATAGAGGCCAAAGACATAAGAGCCAGTTTCCAGTCCGCACAAAACATAGCAACATAAATCACCAGCGGGATCAGTAAATTTGCGATACCCTCTGGGACTGAATGAGCAAGGAGCAATTCCAAGCTGTCCACATCATCGACAAACAGCTTTTTGATTGTCCCTGTCCCTTTTTCCTCCACAATGCCAAGGGGAAGTTTCTCAAACTTCTTTTGCAGAGATACCCGCAGCCGGAACAATGTGTTATATGCTGCTTTATGAGAAATTGATAATCCCCATCCATAAAAAAACGCCTGCAAAACAAGACAGATCAAACCCCCTATAACACGCAATAAAACAAATTCTGTTTCAACAGAATCGCCCATAACCAATGGCGAAATGACCTGATAGGCCAGCACAAAAGGCAGGATGCCCATAAGAACGCTGACCAGTACGACAACCGTGGCCACATACATATTTTTCTTATATGGCCCTGCGTACTCAAAGATTTTTTTGAACATAAGCCCTCCTTATATTGAGCCGTACTGTCTGTGCTTCAAAAACAAGAGGCCGCCAAAGTAAAGCGGCCTCTTATCATTATCTTTCTGTCCAGTCAAGGCGGCCCTGACATTCATAATTTCTAAAATTCACTGGCGGATTCGGAAAAAATCCAAAACCTTTTTACTGCCGGATTCGTCCAATGGATAGCTTTCTTTTACTTGCCCTTTTTCCATATGGACTACATACGAACATCCCGCCATCACCAACTCCGGATCATGCGTAATAACAAGAAGCGTTTTGCCCTGATCCGCGAGTGACTTCAAACTCCGCGCAACTTCCCGCATATGTTTGAGATCAAGCCCGCTTGTTGGTTCGTCAAACACAATGATCTCCCGGTTACTCACAATGGCAGACGCGATCGCTACCCGCTGTTTTTGCCCGCCGGAAAGAGAAAGCGGGTGCCTGTCTTTATATTCCAGCAGATCAAACTGTTTAAGGATTTTATCCACAACAGTTTCATCCTTGTTGTCCATGCTCAGAAGCACTTCATCCGCCACGCTTTCGGTAAATAGCTGATGGCTGGTATCCTGCATTACCATGTAGCAATGTTTGAGCCGGGCTTTCCAATCAAGGGTTTTCCCCTCAACCTGCAAAAAGCCACACTTCTTTTCCAGTCCGCAAATACAGCGGGCCAGAGTAGATTTTCCAGCGCCATTCAGACCGATAATGGCAATCGTTTCTCCAACAGGCAGTTCTGCACTCGGAATATGGAGGCTTTCCGGTTCCCGCTTTTTATACGCAAAGCAGAAATTTTGAAATTCCATCTGTTTAGCTGTATGCGCCTGATACTGATTCGCAGGCTTCAACTTCGAGAGAGAAAACGGCCGCAGCCCTATTTCTTTTCGAGTGCCATCCGATAAGCTGTCAAATTCAGCAGGCGTGTATTCCCGTTCAATCTCCCCATCTTTTACATACAGCACACGATCTGCAAGATCGTGAAGGTAGTAAAGGCGGTGTTCTGCGATCAGAATTGTTTTGCCCTGCTTTTTCCAGAGGCTTAGGACCTGCCGCAGGTCATCAATAGCAGCCATATCCAAATTAGAAGATGGTTCGTCCAGGACCATAATTCCCGGCAGCAATACACTTGATGAAGCACAGGCTATTTTTTGCTTTTCGCCTCCGGACAGAGCAAACACGCTTCGCCCCATCAAATCTTCAATATGATAATCGGAAACTGTCCGGTCAATCCTTTTCAGGATATCCTCCTGAGGATAGCCTAAATTTTCACAGGCAAAGGCTAATTCACTATCCGTATCCACGTTGAAAAACTGACTTTTGGGATTCTGGAATACAGATCCCACCATAGCAGCCAAGTCATAAAGCGGCGTATCTGATACGCTTTTTCCGTCCAGAAGGACATCGCCCTCTAATTTGCCCTCGTAATAATGAGGCACCAGCCCGTTTACCAAACGGGTAATCGTTGTTTTCCCACAGCCGGATTCTCCCGTAAGTAAAACAAATTCCCCTGTGTTTATGGTGAGATTGACATTTCTAATCCCTCCGCCGCTGGATTCTTCACCATAAGAAAAAGAAACATTTTGAAAATCTATCATGGCAAAATCCCTCCTGCGGAAATTATCGGGGAAGCAATCGCCCAAAACACTACAAAGCAACAAAACAAGATCAGCACCACATCGGCAAAATTGAATTTAAGCTGGCAAATGTTTGTGCGTTTGACAGGAGCGCCGAGGCCACGGGTAATTGCCGCAGCGGAAAGTTCCTCACCGATTTTCACGGAGCAGGTAATCATCGGGATCAGCTTATACTCCAATATTTTTGAAGATTTTTTCCCTCCAAGTTTAATCCCACGCATTTTCATAGCGTCACTGATTGCTTCTGACTCCTGAAAGACAGTTGGAAAGAAGCGGAACATGACCGTTAAGGGGATCGTCACTTCTTTAGGCATATGGATTCTTTCCATGCCGGAAATCAATTCACTGACCGTTGTTGTTTTCACTGCATAGGCAGCAATCGCAACACTGGGAAGGATTCGGCAGAAGAATCCTATTGTAAACAAAACAAGGAAATTCAATATCCCCGTAAGGTGCGGCAAAACATAAATTTGGACAGCATAAAAAACAGAAAACACAGCAATATAGCCCACAGCTTTTGCACATTGTTTCGAGGTAAGCAGCAATATAGCCGGAACCACACAAAGAACAAGGCGGATCAGTCCCATAGCTTCTCCGCCTGTTCCACCCATGACAAAAATGCTTATGATGAAGATGAGCAACAGTTTTGTACGCGGATCGAGCCGCAACCCTTGTTCTGTTTTTTTGCTGAGCAGAATTTCCCGCGCCATTATGCAATACCGGCACGCTGGAAGTGCTTTTTGCAAATGACTTTCCCAATCATACCTCCGACAAGGCCAAACACAAAGCAGGCAACCAGCAAAATAGGCGCAATCCACATAGGCATATATGTATTAAGGGTAGCTGCATATTCAGCGCCGTATCCTTCAGTCAGCATTACCATATAGCTTTCACGGTTCAGGAAAATGGGAGCAAAGTTGCCAAACACCCAGATGCTGAACACACCGCAGGAAAGAACTGTACTCTTTGCACTTTTGTAGTCTGCCTTTTTCAGGATCACGTCAGCCAACAGACCGCCAACAAGACCAGTTACCATAGTAAGATAGCCGTTGCCGAAGAACACCATGATTAGGCCAATCAGGAAACCCATGATTGCAGTCATCCCGAATTTTTTAGCCTTTGTAACATACAGCATATAGGGGATGCCGCCAATCAAAGGACACAGCACCGCCATCAGCGGAATAAAAATGGGGATGAAGCCAAGCATCGCCACCAGCATAACAATGACGACATAGATGACGGTGTAGATGCCGATAGTAATTAAATCTTTTCCCTCAAGCCGGGAACTTTTTTTCTGGGAACTCATACCAGTATCCTCCTATCTAAAAAATGGTGTAGTTAGCATTTTCTAACTACACCACATATAATAACAATTTACGCCTACATTTCCAACCCAAAAACGGTTTTATTCTACCCAAAATCGGTATTTTTTAATTTTAACCAATCGTATTTTCCGTTTTATAGTTTTTAGGAATTACCCCATACTTCTTTTTGAATGCCGCAGCAAAGTTACTCGGTTTTGAATAGCCTACAAATGCTGCCACCTGACTTACGTTCAAATTACTTTCTAATAGTAGACTTGCCGCCTTTTCCAATCGCTGATCTATAATATACGCATGAACCGATGTTCCAAACAGCGAGGAAAAACCCTTTGACAATTTTGAAGTACTAATATTGACTTTTCGCGCCAATTCCTCACAACTTGGTGCCAAAGCAAGCTGACTGTCAATGATTCTCTTCGCTTCTATGATGGATTCTCGGTCACTTCTGGAAATTGCTATATAAGTTGACGCAAGAATACTCAGTTCCAAAATCTCACTCAAATATACAGATAACAACTCAAAAACTTTGCTTTCCAAAAACAGGTATCCCAATCCGCCGCGATATTGCGTGAAGTCTTTCAGTTCCGCAAAAATGTGCTCCATATAGGGAGTAATACCTACTTTTGATATACCTTCCAATAGTTTTTTCTGATAAACCTCAATCTCACCAACATCAAAATAGTCATTCATAATTTTACGGAAATACGACAGTGGTACTTTTACATTTTTGAAAAGGAAATCGTTTTGTTTGGAATAGCACAGATATTCCATTTTCCCGTGTCCACGATAAATACAGGACTCACCTTTTTGTATGCTGATACTTTGTCGGCTATCTGCAATATTCCAGGAAACACCATCATTGAAGCAGAACAACATTTGAATGTATTCTTCGCTACTCACTCCCTGCACGTTCATATCTGAAAAATAATTCATTTTCCAGTCCGAAACAACTGCTCCCTGTTTCGTGACCACCTGTAAAATCTGCCCTGTCCCCATGTCTGCTGGAATATCTATGGTTATTGTCTGCGGTGAATTAGAGAGCAGATCACGATAAAGATTATTCATGTATTGGTTTGTCATGTACAAGCATTCCTCCCGAAGTTAGATAAGACTAATTAAATTTTACAACTTCCAAAGTAAAAAGTCAAATTTTGTAATCATGTAAAAAGCAGACACTACTTAATGTAAATTACAAACTTCACTTACTTCCATTTCTTTCTGCATCTCACAAGACGATAAAGTCACTTTTAAAACCCATTGTACTGACAATTTAATATTAATTCTCATTGTTCTCCCTGCACATCGCTAAATTATCTTATAAATATGGCATTTTAGGAACACCTGACAGTTCGAGAGTTAATTTTATCTGAAGTTCATATTTATCGTGCTTTTATTGCAAGTAATAATGTTTCTGATAATTTAGCTGTTCTAAAGTGCATTTTTGTCAATTGGTTTAAAATTTTTTCCACACTCTGATAATTCCACGACATTAGGCTATCTACAGTACTAACTATGTTTTTACCACAAAAAACTTTATAGGTCAATCTCCATGTCCATTGATCCATCCCCACTTGCTTTATATCAGTAATATACGTCTCATAGCGCAATCTTCCTTGAGTAGCCACCGATATTCTACTTCCTACTGGCGCAACAAGAAATTTCGGTTCTAAAAGTTCTATCAGGATTGGGACATTTATATTCAAATTTTTATCTAATTTATACAATAATTTTTCTTGTTCATCCCTTTTTAAATGTCCAAGTACTCCCATGCACATTACACCACTTATTTTATCTCGAAATGAATATTTACCTACATCTATCGGCAATAGAGAAATTCTCTCTTTAACTTCATTATGCTCCATTAATCTTGCCATAAACGCTGTTCTCATATAAGCCGATGGTTCTAAAGCAATTATTTCTTTATCACATATCATATTAGCCATCTCTATTGTTGTTTTTCCAGTTCCTGCACCTATATCCAAAATGATTCCATCTAAATCCTTAACCATATCAGCAAATTTGTTTAAAACAATTTTTTTGTTCCCTATCTGTGAAAGAGCTGATAAATCATAAAATTCTACTGTCTCTCCGTATACATTCTCAATTTCATTCAATCCCGTCATTCTCCTTTTTTATTAAATGTCTTTTTTCCAAATCATAAAATATATTTTTTATGTCACCAAAATTGTCATAATCAACGATATTCATATAGCCCACTTTCTGACATATTTCAGACCATAATTTTGATACATATATTTGATATTGCGCCATGGACATTTTTTCTGTTCTATTTTGCTTAAATAAAATCTCTAAAGCTTTCTTTACTGCATCCGGCCATATTTGTTCAAACGTTTCTTTTACTGATGGTAACATTACATTTCCTATAGTAACACCAGAGGGTATATTTACTTCCTCTTCTACATTAATACTTAGTGTTCCATATTCATCTCTTGGCATATGCAAGAAAGGAAGCCATATTACCGGACCATGGGTATTGACCAGACAGAGCCGCCCTGTGGAAAATGTCAATTCTATTCTATGATATAAATGTAATGGATGGTCTATATCGTTACGATCCACATTGGTATTCACTATAAATGTTACCGGAACCATTCCAATTATACCACTAATAACTCTGTTACCCCCTCCTGCCATAGAAGTTGTATAAGATTCTGCTACATTTCCCAATTTCCATGTAGATAAGCCTCCCAACGCACACCCCAATATATCTATTCCATCATATAATACATGTATAGCGCATTCCAAGGATGCATTTATAAGATGAGCATGTTTACTTATTATTTGTGCCGCCTCTAAAAAATCTCGAATTGGCTTGATATACCGATAAAATGGATTCAACATAAAAGCGGCACTTCCGGATTCTTTTATACAATTAACAATTTCTACCTCATGAGCAGGATGTTCTAATAATGTTGGTATCCCTTTTGCAAGTATACTTTTAGCTATATTGGCACCGTTTCCACCTCCAGCCGCATTAGGTACAACTACACATGCTGCATCAACATTTTGATTTATTTCTTTAATATCCGTATACATTGGCACATTTAGATTCTTTGAAAGAAGTCTGGATCTATCGCTTCCTTTTCCCAATATACCCATAAGCTCATATTCTTTACTTTCTGCAATAGCTTTCAAATAAATTTTCCCAAATCCTGTTCCACATACTAAAATCTGTTTTTTCTTCATATCTTTCCCTCTGATTTGAACTTATCTATTTTTTTAAGTTCATCTAACACTTGATATTTTTCAAGATAACTTGCCATTGTATAAATTCCATCCTTCCTAGGCATTTCAAATATTGCATTGGCAGTAATCGCTAATATTTCGCCAGTTAAAACACTCGGATTTTTTCCTTCAAAATAAATGCATCTACTATCATTTCCTTTATTTTGTCTTACCCATATAAAAGCTTTTTGGTTGCTATTTTTCTGTCCCATTAATGCATTTACTAAATCTTTTTTTTGACAATGCGCCTTATTTACTATTGAAAATAAACTTACAGGTGCCGCCGTATATGAATCAATATTAAGCATATATTTCCCTTGTATAATTTCTTGAATTTCTTCTGTAACATATGGCAATATAGATAATTTCGAAATTCTTGTTGGAAGATTCAGCGGACTTCTTTTCTGAGCAGGTAAAATTTTTCCATTTCGCACACATGCCATAGGAATTCCAGCTTTATAACTTTTTATTTCTTCCACATAATCGATTGCGGCAGCTTTTGAAAAATTATAGACACCTCCAATAATCATCTCTATTAAGTCATCATTGAAAGCTTCTTTAAGCACAGAAGACAACATCCATCCTGATAACCCCGGAAATATTCCCGAACCAACTATAGCGGTACCTTTCATGCTAGAATTCCTCATTTTTCTAATTAAATGAATTCCTCCTGGGTCAACATACGGAATATTCTCTGCCATTGCTCCAAGTAACATTTTTTCACTATAGTCTGCGGAAGGTCCGATTGCTCCTATTACCAAATCACTTCCTTTAAAGAATTTTCCAATATTACTTTCCTTATCAATATCAAGTTCAAATAATTGGATGTTGGGAGCCATATACATTCCTGTATCTTTTATTGTTTCTATATTCCGTACACTGACTCTTAATGAATAGCCTAACTTACTTAAAACCTTACACGCTGTCACACCAACAGTACCTGTTCCGCCAAGAATACAGATTGTTCTGCGATTATTTATCATTTTCTAGTTCCCTCATAATAATATCAAAAATGTCATTACTATTAGATTCAAATTCTCTAACGTTACCTAAAACAGCCTTTTCCCAAGATTTAATAGCAACTGAATTTCCGTCAATTATGCTTATATCTCCTAAATATAAATCACTTTCTTTTGCTTTAGATGGATTTATTAAAAAAATGCGGTTAATAATAATGTTTTCCCCCAATAGTTCACTTGCCTTAGTTATGCATAAAGAAGCCATTTCGGAAAAGGCAATAATATATTTCTTTTTAACATTTATGTCTTCATGACATCTTTCAATTATTTCTTGCCCTCCCACTCTCTTACAACTTATGTTTGAAGCGCTCAACTTTTCTATAAGAACATCTCTTATTTCATTTTCGTTATCCCCAAATATATATACAACAGTATATGAATTTCTTGTTTGATTTCCTGCATTACTATGCATTTGATTTTTTGAAGGATTTTTACAATCCGATATATACTGAGCAATCCCCATAATTGTTGGCATCGTCAACGATGCCCGTAATATTTCATCAAATCTCATGCCTTGTGCTTCTTGTATGTCATTAACTATGCGCCCAGAAATCTGAGATAATAACAAAGAATCAAGTCCATTTTCTAATAAATTATCTTCATAATCAATATAATCATTTCCAGAAATAGAGCATACGATTTTTTTGATACTTTTAGCAAGTTCTACATATTCCTTCTTTTGCGAAATTAAAGTTGCTTTTGCATTATGCTTTACCTTGATGTTCTTTTGTATACTCTCTGCCAGTCCTTTTCTGTCTATTTTGCCATTAGTAGAAAGTGGAAACCTCTCTACATTTACAAACTCTGAAGGAATCATTGCTGGTGGCAAAAAAAAGGCTAACTGCTTTCTGTATTCTTCTTTCGTATAGGAAATGCTCGATATTTTATTTTTTATAAAAGCTATCAGCACACCCTTCCCTATACTTTGATTATAAACCACGCAACAATCTTCAATATTTTGCATTCCACGTATTGCATTTTCTATTTCCGCAATTTCTATTCTATGCCCATTGATTTTTACCTGATTATCTAATCTGCCTAAAAATTCAATGTCGCCATTCTCTACATATCTTCCATTATCTCCAGTGAGATAAATCCTGTTCTTTTCTTCTTCCAGATAAACAAATTTTTCTTTTGTTAATGTTGTATCTCCTAAATAGCCTTCTGCCAAAGAATATCCTCCTATGGCAATTTGCCCCGAAACATATTCCGGACAAATTCTCAATTCCTCGTCTACAACTCCCATCCACTGTCCAAGCAAAGCTTTTCCATATAATATAGTAGGCCTTTCTTCTATTTCATCAATTTCATGATATATAGACCAAATCCCACCTTCCGTAGCGCCTCCCAAACTAATCATTTGAGCGTTGGTCATAATCTTTCTTAGTCTTCCTGGCAGACTAGTATTTATCCAATCTCCGGATAACAGTACTAATCTAACTGTCGGATAACTCTCCGATTTAGACGCAAAAGCATCTAACATTTCCGCCTGCGCTGGAACACTATTCCACAAGGTCACTTTGTATTCATTAAGTAATCTGCCCCAATGGGATGCATCTGGTCCTTTTTCTGGATTCGGTAATACTAATGTTCCACCAACTCCCAATACACTAAATATATCAAATACAGAAAGATCAAATGACAGTTCCGCAATACCAAGGATTGTATCCTCTTCCGAGATATTATACATATTTTCAATAGATATAAGAGTATTTTGTGCCGCAGTATGTGACATTACTACACCTTTAGGCTCTCCTGTAGAGCCAGAAGTAAATATTACATATGCAATAGGATTTTGGAATTCTGGATGCTTTTCTAATCGGTATTCCAAATTCTGAAGTATCATATTTACTTTTTTCTCATCCAATTCCACAATAACATTTGCTTTTGATAAAATTTTTTCTTGTCGTGCCAATGGCTGTTTTATATCAATAGGTAAATAAGAAAATCCAGCAATCAAAACACCCATTACTGCTGCAATTTGATTTACAGATTTTTTCATTCTTATCGCAACCAGTCCAGTTCTATTTTCCACAAATTCTTTTCTTAAATAACCTGCTATATATTCTGCTCTTTCCAACAATTCTCCATATGTCACTGTTTCAACAGCATCTATTACGGCAGTTTTATTAGAATTCTTTTTCGCATACTTAACAAATCTCTGTTGAATACGAGATTGATTCGTAATACCTTTATTTCGTTCGCAAATTACTTTTTTCTTACTCGCACTTGGCACTATAATTTCCAATGGATTCTTCCATTCTTCCGAATGTTTTATTCCAAGTATTCTTATTGTTTCAGTAAAAGACTCAAACATCTCCGTTACAATAGATTCTTTTATCGCACCTTTTCTTGTATCCCAGCTTATCATCAGGCCTTTTTCTTGATCTTCTGAATCTATCTCATCGACTATCTGACAATCAATCCATACTTGAGGGGTATGACTAAACCCATATTCAATAGTGCCTACAGTGCCATCAGTCTTCAAAACCCCTGTAAATACGATCGGCATTAATAATTCCTTTTCTTCAGACACTTTACTCAGTTCTCTTAGCACTTCGACACCAGAAAAAGAATTATGCTCTAAATCCTCCATCAATCTTTTTGTAATTTCTTTGACTCTTTCTATAAAACTCATATTTTGAGTTACATTTACTTCTAGCAAGTTCACTGCTGTAAAGTCTCCTACTATGGAATTAGTATTATTTCCGATAGTTGGTCTATTTTGAATTGGTAAATTGAGTGTAAAATGTTTATTCGAACTCCACCTTGAAATAACTTCTGCGTATATACCAATAAGCACCGATGAAACTGTTACTCCGTATTCTCCTGCAATTTCCTTTATACGTTTCCAGTCAGACTGATTAATATGTTTCTGAAATCGATAAAATTCATATGTATTTTCACACTTATCTGCGGCTCGTCCATCTTGTGGAAGAATTGGAGCCTCCGGCAATTTTTTCAGTCTTTCTAACCAATACATTCTATCCTGATGCCATTTTAAACTTCCTTTACGTTGTTGATTGAACATTGCATAATCTGAAAACTTATACCTTATTTTTTCTAATGAAGCTCCTTTCAAAAGTTCTCCCATTTCAGAAATCAGAAGTTGCACACTTGCAAAATCTGAAACAATTAAATCAACAAGTAGATGGAAAAAATTTCCTTCTATACGCTTCGTTATTAGCACTTTAAATAATGGAGGTTCCTCCGTATGAAAAACATATTCACTAAAATCTTCCCTAATCTTAGATAAAGTATCTACTTTTTCCCTCTCTGCCATTTTTTGTAGATTTACTATTTTAATTTCATAATCAATCTCATCTCTCTCTAAAATTTCAAATCCGACCTCTGTTACTTTCGCTCTTAGCATTTCATGCCTATTTACCAATACTTTCCAAGCTCTTGATAGTTCTTCTGCACTGTAGGAACCAAAATCAACCTCAATATATCCTTTACATCCAATTCCACCCCACTTCACAGCTTCTGTTTTTCCAACTAAATAGGCTGCTTGCACATCAGTCAAAGGATATACATTAGTTTCATAATCATTATCCGTAATAAACTCGTCTATCGTTTGTTTTTTCTTCAAAATTTCAATTATTTCTTCTTTATATTTTTTAACTTTCTCTTTAGAATTTTCTGTAAAATTCCCTTTGGAATCTTTATATTTTAATTTTCCATCAACAGTTTCAAAAGTAACGCCTTTTTTTTCAAGCTCTACTAATAATTCTCCTGCTACTTTTTTCGTGTCCTGCATTTTTTAAATTTCCCCCTCTTCTACAAATTCTGCTATATCTGTATTTTTTCTCTTATCAACCAATTTTGTTAGTGCGTTAATTGATGGATTCATAAAGACCTCTTTCATGCGTACCTCTATTCCGCAACGAGCATTAATAGCCGCAACAAATCTAGCCGCAAGCAAGCTGTCTGCACCTATCTTAAAAAGGTTCTCATCCAAATCAGCCACTTTATTTTTCAATAGCTCCTCCCAAATCATCAGTACAATATTTAATACTTTGTCAGACATTATTTCCACACTATCAGTTTTCTGATATTCTGCCAATCTTCTTCTATCAACTTTTCCATTTGCATTAAGAGGAAAATTTTCTAATCTGTTTATAGAATTCGGTATAGAATACTCAGGAAGATGTATCTTAAGATAATCTTCTATTTCACTCTCTGCAATGTACTCTCCCAAGTAAAATGCAACTAATTCTTTATGGTATTTATCCCCCTGAGCAACAACTACGGCTTCTTTTATTCTTGAAATACTTTTTAATACACTTTCAATTTCTCCCAACTCAATTCGATGTCCACGTATCTTTACTTGGGTATCCATTCGCCCTAAAAACTCTATCGTTCCATCTGCCCATCGCCTTCCCCGATCTCCTGTTCTATACCAACGTTCCCCTTTTACATCCGTAATAAACTTTTTCATTGTTAGCTCTTCATCATTAATATAGCCTTTCGCCAGACTTCCACCTCCAATTTGCAATTCACCAGGAATATCAACTCCGCACTCCACAAAATTTTCATCCGTAATCCTATATTTCTGTTTTGGTAATGCTTGCCCATAAGGAATAGAATTCCACAATTTATCTACTTTTGAAACGCAATAATAGTTGGACCAAATTCCGCCTTCTGTCGCTCCGCCCAACGCTACAAATTGCGAGTTTACTGAAGTTACTTTATACCATTTCTCCGGTAAATATAAAGGAATCCAGTCCCCTGACACTAATGCCAACCGCAATTTACCAAAATGATTATTTTCCCCCATTATCAAAAACATGTCCAATAACGCGGGGGCACTATTCCAAATAGTAATTCCATAAATCTCTATCAGATTTTTCCATACTTCTGGATCTCTAAAGTCGTCTTCATCAATTAAAACAATTGTCCCTCCAACAGTTAAAAGACCAAATATGTCAAAAACCGACAAATCAAAATCAAATGCTGATATATTTAATACGGAATCTTCCGCACCAATATTCCACATATGTAAAATTTCTTCTATTGTATTCATTGCAGCCACATGACTCATTTCTACTCCTTTAGGTTCTCCGCTAGAGCCCGATGTATAAATAATATAGGCAGTATCTTTTGAATTATTTTCAATACACCCAGTCCATGGATTCTCTTCTAAAAAGGCTTCATCCTGCAATACAAGAGCCGGCTTGACATTTTCTATGATTTTTTTCCGACGTCCTAACGGCTGCTTCATTGCAATCGGAACATACGCTGCACCTATTGCAAGAATTCCTAACAATGCAGCTACTTGTCCAATACCTCTCGGCAATATAACCACAATCTTATCATTTCTTCTTACTCCTCTTTGCCACATATAGTTTGCTGCACGCAACGCATATAAACGCAACATCTTATAAGAAACTTTCTCATTTTCATAGATAAGCGCAATTCTCTCTGGATATTTCAATGCATTTTCATAAAATTCTCCATGTAATGTTTCCTTTCTATTAGAAAACTCTCGATCGTTCATCATATACATTTCCTTTCCTCAACTATTCCACATTCTTTTTAAGCCATTTTACGACCCTCACAATAACCTCATCTTCTATAGTACCGCCTTCATCCTTTAATGGAGAACTTACCTTAGAAAGTGAATGTCCCAACCCTTTAAACAAAATTATATCTGCATTATTCCTTGCTGCCTTTGCTATTTGCACAGCTTCTACCGGAGAAATCCATCCGTCATTCAAACCATGAAGTACTAAAATAGGTAATTGGATTTTTTTTATGTCATCTAATATTCCTGCCCATGTTTCTCCAGGAGCATTTTCAGCAAATCGAATTAAAGTAGTAGGATCTGCAACTATTTCATCTGCCAATGGTATCCAATTATCTATTATGCTGAATCTTCCTTTCCCTTCTGGATCAAGTTCTTCATTAAATTTCATATTTCCCTCCTTATCCGTACCAAGAATAAGTAAATACAGAGAGAAAGAGATAGATGTGGAGTCCGGTATGCAATTCAAAAAATCCGAAATTTCTAATATGCTATCACTATTGTTATCCAACTCTTTCAACTTTTCTACTGTAAGTTCGCGCAATATATAAGAGAAATAGGAACTCCATCCTTCTGCAATACCCGACTGAAGAATCAAAGCCTGCACATTCGGAAAATCTGAAACTAAAGTTGTACAAACTCGTACTCCTTCACTCCATCCATAAAACAGAATTCCATCCACTTCAGACAAGCCAGAAACAAATCTCGTTACCTCTCTGGCATCCCGAATAATTATTTCTATATCATAATTTTCTCTTTTATCATAACGAAATACCGCATATCTAGCTTTCACAAACCCTTCGCTCAATAAATCAAAATTACGGGATACTATACCTCCCATGGATTCAACTGTAGCGTGCCGATCAGATGGACCGGAACCATGAAATAAAATAATCGTTTTCCATTGACCTTGCCTTTCTGGCAAATCTAATTCTCCTGAAATTTTCATTCCATTTTCCAAAGTAATTTCCAATTCTTTTACAAACATATTTTTATTCTCCCTAATATTTTTCCATAAATTTCTTTATATTATTTACATAAGCGCCAAAAATATCAGTAATATATTGTTTATCAAAGATGTCAATAATATAATCCCATGAAATCTTCAAATATCCCAAATCATCTCTTACATGGTGATCTAAAACCACCTGCGGTGTTTGGCTTATCGCATATTCTTCTTTGAATGAATATCTTTTTTTTGTTACCTTAGACACATTCCCCTCCAGCATACAAGTAAACACTACTGGCATAATCGCTTTTCCTGCTCTACCTGAAGAAAGCATTTTTAATATATTGCTTCCTTCAAATTTTCTATATTGAACTAACCGCCACATCTGTTCTTGAGTTGCTCGAATAGCATCCAATAAAGAATCCGTTTTTTCTTGGTATGATATTACTGCATTGTTAGTAAATTCACCCAGTATCCCATTCACATCTTCATGCAATAACTGTCTATTAAACAATGTTACATTTATGGAAAGTCCTGGAGTTTCACTATATTGTGCCAGTGTTTTCATAAAAATTGTAGAAATTACTGCAGCAGGAGTAAAATGATAGTTTTTTATTTTCTGATATAATCGTTGTGTTTCTATAAAAGAAAAATCACATTCAATTCTATCAAATCTTACATTCTGCACTTCTGCAAATTTTTTCTGGTAATTCAGTTTGGGAAAGCTCGGCATATTTTTTACTTTTTCTTTCCAGTATTCTTCAGCTTCCAAATCTCCTTTATCTGTTTTTAATCTCATGTAATTCATAAAAGAGATTCGTGGAAATTTAACATCTTTTCCATAGTACAAACTGAAAATCTCGTTCAACAGTAATTTTGCACTCCATGCATCCAAAATAATACAATCAAAATCTACATGTAAAACACTTGTCTTTCCTAATGTTTTCCCAACGCAAAAATGGAACATGGGCCATTTATAATAATTATACCTATGATGACTTCTCTCTAGCCGCTTTTGCTCTCTATCATTCCCCTCATATAATGAATAAACTGGCACAGAATAATATGGCACATTATCTAAAAAACTCGCTTTCCCCTCATGTGTTACAATCAACCGTAATGCATCATTTTTAGAAATAACCAGATTTATCATTTGCTCAAGTCGTTCAACATCCAAAGATTCTATTGTATATTCGATGTAATAATGCGCATTTATATTTCCCAACTCACACCCAGCCGTTTGTCCCACAACATAAGCTGTTTGTATTGATGTTAATGGAATCACATTTTTTTCGATCATTCGAAAGAAATCTAAAATTTGACCTTTAGCCATTTTAAGAATCCTTAATGTTTCCGGTGCCAATTGTCTGTTTTTAGATCTGTATCGAATTTTCTCCCCTTCTCCCCAAATTTGAATGCCATTCTCTCTAAGTTGCTCCAAAAACTCCAAAATATCGGTATCATTATTAAATATGTATTTACTCATTACGTTTCCTCTAATATATATCTTTCGATTTTGCTGATAGTCGGATACTCAAATAACTTGCCGATATCCATAAAACACCCTATTTTCTCCGTCATTTGGTTAGTAATTTGTATTGCCTGTATCGAATTTCCACCTATTTCAAAAAAGTTATCATTTATATCAATATTTTCAATTTTTAAAACTTCTCTCCAAATTGCGAGTAATTGCTCCTGAAGTTGAGTAAGCTGTTTACAATTATTATTCTTTTTAAAAATAGGCTTTCTATTTTTTTCTGCAACAATCAAAATTTTATGAATATCCTTTTTCCCATTTGAATTAAGCGGAATAGCATTCGTTTTAATATATTCTGTTGGAATCATATAGATCGGAAGATCTTTTTTTAACATTTCCTTATAAAACTTGTCTATCCGGTCACGATACCTTTTTTCCTCTACTAATACAGCACATATGTCTTCTATCGCATTATCCCTTTTAAAAAAAACAAACGCTTCAGTTATACCTTGAATCCTTCGTAATGCAGCTTCAATTTCGCCCAATTCTACCCGATATCCATTGATTTTTACCTGATTATCCAATCTTCCAAGAAATTCAATATTACCTTCATTCCAATACCGTCCCATATCTCCAGTACAATACAATCGTTCCCCAGTTCTATCTAAAACAACAAACTTTTCTTCTGTTTTTTCATTATCGTTTAAATACCCCTGTGCAACGCCATCTCCGGCAATATAAAGTGTTCCCGGTACCCAGTCAGGGCAATCTTCCATATTCTGATCCAGAACATAATACTTCTGGTTTGCAAGCGGTTTCCCATACGGAATACTCTTCCAATCTTCCGGCACAATCTCTGGGATCTCGAAATGATTGGACCAAATACTGCCTTCCGTCGCTCCTCCAAGTGCAACAATCTCAACATTCTGAAACAGATTACGGATTCTCCCCGGAAGTGAAACCGGAACCCAGTCGCCACTCATCATTACCAACCGCAACGATTGTGAAGTTACCTGCCTTTGATATTCCTCATATTCTGCCAGCATTTCTACAAAAGCTGGCACGCTGTTCCATACGGTAATATTCTCATGATTCAACCAGTGAATCCAATGCGCTGGATCTTTTCCATATTCCGGATCCGGAAGAACCAATTTCCCACCTGCGCCTAAAACGCCAAAAACATCATAAACAGACAGGTCAAAATGAAGATTGGAGATTCCAAACGCCGTATCCTGTTCTGTAATCTGATAGCGTGCATTGATATCCAGTATTGTATTCACTGCATTATGGTGAGTAATCATTACTCCTTTCGGCATCCCGGTTGTTCCCGACGTATAGATTACATACGCAAGGTCTCCCGCCTTATTCTCCTGTGCTTTGTATTCAGAATCGGTTTTTAATCCAGACACAGAAATACAATCCCACTCGTGCAGCCATTCGGTATCCTGATCATACGCCTGATTCTGCACAAGAATGATTCTTGTTCCACTGTCACGGAGAATCTTTTCAACTCGTTCTCTCGGATTATGGATATCTATCGGAAGATATGCGGCTCCGGCAAACAGGATTCCATAAACAGCAACTACCTGCTCCCACCCTTTTTCCATAAATACAGCTACCGTCTCTTCTTTTTTTATTCCCATGCTCTTCAACTGCCCGGAAATGTAAAACGCCTCTTCTTTTATCTCCCGATAAGTCATCCGCCTGCTGCACGTTACCAGCGCCTCCTTATCCGGAAATTTGTCTGCCGCCTCCAAGAATAATCCATCCAACGTTTTCTCTTCAAATTCAGCCGCCGTTTCATTCGCCTGACGCCGTTTTTCTGAAATTTCCGCTGTTACCAGACTTGCCGTTTTTTCCTGCATGATCTCCGGATGAACTGCTAGCGTATGAAGCAGGCCGGTATATGCCCGGAACATCTCATCCAGCATTCCCGGATAAAATAATTCGTCCACGGAATCCCAAAACAGGCATAAACAGCCATCCAT
Organism: Blautia sp. JLR.GB0024; assembly: GCF_037000545.1. Taxonomy (NCBI): domain Bacteria; kingdom Bacillati; phylum Bacillota; class Clostridia; order Lachnospirales; family Lachnospiraceae; genus Blautia; species Blautia sp. JLR.GB0024. Next base: position 464,223 of record NZ_JBANBF010000001.1, on the reverse strand, counting down.
TTCAACCACCTGATGATCCAGCCACACCTGCGGCGTCTGTGAAATGTTATAGTTCAGTTTTCCAAGCCACTTTCCTTCATTCCACTGCTCCACGCCAAGGCCACTGGTAAACACTACCGGCATAATAGCGCCCCGCATATTTCCAGTCTTTTTCTTTAATTCGCGCTCCAGTTCAACCGCGCCATAAGCTGTATGCTCCAGATCTTCTGTAAGCTGCTTCTGAATTGCCTTTGTCCTTTCCGCAAAATTATTCCCTGCATTCTTTATCTCCAGCAATGTCAGTGTTGTAAAATCTCCAACCAGATTGTTCACTTCCGGATGCAATTGTTTCCGGTCAAACTGCGTCAGATTAAGTGTAAAATCCTTATTACTGCTCCACAAGCGGAGAGTCTCCGCATAAGCACTCATCAAAAGAACAGAAGGCGTTACCTCCAGTCTTCCCGCCGCGTCTTTTACAGACTGCCATTCTTTCTGTGACAGTTTTGCGCTCCGGCGACAGAAACGCTGCTCTGTAATCTGGCTTTCGTTCTTTGCAAGCGGCAGATCCGGTGCGTCCGCAAAAGTCTCCACCCGGTCTTCCCAATATTTTTTATCTTTCTCATAAGCAGAGGTAGACTTTATCTGCTCCAGTCCCAGCACGTAATCCCGGAAAGACAAAGTAATCGGCATTTCCGCTTTTCCATTTCGATATACTTCTGCCCACTCATTTAAGAGATGGAACATACTCCAGCCATCAAAGATAATATTATCAAAACTGATATGGATTCTATGCTTCTGGTCCTCTATTTTAGTGATTCGCACATCAAACAGAGGCCATTCATCTGTCTGAATTACCTGATGAGACATCTCTGCCCGTTTTTCATCCAATGCCTTTTCTTTTTCTGTCACTTCCAATTGTCGGATATCCGTCACGTCAATATGATACTGGGGAGTATTCTCCAGTATGCGCTGCATACCATCCGGCTGGATAATAACACGCATCATCCCGTGCCTCTGTATCAACAGATTCCATGCCGTCTCTGCGCACTCAGTATCAAGGCCGTCTGCATCCAGTTCAAAATAACAGTGTGTTGCAACATTTCCCAATTCATACAATCCGCTTCTGCCAAGCCAGTAAGCATACTGCACATCGGTTAATGGGAACGAATGATATGCTTCCTCCAGATTCGGTTTGATCTGCAGTGTATCTTCTTCTTTCTGTTCGGACTGTTCAATAGCTTTTGCCAGAGATTTTACGGTCAGATTTTCAAAAATCGTACTGATCGTTATTTTGCAGCCGAAGGTTGTCTGTACTTCCGAGATCAACCTTGTGGCAATCAGCGAGTCTCCCCCAAGGCTAAAATAATTATCTTCAATTCCGATATTTTCATATCCAAATAATTGTTTCCAGATATCTAAAAGCTTTTCTTCTGTTTCTGTCGTTGCCTTTGAAAATCGGATAACCGCAGTTTCTTCTTTAAAATCTTCCCGCAATTGCTTCCTGTTAATCTTCCCATTGGACAATGTTGGGAGCTGCTCCATGAAATGATAGTTCTGTGGAACCATATACTCCGGCAGTTTTTCTGACAGATATTCCCTTAGTGCTCCATTATGATAGGACAGGACAGACGCCTGCTGTCTGCTGCAGCATATACATCTTCCATATCTCTCTGTCACAGCACAGTCTTCGCCCAATCCTGCCTCTGATAAACATTCTCTCCACAGCAGGCAGTCCGGGGTAACCAGCCCTGCTTCTTTTCTCTTGTCCCGAATATCCGCAAAACCATTTTCCAAAAAAGCCGCTGTAAGTTCCTGAAGGTATGTCCTTACCACAAGGTCAGTCATCAGCAATATTCCGTTTGGCTTCAGTAATTCCGCTACTTTCTTTACCGCATCCGCAGCATCAATATTTCTATGTAAAGCATTTACCGATATCACAACGTCATAACTATGCAAGGACATCTGCTGCTTATCCATGCCTTCTTCCAGATTCAGCATCTCAAACTCGACTCTCTCATATCCCGCAAGTTCTTTCTCTGCTTCCTGCAGAAAATATTTTGAAGAATCCGCATATGTATAAGCCACGCTTACATCTTCCAGTGCATTCAAAAACTGTCTTGTAATTGCAGTGTCCCTTGTACCAATTTCTATAATCTGGAGTGGCTCTTTTCTGCGTTCTTCTGCCAGAAGCCTTAATCCCTGCACCAGTCTTTCCACTGTTTCCTCGCAGCCCGGAATCCTCCGAAGCAGCATATTCGGAGCCAAAGCCGGCTCTTTCTGGTAGAATACGTCCAGCGGAACTTCATTCCCAGTAACCATATGCTTCAGATACGGCTTCAGTTTCTTAAAATACGTTTCCGCATCTCCAGCTTTTTCCGGTACAGCCACTTCCTTCCCGGTACGCGATAGTCTGCCGTCCTCTTCTCTCAGGATTCCTTCCTTCTTTAAAATTTCCAACCATCTTGCCACAGTATTCTTCTGTGTTTCCGTAATGCTCCCTTTTTCAAAAATTTCCTTTTGCGAAAGAACTTCCTTCTCTGATACAAAAATGCCTAACTCTATGAGTGTCTCCAGCATAAGCTGTACACATCTCTGGTCTGCATAGGCAAGGAAATTTTTGTATGCTGTCTTCCGTTCCTGCTGCATCTGCCAATTGCTGACATCATCCTTCAGTTCTTTCCAGCCTCCGCCAAAGATATCTGTGCCGTACAAATACGTTGTAACTTTAGAATCTTCCTGTATCGGCGCTCCGATATAAGCAGCCAGCGTTTTATTGCCATGACCATCACTAACTGTATCAACAACTGCATGAGCCACACCCGGAAACTCCTGAATCGCATGTTCAATTTCTCCCAATTCAATCCTGTGTCCACGGATCTTTACCTGATGATCTTTTCTTCCCAAAAATTCAATTATCTCATCATCCCAGATTCTTCCGAGATCACCGGTCCGATACCATCTTCCATACTGATCTGTGATAAATTTCTGCCCCGTAAGCGCAGAATCTCCCCTATATCCTTTTGCTACACCAAAACCGCCAATCCAGAGTTCGCCTTCTGCCCAGTAAGGGCAATCCCTTCCATACTCATCCACAACACGATATGCCTGATATCTGAGTGGCTTTCCATAGGGAATAGATTTCCAGTTTTTCGGCATCGGCAGGGTAACATTCTGATAATTGGACCAGATACTTGCCTCTGTAGCTCCTCCCATAGCGACAAACTGGCAATCCTCTGTCCATGCCGCAACCCTCTGCGGGAGATCCATCCCAATCCAATCTCCGGAAAGCATAACCGCCCTGATCGGCAGTTTCTGTTTCATGGATTCCGCCCGTATCAAAAGCATATCCAGAAGCACCGGCACTGAATTCCAAACGGTAATCTGATATTTCAACACTTGTTCCAGCCAGTAATCCGCATTCCTTCGCTCCTGCTCTGGAAGCAATACCAATGTTCCTCCTGCGCCTAAAATTCCAAAAACATCATATACCGACAGGTCAAAATCCATAGCTGATACAGCCAGCGCCCGATCTGCACTTGTCACATGGTACTTTTCATTAATATCCTGAACCGTATTCCATGCGCTTTCATGCGCAATCTCTACACCCTTCGGAACACCTGTAGAGCCTGACGTCATGATGATATAGGCGCTGTCCTTCGGCGACACCTCTGGCATTCTCACATTTTCCTGTCCCTCTTCCATACCTTCCATCACAAGGATTTCCGTACCTTCCGGCCAGTCCAGTTTTTCGGATAATTCCCGATTCGTGACCACATAGCGGACTCCCGTCTTCTCATGGATTAACGCTCTCCGATCTTTAGGCTGGCTTAAGCTGACCGGAAGGTATGAATTTCCGGAAAGCAAAATTCCTAATGCCGACTCGATCTGTTCTATCCCGCGCGGCAGGGTAAGTGCAACCGGGACGCCCTTAATATCCTTTTCTGAAATTCCTGCCGCCACTGCTGTTGCCCGTGCTTTTAATTCCCCATAGGATACCGATCTTCCGCTTCCCGCATCAATAAGCGCAATATCTTCCGGGCAAACTTCCGCATGGTTCATAACAGCCCAATGCAGGCATTCCACACGCTCCGGCACTCCTGTACGCGCTGTATCTTCAATTTCTCTTTTTCTTTTTTCAGGAAGCACATCAAATCTCTGATTCCAGTCCTTCTTTCCCAATTCATGCAGAAGAATCTCAAAACTCTCCAACATATCCGGGATCATATTCTCCGGGAATAACTCATCCACGCTGTCCCATGTAAGCTGTACGCCATTTTCATCTTCATAACTCTGAAAATCATTCCACACCTGCGGCGTCTGGGAAATCATATAGGAAAACTGCCCCAGTTCATTCCGGAACGTATCATTTACCAACGGCGTTCCCAGATTGCAGGCAAAAACAACCGGCGCCACTGCCGATGCGTCCCCACACATCTGCGCAATGTCTCTCTGTACTTGCACGCCGGAATATGCCGTATACTTCATATCCTCATGAAGCTGCTTCTGAATCCTGTCCAACAATTCCGCAAAAGTCGGATTTTCTTCGCAGTTAATCTCCAGCAATAACAGAGTAGTAAAATCTGCTATTACTTCCTCTAACCCCTGCTGCTCTGTTTTCCGGTTAAAAAACGGAATGTTAATAAGGAAACAATGATTCCTGCTCCATCGTTCCAGAACCACCGCATATGCAGTAAGAAGAACCATTGCCGGAGTTGTCTGGTATTTTTTTGCCCGCATTTGCAAATGATCCCATTCTTCCTTTTCGATTCTCACAATCCTGCGGTTGAACACCGTTTTTTCCACTTCTTGCGGACGTTTTGCCAATGGAAGGTCAGGGCCTTTTGGCAAATGCTCTAAACGATTCTTCCAGTATTTTTCTGCGTTTTTCCGTTCCTCCCCTTCTTCCTGTTTCTGCCGTTCTAGATAGGAAGCAAAATTCCACCCTTTTGATTCTTTCGGCAGGTTTTCCCCTCGGTAAGCAGATGCCAAATCCCTCAATAATATCTGCAGACTCTGTACATCAGCAACCAAAAGTGCCATGTCCACATGAAGGCGTGCCTTATTTTCAGGAAAAAGCGTAAGCTCTATTCCTGCTACTTCGCCTTCCTCAATCTTTAACTTCCGATGGGATAAACGTTCTCTGACAGATACTGCCATTGCCTCTGCTTCCTCAGATGACATCCGGGAAAAATCATGAACCTTTATTTTTTCACAATACGGCTTATCCAGGATTTTCTGTGTTCCATCATCCAAAAAGCAGGCGCGCAGCATAGGATGATGATACTGCAGTACATTCCATGCTTTTTCCAGACGCTCCGGATCTATATTTCCCCCATCAAACTCTAAATACGCATGACAGTCTATTCCTCCAAGAGCCTGTTCTTCATCCCTGCCAACCCAATATGCATACTGTACGTCTGTTAAAGGAAACGGCTGTTTCATATCCTTTTCCGGCGTTATCTTAGATTCTTGCGCCCGTTTTTTGCCCGCTTTTTTCTTCATGCTGCGCTGGATCAGCGCCCACCAGCCTTCAAGGGTAGGATTTTCCATCAATGAACCGAATGAAACCTTAACCCCCTGTTTTCTCCACTGGTTTACCAGACGCATGATTGTCAGGGATGAAAGCCCAAGCTCCAGCAGATTTTCGGAATCCCCCAAATCTCTGGCTACCGGCAGCTTTTGTTTGATCTGTTCCTTTATCTCTATATATTCCATGATTCTGTCTCCTTCTATTTTTCCTGCGCCATACGTTCTAATGCTTTCTTATCTATTTTTCCTACGCTGGTCAGCGGCCATGTCTCTACCCGTTCTATCTGATCCGGCATTTTATACGCCGCAACGCCTATTTCCCGCAGGAACCTGTGTATTTCCTGCAAATCGATCCCGGCTTCATCATCGGTCACAAGGAATGCACATATCCGGTTTCCAAGGGTTTCATCCATAACGCCGACAACGGCTGCCTCTTTGATTTTCGAATGCCTGCAAAGATAAGCTTCAATCTCTGAAGGCATGATCTTTTCTCCGGCGCGGTTAATCTGCTCTTTGATCCTCCCGCCCAAACGTAACCTTCCGTCTTTCGTCCACATAGCTTTATCGCCCGTCCGGTAAAATCCGTCCGACGTAAAGCTCTTTTTATTCGCTTCCTCCGCCATATAATAACCATCAATCGTATACGGGCCTCTGGATAATAATTCCCCAAAAACTCCTTCCGGTACGGCCTTATCTTCTTCATCCACAATCTTCACTTCATCCGCAGGAGACACCGGAGTTCCCTGGCATCTTGCGATCAGGGAACCTTCATCCTCCGGGCTAGTAAAGGACAGTAGCCCCTCCGCCGTACCAAATACCTGCATCAGTTTACACGGCCATTCTTCAATGATCTTATCCGCAAGGGAATCTTCCAGCATTGCGCCGCCCACCTGCAAAATCCGCAGGCTGGATATATCATAATCTTCATCCCATTCCAGCATTTCCATGCACACAGTAACCATAGCAGGAACCAATGCCGTTATCGTGACACCTTCCTCTGTAATTGCGTCAAGGATATCATCCGGGCTGGTCGCAGACGCAAGCACAACTTTTCCTCCCACGTCCAGCGTGCCTAAAAGCCCCGGGCAGCATAACGGGAAATTATGAGCTACCGGAAGAGACGCCAGATAAACGTCACTGCTATCCAGACGGCATCTCTTCGCGGACATGCGGGCATTATACATATAATCCGTATGGGTGCGCGGAATCAGTTTCGGAACCCCTGTCGTCCCGCCGGACAGCAAAAGCACCGCCGTTTCATACCCATCCACAGCCGGAAATGCTCCATTTTCTCCATACGTTTCCGCAATCATTCCACTGATATCCCCGGATTCGCTATCTACAAATATATGCCGGATACATGAATATTTCTCTTTCATCGCATTTGCCATCGGCACATATGAAAATCCCAGATATTTCTCCACCACAATATAAGCGGCCGGCTTTGCCAGTTCAATAATTCCTTCCAGTTCCGCCTCCCTGTGGGCCGGCAGCATCATGATTGGCACCGCCCCAATCTTGGAAAGCGCAAAAAACACGATCACAAAAGAAATCCTGTTCGGAAGCTGCACAAGCACTTTGTCTCCCTTTAAAATCCCTTTACGCAGAAAAGCTGCCGCAAGACAATCTGCTTTTTGCTTTAATTCCATATAACTGATCTCGTCTTCACTGTCCGTGACCGCAATTCTTTCTCCATATTTTTCCGCCCACCTATCAAGCTGTTCTCCAAATCCACATCTCTCCCAGCCTTCCAGATTCTCATATTTGCTCATATCTTTCTTATAACCCATTTTATCTGTCTCCTTTCTCATGCGCCGCCACATACGCAGCATATCCTTTGATCCTGACCGGATACAGAAACCAGTCCTGATCTTTCTTATCTTTTTCTGCAATTTTCTCGTTTCTGACAGAGAAGAAATCCATTCCTCTTCCTAATCCAATTCCAAGCGCCTTTACATATGCCTCTTTCGCCGCCCAGTACTGGAAAAACAGATCCGGTCCTTCATTTTTTACATCTTCCGCTTCTTCTGCAGTATAAAAATTTTCCGCTATCTCCCTATAGTCCGGGCACTCTGCCATCTCCTGCACATCTACTCCGATATCCATTCCGACAGCGAATACCGCCAGTATGAATTCACCCGAGTGCGAAATGTTAAAATCCACTGTCCGCTTTCCCGCAATCTTTTTATGATAAGGCTTACCCAGTTCATTGACAGAAAAATCAATCGTTTCCATATCTAAGTATCTTTTTAAGAGGATCCGCACGACAACCTTCCCGGCTATATAACGCATCCTGTCTTCAGGAAAACGGAATCTTCCGGCTTGCTCCAATTCCTGCCCACTCAGGATATATTCATGGTTCTTCCAGAAATCTGTCATTTCAGGCCAGCGGATACACCATATATGTATCTCATTTTCACGGATATAAAGTTTGTCTGCTGACAGAAATTCCTTTTCTCCGTATCGTTTAATCTCCATTTTTCATTCTCTAAAGCAGTCTCATGACCTCACTTATTACTTCGTCTTCACAATCCCTCAGATAAAAATGTCCTCCCGGAAATATCCGGTAGTTAAAATCATCGTCCGTATACTTTCCCCATTCCAAGATCGCACTCTCATCCGCTTCGTCGTCCTTTTCTCCGCCAAATGCAGAGATAGGTGTATGCAGCACTACTCCCGCTTTATCATAATACGTTTCATCCATGGTAAAATCCGCCCGCAGCATAGGCAGAAAGAAATCCAACAATTCCTGATTCTCTAGTATCTCTTTTGGCGTCCCTTCAAATCTTCCCAGTTCCCTCTTAAACGCTTCATCCGGAAGATGATAGATTGGATTTGGCTCCGGAATACTAGGAACCCGGCTGCCGGAAATAAACAGACATTTTGCAGTATATCCCGCTGCCTCCAACCGTTTTTCCAGCTCATAAGAGATCTTCCCACCCATACTGTGTCCCCATAAGGCATACGGTCCGTACACAACCTTTCTTACAGCCTCTTCCAGGTCATCTAACATAACCGACATATCTATATACGGTTTCTCCATGATCTGTTCTTCCCTTCCCGGAAGCTGAACTGGACATACCGTTACTTTCCCCTGCATCTTTTTCGCCCACTGGTTATAAGCAGAAGCACCGCCTCCCGCAAATGGCAGACAAAACAAGGTTATTTTCTCTTTACTAATATTTTCCGTATTTTTTATCAATTTCATATTCACTTTTATATTCCTCTGGCATAATGTTCTTTTTCTCTCTGTTTACCATCATTTTGTAATATGTTTTTCTCAATCACTTCTTATTTCTACCTGTAATTAGTTACATCTAACTCTTTGTCAAAAAAATTTTTGATCCATCCCAATATCAAACCGGACGCCAAAACAATATGCGCTACCATAATCCCGTTTACGATCAGGGAATATCCAATCACAGAAAAAACACCTGCTATCGCGCATTCAATAACTAAAATTACCCTCGCGCGCATCCCATAAACTTTTTTCTCTTTCGCATCCAACTTCTTGCTGCTGGCATCTACCGGCGCCATGATAAATATAACGCCAACCGCGACAAACCATATGATCCGCATTTGCCATATTACAGCCGGAGCAGACGCCAGATACAGACTGCATAGAAGGACAAGGATACCGGAAACAGCCATGCAGCCCCCTGCCTTTTCCAAATGAATCCCTCCGGCATACTGCCTTAAAACAGTAAAGGGCAATAAAAAGACTATCATCTCCATCCAATTCCCCGTTATGATGCCAAGTATGACGATGATAAGGTATATTACCACCCTGCCCAGCAGTACGCCGTAAGCATATTCATACAGCCTGCGGTCTTTCTCTTCAAGAATCCCATTCCTGCTTTGTAGTTCAAAAAGCCGACCAGCCATTTTTTTCCACACTAGAATTTCCTCATTTTCTTAACTTCTTCCGGCTCATCTTCCTGATAGTACAGCCAGTTGCACGCCAGATTTGCCGTATACGCCGTCAAGCAGAGTGCAAGACAGTTTACAGCTCCAAGCAGTTTGATTCCCATGTTTTTTCTGATTATTTTTTTCATAGTTACAAAGCCTCCTTTTTTCCGAAAGTTTACACAAAAATCGCCCTCTTTTCAATTACCGTGGCAAAAACGGTAACTTTTTGGGCGATTTTTGCACGTCCTTATTTGATTGTAAAGATCAGCTTAACAGAGAACTCCCGTTCTCCTGCCTCCACTCGCATAATTCCCGCATACTTTTTAACCAGTTTTCCAACCGTGTGCAGTCCGATCCCGTGACTGTCCGCGTCTCTTTTGGTGCTTATGTACCTGTCCTTGTCCTTTAACAGAGGGACGACATACCCATTGCAAAATTCCATGACAAGGAAATGCCCCGCATTTCCCATATACATCCTGCATTCCACATATCTGCCATCTTCTGTCTTTTCTGCCGCTTCCAGTGCGTTATCCAAAAGATTCCCTACGATCGAGATCAAATCCAACTCTTCCAGAAAATCCAGTCTGAGATCATTACCCAGAGTAATCCTATAGGATATATCCTTAGATTCTGCAAGAAATTTTCTTTCACATAGGATGCTGTTCAAGATCGGATGCTCACAATATACACTTTTTTGAAGATTCTGAATCCGGACGCCTAAATGTTCCATGATGTCCTTAACCTCTTGATTCTCTCCTTCTTCTATCAAGCCGGCTACTGTACAGATAAATTTATTTATATCGTGTAAGAATGCTCTGTTATCCTCATTAACCTTATTCATATACTGCAGATTGGCAATCTCCGCCCTGCTTTTCTGGTATAGCCGGTCCATCTTCTTCACTTCTTCTGATTTTTCTACAAACCTGTCAAATACTGTGAAAATGAAGATATTCGTCATTAACAGAAGCGAAGCTCCTACCGGAACCATAACCCTGTTCATTCCTTCAAAAGAAATATTTGAATAAAACACACATCCTAATATAATGATCGTAGCGGTTGGCAGCATGAGCAGCACAGTAAAAGTTTTATTCTCAATCGTCAGATAATCCCTTTTCCTTGTTACCTGATTAATGCATTTAATAAACAGAAATGTCATGGTACTCATCAGCAGGAGTGCTAATGTCTTTTCTGTTTCAGTCCTGAAGCCCTCGGACGCACCAGTCACGCCATATGCATTCGTAAGTGCCGCAAAGAGAAATTCGGGAATAATTGCCAGCACATAATAGCAGCATACCGTAACCAGCTTCTTCCATATATTTCCCCGGAACACAACCATAGACGCAATCATATAGATTACCGGAATCATTACCATATTAAGTATTGAGGATTCCAGGCGGTTGGTTCCGAACATTGCCAGTGCTGCGATACAATATACGAGAAATTTTTCCCAGAATCTTTCTCTTCTGTATGGGAGTATGTTCTTTTCCAAGTCCTCCAACAGATACATCTGAAGAAGACAAATCAAATAATCTCTTATTATCATACCATGCCGTTCCTTTCCCCAAGAAATGTTATCAGTGCGTCGGCAAACTGTCCTTTTCTCGACCTCGAAACATTCAACTGGATTCCAAACGGCAGCAACGCAACGTTCTTTTCCAATCCTTCCACTTTTGCCAAATTCACAATATAGCTGTTGTGTGCATACTCAAATCCCCTTCCGGCCAGACACTCATACAGATCACTTAAAGATTCCTTGCAATGCATCTCTTCTATCTTTCCCTGTCTGGCAATGTATATCGTACAGCCCCTTTTCGCCAGACAGATATATAAAATGTCTTCCGTATGGATGCGCATTATCCTTCCCGCCGATGTAACTGTCACGGAAGAATCTCCACAGCACAATTTCACTTTTAATAAAATCATAGGTATTTCCTTTTTCAGACTTCTGTCATGCAGATCCTTCATGATGTACCGGAACGGTTGTCCAACATTAATGCTGTCAGGAGTCGGTTCAAAACAGCCGGAGCAGAACACCAATATCGCTGCTTCATTATATTCCCTCAGCTTCAGTACTGTTTTATTTCCATCCAATCCAGGCATACGCATATCCATAAAAATCAGATCATGCAAAATATCCGCATCTTCCAATAATTCTTTTCCTGATTCATATTCATAAAACCGTATCTCATTCGAAGACAGAATCCCTTCCGTTTCTATGACCGTCTTTATTTTCTCCCTGTATTCTTTATCATCGTCGCAAATTGCTATTTTACACATATTCATCCTCCAGTGTTAGTTTCTTCTAACCCTTTCCCATAAAAAAACCATCTTGCAGAATCTGAATCCTAAGATTATTTGCCTGTTCCTATAACTCCGGTTCCAAATCTGCAAAGATGGGATCTTCAAAAAATTCCTGTATTGTAATATCCAATCCATCGCATATCTTTTTAATTGTAACTACGCCAGCATTCCTGCTTTGTCCATACAAAATATTTTTCAGTGTTGAAGGCGGGACGCCTGAGCGCACCGCCGCTTCATTCACTGTGATATCTTTCTGCTTAATCAGATCGTTTAACCGATATATGACCGCTGTTTTTATATCCACGGTATCGACCACCTTTTTTTCTTCTATTTTATATAAATCGGCTTTAAAAGGTCGCCCATATATAGTCTTTTTGATCTATGCACGATATTTATTTAACAGTTTTTCTTATTCTAGCAGAAATCCGCTAAATTTCTATATTTTATTAGATACATGAAACCCTGTGAGAACATTTCTGATCCTACGCAGGGTTTTCCACTTTGTTATAAAATTTTTATATTTTGCAGTATGCTGGATCGGAGTTATCATTCAACTTTCCTTCTGCTGCCGATTGTAAAAACATATTTTTACGAATAAATATTCAGCAGTTCTTCCGGAGAAAGCAGTGTAATCCAAAAGGAAAGAAAATCCTTTTTATTCCTTGTCACAATCGCATCACACTGATTCTCCTTCGTACAAGTTGCAAGTAGGCAGTCTTCAAAATCAGATACTCTCTGCAAATAAGCAGGCAGCACATCTTCGTTCGTCACTGTCAGCACTTTTGCTATGTCCAAAACGGAGCCAAGTGCCTTTCTATAAATTTATACCGTTCTTACATCCCGATCAGCTCCTCTCTCCAGCTCATCTTTTCCCTGCTTTTCTTGGATTTTTCTCTTATTGATTTCCAGTCGTTCATGAATAGATGGCTTCTTTGCCTTCGTAGTTGCTTTATTCTTTTCTGTTTGCATACTCGAAACTACCTTTTTCACAGCTTTGTCATTATCCCCTTTTGTCACATTCGCTGCTCTTGACGCTTCTACTCTGCTGTCCTGCTTTTCTGCAACCTGCCGTTCCTGCTTTTCCTGCACACTTTTTTCTTCCAGACTGCAAAAGCTCTGCAAATATGGCAGCACATGGTTCTGCATATCGGTCAGATCTTCCATACACTTCTGAAACTCTTCATTTCCCTTGTTTTTCAGATAACCAATCCAGCTTTCATCCGTAAGTTTCAGTTCATTTTGGAGTTTCAGCTGACTTAAAATACCGCCATTTCCTGTTCCAATATCTATTTTCCCTTTGAAATGTTGCATCATTTTATCGCCTTTTTCCGCATAATATATAGTAAAAAACATCTGGGCTGTTACCATCGGCTCATCCGTCCTCGGATTACGGTCTGCGTACCATTCCTTATCCTTCTGTGCAGTACGGGAATCCAGATCTGAGAGCTTCTGACAGCGTGGTTCCATCAGCTCTCGCTTTTCACAGTAATTCACATACACCATCGGCTCTGTTTCTTTGGATATATCTGGTTCGTAGGATTTCAGCCGTTCCAGCAAAACACCTGCCCACACGGACTGCTCACAGTCTTCTTCAATCACATCCTTCAGAAAGGAAATATAAGAACCAACATTTCCACTTTGCAGATCCAGCATGACTTCCTGTATGGTATCCTGCCCTGGCTCTACATGGTCCCGATAGTCATACGGATCGAAGTCTTCCGCAATCTCATCCAATGCTGCTGCCAGTTCTTCTGTTGTCATTTTTTTCGGATACATTGCCTCACGCACATCCTGAATCGGGATATATTTATAATCAGGCAATGCTTTATGAATCTTCTCCAAACCTTCACGCACCACCGGCTGATCTTTTAAAAACCGCACATTATCCAAGAAGTCGCCGTGTATCGTTGTTCCCATTACAATTAACAGTTCTGTTTCATCAAACAAGCTATCCTCCGGATCACGATAAATAATCCCCATTCCACTGCCTTTATAAGCGTTTTCCGGATCTTCTCTGTACTTCTCATAGATTGCTGCGATTTCTTTCACATCTGTGCTTTTCTCATAAGCTCCCATATCATGAATTTCATCACATTCTGCAGCATAATATTCCAGATAAGCTTCTTTCTTAGGCGGCATATTATTGAGTACATTATCAATCATGTTATAATTGGCCTCTTCCAGTTCCTCCACCTTTGCCAATGGCTTATATTCGCCCTGGCTTTTCTGAATCTCTGCCATTACAACTTCATCCATTTCTTCTACTTTCTCCATCAACCGATCATAATCTCCACGGATGCGTTCTCCAGTCCAGCCTTCGTCTTCCAAAAGTTCCTCCGCCGCTTCTTCAATAGAAATTTCATCATTCTCATAAACGCCACCATCCATCAAGCGGAAATCTTCATCGTAAAAGGAATAATCATATCCTTCTTCTGTTCTCTGAATAGCAAAGTAACGTTCTCCTACCTCATATGCCAGTTCACTAAGGACCTGTTCTTCCAGATTCAGGAAAGAATCTAGCTGTTCAAAACTGATACTGTCTACAAAATGAGCAGTTACTTTTTCCCCGTCATTCAGAACTACGATATCACTGACAGACAGGGAATGCCCACGGAAATCTTCCGGTCTATCAATGTTGAACCTTTCAAAAATATCATCCAGTGACATATTTCCTGATAATTCACCAACATAGACCAGCTTGTAATCTTCTTTTTTTATCTTCATACCATGACTTTCAATAAAACTCATATTCATAAAAGCATAGTTTTCGCCCGGTGAATCATCCCGGATCTGATAAATACCAAATACCCTTCTTGTTCCTAACAACAGGTTTGCTTCTTTCAATGACTGAATCTGTGGATATTTCTGCATTTCCCATTCCAGGTTACGGAAACGCTCCAGTTCTGTCATAGACATCTGATAATGCTCTGGTCCTCGTTCAATTTCCATACGTTCTGTGACATACATCGGTGATGAAAAATTAGTGATCAGATAGATATCTGCTCCTGCATCGTATAATTTCAGTGCTTCTTCCTGCTCAATGACACTCATAGGCTCCTGAAATGCTCCTAAATTTTCTTCTGCATAATCTAGGTTGTTATCCTTTATCCGTTCCCACATCTGCAATTCCATTCCAAACAAACCGTCGTGTGCCTGTATCATTTCTTTACTCGCATATTCACCTTTACTGCCATCACTTCCAAGGCAATAAATCTTAGAACCCATTCTGTGATAATCCAAGGCTGCTTCTTTTCTAAGTGGCACCATATCTTCTGCTGTATATCCATAGTCACGTAATTCCAGCTTACCTATGGTTGGATCCAGCAGTTCTTGAATATCCATTCTTGCGTCATCCAGCAAATCCTCTACACCTTCTTGATCTGCCTGACTCACTGCATCTGCCAGATTTCTTACCAAATTCCTAACTTTCTCTTCCTCGCCGATCAGATTCGCATATTCAAAAATCTGTTCTTTTACATCTGTTGAAAATTCTATATCTCTACGCTCTGCCTGAGCAATCCGTTCCTGCGTATATTCCTGCATTTTCTGCGTTTCTTTTCCTGTTATCATACTTCTCGCCATTCAAATTCCTCCTGTGTTCTAAAAAATGGCATAACAGGCAGAACCTTCTTCTACCAAATTATGCCATCTTTCCTGTTTATTTATTCCAGACCGAAGTCCCGTTTTCTGTTTTCCTTGCCAGTTTCACTTTCCCGCTGACTCTTTTCTTTATAAATCTGCAGTTTTTCATGGATAGAACCACGTGTCGGTCTTTCTTCTTTCTCATCTGATTCAGACACCTCTGTTTCTGCATCTTCCCGTTCATCCATATTGAGCAATGCATTTAATTCTGACAGTCGCTCCAGTTTCTGGTTCAACTCCTCTTCTTTTGGAAATGGCTTTCCAACCTCTTCTTTTGCATTTGCAAGCTGTTCATATACTGTTTCCAGTCTTTGTTGTGCTTCTGAAAGCTTCTCTGGATAACTGTCCAACAGATTGTTGATACGAGTAATATTTCCAAGTGCATCTGCTCCAAGATGAACTTTCGAGACAGCCTCATGTTTGACAGATAGAATAAATTCTTTACTCCATCCATCAAACTGAATCCTCATATTGAATCCCTGATAGTTTCCGATATCCATCGCAGCATCTACAGCTTTAATATCTTTACATACCGCCAGAAGTGCTGCTCCTGCCTCTTTCTTTTCTGTGAACTCTTTGCCGCCAATCTCCATAGTAAACTGCTCTGGATCTGTGATTTTATGCTCTGAGTAATGAGCGATGTCTGCCTTGTAGCTGTCAATGATTTCTGTCAGTTTTGCAATCTGTTGCGGAAAATTCCTTACAATATCATCTTCCAAACGATACTGGTTATTCATGTGATTGGCTTTTAAAAGTTTCAGCTTTGCCACATACACGTCCAGTGCCATCTTCTCCTTTACTGCCGGATTTCCAGTTGCCAGTGCTTTAACCTCTGCATAGGAAAGTTTCAGCATATTATCAACTGAGGCATCTACCCCTCCGCTTCTGACAACTTCTGCACGTTCCCCCAGACTTTCTACGATTTCTTTCTGCTGTTCCGTTGGTTTCAGCACCACTGTTTCATATTCTGCTTCCGGCACAGGAAGTTTTAACTGATCGGAAGTCTTGATATCTGCAATCTCCTTAAACATATTCATCAGTTCCGGAATATTATAAAATCTTGCAAATCTTGATTTTGCACGGTAGCCTGTTCCTTCCGGTGCAAGCTCAATGCTCGTGACTACCTCGCCAAAGGTGGAGGCCCAGGAATCAAACAGTCCAAGTCCCATATTTTGTAATTTGCTGTTCTGCAGATACCGCTGCATAACATATAATTCCGTCATACTATTGCTGATTGGTGTACCCGTAGCAAAGGTAATGCCTTTTCCTCCGGTAATCTCATCCAGATACTGACATTTATTGAACATATCTGCGGATTTCTGTGCTTCGTTCTGTGCAATCCCGGCTACGTTTCTCATTTTTGTATAAAGAAACGCATTTTTATAGCTGTGTGCTTCATCTACATACAAGTGATCCACTCCCAGTTCTTCAAAAGTAACTACCTGATCTTTTTTCTCTTTCTGATTCAGTTTCTCCAGCCTTGTCTGCAGTGTTTTTCTTGTCTTTTCAATCTGTTTGACGGTATAACGTCCACCATCCTGTTCATATCTTGCACTCTGGATTGCCATTTCCAGATCATCAATCTGCCTCTGAAGCATGGCTTCTTGTTTCTCATCAGAGATTGGAATACGCTCAAACTGAGAATGACCGATAATAATGGCATCATAGTTTCCCATAGCGATCCTGGCACAGAACTTTTTCCGGTTTGCCGGTTCAAAATCTTTTTTGGTTGCTACCAGAATGTTCGCCCCTGGATATAGCTGTAGGAACTCAGCTCCCCACTGCTCTGTCAGATGGTTCGGAACTACAAAAAGATTTTTCTGAGATAATCCCAGACGTTTGCTCTCCATTGCCGCCGCTACCATTTCGTAGGTCTTCCCAGCACCTACCACATGAGCAAGAAGCACATTATCACCATATAGCTGATGTGCGACTGCATTTTTCTGATGCGGTCGAAGTTCTATTTCCGGATTCATCCCTGGGAAAGTCAGATGACTTCCATCGTATTCACGGGGACGGATACTATTAAAACGTTCATTGTACACGCTTACCAGTCTTTCTCTCCTCTGCTGATCCTTAAAAATCCAATCTTGGAATGCAGCCTTTAAGGCATCCTGCTTTTGTGATGCCAACATAGTTTCTTTTTTATTCAAAACTCGCACTTCATCCCCATTTTCATTTACAACTTTATCATAGATTCTAACATCTTTTAGATTCAAGGTATCTTCCAGAATCCGGTAGGCATTTGCTCTCTCCGTTCCATACGTTGCATAGGCAAACGCATTTCTTGGACTGTCGGCGTTCTTTCCTGTAATCCTCCACTCACCATTTACCTCAGAGAATTTTACCTGTATTTCCTTCTGTGCAAGATACCTCGGTGTATGAAGCAGTTCCACCATAAAATCCTGATAATCCGAAGGTTCAATCCAGGTGGCTCCAATACGCACTTCAATCTCCGATGCTTCCAGATCTCTTGGCTGAACTGCCTCCAATGCACGCACATTCGGTGTGAATTCTGGATGATTCTCTGCAAAAGTTCTTGCAATATTTAATTTATCCCTAACATTTCCGGAGAGATATTCATCTCCGCTTTCCCACTGGTCTGTCAGTGGATTTTTGAAGATAACTCCAACCAGCTCTTCTGTGATTTTCTCTTCGGTCTTTCCGGTCAACTGTGCCATATATGGAAGATCTACTTTAGCCTTTTCATTTAGGGACAGAGCAAGTGCTTCTGTGGCTGTCTCCACACTTGTCACAGCGACCGCCTTTTTAATGGTTCGTTTGGTGAACATGTCCGCTTTCCGCTTCAATGTTCCATCTTCATTCAAGTCTTCCAGGGAACACAGCAGACAATAAGAAGAGTCATCAGAAAATGCACGTTTGTTAGCATTACTTCCAATAACTCCATACTTTGCTGTGTAGGTATCATACACCTGATTCAGTTTTTTCTGCTGTTTCTGGATTTCTTCGTCTGTGACAAATTCTTCCATCTGCATGGCGATCAGTTCACGAACGGTATCACGGATTGCAACCATGCCTTTTACACGTTCTGCAGTGGCTGCAGGCATTTTCACCTGATTCATCAAAGAATTGACACGGTAATATACCTGATCATCTACCACCGTATAGCTGTAATTTCGGACATTCGGATCTGCCGGAATACTCTCTGGCATCTCATCCAGTTCTGCCTCTATATCTACTGCCGCTACCATGCTTCCCTTGATGTGTTTTACAGCTTCTTGTAACTGTAATTCCAGAACAGCTCCTTCCATTGGAGCACAGGTTGTTTCCATACCATACGGACCGGACACTTCTTTCATCTCACCAAGAATCATTCCCGGATGCTGAACAAAATACTTGTTAATGGTAATCCCTTTTGCATCACTCTCCAAATTCACCCAGTCTGGCATCTCTTTTGTGAAACTCTCACGCTTCTGGAAAAACAAAATATCAGCACTGACTTCTGTTCCTGCATTTGCCTTAAAAGCTGTGTTCGGCAGTCGGATTGCCCCCAGCAAGTCTGCACGCTCTGCCAAATATTTCCGGACTTCCGGTGATGCCTTATCCATAGTTCCCTTTGTTGTGATCAACGCAGCTACACCACCTGGACGTAACTGATCTATAGTCTTGGCAAGAAAGTAATCATGAATCATAAAATTGTAGCGGTCATACTGACGGTCATTGACCTTATATGCACCGAATGGCACATTTCCGATTGCCACGTCAAAGAAATCATTGGGATAATCCGTCTTCTCAAAGCCTTTGATCTGGATATTGGCATCTGGATAGAGAAGTTTAGCAATTCTACCACTGATGCTGTCCAGTTCCACTCCATAGAGTTTGGACTGGTTTAGATTCTCCGGAAGCTTTCCAAAGAAGTTCCCGACTCCCATAGATGGCTCCAGGATATTTCCCTTTGTAAATCCCAGATTCTCCAACACCTGATACATACTTTCAATCACAATCGGCTGTGTATAATGAGCATTTAATGTGGAAGCTCTGGCTGCAGCATATTCTTCCGGTGTAAGGACGGTCTTTAATTCCAGATATTCTGTCTCCCATGCAGATTTTGTCTCATCAAATGCATCTGCAAGACCTCCCCAGCCGACGTACCTGGATAAGATTTCCTGTTCCTCTGGTGTCGCATTGCGGTTCTCATCCTCACATTTTTTTAACAGCTGAATAGCCATAATATTGGCTCGGAATTTCTCCTTCGGTGTTCCCTGTCCAAGTTCATCATCTGTGATATGGAAGTTCGTTGCTGGAATCAGTTCTGCTATTCCGTTAATCTCTTCCAATGATTCTTTTTCTTCCGATACCTCAACTTCTCCCGACAGTTCTTTTTCTTTTTTATCATAATCTGTCCACACACGTTTAGAAATAGCAGTAAAATAGGAAGACTCTTCCTCCATGATTTCTTCCTTGATTTCCCGTAATTTATCTAAGGTATCCGCATTTACTGTTTTGTTGTGATAATGATAATAAAGTACTTCTTGTCCAAGTTTTACATCCAGACGTTCCAATTCTTGTGTTGACATTCGCTCCCAAATATCATCTTTTTCCGTATGAATCGTGAAACCTTCTCCATCATCATGATATTCTAATGTGTATTGAAGTCGATTCTCTTCTCCCTTAACTTTGCAAGCAAAATCATAGATTTTTGTTCTGGTACCGGACATATATTCTGAATCAACTAGTCGCAGATCCGTTATATCTTCCGCTGTAAAAGTATCCTGTTCCAGCTGTTCTCCTAACATCTGCTGTGCTTCTTCCAGGTCTGCCAGTCTTTGTGCTTCCTGTCGTTCTTCGTACTTTTCCATTTCTTCCGGTGACAAATAATCATCTGTGCGGATTAACTGGCGAACACGTTCTGCAACCTTGTTCCACTTTAATAAAACTTCTACCTCTGGACTGCCAATTTTCCCTTTTGCAAGTTTTAATCCTTTTGCATCATGGGATGCGTCAGAAGCATCTGCTCCTGGTATTCCGGGTGAAGAACCACCTGTTCCATATTCATTTTTCAGGAACTCAGCTGCATCTTTCATATCATGGTGCTCCATGAAATACTCATAGATTCGGTTACGTCCTCCGGCAGTAATACCGCCTCTTCTTAACACTGCATCAATTTCATCCTGTGTGATAAAGGATAGAGCCGGTCGCTCTACCTTGAATTGCTGATCCACCCAGGAACGCTCCCTCTGGAGATCTTTATAACGCTGGAAATATTCCGGATTATGCTGAATCTCCCAGCGGTGATAATCTCCCGGATTCTCATCCATATATTTCTGCAGCCATTCAAAACGATAGACAATCGCATCTGCTTCCTCTTGATCTGTCCATGCTCCACTCACTACATCCTGCCAGTCTGAATATGATTGTTTCTTTTCCCAGTTTCTGCAAGTATCCCGAAAATGAAGTGCAAGAAGATTGGTCATTTCTTCCTGCTCCTGTTCAATGGCATTATTGGAAATCAAATTATCCACGTAATTTCCATCCTCATACATATCCCGAATTCTGTTCGCTGCTTCTTCCCACGTAACCATGCGGTCAAAGTTTCTTCTGGCAGAGTCCCCTCGCCGGATACGGATGCCATCATTGTCATACCAGATACTGATTTTCTGACCATCTATGGTAAATCCTTTGCCACCAGTTCCATATTCATCTTTCAGAAAACTCCGCATTTCTTCATTATCCAGACCTTCAATCAGTCTTGCTGTAATATGAAACAGTGTATTTTTCTGTCCGCTTCCCGTGCGGAGAATATCATTTACCACTTCATCGGAAATAAGAAAAGCGGCTGGCTGTTCCAATGCAGCTGCCGCTTTCCTTATTTCTCCTAACTGTTCCTCTTCTGTTGGGAACAGGCTTAACTGTAAATAATCTCCTGAATTACCAGCTCCTCTGCCTGTGCCTTGATCTGGTTCATGTGTCTGGTCCACGCCATTGTGTCTGCCATCTTGTCCGGTGCCGGATCTTTCTCCAGAAGTTCGATCATCAGGTTGTCTACTCTCTGCCTTGCCTGGCTGTCGATCTCCATCAGATGACTGTCCAGACGGTTCTGCAGTGTCAGAATGTTGAACCTGGCTACCTTGTGGTTTCTCAGATACTCTTTCCTCATCATTCCGTACTTCCCGATGGTTCCTCTCGTCTCTTCTAGGCTGATATCTGGAATCTGATACTCTCCGTTCTGGCTGTAACTGATCTCTCTCATAGTCTGCTTCCTCCTTTTTTTCTTCTCTATCTTCTGTGTTATCTGTGCTACTTTCACGAATTAACGCGTTAAATTCATTATAGACTACTTCTTTTTCTTTTGCAACCGTTTTCAGGTCATTTTCCAGATCATTCAGAACATATCGTCCAATCTGCATCAGGACTGGTCTGCTGATCTCGTTGACTGCACTTCCCAGATGTCCTAATACTTTCAGCTGATTGAAGTCCGTTATATGCCGAAAATCCTCTGCATCCAGATATTCCTGTGCATCCAGTCCACACCGGTTTAGTAATACATACCAGACACTATTGGTCATCAGTTCCCGAAATTCGACTTCCTGATTCTGTTCGTCCAGTTCTTCCAGAAATGTCCCTGTTACGTCCAGTCTCAGTTCTTCCAATGCATCTGGAAGCCATTCTTGCATACTCTCCTTCGCTGCCTGATGCAGACTTTCAGCAAGTCCTCCTTCTGTATCTTCCAGTGATAACTGCTCCTGCAGATAATCTGCCACCAGCTGTTCTCCTTCCACCGGAAGATTCCATAACTGAGGATCCTTTCCAAGATTCCGCACTTTATAAGTGTCCTGCACATCAAATACATACCGAAGTTTCGTTTTCGGTCCGGAAGTATTGTCAATCAAGGCAATCCCTTTGGATCCCTTTTTGATCCAGCGGTACATCTTCTGATTCCAGATTTCCATGGATGCTACGGCAGTTGCTTCCGGTCGCTGTGCATAAATTAAAAGCTGTTCTGGAAAAGTGTATTTGTACAGTCTGGATGCAGTGTTTAGGAACCGCATCCATTCCTGCGGACTGGCAGCTACATCTTTTGCCACCTCTTCCGTCAGCTGTTCCATTGCATATAATTTATTTGCCATGCGCTACTCCTTTTCATAAAATCAGGGACTGCTTAGCACAGTCCCCTTAAAATCATCGTTGTTACTCTTTATAATGCTGTGGCAAGCTCTTTTGACTTATTCTTTGGCACTTTGTCTCCCTCTTTTGCCTTGATTTCTGCCTTAGCTTTCTCCAGTCTTCCATGGATTCCACCTTTTACTTCCGCTTTTTCGGCTGCTTTTTCTTTCTCCAAACGAGCTTCCCTACGCTCAGCATTTTCCATAACTGCCGTTTTCCCATCACAAAACTGAACTTTATCGGAAAGCTGCTCCTGTCTCTCCACCTTTGTCTCATTGACTTCCTGTACCATCGCATTTAATTCCGGAACCTGAAAAATGCCGTTATCAGGAAGAATCAGCACTTCATGAATGGAAGATGGGATGACAAAGTAATCACTTCCCAGGCATTCCCCAATCTGTTTACGAATATCTTCCTGCAGTAACAGGGAAGCTCCATTCATCTTAGCTTTGTTTGTCAGACAGAACATTGGGTTTTCCATGGCTTCCATATCCATTTTTTCATTCAGCAGGTTTTCTGGTTCTTCACCAAAAATCATAGATTTGATAATCTCATTCATATCCATAAGTGTGACACCACGTTTTCGGTCTGCCACCATCGCATCCGCTTGAATCTGTTCGGCAGATACTCCCCACTCGTTCATCAGAGAAACAGTTACCGGAATACTGCTGATCCCTTCTCCATTTTCCTCCAGATTTACTGCATAATAAGCTGCAAAATCTCCGTGTTCTGTGACTACTTTATCTGCAAGAAGATCGGTATTCCATTCCTTATCACAAATTCTCACCTGTAATTTGTCCTTCATCTTTTCATAATCAAGAATATCCGGAACTCCCATATCAAAAAATTCTGCTTTTCCCTGTGCCTCAATACGCATATCAGCCACATCGCCAACACAAGAGTCTACATCTTTTCCATGAATATATTCCTGGTAGAGGGAATCCAGATAGACTGTCGGTACGATTCTCTGATCTCCGTTTGGAATCGTAATACCTGTCAACTTCAACCCGTTGTTTTTTTCTACTTCCTGCAGTTTAATTTCTGCGTCCTTATAAGACTCTGGCAGATACTCCTTTACATTGTCTTTGACATATTCATAAAATTCTTTTCTGTTCATCATACGCTTTTACCCCTTTCTGATCATGTGATGGTTCATTCTTTTTCTGCTGACCATCTGCTCGGCTTTCTTCTGATAAGCCATCATTCTCTTTAAAGTTTTCTCCTGGTTTTTTCGTGCTTCCTGTCTTTTTTCCATTGCTTTCATCATAGTTTTTTATTCCTTTCTGTGATTTTTTTGTATGAAAAAGGGAGCCTCAAATAGAAGCTCCCAATCATAACCGTTGGTTTCCTTATTTGCTTTTCTTTTTTCTGCAGATATAAAGTCCTGCCATACCTCCTGTGGAGATTACCAGAAGCAGAATCGGCAGCCAAATATTCGTGCTGTCACCTGTTTTTGGTGCATTTGATACCTTTGTCTCTTCATGGGACTGTGGTGTATCCGGTGTGTTCGGTGTTTCTGGAACTTCCGGTTTCTCATTTGTCAGATTAAAGGTAACTTCTACAACTGGTGTACTGTCATCTGCATAGGCAAATGTCACTTCATGCCTGGTCTGATCCAGTGTGTATCCGTCCAGTGTCTTTGTTTCCACCAGATAATACTTGATAGCGGTATCATATTTGCCGTTCTTAAATGTGGCACTCTCATACAGCTTACTCTCTGCATGACCGGCAGCATCTGTCTTTAAGGTTTCCAGAACTTTTCCTTTGCTGTCACGGAGTTCAAATTCTACCCCTTTCAGTGGTTCTCCTGACGATTTATCTGTCTTATTGAGAATCACTTTTCCCTTGGCAGTATCATCTTTCATAGCCACTTTCTGGATTTCTCCGGTATCTTTCACCTCAAATGTCACATCAGATGTCAGAAGATATCCTTTCGGTGCCAGCTCTTCACGTAAGGTATATTTACCGATTGGCAGTTTTTCGATATAGTGTGCTTCCTCTGTGGAAGTCCAGCTCTCTACTACCTGATCGTCTTTGTCAAGAACCGTCAGTTTTGCACCTGGAATCTCAGTTTCTCCTGTGATATCCGTCTTACTGATCTGCACTTTTGTCACATCATCTTTCATCTCATGCTTCTGAACCTCTGCTGTATTCTCTACTGTGAAAGTAATACTTTCTGCAGTGACATATCCATCTGCCGGTTTTGTCTCTGTCATGGTGTATTCCTTACCAACAACCAGTTCTTTGATCACATGGGATTCCTCCGTAGAAGTCCATTCATCTACTGTATTGCCATCTGAATCCGTCACTTTCAGGTGTGCACCTGGAAGTTCTTTACCTGTTGTCAGGTCTGTTTTGGACAACTCCACTGTGGTTGGCTGATTTTCAAAAGTAAAGTCGTAGCTTACTTCTGCCTGGTCTTCTCCGGCATATTCAAAGGTAAACTCCTGTACTTCATCTGTTGTAACAAATCCGTCCGGTGCAAAGATCTCTTTCACATAGTATTTTCCGTCTATCGGAAGATCTGCCGTAAAAGTAATCTGTCCTTTTTCATCCGTTACTCGCTGCTCGATCAGACTTTCCTTCTCAAGGAGTACCTCACCCTTTGCATTTTTGATATCTTCACTGGTATAAAGACCGAAGACACCACCTGCAAGAACACGTTCTGTATCTTTTTCTTTCTTCAGAACCGTAACCTTTACTTTCTGACGGGCATTCTGCCATTTCTCATCATAAGTGATAACTGGTGTATCCTGATCACGATAGGAAAGGTCAACATATCTCGGCTCTTTGTCCAGCACATAACCATGGGCTGTTTTTACTTCCTTCACATAGTACTTGCCAGCCGGGAGATCTCCCATCTGTGCAATACCATTAGAATCTGTGGTAATGGTTCCCACTTTTTCATCTGCTTTAAAATAATCTTCGCTGACACCATCTGCCGCTTTGATATCTTCCGCAGCAAATACATCGAAAGTTACATCTGTAAGACTTCCAGTTACATATTCAAAGAGATGCTCCACAGTACCTTTTACATTGTCCAGAAATGTCACTTTATCCAAAAACTCTCCATTTTTGTTGATGATCAGAAGTCCTGTCGGTACTTCATCTTTCATCTCTACTTTCTGAATCTCTTCGGTATCTTCCAGCGTGAACTTCACATCCATTGCTTTCAGATAACCATAAGGTGCCATTTCCTCACGAAGAGTGTATTCCTCACCAACTGTCAGTCGTTTGATCACATGTGGCTGATCTTTTACAGAAGTCCACTGATCCACAACATTTCCTTCTTTATCAAGAACGGTGAGTTTTGCCCCATCCAGTTCCACACCTGTTGTTACATCAGATTTCGTAATTTCTACTGTTGTTGGCTGGTTCTTTTTCACTGTTTTCAGTTTTACTGTCTTCACATCCTGTCCCTGGTAAGAAGCATCCAGATTCAGAACTTCATCAGAGGACACAAATCCAGCCGGTGCTTTTAACTCTTTCACATAATACTGTCCAAGTGGCAGATCCAGCGTACATACTGCAAGACCATTATTATCAGAGGTCATTTCCTGTAAGAGTGTGTCTACTTTCACGATTACTTTTCCATCTGCCTTGATATCCGCTTTGTTATAGATACCAAAGACAGCTCCTGCTACGGTTGCACCATTTTCTGCATCCTGTTTTTCTACCTGAATCGCAACTTTCTGTCGGTCATCGCCAACAGTCACTTCTTGTTCAATCACCGGTGTATCCTGATTGGCATAGACAAATGCGACTTCTGATCTGTCATGGTTCAGGACAAATCCTTCCGGTGCAGTCTCTTCTACCACATAGTAAGAACCAAGCGGCAGGTTATCAGCAACTGCTTTTCCGTCTTCCCCAGTCGTTACCGTTGTTACCAGTGCATCTTTTGCATAGATCAGCTGTCTGTTTCTGTTTTCATCTTTCTGGTAATCCGGTGTATAAATATTTTCAGCTGCATAGACATTAAATTCTGCACCCTTCAGGTATCTTTCTTCATAAACAAAATCCTTCTTGAATCCGGTCAGCATCTCACCTTTTTTATAGATCGTCAGCTTTCCTTTTACCGGATGGTTCTCGTAATCTACCGTAATAATGGCATCTCCGCTTTCAGAATCCATCTGGTATGCTGTGTTTGCATCCACTGCAATCTCTACATAATTCTTGTTGATTGTGTACCCTTCCGGTGCGTTGACTTCCTCAATCCGGTAATGTCCGATCTTCAGATTCTTCGGCATGATCAGATACCCCTGACTGTCCGTAAAATAGGACTTATGGGTTGTTGTCACTGGGTAAGTTGTTACCTGTTCCACATACTTTTTATTATCCAGGTCATATACCTTAAATTCTGTTCCTGCAATCAGGACGGATTTCTTTGTTTCATCGTCTTTTTTCACGATTTTCAGTTTTGCCTTAAACTCTTCATCCAGAAGCACTCGCCAGATCTGTGGCTCATTTGGATGATGCTCTGTGATATTCACTTCAAAATCATCAACTGGCTTGTAATTGTGCGGTGTTGTTGTCTCACGCACGATATAGCTTCCAAATGATAATGGAATACTGCAGGCATAACCTTTTTCATCTGTGAAAATCTCAGTTGCTCCATTTTCTCCACTCACTACAGGTTTTGCAGAATCAAAGTCGTAGCTTCCATCTGCTTTCTTTGTAAGGGAAGATTTCAGATAAACTGTGAATCCCGCTCCGGATAACAGATCTGCATCGGTCTTTCCATTGTTGGCTGCTTTGATGATCTGAAATGGCTGCTTAATGACCTGCTCACTGGAAGTGCACTCTCTTTTTACTTCTGCTGTCATATCTCCTTCATAACTGCATGTAAGATCATGCTCTTCTGCATCTGCTAGGTATCCGGTCGGCGGAGTAATCTCTTTGACATAATATTTGCCAAGATATAAGCCATTTACAGAAGCCTGTCCTTTGTCATCTGTTGTAAGAGAAGCTACCTGCTCTCCTGCTTTATAAATAGTTCCCGTTGCTCCATCCGGGTACACGATATCTTCACGGGCATACAGTCCATAAACTGCACCTTTCAGTGTGGCATCTCCCTGTGGTACTGCTTTTCCTGTTTCTTTATCAACTTTGAATAAATTGATCTTTGCTGTCACACGGTCATTGCTAAAGGTATGGGCAAATGATACGGTTGCTTCTTTATCATTGGTGTAAGAAAACTTGAACGTATACACATCTTCTGTATTTCTTACATAGCCTTCCGGCGCCTGATCTTCCTTTACAGAATAGGAATATCCAATCGGAAGATCTGCTGTGAATTTTGCAGTTCCATCTGCTCCAGTAGTTGCTTTCTCAATCAGTGTTCCTTTTTTCACAACAACGGTTCCGTCTGCATTTCTAATATCATCGGATGCATACAGAGCAAAAATACCGCCTTTCAGTGGTTTCTTGGTGTCTTTATCCTGTTTTACTACAGAAACATCTGCTTTCTGTCTCTCGTTGTTAAAAGTCACATCTGCAAATACAACTTCTTTGTTCTGACCAGCATAAGTTAGAGTCACTGACTTTTCTTCGCTGCCGTTATAGAAAGAGTCCGGTGCTTTTGTTTCTTTTACCACGTAGGTTCCAAGATGCAGGTTTTTCAGTGTGACAGAACCATTCTCACCTGTTGTCAGGTTTTCTTTTACAAGGTCACCTTTGCTGTACACTTTTGTACCATAAGCAGTTACGATATCTGCCCCGGCATACACGTTATACACTGCATTTTTCTGTCTGCGGTTTTCATACTGAAATACCGTTCCATTTTCACTGACCTCTGCTCCGGTCAGAACCTGTCCTTCTTTGTAAATGGTAAGCTCTGCCAGCTGTTCCTTATTTTCCACGGTTACAGCTGAGGTCTTACTTGCTACCAGTTTTACATTTGTTGCCGTTGCATTTACTACATATCCCTGTGGTGCTGTGATCTCTTTCAGATAAACAGTATCCTGTGTCTTGATGATCGTAACAGAAGATTTTCCATTCTTATCTGTTGCCGGCATCTGAGTGATCAGCTTTGTACAAGCCTCATCGCTGTATACACCGAATACTGCACCTGCAAGATTGACATCCGCTGTATCGTCTTTCTTTACGATTTCGATCGTAGCCTGTTCAATCCAGGACACCTTTAAGCTTACATATTTTTCATCAGCAACACCTTCTCCAAATACAAATGCCAGATCCTGAACACTTGCATTCGTAGTCAATTTATATGCTGAATAATCTTTTGTAATACTTCCCTTCATTTTTGCAGAAAAAGTAGCACTTACATCTCTTGTCTGTGTCAGAGGAGCTGAGAGATAAAACGTGGTTCCTCCTCCAATTGTTACGCTTGCACCTGCCGCACTTACATTTCCAGTAGATACATTATGGAGCTTTACTCCTTTTGGTAAGTCCATTGTGATTTTCTGCTGGGAAGATGCGTTGAACTGAATGTTCTCCGTTCTCTGAACATTTCCATCTACATAAGCCTTTACATCCGGCTTTGAAAATGACATCGCTACATCTGGTATTTCCGGCTTATTCACACAATAATTATAGAGTTCTTTTGCCAAAGCCTCTCCTGTAGCATTGGTTCCGTAAAATGCATCACTACTTCCGTTGGCATATGATGCAGCCATATGAATAATGATGAATCTTTTTCCTTCTGAAAAATCCGTGTGTTTATTAGCGAAAAAACTCTCGCTTCCTGCGGCATCTGTACCGTAATAACACACTTTTGCTAACGCCTGATTGTCTCCAATCTTTGTAATTGTATAATTTCCAGATCCAGGTCCTGGCTTTGCTGGCTGTACACAATACGCAATTGCTCTGACGCTTCCGTAGCTGATATAGTACGGCTCTGTCAGATAGGTTCCAAGATTATAATCTGCATATCTATACAGTGGTCCTTTTTCAATTGTTACCTGCTGTGTACTTCTTGCTGAATAAGCCGAAACTGCTTCAAATGTTGCAATCTCTCCTTCTTCCATAGCCTCAAGATCCACACCTTCGTCTCCTGCCTGTTCCAAAACATCATGAAGCTCTAACCCTGATTCTTCATCATAGGTATCCTGATTCTGTGCCTGCTCTACCAAATCATCAAATTCATCAGCGTCAATATCGGTAATCTCCGATTCTGCTTCTGAATCCTCCGCTTCTTCTGTCTGCTGTTCACTGCCAGCTGTTTCGGATTCAGTCACTGCTTCACTCCCTGCCGCCTCTGTCTGTACTTCTGTTTCTTTCTCACGCACAATCAGTTTTCGGCTGATCTGGTACTTCGGATGCTCCTGATTTACCGGTTCCACATAATAGACCGCTTTGTAAGTGTCCGCATGATCTGTCGTAAAATCCTCATTCTTTTCGTTCTTTGCTTCCTCAAATGTGACTTTGACCTTGTTATCATCCTTGATTTCCAGTCCTGTGTAGTCTGATTTCACATCAAATACACTGCCTGTTTCGATTTCATAATCTTTGGCAGTCACCACCTCATCTTCATCCAGAAGGTCTTTCACTTTCTCATAAAGTGGAGGTTTTTCCTCTGGCCGGATCTCCGCTGCATATGCCGTCATCGGAGACAGCACTGTACTAAGCATTGTCATGCCTGCCAGCAAGCCAGATACTACTTTTCTAAAATTACCTTTTTTCTTCATGCTAAGGTCCTCTCTTTCATAATATTTGTATTAAAACAGACAGTCCTTAGACTGCCTGCAATACACTACTTATCGTTGCGGAAAACTCAGATTGAACTGCACATTTCCCTCGCCGGGATCAACCATTTCCACAGTTGCTTCATACTGTCTCCCTGTTTTTCTTGATACCAGATCCTTATAATGGATTTTTCCTTTAGACAGGAACTTCTTTGCTGTCGTCTTATCCATCTTTTTCCCCTGGCTTGCAAGGAATTTATCATTCTTCCACAAGGTAAAAGCACAATTCCGGTCAGAACAGTAAAAGTTTACTTTTCCTTCCCGGACATCAGCTCCACAACGGGGACATTTGCCAATGACTTCTCCTTTTGCTTTTCCCTGAAACTGATTTTTCTTCTCTTCTGAAATTCCCTGATATCTGGCAACCAGTTCCTGCATCAGCTCTGTAATCCCATTTAGGAATTCATCTGCTGTCTCTGTATTCTGGGCAATGTGATTCAATGCCATTTCCCACTCTGCTGTCATCTTCGGAGATTTAATCTCATCCGGCAGAACCGTAATCAGTACATTGCCATCATCTGTCGGTACCAGATTTTTCTTTTCTCTTTTCACAAAGCCAGACTGAATCAGTTTTTCAATGATTGCTGCCCTTGTTGCCGGAGTACCAAGTCCTTTCTTCTCTGTATCTTCGGTCAGTTCTTCATTTCCTGCACGTTCCATAGCAGAAAGCAGGGTATCTTCTGTGTACTGTTTCGGTGGCTGTGTAAAATGCTCCGATACAAAAGAATCACAAGGACCGTAATGCTTGCCAGCCCAGATATCCAGCTCCGGCTCTTCTTTCTCAATCTTTACGCCAAAGAACTGTTTCAATTTATTTTCGATTGCCTTGAATCCTTCCTGCTTTGTTTTCTTTGCCGTGAGATAAAACGTATGATAATTACAGGTAATCTGGCATTTATGGCTTTCATAAATATAAGGATCTGCGGTTGCTGTCAGTACCCTGGCACTGATCAGATACAAAATCTTGCAGTTTCGTTCTTTCAGTTTACCTATATCTGCCTTTGCTACTTCCATGGTCGGGATAATTGCATGGTGATCAGATACTTTCTTTGAATTTAATACCTTACTCACGTCCGGCTGATATTCCAGCCCTTCGGCATAGGGCATTTTCCCAAGCAACATCTGAATCAGAGTTTCTGTGCTTTCTCCCATCTCATCTGTCAGATACTGGCTGTCTGTTCTCGGATAAGTGACAAGCTTCTGCTCATACATCTCCTGCACGGCATCCAATGTCTGCTGTGCGGTATAGCCAAACATTCTGTTTGCTTCCCTCTGAAGAGTGGTCAGATCATAGAGTTTTGGAGGGCGTACCGTCTTCTCTTTCACATCATCCTTTTCCACTTCGCACATCCGCTCCAGGCAGTCCGCAGCCACTTTATCTGCATCCTCTTTTTTCTGAAAATGCTCTGTAACCGCATCCATATCATCAAACTTGATATGAGCCATATAATATTTTTCTTTGGTAAATTCCTTGATCTTCTGATTTCGATCCACGATCATGGCAAGTGTTGGTGTCTGCACTCTTCCGACTTTCAGATTCTGGTTATACAGAACGGAAAAAAGACGGCTCGCATTGATTCCCACCAGCCAGTCTGCCTTTGCCCTGCAAAGTGCTGACTGATAGAGACTGTCATAACACGAACCGTCTTTTAATGACGCAAATCCATCTTTAATTGCCTGTTCTTCCATGGAAGAAATCCAGAGCCGCTTCATCGGCTTTTTGCATCCTGCCTGCTCATACACCAGGCGAAAGATTAACTCTCCTTCACGTCCTGCATCAGTAGCACAGATCACCTCATCTACTTTGGAATCTCTCATCAGTTTCTTTAAGATTCCGAACTGCTTCTTTGTGCCCTCCAAAATCTTGTGTTTCCAACATTCCGGCACAATCGGCAGATCCTCATATCTCCATTTTTTATATTTTTCATCGTATTCCGATGCATCGCATAATCCCACCAGATGTCCTACGCACCAGGAAACGATATAACCGTTTCCCTCCACGTAGCCATCTTTTCTTGTTCTGGCTCCAAGCACGGAAGCCAGTGCCATCGCAACCGATGGCTTTTCTGCAATCACTAATTTCATTTACTCCTACTCCTCTTCTTCATCTTCCAGTACATCATCATTGAAATCTTCATCTCTCAGGATTTCCGGTTCTGCACTTTCTTCCTGCTCATCTGCATCGTCTACTTCCCGTTTTTCTGACTCTGAATCTTCGGATTCATCTTCATCCTCTTCCATCTCATCCTCGTCATCATATTCATGCTTTGGTTTATAGACTTTGAAGTAATATCCTCCTGCCGCAGCTCCGACTGCAACCAGTACGATCAAAAGATACGTTCCAAATGAACTTTTATCTTCCGGCATCTGGATGTCATCCTCTACCTTAT
The DNA here is from genome assembly GCF_037000545.1 of Blautia sp. JLR.GB0024. Classification (NCBI taxonomy): domain Bacteria; kingdom Bacillati; phylum Bacillota; class Clostridia; order Lachnospirales; family Lachnospiraceae; genus Blautia; species Blautia sp. JLR.GB0024. The sequence continues at coordinate 431,648 of NZ_JBANBF010000001.1, read as the reverse complement.
CTTTCTCGGATGACTCTGTCGTTTCCGGTTTTTCTTCCTCTGCTTTTTTCTCTGGTTCTGCATAAACAGTATCTACTTCCGGAAGTGTCACTGAATTAGAAAGTGTGAAGTTCATCAGATCTTTCTCACTGACTTCGGTAAGGAAATACACATTATCCTGAGATTTTGAATTATCAATAATCAGATAGAAAATCTTACCACTCTTTGTTGAAATGGTATAAAACTCTTTTGTTCCTTCCGTAGCTGTTTTTGTAACGGATTCTGCCGTCTCGCCTTCTTTATTAAGCTGTTTCTCAATACCTGTTACTGTCCGATCATCCACGGTCCCTTTTGCATCTGTCGGCTCAGAAGCCTGTGCATCCTGCGGAAGCGGAGAAGTCGTTGTTTTCTCAGTTCCCGTTGCATCTGCACTGGTCGTAGTTGCCATTGCACCATTGCTGTCACTGGAAGTTTTCTGTTTCTCTGCCTGCTTCTTTGCCCATTCATAGTAAGGATTCTGCAACACATACTTTTCAGAAGTATTTCCAGCACCGTCTGTTACCGTAATCTCAATCTGTTTTGTAGTAAAATCTTTCTGTGTCAGCTGCACTCTCAGCATTCCATCCTTCAAGTCTGTATAAGTGGTGCCATTGACTGTTACCGCAGTAATCCCGGATACTGTATCATTCCCCTGAATCGTCAGCACACCATCTGTCAGGGACGCAGAGAGTGTCGGCTTTTCCGTGTCATAACACTTAATAGAGCGATTCTGCTCATAGACCTTCCCCTCACCATCTGTCACACGCACATACACTGTCTGATTTCCAGTGATCGTGATACTTCCGCTTCCGGTTACATCCTGCCAGCTTCCATCTTTTCCTGCTTTTGCTTCAATCTTTGCTATTGAGAAACCTTCCGACATATGGCTGGCATCCACCGTAACAGCAATGGTTGTTTCTCCCTGTTTCCAGCCATCCGGTTTCTCAATCGTGATTGCAGGTGCGGTATTCTCAGCTGCATAAGCAGTCTGTGTCTGGAGCAAAGGTGTTGTCAGGCAAAGAAATGTCGTTGCTGCAAGCAAGCTCTTTTTTACCCTGCTTTTAGTAATTGTTCTCTTCTTCTGTTTCATTTTTTCCAGATTCATCATCGGCTTTTGTTTCCTCCTTCTGTATCTCTACCCTGCCGGGCAGTTCATTTTTCATTCTCTTTTTGAAAGCTTCCAATTCCGGAATACTCATATCCATCGCACGGATAATTCTTACAATTTCCAGATTTTCCGCTTCTGTTTTTGCAATCTCCGCAGCCTTGAAACGCTTTAAGTCTGCTTCATATCTGGCTTTGGATGCTTCCATTTTTTCCTTGGCTTTCTCATAGTCAGCCGTTGCTTTTTCAAGACTTTTCATCTCTTCTCCTTTCCGGGCGGCTGTTACACCGCCCTTTTTCTTTACCAGCGTCCGAATCCATAAAAATGGCTTTGCCAATATGGTGAATTGATGGACGTGTACTGCACCGGATGACCGCAATGGATCATCTGACCATTGCCTACATAGATTCCAATATGCGTTACCGGAACTCCTGCATCATAAGTGCCTGTAAAAAAGATCAAATCTCCCGGCTGTGCTTCTGACTGAGATACCGGCGTGCAAATATCATACAGTCCCTGTGCAGTCAATCTTCCTGTATTCCTTACACCAGAGTTTGTCAGACAGTAACTTACAAATCCAGAACAATCAAATCCACTTGGAGAATATCCACCCCACACATACGGTGTTCCCAGATATCTCGCTGCTTCGTTCAACAAACGCTGTGCCGCTTCACTGGTGTATTCATTGCCGCCAAAGCCTGCCCCTTCTCCAGTTTCCAGATAAAAGATAGGGTTTAAGCGCTCTCCATTTTTCAGAAGTTCAATATGAAGATGGCTTCCTGTGGAATTTCCAGTATTTCCTACAAGACCAATTTCATCATCTTTCGTGACGGATGCACCTTCTGATACACTCCGGCTGCTTAAATGTGCATACCGCAGTTCATAGCCTTTACTGTCCTTGATCACAACATAATTGCCATAGCTGTCGTTATAAGCAGAAGTTGTAACCGTTCCGGTCAGCCCTGCCATTACTTTAGTTCCCTCCGGTGCTCCGATATCCATACCATTATGAAGCTGATTTGCTCCTGAAATTGGATGAATCCGGTATCCATAATAGCTGGTCACACTGGTATACCAGTTAAAATCAACCGGTGTTGCAAACATCTGCAAGTTGCCTTTTGTATCGTTGTAGGCACTGAACAGTTCTTTCTGGAAAAATCCCAGCCTTTCCTGACAGATTGACATCAGGTTTCCACTATTTAAGGTGACATTCAGTACATCTACATCTCTGGTCCTGGTCACTTCCACTTCCTGACTTCCATTATCATCCGCCAGATAACATTCCCATGTCTGATGTCCATGTGCAGATGCTGCCGCATGACTGTCATAATAGACATCAAACTGTACACCGTATCTTGCGAAAGCTCCGGTATCTTCTACAATATATTCGACACCATTCATAACTACCTTTGTTCCCATTGGTACAAACGGATTGGAAGCATCTACCGCTAAGGTATGATTGGCAGTTGGATATGCTCCACTGGCAGTCGGTCCTCCGCTCCAAACACCACAACAGATCGGACAGTTACAATATCCACTGGTCACTACTTGTCCCAAAGATTCTCCAACTCTTACAGTTGCTGTCTCTGTCACAGTCTCATTGACTGCTTCTGTTTCTAACCGATACTGCAATGCAAAAAGAGCATCCAGTTCTGGCTTTACCTGTTCAAAGGTAAATTCTTCATACTTTGCTGACAGATAACTGATCAGGATAAACGGATCATGCTCAATAGGTCCGATGTTATATCGGTATTCCTCATGTCCCGGTTCTTCAGATTCCATGTTGTTGATCCGCTCCTGCAGATTAGCTTCCAGCTGTGTATAATACAGTTCCGCTTCCCGGATTGCCTGATCCGATGACAGATAACTGGTTCCGGTGTAAGTGATCACATTTTGTAAAAACACTGCAGAGCATGACGTGACATTCGTTATGATCAGAAACATCAATCCGATCAGAACTGCTACACTGATATACACCTTCCGGTTTTCTTTAAAGAAGTTGGTGACTTTGCCGCCAATCTTCTTGATATAATCAATCGTACCTTTTGTAGCTGTTCCTACTGTCTGTTCACTTCGCTTCGCTTTGGCATAATCCCGTTTGATCTGTTGCTTCTGAATCTGTTTTTTCAGTTTCTTCTGCTCCTGACGGGTTGCCGCCTGTGTCTGTTTCTCTTCCTGTCTTTCAAGTCTGCTTCTTTTTCTGGATGCCCTCTGTTTCCTGCGTCTGGCACTTCTCTGTTCCAGCCGGTAAACACCTTCGCCGCTTTCTTCTAACTTATGGGCACCTTCTACCGCCGCATTATCGTCTTCATTTTTGCTGATCTCACGGTGCAATGCTACGGAAGTTGCACTTCCTGCTTTCTTGACAACAGAAGCTTTTTCTGTTTTCACAGATTCCCCTTCACCAAACTTCAGGCGGGATTTTTTCTTTCCAGGAGCTTCTCCATCATTTGCCTGATAGACCTGTGCCTTCTTGGAATGCTGCTTTGCTTCCTTCTTCTTTTTGGCTTCCTCATAAGAAAACTTTTTGGCTTTTTCCTTTTGTTTCTGATGTCGGAAATTGACTCCATCCGCATCCATCTGGTTCAATTTCTCCATATCTTTATCATTTTTCACAGAAGCACCCGTTTCCTCATAAGCAAACTTCAAACGCTGTTTTTGTTTTGGCTTTTTGCTGCCACCTGTCTGATTTCTCCGGCTGTCTCCTCTGTTTTCTGAAAGATCCGCACGTTTTTCTTTCAGTCTCCCTGACTGGCTGGCTTCGGATTTTTCTGCAAGTCTGGATTCTTTTCCGACTTCAGCACGGATTCTTTTCCGGTTTTGTTGCTTTCTATTTTGTCCAAAATCCTCACTTTGGTTCTCTGTTCGCATCAGTTCCGGTGCATCCCTGGATTTTTGCACAGAGGGACGAATATTTTTCCCACTCCGTTCAGACTGGCGGGGAGACTTATCCACAAGGTGTTCTTCTTTTTCCCCCTGTTTTCTTCCCATCTGCACATCACTGGCACGGTTACTGACACGAACAGAAGATTTATCTGTCAGGTTTTCTTCTACCAGACCATCCTTTGTCATCTTCTGGACTTTCTTATCCCTGACTTTCATTCTCTGTTCTGCCACTACTTACTCCTCCTTCTTCGGATACCCTTTCCCTGCCTGCAATAAGCAGAGAAAAGCGATGCCGAAAACAGCACCGCCACTAAAAGTTAATACATATGAAATTACTCGTAACATTGTTTTCTCCTTTGATTTAACCTGCTTCAGAGGTCTCCTCTAAGCGGGTTGTCATGATTTTATAGAGGGAATTCTTCGGGAATCTGTCTACAAATGGGATAATGACATTTCCATAGAACAGAAGTCCTTCCCCCTCATTACTGTTGGTTACATAGGACAGCTGGGTTGGTGAGATATTCAGCTGCTTTGCCAGAATCTGCCTGTCTCCGGAAGCCTGGTTCAGCATATAAATAAAATCTGAATTTTCAAATATATTCTCTATCTCCCTGGAAGACAATAAATCTTTTATATTCTGGGTGATTCCAGTTGGAATACCACCCCATTTACGAAATCTCTTCCATATCTCCACACTATAAGCTGCGGTCTGCTCTTCCTTCAAAAGAAGATGGAACTCATCCACATAGTATCTGGTGGACTTATGAGCAGAACGGTTCATTGTTACCCTGTTCCAGACCTGATCCTGAATGACAAGCATCCCAATCTTTTTCAACTGTTTACCAAGTTCCTTGATATCAAAGCAGACAATACGGTTATTAATATCCACGTTTGTCTGATGGTTAAACACATTCAGAGAACCTGTAACATAGATTTCCAACGAAGTGGCCAGTCGCTGTGCTTCCGGCTCTTCCTGTTTTCTCAGAAGGTTGTATAAATCCTCCAGGATTGGCATCTTCTCCGGCACTGGATCGGCAAGATATTCCTGATATACTAACCGTACACAGCGGTCAATGATGGTCTTTTCTACCGGCTCCAGTCCATTCTTTCCTCCAACAATCAGCTCACACAAAGACAGAATAAAATCTGCTTTCAGTGACAGTGGATTATCTTCCTCGGAATAGTTCAGGTTCAGATCCATTGGATTGATATACTGGTCAGATACTGGCGAAACCCGAACTACCTGCCCATACAGTGCCTGCACAAGTGCCGAATATTCGGCTTCTGGATCACAGATAATGATATCGTCTTCCGTGATCAAAAAGCAGTTTGTAATTTCCCTCTTTGCTGAGAAAGACTTACCGGAACCTGGTGTACCAAGAATCAGTCCATTTGGGTTCTTCAGACGCTTCCGATCAACCATGATCATGTTATTGGATAATGCATTCAGTCCATAATAAAGAGCTTCCCCTTCCTGAAACAGTTCCTGTGTCGTAAACGGCACGAAGATCGCTGTTGAAGATGTGGTAAGCCCTCTCTGAATTTCAATCCGATTGACTCCCAGCGGAATACAGGACATGAGTGCTGCTTCCTGCTGATAATCCAACTGTTTTAAAGAACAGTTATATTTCTGTGCGATTCCCTGCACCTGGAAAATATTATTCTCCAGCTTCTGCCGCTTCTTTGCGGTATTCATAACCAGAACCGTCACAAGGAACATTCGCTCATTTCTGGACTGCAGATCTTCCAGCAGGTTTTTCGCCTCTTCTCCATAGGTTACAAGGTCCGATGGAAGCACGTCCATATCATAACCGGAACGTACTGCCCGCTTCTGCTCTTCGATCTTCATCTTATCCAAATCTGAAATCTTGCTCTTGATCATCTTGATCGCTGAACTCTGGTCAATAGACTGGATATGGATGTTGACATTAATACTGTCATCTACATCCAGGAAATCTGCAAGCATCCGGTCTGTCAGCTCTGGTGCAAGAATCTGCAGGTAACTTACACTTCCCATCGTTCTTCCCATCAAAAATGTCTGATTCTTGGAAAAGTTAAAGGAAGTCGGTGCAATAAAATCTTTAGTTTTTAATCCAGTTTCCGGCAGCATCTTATACTGGAACTTAAATGGTTCGATCCGATCCTGGTTGAACACATGATACAGAATCTCCAGCCTTTCCAGTCCATTCAAAGAATGTGCCTGTGCTCCCAGAACCTTAAAGTTATTTAAGATATCCGTTTCGATTCTTTCAAGCCTTGGTCTTGCCACCTTCAGGCTTTCTGCTTCGATTCCAAAAGTGATATATTTTGTCTTTACCAGACCATTATTTCCTTTGGAAAGCTGATTTTTCAGCATAGTACGGTACTCTTCACGAATGGCATTGAAGTCATCGTTCTGATCCGGAATATCGATGCTTTTCTCAAATTCTGCCACATCCACCTGCTGATTGATAAAGGACAGCTGCACACTGATGGAAGAATCAAAGTAATTTAAGAAATCACAGTAATTCTCAAATATCGTGGTCTTATCCTCATTTAAAGCAAGCTGATAATTGATGTCATAAAACTGAATTGTCTTGGAGAAAAAGGTCTTTGTCACCTGGCAGATACCATCCTGCAGCATCCGAATATACGGAATACTCTGCTGTGCAGTTGTAGGAATGTTTTTCTGTTTCCTACGGTCCCGTTCCTGTTTCTTCCTACGCTTTTCCTGTTCTCTTTCTTTTCTGCTTTTTTTGTTTTTTCTTTCCTGACGGTTTCTTTTTTCCGCCAGGGACAGACGCTCCTGCTGAGCCTCCTGCTTTGTCTTTTTTGCCATCCGGCACACCCTCCTTTTTTACAAGGGTGGAAATCTCCTGATAAAAATTTTCTGTCTTATATGGTCTTACCGCCGGACAGATAAACTTCTGTCGAATGATATTTGCCACCACTTTTTCAAAGGGAAGCCCGTCTTTTTCATACATCGCCATGAAGAAAAACGGAAGCATGACCGTTACCATCAAAATGGCAGCGATACTGGAACCGATTGGTTTTCTCATGAACAGATAAAACGGAATTCCCACAACTGCGGCAAGTGAAAAGAAAATCAACTGCCGCTTTGTCAGATTTAATGCTACTTTTGTTTTGACCTTGGTAAGGTCTTTTGGTACTGGTACATACGCCATGGTATGCGCTCCTTTCCTGCCCGTTAGTGGGCATTGAATATCGATTTGCTAAGGCTTCCGGTCTTGAATAATGAAAATGCAAGAATCACGGTATAAGCCGCTACTGAAAACATTGCTGCATGAAGGTCACTGGATATGGTCATTGCATTTACTAAAACTGCATAAATTCCCACACAGACCATCATGAAGAATCCCTGAAATGCCAGTGCGAACAAGCCTTTTAAATAGTTGTTTCCGATATTGCCCCATTCCTTATTGGTCATGGTGGCAAACGGAATTGGTGCTATGGAAGTATAAAGGTAAATTTCTATCATTCTTCCGTACAAAATAACGGTTATGATGATTGACAGAATCCGCATGGTAATACTGATCAGCAGCGTTTCCATGGATAGCAGGAACAAATCCCCTAACTCCATATCCTCCAGGGCATCCACAATTCGTGTAATTGCTTCTGTTGCATCCACCGCAGTGTTTCCTGATATCACCCCGGCGGCATTATTGACCACATGTTGGCCAACGTCAAAGACCGCCATCGTGATATTGAACGTATTTGTCACCAGATAAATGGCTACATACGCTTTGAAGATCCAGAGGAAAATGTTATAAGTCTCAAATTCATGGAAATTGTTTTTTTGTGTTACCATCGTGATCAATTCATAGCACAGGACAAAGGTGATGATCAGTCCCGCAATGGGGACGATCACCGTTTGGGATATATTCTGAATCAGATTAAAAATCCCTGCATTCCACCCCTGCGGTGTCTGTCCCACCTGCCCGGCTATGGTTCCCACCTGCTCATTGACAGACGTGAACATGTTATCCAAACATGACTTGATAAGTCCGATCAGGATATCCTTTATCGCTTCCGTAATTCTCTCAATGATGGTGTTCATCTACCACTCCTCTTAAGAGAACAATGTTGCCAGCTGTGGAATCAGGGTAGTTCCCAGCAGCATGATTCCGGCACCAGCCATCAGCTGTTTTATCCCCAATTAGGTGTAAAATTCTGCTCGATGGCGGGCGGCGGCGTACAAAAATCTATATGGTGTTTTTAAGAGAACCATCCAGGCGGGACAGGTCAGGCAGTGACCTGTTCCACCTCCGGGATGGGTTTGAGATTAAAATGAATTTCGATAGAAATGTGTCTTGTTTTATCTTCGTCAATGCGCTCATGCACGACGATTTCTTTGATTAAGCGGTTAAGGGTGGCTGCATCCAGCTCTGTGATGTTGGCGTATTCCTGAATGGCTTCCACCCATTGTTTTGCATCATTGGCAAGCTGGACTTCATCGGACAGCCGCTTTCTGCCCTCGGACACTTTTGTTTTAAGCTCCGTCTGCTCGGTCTGCGTCTTTTCCAGCATGGTGTTGAAGTTCTGCTCACTGATACGCCCTGCAATCATATCCTCATAAAGCCGCATTACCATTTTGTCCAGAACCTCAATCCGTTCCTCGTCCCTTGTAAGGGAGCGTTCCATTGCTTCCCGCTGTTCCCGCTGCTCGGCTTCACAGGTATTGGTCAGGCGGTCGGCAACCGCTTCTCCGTCCATCAGGGCAGCTCTGGCACATTCCCGGATTTTCCGCAGCACATGACTGTAAAGGGTGTCATAATCAATCCGGTGCTGGGTGCAGTGGTTCTTTCCAAAGGCATTGTAGGTCTTGCAGGAGTAAATCCGCTGGGGATGTTTTGCGTTTGTGTAGCGTATCGTCAGCGACTTCCCACACTCGCCGCATTTTATCAGTCCGGCAAACAGGCTGATTTCATTGGTCTGCCCCGGACGCTGGCGGGATTTCAGCTTGTTCTGCACAATATCAAAGCTCATGCGGTCAATCAGCGGTTCGTGCTGTCCCTCAACCACAACCCAGTCCTCCGGTTTCTTTTCCCCAATCGTGCCGATTTTGAAGCGGTAGTCTTTTTTCTGGGAAGCAATCGCCCCGGTGTAGACGGGATTCATCAAAAGGTCTTTGATAACGGAGAAGTCCCACATATACCGCCCGTTTTCCGGGTCTTTCTTTTCCCATTTGGTGCGGGTATTGCGAAGCCCCCGTTCCCGGTTCCACCATGTGGGGCAGGGGATTTTTTCTTCCTCCAGCCGTCTGCGGATATAGTTCGGACCATGACCGTTTAGGGCATATCCGAAAATCAGCCGCACAATCGGGGCGGTTTCCTCGTCAATGAGCAGATGGTTTTTGTCCTCCGGGTCTTTCCGATACCCAAACGGGGCAAGACACCCGGTAAACTGTCCTTTCTGCGCTTTCAGAAGATAAGAGGAATGGACTTTCTTGGAAATATCCTTGCTGTACATCTCGTTCAGGATATTCTTGAACGGGGCAATGTCGTTGTTATCCCGTAAGGTGTCGATACCGTCATTCATGGCGATATAGCGCACCCCGTTTCTTGGGAAAAAGTCCTCAATCAAATGCCCGGTTTGCAGATAGTTACGCCCCAGTCGGCTGAGGTCTTTCGTGATAACAAGGTTGATTTGCCTGCGCTCAATGGATCTCAACATTCTCTGTAAATCAGGACGCTCCATATTAAGACCTGTGAAGCCATCGTCCTGATAGACTGCCACAACCTCCCATCCCTGCTTTTCGCAGTATTTTTCCAGCATATCACGCTGGTTTGCGATACTGGCACTTTCGCCTTGCAGGTCATCGTCCTTTGACAGTCTGCAATAGACCGCTGCACGATAGCCCCCGGCAAGTGCCGAACCGATTGTTCTGTATTCCATTTCGTTCATCATAGCCATTTACCCACACAATCCAGACGGTATCCGGCTCTTTTGAACCTCATCTTCATTATACTTCAATTCTTTCTTTTTAGCAAGATATTCTTTTGTATTTGTCTTGCCGTATTTCTGGGAAATCAGGCTGACGAACACATCGGTGGCGTCCAGCTCCCCGTCAAATACAGTGGTCACATGAATCTCTGTTTTGTTTTTTGCCATAGGCAGTTATCCTCCATACATGAAAATAGCCAGACAGAGGGTGTCGGCAACGAAGTCCGGCAACGGGCTTCAAAAGACCTTGCAAACAATCTCAATCTGGCGGTGGTTACTATTTATACTTTTCTTTTATTTTTCTGTTGTTTTGGTTGTCATAGGGGAGAAAAGCCCGCAGTTATGGGTTTTTCCCCGGCAACCGGCTCGGCAACGGGATAGCAACGAAGTCGGCAACGGGCTGTCATTTTCAGAATGGAAGCTCCATCTGCTCCGTGACCTCCACAAAACCGTCCATAGATTTTTCGGGCGGGTTGTCGGTGTCCGTTGCCGGGATTTCACGCTCCCAGCCCTTTTGTCTGCCATATTCCGCAAACATTCTTGGATTGGAAAAGTAGTTCCACCCGGTAATGCACTGGTTCATTATCTCGTTGATTTCCCGGATTTCCCATTGCTTCGGCTCGTCAAAGGTGTGATTTAAGGCTTCCTTGTAGAGCTGCTTGGAACAGATCGTTTCCCCGGTGTACTTATCAAGGTAAGCCTGTATCATCCCGGCTTTGGTGTCCTCCGGCATAAAATCCCGCTGGTGTTCTTTGAGATACCGCTGCATGGCTGGGCTGAATGACAGCTTGTACCTGCCGCTTCGGTAAATCTCCATTGCTTCCGCCCACATCTGGCTGATATAGGCTCTGGAAGCGGCTTCGTCCTCCAAAATGTGAACCTCGGCTTGCTCCGGGTACACCATGACCGGGATAAATCGGCGGTTGCCGGAACGGTCAAGGGGGAGAAAGTCAAGGGCGTTGGAAGTACCGCCGAACACGCACTGACGGGGACGGTCTGCCGGGTGGGTTTCATAGGGTATCTTATAAACCTCTTTCTGTCGGCTTAGAAAAGACTTGATTTCCTCAATGCTCTTGGCATTGGCGGTTGCCATCATTTCCGACATTTCAATTATCCAGTGACCTTGCAGCTTGCGGTACACGTTATCATCGTCCAGCTTCCGCAAATCATCGGAAAACCACTCGTCCCGGACTGCCAGCAGACGGAAGAAGGTGGACTTGCCAGCCCCCTGACCGCCTACCAGACACAGCATGATTTCAAACTTGCTTCCGGGCTTAAATGCCCTTGTAATCGCCCCCAAAAGAAACAGCTTTAGGGCTTCATAGGTGTAATCGTCCACATCCGCCCCCAGAAAGTGCCGCAGACAGAAGCGGATGCGCTCCGTCCCGTCCCATGCAAGGCTGTTCAGAAAATCCCGGATGGGGTGGTACTTATTCTCATTCGCCACAATCCCGATGGCGGTTTCAATCTTTTTCTCACTGGTCAGCCCGTAGGTTTCCTCCAGATAGAGAAGCAGATACTTCATGTCTGTATCGGTCAGGGCTGTGCTTTCTCTGTGAAAACCGATGGGCTTTATGATGTCCTTTCGGTCGGTCAGGATGTTATAGGCGATTGCCCCGGCAAGCACCGGGTCACGCTGGAATACGGTCAGGCAGTTCCGTATGCTCTGGCGGACACCGCCTTTCTCGGTGGTTTCCAGAGTTGCCTTTACTTCCTCAACGCTCTGGGGCGGCTGCATGGCGTTCATGGTGTTTTTTAGTTCTTGCTGCGTCTGCGGCGGCAAGCTCTGCCATTCGCTGTTCAAGCTGTATCACATCCTTTCCATGTTCCGTAATCAGTGAAGCGATTTCCTCCGTATCCCCAAACAGCAGCACATCCAGCAGATATTCCACATGGGCTTGCTTCTGCAAGGCTTCCACGAACCGGGGATGAAACGCTTCCTCCGGGGAGTGCGGGGCATAGTCGGTTTTCCATACCCGTAAGAGGTGTAGATAATCGGCAAGGACACGGAAGCAATGTGCCTTTGCTTCCCGGAACTGTTCTTCCGGGGATTTCTGCCGGGGCTTGGGCTTCCTTGCCCTGCCCGGTGGCTTCCAGTCCTCATAGGCAAGCCCGAAGTCACTCGCCAACTGTGCGGCGGCTTCCTTTTTCCCCAGCCCGTACAGGGCAGCTACAAAATCAATCACATCCCCATCTGCACCACATCCGAAGCAGTGGAAACGCTTGTCCAGCTTCATGCTGGGGGTCTTATCGTTGTGGAACGGGCAGCAAGCCATCCCGTTTCTGTTTACCCGGATTCCGTAATGCTCCGCAGCCTGTCTTGTCGTAACGGACTGCTTCACAGCTTCAAATACATTCAAATCAATTCCTCCTTGTAAAAAAGAAAAGGCACTTATCATTCTCAATCTGAAAATGGCAAGTGCCTGTTAAAGTTCCATATCCTGTTGTTTGTGTTTCGTCTGCGCCGGGGCGTTTTTCTGTGCTCTCTTCTCGTCAGCCTTATCCTGCAAGACTTCTTTGAGGGGCTGCTTCTTGGGCGGCTCTTTGCTTTCCTCTGTGCCGGGTGTGGCTTTCCGTACCCAGTAGCGGATGTCCCACAGCTTCTTCAAATCTTCCTGCACCTCGGTCAACGGTACTTTCAAGTCTGCGATTTCGTCCACAAGCTTCGCCTGTTCCTGCAAAAGCTCCTTTTTCGTGCTGTCCTTATCGTCCGGGTGCTTGGCAAGGTAGGCACTGGCTTTCTCAAACCGGGCAACCTCCGGGTGTTCCAGCTTGAATTTTTCCTTAGTTTTCTTGAAAAATATCTTCTGGTATTTCTCATAAACGGGCTTACATTCCTTACAGTCCGTCCGGGCGGCAAGGATAGCGTCAATCACGTTGCTGCGGGTTTCCTTTGGCTTCATCTGCTTTCGGTAGTCGGCGGCAGATTTCCCGGACGTTTCTATAAAGTTTTCCAAATCCTCCACGGTGGAAAGTCCCTTTCTCTGGAGATAGGACAGGGCTTCGCTGACTGCCTTTAAGTCTTTGGAAGTCCCCCGGCTTTGTCCCGCCCGTGTCCAGCTGCTCCGTTCTGCCTTTCGTATCTCCATATACTTCATCAGCAGATTGGGAAGAAAGACCGCTTCCTCCGCAGCTTTTTGGGCAAGCAGTTCATTCCGCTTTTCGCTAAGCTCCGCAATCCAGCCTTTGAGATTTTTAATAAGCTGCCGGATGGACTTCATCAAACTATTGGCGGCTTTGATTTCTCGGTTCAGGTTGCCGATGTTCGTCTGAATCCCACGCTTTTCCATCTGCCGGACAGCAGCCCCTTCATGGACGGTAGGGATAATATCAAGCCCCTGTCTTTCGTAAGAACGGAGATCTACTCGTTCCGGGCGGTTGTTGGCTTCCAGATAGCGGTTTTGGATGACCTCCCATTCATGCCGCCAGATTTCGCCATATTTGCGGTCGTTCCAGTCAACCGTATCTTCCTTGTGGCTTTTCCACCTGCCGGACGGGAGCTTGATTCGTTCCCCGTTCTTATCAAGTTCATAGACCTTGCGGCTCTTGGGAAGCCATTTCCCACGCTCATCCATTGCCCGCATGGTCAGCATGACATGGGCGTGTGGGTTTCCGTCCCCTTTGTCATGGATGGCAAAATCCACGCACATTCCTTTGGAAACAAACTGCTGGCGGCAGAAATCCCGTACAAGGGCGGCGTACTGGTCGGGCGGTATCTCTCTGGGAATGGAAAGCACCCACCGCCTTGCAAGCTGGGAGTTCCATTGCTTCTCAACAGCTTCGGCAGCGTTCCAGAGGGTGTTGCGGTCTGTGTACTCCAGGGGAGCGTTTGCCGGGAGCAGGATTTCATTGTGGACGATACCACGCTTTTCCGGGTAGTGTTTTACTTCCTGGTCATATTCACAGAACAGCTTTTCGCCGCTCTGGTAAGCAGCGGCGGCAACCGCAGACTGGCGGTGGCTGCGCTGCACAATAGAGATTTCGTTGTGTGGACAGGGCATTTTGTGTTCCTCCTTTCCGTTTTTGGACATAGAAAAAGCAGGATACCTTTTCAGATTTCCTGCTTGTTGTGCCGCTGGGGGCGGCGGGTATTTAGTAATACATTTACATAGTTTTGTGCAAGTACCAAAGTCGCACAATAAATACAATTTGTCCAATAGCATAAGCCCCAATAATAGTGAAACATGGGACTACTGTCATATATCCGGTGAAAATCAAAGCAAAAATAGAAACAGCAATCGTAACATTCATTACCTTGAAGCCACTTGCCATAGCAGCATTACTAAGCGAAATATTTCTCTCGTCATTTTCCTCTATTTCCATTTCTTTGGTTTTCTTAACGAACAAGTCGCACACACCAGATACAATCAGCAAAATTCCAATGAGAGATGTACCTACTACTATTAAGTCGGGACGTGGCACAGGTATTATTTCATGTACTCCCAAACCGTATGTTAGCAATCCTCCCAGTAGAATAATCATTCCTGTAACTGTCATTAAAATCAACAACCTTTTTTTCATAATCAATCCTCCTCGTAAATAAAAATTTCTTCAATACTCATGTTGAAATATCTGGCAATCTTAAATGCCAACTGAATAGATGGGTTATAGCGTCCGTTTTCCAAAGAGCCGATGGTCTGTCGTGATACTTCCAATGCATTTGCTAAATCTTCTTGCTTTATGCCTCGTTGCTTTCGTAATTCTTCCAGGCGATTTTTCATGTCATCCTCCTCTCTTATGGAAAGTTAACTTTCCATTCTTCCATTATATCACATAGTTCTTTTATGTCAAGTTAGCTTTCCATTTGCATTATATTTTATGAAACTTATCGGCTGGGAACAGCTTGCAACGCAAGGTGTCCCCAGATGGCAAGTCCACAAAAGGGTAGCTGGCGGCAGCCAGCGCAGGGGAAGTGTAGCGTCCCCTGTTTGATTTGGAGCAGACCGTGGCTGCGGAAAATCACAGCCCTCCTGCAAGGAGCCTTCGGAGAACGCAATGCACCAACCTCTGGGTGGTGTATAATTGCGCCCTTAGTAAACTAAGGGGTTTCCGGCTTCTCCCGTTCCAGCAGTTTTTTCAATATATCTTGCGTGTCCTGCCTGTGAAAAATGAGTTTCAGCAACAGCATGACATCATCGTCCGTCAGGCGTTCCGGCTCTTGCAGAAAACTTTCCAGCATACCGCCACGAGTACAGAGCCGGTGCGTCCGTTCCTTTCGGGTAAGCTGCTTCAACTGGTGCTGCAATGCCTTTTCATCATTGATGGCTTTCCGCAGTTTCTTTTCGCTTTTCTCCAACTCCCGGTTGAGCTTTCCCAGCTTTGAGGTATCAGGCAAGGGTAGCGCCCTCCTTTCCCGGTATCAGCACATAAATCCTGTTCGGTTCTCCCACGCCCTGACGCACCCGCATGATAAGTCCGGCGGTTTCCAGTTCATTCAAAGAACGCTTGACCGTCATGAGGCTGCGGGACAGGACTGCGGCAATGGCTGTGATAGGGAAGCAGACAAAAAGAATCCCGTTCTCGTCCGCCTGCCCTCTGAAAAGCATAGCGTCCAACATCCGGCAGTACATGACCTTTGCGGTGCTGCTGACTGGAAATCCTGTCAACGCTCTGGGAAATGGCATACAGGGCGGCAATGGTGTGTCTATCGTCATAAATTCAAAATTCATTCGGTGTGTTCCTCCTTTTTCTTTGCTCGTTTGGATAAATAACGGGGGCAGTCAATCACAACCGCCCGGAAGCTCTGCTTGCACCCATGCTGGCATTTCCGGCATAATTCGTTGTAAGTGACACGCCCCCGGTCATTGAGGTAAAAGGAAAGCTCATGCTTCCGCTTTTTGCTCATTCTCGGCATGTTACGTTTCCTCCCGTTTTCGTGTATGGTTTCGGGGCGATTTTCGGCAAAATTACAGCCATAGAGCCGCTTAAAATCTCCCGAAGTCTCAGCGATAGGGTAGACTATCTCCCTATCAAATTGTCGTGTTTCGGTATCATTTCGGTGTCAGTTCGCCAGTTCTCCCCGGTGTCGTTCCTCCCCTGAATCTCACAGCGGCGTATCGCTCCCTTTGGTACGCTCGTTTCGGTCAGGGTTCCTCCATATCCCTGCCAAAAGTCATGGCGCTACATCGCCGGGGAAGCATATCCCACACAGGCTGGTCATTCGATTGGAATAATCCATCGATGAACTACCTGTATCATAGAACATTTTTGTGCCCTGTGCCGTATATCCACAAAGTAGGAATCAGGGGGAAAATCAGAAATTTCCACGATTGCGGAAAGTGTGATATAATCCAGTTAAACGGCAGAAATAAAACCACCGGAAAGGAGCGTGCGCCCATGAAAGTTGCAACAAGCATACAGGAACGCCTTTGGGAACTCCGCAAAGACAAAGGCTTAAATCTGGAAGAACTATCAAAGCTGACGGGCATTTCTAAATCAGCCCTTGGCAGTTATGAAAAAGAGGATTATAAGGAAATCAATCATGGCAACCTTATCACGCTGGCAGACTTCTATGGGGTTTCCGTCGATTATCTGCTGTGCCGGACAGAGAACAGGGAGCAGATCAACACGCCACTGACGGAGCTGCATTTGAACGATGAGATGGTGGCACTGCTGAAAAGCGGTCGGATTAACAACCGTCTGCTCTGCGAACTTGCCACCCATAAGGACTTTATCAAGTTTCTTGCGGACATTGAGATTTATGTGGACGGGATTGCCACCATGCAAATCCAAAATCTCAACTCCCTTGTTGATACCGTCCGGCATGAAATTATTGAACGGTATCGCCCCGGCGAAGATGACCCGCATTTGAAGGTGCTGCAAGCCGCACATATCAGTGATGATGAGTATTTCAGTCACATGGTTCTGGATGACCTCAACCTGATTATCCGGGATATTCGGGAATTCCACAAAAAGGACAGCGAGAGTGCGCCCCAAACTACCGTTGCCGATGAACTGAAAGAAAATCTGGAAGCGGTCGAAAATTTCAAGGGCAGTCGAGATGAAAAACTGGTTATCCTTTACTGCAAGCAGCTTGGTATCAACTATAAAAACCTGTCAGAAGAAGAATTTCGCTGGTTCATTCGTATTCTCAAAAAATCAAAGAAAATGGGAACACCTATCAGCCAGAGGAAAAAACGGTAAAGGAAAACCGCTGTTGCATGGTTTGTTGGATTCCATGTAGCAGCGGTTTGTGCTGTGGTTATTATTTCATTCGTTTTCTTAATATTCGGCGATAATTTGTTTCTCCCTTTGGTGCGTCCTGTATAATTTCCAACACACCATCTTCAAGCATTTTATCAATGCGATTGGAAATCCATACATCACTAATTCCAAGTTGATATTTTCCTAAAACATTACCTATGACAATAGCCATTTTGAATTGCTCTGGCTGTTCCGCAATTTCACGAAGAATGAAACTATCATATATATCTTCTGAAACGCTTTGCAATTTACCATTTAACATTGCACGCAAAGGTGCATTTTCATTTTGAAGTTGATTCCATTTCATAGTACAAGCTGAAAGAAATACAGGATTAGCTTTCTCTTGTAGAGTTATATAGTTTCCCCATTCGCCAGGAGAGACCTCGCCCCATGCTATTTTGGATGTCATAGTATTTTCTTTTCCATATTCCCATGTAGGTAACTTAACCAAATAAATTGTTGTCTGGCAGTTTAATGGTTGAAGTTGTTTCATAAGCCAATACATACCACAAAGCTCATCTGGATTATAGCTATACCAAATGCGAATTTCTTCCCCAGCTACATATCGTTCAATCACTGAGGTCAATGTAGTTTTAATTTTCTGTATTTTTTCTTCAACCTGATAATCTAAATCCTCTACAAAGCAGACAGACAGCATTTTCTTGAAAATATTTTTCCGCTGTTCGCCAATTCCATTATCAGAAATATCTCCCACACTAAGAGCCATATCAAAACAATAAACATCACTGCTCTTGCCTCCCAATGGAATAGCATTCTCCCAAGCAATGCGTTCTTGTTCCTGTGCTTGAAGCTGTGCCTTTTTCATTTCATCTGAAGATGGAACACTCCCGTCTTCGTGCCTCATAAATATTGAAACAGCACTTCCTCTATACTTTCCCTTGCCGTAAGTTTGGGCAATTTTCAAACTTCCACAGGCACTTTCACCAAATACAATTTCAATCATCTTATATACCTCCGATTTAATTGCTCCCGTTATGAATAAATCATCTCATACAAAACAATTTCTTCTGCCCTGTTGTGAATGTTATTGCAACGCTGCACCCATTCCATTTGTCGGGTACACTTCAATTCCTCTGTCACGCCCTCGGTAGCTTTCATCTGCTCCATGATAGTGTCTAACCGTTTTTGTGCCTGTTCATTCAGGTCTGCAAGATATGTCAACAATTCTCCGGTCAGTATCAATGTATTCAATCTGGCTGGGTGGACTTCTCTTAAATATTCCCGGTGCATTCGTCCGTACTTTCCGATAGGGCGGTGTTCCTCCGGCAGTTTCAAGCCTGGAATGTAGTAATCTCCGACAAGGATATAATCAATTCCGTTTTCCGTTATTCTTGGTTTCAATTCGCTCATGTTCCTTACCTCCTGTGGAAGCAGGCTCGTCTGGTACTAACTCAATCACATCAGTAATCTCACAATTCAGAGTTTCACAGATACGGGCTAATGTATCCATGCTGATGTGCTTTCCCTCTTTGCTCATGTTGGCAATCATATTTGTTGTCATACCAGCAGCAAGCCTTAAATCCTCTTTTCTCATATCACGCTCTAACAGTGTGTGCCAGAGTGGTTTATAGCTGATGTGCATATTGTTTTCCTGCCTTTCTATCCATACCACCGGGGCGGTTGCCCCGGCAGGAACTTTTCTCTTATTATAACACCAATCTTGTGAAATCACAATTTATTCTTGTAGCCTGCCGCTGATACCGTCTGGATTGTGCATTCCCTTTCTTTTTGTTCCCTTTAATTAGCCATGAACTGTTTGATGCCCTGGCTCTTAGCACCGGGATTGTCATTTCCATATCCTTCCAGAAGGTTTACGACACCCCACACGCCAAGACCTGCGCCGATTGCGACTACAAGAGTTTTTAAAGTTGTAATTGCACTGCTAAAAAATGCCATATACATTCACCAAAACTGACTTCTTTCAGGTGTTTACGGGAATGAAAAAACACCGACTAAAAAGCCGGCGCACCTAATGTCAGTTATTCCTTTCCTCATTATTTTTCGTTCATTCCCATGGTTATTCCGACAGCTCCACCTGAATTACCTCCACTTCTTCTTCGGGTTTCGGTGTGTACTGCGGATTTAACTCTTTCTCTACTTTGTATCGGTTTTTCTCATTTTCATCTGCAAGAAACCGATAATTTTTGTGTTTCGTGATATCATATTTGTCTGAGAAAAATGGTCTGGCACCACGAATCTGAAGGATACATTTTCCTCCATCCATGACTGCAATCTCATCTTCTGTCATCAGCTGTTTGCCTGTTTTCTGGTAATTCAATCCAAAGGACTTCTGATTACTCCTCGTTTCCGAAGTGTTATACAGGTCAATGGTTTCCTTACCCAGAAGCTCACTCATTTCCTTTAAGGTAGTTTTCTCTTTTCCTCCAAGAAATAGTGTCGTATCACAGTTACCCAGAATGGTATCTGCACTATCCTTATACATTGCCTTTAGCTGACTCTGTGACTGTAAAATAATAGAAGCAGAGATTTCCCTGCTTCGGATGGTTGCGATCAGCTTGTCAAACTGTGGAATCTGCCCGATGTTGGCAAACTCATCAGCGATGACACGCACATGAACTGGCAGTCTTCCACCATATACATCATCTGCCTTGTCGCAAAGCAGATTGAAAAGCTGTGACTGTAACATGGCAATCACAAAATTAAAGGTTGTATCTGTATCGGACATAATCAAAAACAAGGCTGTCTTCCTGTCCCCGATCTTATCCAGTTCCATTTCATCATAAGACATGATCTCACGAAGTTCTGCGATATCAAATGGTGCCAGCCTCGCACCACAGGAAATAAGAATACTTTTGGCAGTTTTGCCAGCCGCCATTTTGTATTTTTTATACTGTCTGACCGCAAAATGCTGCGAATCTCTTTCTTCCAGTTCCTGGAACATCATATCCACAGGATTCTGGTAAGTTTCATCCTCTTCACGGGTTTCGCTTTCATTCAAAAGATCAAGAAGGGTATTCAGATTCTTTTCCTCTTCATCTCCTTCATACCAGATAAAAGCAATCAATGCCGTGTACAACAGCTTCTCTGCTTTCACCCAAAAATCTTCGGAAGCTTTTTCCCCTTCGCCTTTGGTATTAACAATGATTGTTGTCACCAGCTTCAGGATATCTTTTTCAGACCGTATATAAGCAAATGGATTGTAATGAAGCGATTTGGAAAAATTGATAGTATTCAGAACCTTAATCACATATGGCTCATGAACTACTTTTCCAGATCTATCTTTCATAATATTTCCATTCTTATCTTTCTTAGGTGGACCCTTTGCTAACATCTTCCCGCACTCCTCAATCAGAGTGCCTTTCGGATCTGTAATGACCATGGAACAGTTCATCTGCATGACTGACGGCTTAACGAAAAATCGAGTTTTTCCGGAACCACTGCCGCCAATGACCACTATATTTTTATTTCTTGCATACTTTGGCTGTTTAGGTCTACTTTCCATAGTCAATGCTTCTGTTGCTGTCAATGGAATATTCATCCAGGGATCTTCCGACATATAAGGCTTGATATCCTCTGCGGTTCCCCATCTGGCTGAACCATACTCGATGCCTTTCCGTAATTTCTTTGCGTCTGCCTGTTTCTGCCAGACCAACACTTTCAGAACGACTGCAACAACAATACCTGCTAGCAGATCTTTCCAGTTATTGCTTAACACAAAACCAGCAAAAATCCGGTCTGCGTGTTCCATTGCATATAATAGTTTGTTCCCCATATCTTCTCCCGGACTGTTCCGGTAAAGAAAAAATGCCCGGTCTGCATAGAAAGCAGCCAGAGCATAAGGAATATTTGTAAGAACCAGTTCCTTTTTATCCAGGGCGGACAGCTTACCCCCGATTTTATTCTTCCACTTCTGCATCAGAGTTTTGCCGCTTTTCTTTTTCATCGACTCTGCTCCTGATGCCGGTTCTTTACTTTGTCCTTCGTCTTCTTTGGCATCATTGCCCGGTAAGCTGCAAGACGCTTATGAATGGAAGGTTTATTCGCTTTTTGAATCTGTTTCTGGGAAAACTCACGGAAAGCAGCATTGAGGGCATCCTGATCACGTCCCTTGAAGAATACCAGATAAACCGGAGGCTCTTTGCTCTTGTCTTTTTTCAGAGCATAATTGATCCCGTATTTTCTGGCATACCGTTCAAAGGACTTGATATTCTTATTTGTGATCTCGATATTGACCATCCCGGCATTCTGTTTTGCCAGCTCTTTTACCGTGATCTTTCCCTGTTTCGGCTGATTTTTCTGTGCTTTCTTCTCTACTGATTTCTGCTTCTGATGACGCAGATACGCAACAAGAACCTTTTTCAACAGGTCTGCCGTAATCTTAGTAGCCCGAATACAGAACGTGACCGTTTTCTGAGTTACCTCTTCCTGCATGCCTTTTCCCTCCTTTCAGCGATTCAACTGCTGTCCAGATCTGTAATCATGGCAATCACCCCCTTTAATGAAAAAAGACAGATTAACCGGTAATCAGGTTCTGCACCTGTACGAGTTTTTCTGTCCCTTCTTCTTTTCTCTTATCTTCTCCACCACAATAGATGGGAACACACATTTCAAGTATTCTACTGTAAATACGCTGATGGGCAGTATCCAAATCTGTGGATTTCATTTCATTCAGTCCCAGATTCGTTGTTACGATCAGCGGAAGCATTTTACAATAGCGGCTGTCTATCACATTATAGACCTGCTCCAAAGCAAACTCGGAATTTCGTTCTATTCCTAAATCATCAATAATCAGCAGCGGATAATCCACAAGATTTTGTATAATCTGATTCTTATCTGCCTGATAGCTGGTCATTTCGTTTAAGATCCTGGAAAAATTCGTCATCATGACACGTTCTCCCTGTTCCAAAAGTGCATTTGCAATACAGCCTGCAAAGAAACTTTTCCCGGTTCCAACTGGTCCCATCAAAAGCAATCCTACATTTTTTCTCTTCATATCTGTCCAGTTTTCTACATACTGCCTGGCAATTAGTATCTTCTGGTTGCTTCCATTGTCATTTTCAAATTTCCATTCCCAGAATCTTCTTTCCCGAAGTCCGACGGATTTTCTCTGATAAAGCAATCGCTGTGCTTCTTCCCGCTGCATCTTTTCATCAAGTTCTTGTCTGGCTTTCACCTCGCATTCGCACAAACAGGACACTACATGCTCAAATCCCATCAGACTGACTTTCATCTGTTTTCTTTTCCCACAGATACCACAATGAAGACATCCATCTTCGTCCACATAATCTGCTGTTACTTTATTTTCCATCACAGGCTTTCTCCTTCCTGAAATTCATATTTGTCCATTCCTTCCCTGGTTCCATCCCTTTCTGCCCAAAGACAGATTGTTGCAAAATGATTCTGATACTCTTTTCCACTGGATTTCATATAAACAGAAAGATGATCTATCCGTTTCTGGTAATCCCATGGAAATAGCGTCATCAACTCCTGCAGTTCTGCTTCCGACAGAACAACATTTTTAAATCTCCCATTTAGACTGAATTTTTCTTCCAAAGCGGGAGTATTGCCCTTACTCTTATCAGTATGATTCTTTTCAGTCTTATTTATCTTAGTATTACTTCCATCCAGATTCTTGCAGTCCGGACTTCTATTTTTTTGCGTTCCGGACTTCCAGTTTCTTGCAATCCGGATTTCCAATTCCTTGCAGTCCGGATTTCCAGTTTCTGGCGTTCCAGAAGCAAAGTATCTTACGGGCTTTCCTCTAATCCGTTTCACAAAATTTTTCACGTATATGACAGAGGGACGATTATTCCCCTGCCGATACCGTTCAATCAATCCAATCCCATGCACACTGTCAAGCTCATAAAGAAGCTTTGTCACTGTCGTATGCGACATTCGCAATAGTTCCTGCAATTCTGCGATCGTGTAAATGATATAGACATAACCATCACTATCAATCCATCCATTTTTCTTGGATAGGCTGATTCGATCAAGCAGAATTCCGTAAAGGAGCTTTGCGTCTGTGGACAGGCTTGCAAACTCTTTTTCTGTGAACAGAGCTTTTGGTATCCGAAAAAAAGAAAACTGGTCAGATTCTTCTGCTCTGAAATATTCAAAATCTGCCATAGCTTATTTCCTATTCTTCCTCATTATTAAAATCACACCCTGCTGCACTGCCTGTTCCATGACACATCTCATTAAACACAAAGTTGAAGCACATCATTAACTCACTCAGATAATAATTCCTTGCCTCTTTATTGCAGGCATACATATCCTCGATATAAACCTCCTCGTTTCCATTCATTCGTGCGATTGTTTCCAGAACTTTCATAAACTTCTTATTAGAGCAGCACTCATACTGCTCATTTACATATTTCTGAATTTCCAGCACACGTTCAGGCTTTCCTTCATAAACAGATAACACGCCAAATGCCAGATCCATGCCAAACTCATAGCCATCGGCTTCTACGGCATCAATATCAAGATTACCTTCTTCATCGTAATAGCCACGCTCTTCCATAGGAGTCAGTGGTGTCTCATATTCATCCAGATATCCCATATCTGCAATTGTTCCCAGAATATCTCTGGATGCTGCCACCATCTTGTCCATGATAATTTCTCTTTCTTCCATCTGCATATTTGCCATAATTCTGTCTAATGTCATCATTGATTCTTCCTCCATCGCATTTTCATAAATATCATTGATATAAAAGTGGTTCGCCTTTCCATCGTTTTGAACAATACGCACCAGCTTTCCAATCTTAACAAGTTCCTGTACTGCCTGATCTACGCCATATCGAGTCGTATTCAGATCTTTCTTCATTTCGCTTTTTGGATAGATAACAAACAGATCCCCGTTATGATCTACCCAGCCATTCTGCACCGCAAATTTCAAACGATCCAGAAATAAGCTGTATAAAATTTTTGCTGTATTTGATAGATTTTTGAATTCTTCCACCTGGAACAGCATCTTTGGCACCTGCAAACAATCTACCGGCATATACTCCATCTTACTCATTGATTATTTCCTCCTTCTGTTTGTACAGCACTTCGGCTGAAGTAATATTGATTTCCAGCATACCTACAAATACCTGATAGTACAGCAGGCATATCTGTTCATCCTCCCTTGCCAGATACAATCCTTCCAGTTCATCGGACGGATGTTTCATTCCATATACCGCCTGACAGATATCATGGATTTTCTCACATTCCACACTTCTAAGATGCATCTCCAAAGTGTGATTAAATCTCTGCCAGTCCTCCAGTTTTTGGTTTACTGACATCATGCACTGGAACAGTTCCGCTGCTTCACATGCTGCTGACAGCACTACATTTTTGTTATTGATACTTCCATCGGCATTTTTCATATGCCCTACCATATACGCCTGATCTACTGAAACCATCTTTTATCCTCCTCTATCTAAACGGCATTTCCTCTTCCATGCCCTCTGGGATCTCTAAGAACCCTTCCGCATCTTCTGGAAACGGTGGTCTGTCAACCATTTTTGCACCTGCGAATTCAATCCGGTTTGCATACACTTCAGTGGTATAGATCTTTTTCCCAGTATCCTTATCTTCATAATTACCTGTGACAATCTCGCCTTCCACCATGACCTTCGTTCCCTGCATCAGATAATCTCTGGCAAATTCTGCTTTCTTTGCAAAAGCCTTTACCGGAATGAAACTGACTTCATCGGAATAATTCCTTCTAACTGCCAGAACAAACTTGGCAATCTTATGAAGTCCTTTTTCATTCTCCACTTCGTTGTATCCGGGATTTCTTACCAATCGCCCGGAAATAACTGTTGTATTCATTGGCTTAACCCTCCTATGCTTTCATTGATTTGTAACAGATACCGACACATGGTCCACATTTTCCATAGGCACATCCGTAACATTCATCTTTTTCCAACTCTTCCTGCTTCATTTCATCGGCAAACATTCCTAACAGCGTTGTGTAAATCTTTTTCATTGCCAAGAACTTCACTTCTGCTTTTTCCATCTTCTCTTTGTAAAATGGAATTAGTCCACGAAGAACTGGATGGAAACGTTCATTTTCATCATCCCAGGCACAGGTTTTCATCATACAGCGTGGCTGTTTCTCATAATTTCCCAGATAATACGGACAGAACGTACAGCCTCTTTCTTTAACAATTTCCACCGGAATCACTGGCATCTGACTTTTGATTTCTTTTGTTACATGCTTACTTTCAATTCGCTCTCTCATCTTAAAAATCCTCCGAGTATATATATTTGCAAAAGGGATTTCCCCTGAATTGCTTGATTTTTGGTACAAAAAAAGAGGCAAGCTTACGATTTTATTTTCGCAAACCTGCCTCTTATCAAATATTCAATTATTTTCCGATGATATATCGTAAGAAAACGTATACCGCACGGATTACATACACTGGAATCATGATACATCCAATCAAAGCTCCAATGATGACACTTAATGCAGCCATACCAAGCGTTGCTGTGGTATCCATTCCTCTAGGGATTAGAATCAGCCGCATTTTATGTATTCCAAATGGCAATCCGGCAATAAATATCCACCAGAACCAATCCGTCTGACCACTGACTTTCATAATTGTTTTTGTCATCCAAAACCAGAATACCATAAATGCCAGCGGCAGAATTGATTTTTTAATTACGTCTTCAATCGTCACCTTTTTTCTCCTTCTGTCTGATTCCTTCCGCCACCTCCCGATTAAGGTTTGCCAATATTTCTCTAACCACAGGAGAATCCAATCGAAAAGTTTCCAAATCTTTCTCCGTAAGCTCCCTTCCGTTCGCATCATATCTTCGTACAATTTTTAAAGCCATACTTTCACTTTCTTCCTGCTGATAATCCTAATGTTTTCAACAAATGTTCAAACTTCTCTCTTTTCATCCGTTTAACACGTATCTTTTCTATCTTTTTCAGATAGGCTTGTATTCTACTTACCGTATCTTCATTGCTCATTCTTTACCCTCTCTTTCTGCCCACGATGCCAGAAGCTTAAATATAATTTCTTCCATCTGAGTCTTTGTATATGTCTCTGGAAAATATTGTTTCAATTTCTTCGCCGGAATCTGCACCTGAACTTTTTCAGTACTTTCATTCATGCAAATCTGATCAATCTCTGAATACGTCAACATCCGCTCTTTTGAAATCTGTTTCAATTCCTTTGCCTGCTTCATGGACGGTACCATATTGTGATTACTCATATACTGAAGCAATATCTGTTGTTCTTCACTTCTCAAATATGAAACTTCAACAGCTGTATTAAAGGGAAGCTTCTTCTCGTCTGCCAGTTCTAAAAGCTCTGTGATTAACTCTGTCAGATGAATATATCGAAGAATCTGTCTGGAACTATCTCCTGTATTCTGACTGACTTCTTCCGCCGCCAACTTCTTGCCAACTTGGCAAGAAGTTAAATCAGACCGTTTCCCCTGACGCTTTAACGCCTCATATTTCATTTTATAAGCAAATGCCTTTTCGCTGATCAGCAGCTCTTCTCGTTGAATGTTGGAATCTACCATGATCACCGTCGCTTCATCATCTGTAAGATCTTTGATGATAACAGGCATTTTCTCTAATCCCGCAAGTTCACATGCTCGTTTTCGCCTATGACCAGCTACCAGCTCATAACCACCGGACCCTCTCAACCGCACAATACCAGGAACCAACACGCCATATTGTGTAATGCTTTCTGATAATTCTTCCATTTTCTTATCATCTTTTACTTGAAACGGGTGATTTGGAAATGGATGAAGGCTTCCTATTGCTATCTCACAAATTCCATTGTTTGTTTCTTCGTTTGTTCCAAACAACACATCAAGTGGCTGTAAGGAAATGGGAGTTTCTCTTTTTTTAGATGGCATCTTTCAGCACCTCCTCCGTCACTCTCCGATAAGCTTCTGTAGCTTTGCCTTTCGGATCATAAGAGAAAATACTCTGTCCTTCTCTGACTGCTTCCTTCATTCTTACAGAAAATGGAATATAATTATCAAAGATATGAATTTGACTTCCATATACATTTCTGAGAAGTTCCATATTATTTCTGGCATCATTTGTATGCGCATCGACCATCGTGAACAGAATCCCACCGACTTGCAACTTCGGATTAATCTGCTTACGAACCTTACCGATCGTTTTTAACAACTGCTGCAAGCCTTTGATTGGCAGGTAGGACGCTTCAACTGGAATGAGTACTTCATCTGATGCAGCCAGCGCATTGATCGTGATCATTCCCAATGATGGCATACAGTCAATAATGACTGCATCATATTGATCCTTGATACCATATAAAATCTGTTTCAATACATATTCCCTGCTCATTGCATTTACCAACTGTACTTCCGTACCTGCCAGTCCAATGTTAGAACAGATAATGTCTATTCCCTCTGCTTGATGTCTGATATAACAGTCTGAAGGAATATCTTCATCTTTCATTACTGCATCCATAAGAGCTGTAAGTGTTTCATTACTGTCATCACAATCACGATATCCAAATCCTGCGGATACATCAGACTGTGGATCGGCATCTACAATCAACACTTTCATATTCTTTTGTGCTAATCCTACTGCTAAATTAGCAGTACATGCGGATTTTCCCGTTCCCCCTTTTTGGTTTACAATAGAAATAATTCTAGCCATTTTTCATCACCTTTCATCATCGTCAATCAAAAAGAGGACTGAATTAGACAACCGGAATCTATATTCCGTGCGAGCTAATTCAGTCCTATAATTACAATAATTCTGTTGTTTTTACTCTTGTCTTACACAAATCCATTTCCAGTCTGGATCTGTAATAATTCATATTCTGGAATGACAGCGCTGCCTTATTTTTCCCTTTTTCAGGGAGTTAAAAATAAGGACTAAATTAGTGCAACCCCTTGTATTTACTGGAGTTTTCTAACTTGTCCTTATTATAACTCGACCATGAGGTGTAACCTTTGGCATCTGAATCTTGTAGATTTTGTTGTACTTTTCACGGATATGCTGAAAATACTTTTCCCAATGAAGTGCAACCATCGGTCTGCCGTTCTTGTCCAAAAACAAAAATCCGCTGTATCCCTCAACCATAGGTTCAATCTTTGGATTTTTTCTGTTTTCAAGAATACGCTTGAAGCATTCTTTCACTTCCGGAATCATCGGCACCATTCGTGTACCACTTTCGGTTTTCGTGTCTTCAATAACATATTTCATACTTCTTGTTCTCTGAAGCTGATGATCCACGATGATTCTGTTGTTTTCAAAATCAAGATTGCTCTTAGTCAGTCCCACAAATTCCGAAATACGAAGTCCTGTCTTGAACAAAATAAAGATACCGTCGTAGTATTTGCAGAAATGCTTGTCATTCTTTACAAACTCTAAGAAATCTCTTTCCTGTTTTCGTGTAATAGCATCTCGTGTTACGCTATCATTCACGACTACAGTATTCAGTTGGAACTCAAAAGGATTCTTTATAATTAAATCATCATCAACCGCCATCTGAAAGGCAGGTCTTACAACGCCTCTGATTGTGTGAACGGAACTGTATCCTCGTCCATCCACCTGCTGCATCTTAATCAGCCACTGTTTTGCATCCGATGGCTTGATTTTATCAATACGCTTCTGACCAAATTCTTCTTTCTTGATGATATTCACCACGAATTTGTAATTTGCTCTTGTGTTGTGTCGAACACCGGTCTTTGTACCGATATATTTCTCCACAAGTTCCAGAACCGTAAAATTGCCTCCATCCGGTGTGATATTGCTGTTTAAATCCTTTTGAATTTGCTTTATTTTTTCTCTCAGGGAAATATCATCATGTTTTCCTGCCGGAACCTTATCTGCCGGAGTCAGTTTCCAACTGTACACCGTCTTTCTCTTGCCCCATCCATCCTGATACTTGTATTCATATTTCCCGTCTTTTCGCTGGCTCTCTCCATTAAATAATCTTCGACCTTTATTGTCTCGTCTTACATCTGACATTAAGTTTCTCCTTTCTATCAACCGACCGTCATAGAAAAGAGCCAAGCTATGATATCCCTATAATACCATAAACTCGGCTCTGATTCTATCTTGTATTTGCCATTTTTATATGGCAGATAATTTCTCATCAACGAATTGTTCAAATACTTTTCTCTTTATCTGAGGACGTGACCCATTCCACAGGATGAAGTCAGCATCTGGATTTTCATCTATCAGCTTTTTCAGTTTCTTATCGCCAATGCGAAAATATTTGGACGCTTCCTGCACACTTAGTGTATATTTTCGCCACAACGGAATATCATACTTATCTACATTCATTTCCTGTTCTTTCATCATAGGCAATTACCCCCTCTTAACCCAAACAATCTCATAACCTAAAACATCTGCCAGTTCCACCGCTTCCCTGTATCGCAGTGTTTCACGGTGCAGCTTGCCCGACAGGTTGGAAACACTTTTGCTCCATCCATATTTCACTGCCAATTGCTCCAATACCTCCTGCATTGTGATACCCTCACGCATAAGCTGTGATTTCACTTCATTACACACATTCATTGAAAAAATACCTCCACGAAAAAAGAGCCCTGCAAGTGACATGACAACGAAGTTCGACAACCGACCTCAAAAAACTGTCATTTTTCAAATGCGAAGCTCAATTACTATTTTTATTTTCTTTTTTATATTATCTGTTGCTTTGGTTGTCAGAGAGTAAAATTCCCTGAAAATAAAGGATTTCTTTGACACCCTATCAGGCAACTGACCGACAACACAGCCGACAATCTGACCAGCAACTTAAAATGGAAGTTCCATTTGACTGGCTTCTTCCTCTGTCAGTTTCACAAATCCATCCATGGAATTTTCTTCGGTTGTCATACTCTGGTTGTCACGTTCCCAGCCACGCTGCCTGCCATAACTGCCAAAATATCTTGGATTGGAGAATTGCTTCCATCCCTTAACACTATGGTTCATGATCTCGTTGATTTCACGAATTTCCCATTGTTGCGGTTCATTATAAGCATGATTTAACGCTTCTTTATAAAGCTGCTTCGAACACACCTGTTTTCCGGTAAATTTCTCCAGATATGCTTCTATCAGACCTGCCTTAGTGTCCTCCGGCATGAATTCTTTCTGCAATTCTTTCATATACTGTTCCGTTTCCTTTGTCAGCGTCAGCCGAATCTTTCCACTTCTATAAAGTACCATTGCTTCTGCCCATAACTGGTCAATATATTTTCGAGATTCTATTACATTCTCCAAAATATGAACTTCCGCCTTGTCCGGATACACCATGATAGGCAAGAAGCGTCGGTTACCGCTTCGGTCGAGAGGAAGAAAGTCCAGCGTATTGGAAGTACCTCCAAACACACATTGACGGAGCCTGTCCGCAGCCTGTTTATCGTAAGGTGTTTTATACGTTTCCTTTCTTCTGCTCAAAAATGATTTAATTTCTTCAATACTCTTTGCATTTGCAGTAGCAATCATTTCTGACATTTCAATAATCCAATGTCCCTGTATTTTACGAAAGACGTTTTCATCATCCATTTTCTTTAAATCATCAGAAAACCACTCATCTTTGATCGCAAGGAACTGGAAAAAGGTTGATTTTCCTGCACCCTGACCTCCTGTCAGACAAAGCATCACGTCAAATTTACATCCCGGCTTAAATGCTCTGCTGATTGCTCCCAACAGAAACAATCTCATAGCTTCATAGGAGTATTCATTGATTTCTGCTCCGAGGAAATGGTGTAAAACATATCTTATACGCTCTGTTTCATCCCACTCGAGCTGATTCAGATAATCCCTGACCGGATGATATTTATTTTTATCCGCAACAATGGAAATAGCTTTTTCAACTTTTTTCTCCACCGTCAGATTGTATTTTTCTTCCATATAGAGCAAAAGATAATTAAAATCTGTTTCATTCATCATTCTGGAAGTTTTTTTCCACCACAGCGGTTTTACGATGTCTGTTCTCTCGGTCATAATGTTATAGCGAAGCGCACCTGACAGTGCCGGATCAGACTGCAATACGGTCAGACAATTCTTGATTGTGTTTTTTACGCTGCCATTCTCGTTCAAAGTCAGGCTTCCCCTGACTTCCTCCACACTCCTGCACACCTGCATCTCCGCAACTGTCTGCATGACTGCTTCCTGTGTCTGAGATGTTAAATTCTGAAATTCGTTGTTCAAGTACAGCTATCTCCTTTCCGTATTCCATAACAATCAATGCTTTTTCTTCGGCATCACCAAATACCAAAACATCCAACAAATATTCAATGTGGGATATCTTTTGCAAAGCTTCTGCAAATCGTGGATGCCAATTTTCATTTTCTATGGAAGGTGCATACTGAACCTTCCATCGTTTCAGCAGATGATAATAATCTGACAGCACTCTAAAAACTCTGCTTTCTGCCTCTGCATATTTCTGCGCATCCGATTTTTGCTGTTTTATTGTTTTTAGCTTTCTTACAACAGATTTTGAATCATAAGAAATTCCAAAGTCCAGAGCCAGTTTTTTTGCTCCTTCCAAACTGCTAATACCATAAAGCTTAGAAACCAAATCTATCACATCTCCATCAGCTCCACAGCCGAAGCAATGAAAGCGGTTGTCCACTTTCATGCTCGGGTTTCTATCATTGTGGAAAGGGCAGATGATTTTTCCGGTACGGTCTACCCGAAATCCATAAAATTCCGCAGCCTGTCTTGTTGTGACCGACTGCTTCACTGCCTCAAATACATTCATAGCATCACTTCCTCTCAAAAGAAAAGACACCGGACATTCTCAATGTGAAAATGGCAAGTGCCTGTTAAATCTCAATATTATTTTTTCTGTTGGACTGCGTTTTCTGTCTGTCCGCTTCTCGCTGGGCAACATCAGCCTGATTTTTATGAAGCCTATCAAGAATAGAAGGTCTGACTTTTTCCTTAATCTGTTCCGTGCTGGCTTTCTTAATCTCCGGTTTCATCAGCGTGGTCTTAATCGCTGTCATTGCTGTCTGCATGGCTTTTGTGATTTTGGTTATCACTCCATCCAGTCGGGCGACAGCATACTCTTTTTCTTTTTGGGAAGCTTTGCGTTCCGGAGAGAGTACCCACGCTTTGGATTGCTCCACCATTTTTATATCCTGTTTACGTGTTTCCACACGAACAGTATCAGCTACAACCTCCACCGCCTTGTCATAGGCAATATCTGAAACTTCATCAATCAGAGCTTCTACATCATCAATCTTCAATGTCAGTTCTTCCAGCTTTTCTTCTTTTTCCAGAATAACTGCATCCTGCTTTTGTATCCTGTCAGACTGAACTGCAATAGCTGTCTGCTGACTGAAAATCGTTTCAGACTGAACCGCCATCTGCTCCTTTTGTTTAGCAATAATGAAATCCTGCTTTTCCAAATGCTTACGACCGCCGTACTCCGGTTCTTCGTCCAAATGCAGCCCATGTTTTTTACAGATTTCAAAAAGCAAGGCTCGACAGGTGGCATCGAAAACCATTTTTCTATTGTTGTGTCGGCTCACTTTTTTCTCCGGATTCGGCAAATCAAAACCAAGAGCTTCCAGCGCTTTTTCCTGTTGGGGACAAAGTTCCCCATACTGATTTTCACAATCGAAGACATGACGCTCATGGATATGGGGAGTGCTTTCATCAAGGTGCAATGCCCAGTCCAGAATGTGAACACGAGAACCAAATCGGTTTTCATATTCTGCAAAAAACTCTGTTGCGATTATCAGAAGCGTTTCTGCCGGAACGTGTTCCTCCTTCGTTCCGATTTGCAATAAAGTTTCCTCCGGACAGGTCTTTCTGTTTTTTAATAAATCTTCGGGGCTGCGATTTCGTTCCGTGTGTCGGCTCTGTGTATTTCTATCATTCTGTCCATCCGTGTAACCAGAATAAAAGCTGCGATAATAAAGCTGCTCGACTTCCTCAAAGGTGGAAGCCAGCTCAACCTCATCACTGTTCTTTTCTGCCAACTGCTTGACACCGTTGTAGCAATCCCAGTAGATGTTACGTGCTACTCGTTCCTCGTCAATGTGCTCGCTATGGCTCACATCGAAACTGCGGTCATTATGCTTAGGATTATAGACACCGTTTTTCCCGGCTCGTCCATTGTGCTTCGTTAATCTCAAACTCATTTCCTCCGTTTCTTCAAAATCCCTCGCAGGGGAATGGCAGCGAAGCTGCTTTTTAGACACATTCTTGCGACGAATACTACCCAATATGGTTTGTCGCAAGCAACAAATCTCCTTGGGCAAGGCTGCCGCCTTTGACCTGCACAGGGTGTTGCGCCCCTGTACCCAGCACAAAGGGCTGCGCCCTCTGCACTCCGCACGAAAAATAATATTCGCCATTGATCAGGTGGCTCATATAATTTTTCGATTTATTCTCGCATGACCACTGCGGTCATACTCGATTTCAAATTGACCGGTCAATTTATTTTGCAAATGAGCAAAACAAAAAGCACCAACTTTTTACGGTTGATGCCCTTTGGCTTGGTCATTTAATTATAGTGAAATGTACTCTGCAAGGGAGGATGCAATCTTTTTGGCTTTTGTATTAGCTGCTACTTCATAAACAGTTCCATCAGAGTTTTGCCAAATAACAATGCCATAAATATTTGCTTCTTCAACGACATACCACGACAACGATACTTTACCCAACTGCTTTCGCTGTTCATTGGTCACAGAAACAACATCGAGGCGAGCAGTTTTAGTTAAGCCAGTAATCTCATGACCGTCAAAGCAAGCAAGTCCAATTTCTTTCAGATACTTGCGATAATCCTTTGCAAAGGTAATGCCTAACGCAATTTCAGCTTGTCTGATTTCTTCTTCGGTTCTTCCATTAGAACCAATATAGTCTGGCATACTTTTAATTAAATCTACGATATTATCCATAATCAAATTCCTCCGTTAGCGAATACAGATTTGCCTAAGTATTCCCAAAATTCTTTTCGTGTAGTCGCAAATTCAGAGCGAACAATTTCGGACTCTTTACCGAAGATGTTAAGGATGGCTGAATTACCTTGATGCTGGCTTTCAGTCAGAACAGCAAGAGTGCCATCAGCTTTTTGTCCGATATGATGGAGCTGATAAGCCTTACCTGTTGCTGGGTCAAGAGGGGCATATCCTTTCTGCATTCTTACAAGGTTTGTTACCTCTGTTCCATCAGGAAGCTGGCTCACATAGTTCAAGTCGATATTTTGAATCAACGCAGTTTTGCCATTGACCATTATGGGCTTCAAACCTGCATTTTTATAAACCATGTACTCGTCCAAATTGTGCATCTGAGAGATAACATCAATCGGAAGATTAGAATCTGCTTGAATGAGTGCTGCTTCGTTCATAGTCAAGCCACTTCTGGTAGCTGACTTCAACAAGAACGCTTCACTGCCACCACCAACAACTGCACCACCGATTGCGCCCCACTTAAAGCCCTCGGATGCCCCCATAGCAGCAGCTTCCATTGCTTCCTTGAAATCTCCTGTCTGGATGCCTCTGACAACTCCGGCAGAAATGCCTCCAAATGCAGCAGAGGAAATTGCGAAGGTTTCTGCTGTTGTTGCAGAAGCGGCAAATATCATGCTCACAGCCGGAGCACCCGCACCTGCGGATACAACGGAAACCGTCACACAAACAAGAATTACACCAGTTCCAATAGCAACATTTTTGAGCATTGTTTCGGTGGAAACATCTTCAATTTCTTGAAGTTCCTGTACGGTTGTGGTTCCATTCTCACTCAGAGTAAAGATGTATTTTGAACCTTGGAACATTTCGTCCAGTTCAGCCAATGTGTAGCCAAAGTAGATATTTGACTGTGAGTTAAACGCAACCTCATCAAGATATTCTTTGGAAATATAGACAGCAGACACATTCTCAACGAAGTATTCCTCACTGTTGAGAGACGCAACCGTATCTCTGTAAACCAAATCCTCCACATGAGCAAGTAGTTCAACATCTTCCAAGAAATTATACTGTGGTTCTATATCTTCCCACACAACAGGTTCTGTTGTAGTAGGGTTGTCGTTTGGAGCATCCGACTGTGGTTGAACTTGTCCGCAGCCAATAAGCGCCAAAATAATGCTGAGAAGTAGAGAAATCAATCGTTTCATTGTTCAGCACCTCCCTCATTATCGTGACCAGCACTGTCTGTCTCAACAGGTTTCTTCGCTTTCTTCAACAGAGAAATACTAATAGCTATGAGAACAGCAGCACCAATAGCTATGAATACCGGCATCGGGAAAGATTTTTCATCTTGTTCCGTTGCTGGAGCGTCTGTATCACTTTCACTACTTGCTGGAAGATCAGAAACCGTAGACTCAGTTTGGTCATCATTATTTGCTGGAGGCTCTGTCGGTTTCGCAACTGCAAGCTGAATGGTTCCGTCCTCTGAAATAGTTGCTCCATCTGCAACAAGTTCATTGATTTCTGGAATTGACAACCCTGTGGTCATGTGTGCTCGGAGAACACTATTTGTACCAACATAAATTCTCTTAGTTGTCAGTTGCCCAGTATATTCGTTGCTAACAGTAATGGTATAGATGCCTTCGTCGGTATATTCGGCTCCGTCCTTTGCCGGACCGTTGAAGCGTGTATCTTCGACAAGTCCGTCGGCACTATCTTTTAGCATTTCTCTTTTAATGTTAGTTTTTAAGTACCTTGACTTCGCCAAGTCAAGACGGAAGCCATTCTCCGTCATCGAGCTATTAGTCAACTCGTTACCAGTCGCAACATCGAAAGGATAGACCATACAATTTCCGTTTCGAACAGAGAACTTGAAGAAGATACGATAGTGACCGACCTTATCAATCAGTTCATCGGTTGTAATCTCATAATCAAGGGCTACTTCGTAATCGCCTTCCTCAAACAGCTGCACCTTTGTGTCTGCACCAACTGAAGCATTTGCTTCAAGGTAATTGGTATAGATAGTAGGCTCAGCCTTCACATTGTTGTAGTCAGTATAACGGGTAATCAAAACGCCCCGACCAAAGTTCATTTTCGGTGTTTCAAAGTATTGGTCGTAACCCTCTGTATCAGCGGTGATGGTTAAATTCTCTTTGCCGTTCAATCCATCAATATTCTGATTCAGCTTGAACCAAAGCGTTACCTTATCACCAATATTTTTTAGGAACACAACGCTTCCATCATCTTTTACAACCTCATCGGTATATCCACTTACAAAGAAGTTTCCAAGCTCCCATCCGTAGTGAGCATCGCCTTTTTCAATAAGTTCCTCGCCAAAGTAACCGTCGAAATTCTTGACTCTTACTTTTTCACCAAGGCTATATGTCTGATTTGGGTCAACGGCATTGCTGTCACCGCTATTTGTATAAGCATAAAACTCATAAACTTCGGCATACTTTTTGTAGTCATACTTATCAGTATTGATAAACAAGAAATTACTGTCCTCAGTCCGAACACTAAGCTCATAAACAACGATAGCTCTGTAAAAACAGCCGTTAATCAGCTCCACATCCGTAGCAGAATAGATGGAGCTTGTACGGATAGGTGTATCGCAAAATGCATTATAGATGGTTTTCACATCAACCCAATTCTTTCTGTCCTTGGATGTTTGCAAAATAATTGCACCCTTCATAATGTCAGAGTCCAGCTTCAAATCTGCAACCTTGCTACTCTTGTCATTGACAAGATGCCACGAATCCTCATTGGCATTTAATTTGGTATCGCCGTAATTATAGAAGATACTCAAATTACCATCGGGAACCTCATAGCTCGGCACGCCGGACTTGCTATCGTTCGCAGTGACATTGCCGCTTATATGAAATGTTCCATAGGTATTTTCGGCAGCGGTTTCCTCGGATGTACCACCTTCGTGAAATTCGTAGTGGCTATCCTTGTCAAATTCATAAACCGAACCAGTCACTTCCGTTTTTTCATTGGCTGCTGATGCTACCATTGGAACGGAACTGAAAACCACAATCAATGCAACAATCAATACCGTGAATTTTCTTGCCGATAGAACCCCTCTTCTTTCTTTTCCTATCATAATTAACACCTCTTTGGCTTAATCAATAACTTTGCCATCTTTATCTCTTTTGAGTTTCAACTGGCATGTAAAAATCTCTCTAACTTCCTGTTTGCCTTTTTCCGTATTCAGATCAGCAATACTTAGTTCGCCCTTGCACATCATCACCATAATGATTATGTATGCTTCGCCCAGTGCAGCTGTCAAAGCGGCTGCGGTTGCTCCAGAGATTACACCACCAGCCACACTGCCAATGCCCGGTATAAACTTAAGCAAATTGGCAACGATTGTCTTACCCAAAACGGTAGTTCCGGCTGTGCCGATTGTTGCGGAAATAATCGCTGTGATAGTCCCTTTTTCGATTGGGACACCAAACACAGCAGTTATTCCACCTAACATAGCAATCTGCTCAGGAACGAGAACGGCGGCGTCTGAAAATGGAATTGGAACGGCGCCCGTTGCCGCTGCCGCTACTGCTGATGTTGCAACCACCGCCTGCGCCTTTCCTTTTTTTAGCTCAAGATTTGCTTTCTGAACGGCAACAAAGGTTTTCTGAACAGCTTCTGGAATTACACTATTCATAATTTCGGACAATCTATCAAGCCCATATGCCTTTGCTGTGTATTCATCGTCAATATCATAATTCTCTGCCAGAACAGGAACGATGTTGACAATCGGTAAATTTTCCTTTTCAATCTCTCGCATCAAGCTCGTTGCATCGATCTTGGAGTAGGACTGAGTTAAAACTACAATCACAGGAACATCGTATTCGCTTGTTCTCCCAAGAAACTTTTTGAGGAAATCAACTTCTGCTTGTTCAAAGCGATGTGATGGAGTGCTAATACAATACCAAATGCAATGAATAGCCTTGCTGATGTCTCCACTCCTAATGCCTTTATCAATCTCTCCCATCACTTCTTCCAATAGGGTATCAATAGCGTTTTCTCCACCAAGTTCAAGCCCAGGCGTATCATAGATAGCCAGCGGGAAATCCGGCTTCACGATTTTGCGAATTTTCTTGGTTACAGGCTTACCGATACCCGTTTCAGCCATCTTCTGATTAAACATATTGTTAATAAGCGTACTTTTACCAACGCCAGTTTTGCCAAGAATCATCACATTAAGAGTTTTTAATTCCTTATACTCTTTCTGGATAGCTGCCATTATTTTGTCAGCAACCTCATGTGCATCAAATTTTTCCATTTTTACTCCTCCAATGTGCTCTTTTTCACGATTTCGGGACCCCAGTCATCTTCATTGTGCTTGATGGGTGGGGTGCTTTTCTTGTAAAGATAATCAGAACCAACTTCAATTAACTTGGGCATGATTAAGAGCATTGCCCCAGCAAGCGTAATGCTTCCGAGTACATACCACACACCATTTCTCTTCTTGCGGTCTTTTTCAAAGTCTTTCGTTTTCATTTTCAAAATCCTCCTATGTGATAAAAATTCGTCATAATAGCCGTTGTAAATTTAGCGAATGTTAGAGGGGTGATTTAGTACCGCTATCCTGCATCTCATCTTCTTTATGTTCCTGCAACCATAAGCGAATGAGCGCAGAAACTGTAACATCATTATTAAGTGCAATCTGCTTCAAAGCCTTCCGTTCTTCTTTCGTCATCGTAATAGTCAAATTTATCATGTTCCGTTCTGCCATCTTATCTTCACCTCATAAACACTTCTATTTGTGTATCTGTGTAATAGTGTATCACAAAACGACTGGAAATTCTATGTTTCGACAGTTCTGAAACGCACACTTTTTCTAAATTATAGATGAGTTATGCGTTTATACCACTATTTAATTTTGCTG
This sequence comes from Blautia sp. JLR.GB0024, assembly GCF_037000545.1. NCBI lineage: Bacteria > Bacillati > Bacillota > Clostridia > Lachnospirales > Lachnospiraceae > Blautia > Blautia sp. JLR.GB0024. The sequence continues at coordinate 392,766 of NZ_JBANBF010000001.1, read as the reverse complement.
CCAATACATCAGGTCTGCACCCGATGTTTTGATCGCAATCAAGGCTCTAATGATACAGTTATCAGCTTTGCTGCCCTGATTGAAAGCCATGTTTCTTAGCATGTTCGCTGGCTGCCTTTCGGCGTTCCTCACTGTACGGGGAAAGCAGTCTGATTGACAGCCGAGACTTATCCAACAGATAGGTCATGCTGCCCTCATCGGTGCTGCATTCCAGTCGGCACAAATTCGGGTACTTCTTTGCAAAAGCAGCAAGGCGGCGTTTCAGATCAGCATTGTAGGTGAAAATACTGGCTTCACGCTCGCCCTCATTAAACAGGATAATGGTTTCTTTCTCATACTTTGATAATTTCATTTTGACTTTTCTCCTTTGTTTTTTGAAACTTGATAGTTTCTATGTAACACGGAACTGCATTGGAAAATACAGTTCCGTCGGCATTCTTTTTGTCGTTCTACCCTTGATGTTTCCTTGGAGGCATATCCCCTGTGCGGTGCTGTCCAGTCCCTCTTGCGAGAGCGCTCCCTTTCGATTATGACGGTTTATCTCATCTCGGACGATCATTCAGTTGTTTGTTCATTTCTGAACTGGGTACATCATACAACGAAAAATCGAAAATCCCGGATTCTTTCCAGTATCGAAAATTAACGCAAAAAAGCCCCATATTTTCCACTCTGGAAAATACAGGGCAATTGTCTCTTTCTATCTGATATGATAAAATGGTTGAAGCAGGGAGGGTTGCCAATGAAAAATCAATTATCTATACAGGAAAAATTAGAAGATTTACGAAAAGAACGTGGTTTGAAGCAGGACGTTGTTGCCACCGCAGTTGGAATTACCGTATCCACATTAAGCAAATATGAAAACAAAGACAACAAGGCATATAATCTTGATGTCCTCGCAAAACTTGCAAAATACTACGATGTTTCTCTGGAATGGCTTGCAGGAAATACAGAAGTCCGAGAAGTGAATGATACTGAAATTGATGCACTAAAGTTAGATGATGCAACAATCGAACTACTGAAAAGCGGTCAGTTCAATAACCGTCTTCTCTGTGAAATCATCAAGCACCCAGATTTCATCAAGTTAATGACAGATACCGAAATTTATGTAGACGGAATAGCCACCATGCAAATTAAAAATATGAATGACTGGCTCGATGCAGTCCGTCTCCAGATTATTCAGCAGAAAAATCCGGATGCAAACGACCTGTATTTAAAAGTGCTGGAAAGTTCCCACATTCAAGAGGAAGAATACTTTTTTCACACCATTCACAGTGATTGGGACAATATTGTTCGTACCATTCGTGAAGAACATCAGCACGCTGCCGAATCTGCTCCTATCGAAAGACCTATGTCCAACGATAAAAAGGTTCAACGCTTCTTACAGATGCTAAAATTCAAGAGCAATCCTATTGAAGAATTCTGGCACTTCTTCTGTGATGAAATGCAGATTCCATTTGACCACCTATCTGTTCAAGAGCATGACACCATGAGAGATGTATTCAAAAAATCAAGGCTTTTAAAGACTCTGCCAAATAGTAGAAAAAAGAGCAAAAAATAGCGCAAATATTTTGAACAATTTTAAAAATTGCTCATTTTTGACAACACGAACATATATAATGTCGAATCTGAAATAGAGATATTGTTCGACTAAAAAAGGAACTGGACTCCTCTTAGATAGAATCCAGTTCCTTTTATTTTGTCATCCTGCACTTTTACATACCTACTTGTCATCAAGCATATTGTTAATATTAAACGGTGGTAACACAACACACTCAACCTCCGGTTGTGCTGTTAATATAGATACCTGACTTCTTAAATATGGCATCAATATCGCCACACTATTTTTAGTAATAAGTGTATTTTTCAATTCATCCGTCAATTCACCCTCTGCCTCTATACTAAAAAAACCCGACAAGCCGATTTCCATAGTATATTCTTCTGGCTTCTTCCCTTTTAAGAGTAAAGTGACCCTGTAAACCTCGGTTTCATTTCTTTGCGATATATTTGATTGTATCTCCAATTCAAGCTCTTTATCATTCTTGAATCCTAATCTTTTGAACTCAATTTTATCAAAAACAATTTTATTTAACTTTAAAACGCTTTCTATTCTCTTATTATTATCCATTTTCCCACCTTTTATGCCGCAACAGCTATATTGTTCACACATGACTCAGATAATTTAAACAAATCATCCATTACAGTATACTTTGTTTTTTCTGATTTTTTTATAGTTGTCTCTGCATTCTTTATTGAATTCATTTTTTCATCATATGATGGAACTTTAGAAACCAAAGGCTTTTCCAGCTTATAATCTACCAGTTCCGTAAATTGCTCAATTCTTTCAGTCAAAACATCCAATGGTAGTTCTATATCCCAACCACTCAAATCTGCTTTTTTGTCACTTTCATAAAAATGTTTAGCCGCAAAAAATTCACCATCGAACTTCTGAGCAAAGAGTTCCATCTGTTTTGTTAATATTTTAAAACAAGCATTTTCTTCTGGTAACAAATCTTTTTCCAAAGTATCAATACTCATTTTAGTCACCGTATCTAAACAAATCTCATCACCAGAAATTATATTCCAGTATTCATTTTGTTTCAAAATTGCATCTCTCATTGGAATTTTCCCATGTATTAGATTATATACATCTGATAACGACAATTTTACTACAATGTAATTTAGCTCATCTATATCCGTACATAAAGCAATATAGTATTGCCCTTCATCTTTACACAAGAAAAAAATGGGAATATCCATATAATCCACAAGAGTCTGTTCCAAATACAAATTAACATTTTCAATTTTGAAACATAATTCCTTATTCGTCATTATTCTCCTCCATTAACTTAAATCCGCTAACGTCTGCCCCCTCATAAAGCCACCAACAAACATGTTGATCATCCGTATTTTGAGGTCCACCCACACTCTGAACATATCCAGCAGCCAATTTCTTTTTGGGATTAGGAAATTTCATTTTTTGCTCGACTATCTCTCTTTTCAAGAAGCTGGAAACACCATAATAGTGTGGATTTTTGGTAATATCTCCTTGCATACCTCTTGGTGTTTTCGGTTTCTTTCCTAACTCAAAATATGATCGAAAATCTTCCAATGAGACTTCTCGATTATCATCCGCCAGTCTTTCTACAGCTCTATATGTATATAAATCATCATATTCAAACTGTGTTGTATCTGGAAGTTCAATTTCATTGTTCAATAATTTATCTCTTAAAACAACAGGAAATTTAAGGCACAGTTCCTTATCTACTTGCATTTCTATCTTATCCTTCTCGCATTATCACACTTCATTGTAAAAGTCAAGACTTTCTTTCTATAATATAACATATATTTTTTCCAAAAGAAAGTCTTGACTGTAACTTTACATCAATACTTTTTTCTTAGCATTTCCGGTTTCTAATACTATATTCATGAAATGAATATAATCTCACTCACCACAATTTCTTCTGCACGGTTGTGAATGCTGTTCATTCTCTTAATCCATTCCCATTGGCAATTCTGCTTCAACTCCTCGGTCACAGACTCAGCTTTTTTCATCTGTTCAACAATCAAGCTATATCTGCCCTGTGCCTGCTCATTTATATCTGCAAGGTAAGTCCAGAGCCGGCAACTCAGCACTAAATCATTAAACAGTATGGGATTATTCTCTTTCAAATACTCTCGGTGCATACGCCCGTATTTTCCAATAGGACGTTCTTCCTCTGGCAGCTTCAAATCCGGTATGTAATAATCTCCAACCAGTACATAATCAATTCCATTCTTAGTAATTTTCTCTTTCATGATATTTTGCTCCTTTTACAACTTATTATTTATCATAGCTTGGCTGTTTGTCGTAAAAGTGTCGTCAATTCATTTTCTAACATTGGAAAATCCTTGATTTCTGGGCATTTTAAGGTGTATTTTTATCACTTGCCGTGGCAGACGAATAGTACTTTTATCATTTTTCTATAACTCCTTATAGGGTCTGTATTTCTTCTCAAACGCTTGATTTTACAGGATTTCTGGTCTAATCCGAAGTCCTCGTTTTTCAGAGTATTTTCTCAAATTGCTTCATGTTTTTCTTTCTCTCTCAGCGAAAGTTCCCGCTTTTTACCTTTGGGGGTTGGGTCATTCCTGTCTAAACGCCAACTATAAACATTTTTCTCTTTTCCGTCCTCATCAATATAACGGAACCGATACCTCCCGTCTGTACGCTGGTACTCACCCTCACGCAAAATCCGATTGCGGTTATCTCGTCTTTTCTCACTCATCGAATCTCTCCTTTCAAAAAAAGGAGAGCCAGACTTGCAAGATTATTGTACCACAAGTTTGACTCTCCGTATAGTTTTATCATAGGATATCGGCAATCTGCCATTCCCTTTTTTCAGAAACTTTTTATACTGCAGTTGCCTGATCCAGATACCGTTCAAATTTCTGTCTTTTTATCAATGCTCTGTTTCCGTTCCTCACATAGAAATCTTCATTGGGATGTTCGTCAATGAGCATTCTCAGTTTGCATTCTCCAATATGATAATATCCGGCAGCTTCTTCAATGGTCAACGTATATCTACACCAAACTGGAATATCTGCATAATTTTTTCCATTTTATGTCAGTATTTTCGCAAGAAATTCCTTCGTCCGTTCATTCTCTGGCCGCCCAAATAGTTCTCTTGGCGGCCGGTCCTCCAGAATCACGCCGTGATCAATGAACAACACCCTATCACTTACTTCTCTGGCAAATCCCATTTCATGTGTTACAACAATCATCGTCATTCCGCCTTCTGCCAGTTCTTTCATAACGTGAAGTACCTCCCCGACCATCTCCGGATCGAGAGCAGAAGTCGGCTCGTCAAAGAGCAGGACTTTTGGATTCATTGCCAGCGCACGTGCAATGGCCACGCGCTGTTTCTGTCCGCCGGACAGCTTATTCGGATAGGTGTCCGCCTTGGACTCTAAACCGACCTGCCTCAGCAGTTTCAATGCTTTCCCGGAGCTTTCCTCCTCGGACAGTCCCAGTACTCGCATCGGAGCCAGCATAATATTACGTTTTACTGTCATATTAGGAAAGAGGTTAAAATGCTGGAATACCATTCCCACTTCCTTGCGGTAATCATCAATCTTCAGTCCCGAATCCAGGATATCCCTGCCGTCCACTTCTATACTTCCGCCGTCAGGCTGTTCTAGGAGATTGATGCATCTCAGGAAGGTGGATTTTCCTGATCCGGACGGTCCGATCACGCAGACACACTCGCCTTTTCTGATTTCCGTACTGATATCTTTCAGTACCTGTACCTGCCCGAAACTTTTCTGCAGATGTCTGATCTTAATCACTGTCTCTCAGCCTCCTTTCAAACTTCCCGAGCAGGATTGTCAGAAGTTTTACAATAGCATAATAAATCACTCCTGCGGCGACAAGCGGAATAAACATCTGATATGTTCTGGAGGACACATAGCTAGCCGCTTTCGTAAGATCCAGAATACCCACATAGCCAAGAATAGACGTCTCTTTGATCAGCTGGACAAATTCATTTCCGAGTGCCGGGAGGATATTTTTCACTGCCTGGGGCAGGATTACAAATGACATAGTATCCGTATATGACATTCCAAGCGATCTGCCTGCCTCTGTCTGTCCTTGATCCACAGCAAGAATACCGCCGCGGATCACCTCGGAAACATAAGCTCCGCTGTTAATCCCGAAGCTGACCACAGCCGCCACATATCCCAGTCGGCTGTGGAACACTGCAAAATAAATAATCATCAGCTGCAGCACAGACGGAGTTCCGCGGATAATGTCCACATACAACGCCGCAATGCCTGCCACGATACTCTTTCGTTTCATCCGGTCGGCTCGAAGTCTCACAATCGCTACAAACAGACCGATCAAAGTCCCAACCAATGTGGAAAGTATTGAGATCAGAATCGTAATCTCCACACCACTCACATAATACTGCCAGCGGTTTTCATCTAGGAAAATAAATTTCAGTTTTCCCAGGAAACCCTGCTCTTCATCTGCGGCAGCCGTATCTTCTCCCTCACCGGAGAAATATTTTTCATACAGTTCATCATATGTGCCGTTTTCTCTTACCTTAGCCAGCCCTTCGTTAATCAGTTCAGTAAGTACGGTATTCCCTTTCTGGATGCAGAATACCGTATCTTCTTCTGTCCCCGGCACCTCCGTATATGTAATACCGGTCATCTGGTCGCAGTAAATCTCGGCCATGATTGTATCTATCACGACTGCGTCCGCTCCCTGGTTCATCAGTTCCATAACTGCGCTGGACGCCGTCTTAAAACGTTTCACATCAGCATCTTCCACCATACCGTAATCTGTATTTTCACCAGATACGATCAGATCACTCATAGAACCTTCCAGAACTGCCACTGTCTTTCCTGTCAGATCCGCGAATTCGGTAATGTCTGCACCTTCATTGCAGATGATACTCTGGGAACCGGTATAGTAAACATCTGAAAAATTTACACTTCTCTCCCGTTCCTCCGTCGGTCCCACCGCAGCTGCGATAATCTGTATATCTCCTGCTTCCATTGATCCCATCAGCGAATCAAATGGCAGGTCGTTCCAGACCAGTTCAATCCCCTGTACCTCAGCAATGGCTTCAAGCAGGTCATAATCAAATCCTGTCAGTTCTCCGTCACTGTCCCGGTATTCAAAAGGTGAATACTCGGCATTTGTTCCCACCACGATTTCTTTCGTCTGCTCCGCCGCATTCAGAGTAAACATCCCATCTGCGGGCAGTAAAACTGCGGAGCCGGCAATTGTCAGAGCTGTCAGAAGCAGGAACAGGATTCCTCTCTTTTTCTTTATAATCAATCTCACATTTGCTTCCTTTTCTCTTTGCTGCCCTGCCGGATCACAGGGCGGATTCTGTTTCTCAGTTTCAGATAATATATGGCTCGTACGCTTTTATATTCCGCAGATCCGCTGCTGCCGGATTATTGAAATAATCAAACTCCGTGATTTCCTGTCCGAGATACCCCATGTAGTTATGACGTTTCAGCGCTCTCAAGAACTCTTCGAGGTCGTGGGTCCCGTCGCCCCAGATAAGATGTCCGTACGGATTGCCATCAATAAAGTGCATATGGATAATATCTTCACCCAGAACGTCAAACCACTGGTCGATAGTCTCTCCTGCGACTCCCATAGCCGTCGTGTCGATCATTGCTTTGAGATTTGGATGGTTTACTTCATCCAGCATCCGTTTTACATCCTGCACTGTTGTAGCCAGATTGGATTCCTGCGGCCGCAAAGATTCCATTGCCAGACGTATGCCGCGCTCTTTCGCGTATTCTGCAAGCATGGACAGCATCTCTCTTGAACGTTTCCACGCTTCCTCACGTTCTTCATTCCAGTATCCCCATCCGGAATTGATGGCCATTATCTCCGCGCCCAGTTCTTCGCCTGCATCCATCGCCTTCTTAAAGTACCCAAGGCTCTTTTCAAACTGCTCTTTCTCCTGTGCGGCAAACTGATACTGATATGTACAGTTTTCCGGTGTGATGACACGGAGTGTCAGATCCCGGTCATTCAGAAGTTTTCTCACTCTTTTACAATCTGAATATTCCAGATAGCTCAGGAAAAAATGCGGTGTTCCGGGCCAGAATTCAATCGTCCGGATTCCCGCCGCTGCCTGTGCATCCAGAAAGTACTCCAGTGAATAAAACAGGTAATGGATATTCATTCCTGCAATCTGTTCTCTTTTGATCATTTTTTCCAAAGTCGTTCTCCTTTGGATCCTTCCCGGATCCTTTGTTTTTATTACTCAATCTTGCTTCCCATATATTTGTGAAATTCCGGATCTTTCGGCAGGTTCAAGTCTATCCCTCTTGCTCTTGATGCGAACACAAAAAGCATTTGCTGTGGCAGCATATACTCCAGCACAGAAAAATCAGGATCATTGATAAAATGGCAGCACAGAACATTCGCGCACTGGCCTTCCGAACAGGCAGTCTCCGGAAGATTTACCGCATAATGCCGGTATCCTTTCTCCCTGTAATAGCCGTACAATTTCTCCATTCTCATTTTTTCATATCCGTCTGCCGGAAACAGGTACAGAAAATCCGTATCCTCTGTCACTGCATTGTATATTCCATGCATAAATTCCTCTGCTTCATACCCCCTGACAGGGAATCGGCAGGTCTCGGAAAATTTCAGACACCCCTCCAGAAGTGATGCCCGCATGCTGCTTCCGGTGATCAGCATCAGATCCCTGCTATTCACAAGTTTATCCGCTGTTCTTTTACACCATCCGAAGCTTTCTTCAAGAATCCCCGGCATATTGCCGGTTACCCTGCGGAGCCGGCTGATATATTCCGCTTTCTGCATGCCGGTAATCCTGCCCGTTTTCTCAGCAGCCATAATAAAAAAAAGGAACAGTGTCAGAACGGTAGCTGTATATCCTTTGGTCGTGGCTCCGGCATCTTCATACCCGCATTCCACATAAAGAACAGCCTCTCCGTGCCGTGTAATCTCCGTCTCATACTCTCCTGTCACTGCAACCGTGCAAAATCCCTTTTCCCCCGCCGCATCAAGCGCTCGGATGACTGCTGTGCTCGTGCCCTGCTGCGAAATTCCGATCACCAGTGCTTTGTCTGAGACAACATCCATCTCTTCCATAACTGTTACTGGGTATACGGGAGTCACCCGTATACCCAGCAGTTTCTGTGCAAAGACAGAGGCTCCGACAGCTGCATTGTAGGATGAGCCGGATCCTGTCAGAATGACCTCACTGATCTCTCCGCGGATTCCCTCCCTGTCGAATATTTTCCCGCAGTCCTGCAGGACAGACGCCTGACCCTCAATAATTCTGCTCAGAATATCCGGTGTTTCACCGATATACTCCAGTGCGTCTCCATGATAGATCATCAGTCCTCTCCTCTTTTTTGTTTTATATTTCTCTTGTAATTGTCTTTCCGTATCCGAAAGCACCGTCCAATGTGCATACATGCGCGGCAAATTTGGATGCTTCTGCTAGAGACGTCCGGATTGCATCCGGTTTCTCTGCACCTTTCTTTAACTGATCGATATAGCAGTCCATGAAAGAAGTAAGGAACGAATCCCCTGCCCCCATGGTATCCACAACCTCATCGATCATTGTCGCCGGCTGTACATAAAACTGCTCTCCGTCATACATGATGCATCCCTTTGATCCTCTTGTAAGAGATACCAGTTCCGGTCCCAGAGAATACATAAATTTCAGATGTTCTTTCGCCGCGTCTTCATCGCCGTCAAAGGAACAGAATGCATATGTCACATAGGGCGCATATTTTTCGTAATAATCTTTTGAAGAATCGTCCGAGAAATCAAAGGAAATCCTGATTCCCGCCTCTTTCATCGGCTTTAACTGTGATTCTGTATAGCAATAATTTCCGGTGTGGACAAAGTCAAACTGTTTCATATACTCCAGATCAAACCGATCCAGAATATACGGTGTCTTACCTCTGACTCCGCCCTCATTGTAATCACCGAAAACGCGGTCACCCTCATTCAGAGTACATTTGGACCATCCGTTCTCTCCGACCAGCTGTTTGCATTTAACTGTTTCAATCTCAAGCTCCTGCAACACGGAAATAACAAACTCAGCAATATCGTCACTTCCAAAATATCCCATATATGCAATACGGTTTGCTCCGAACATTCTGGAATAAGCACAGAGGTTTACACAGTTTCCTCCCGGATACATCATGTGAGAATGCTCATAAATATCTACTACATTATCGCCAAATCCTAAAACATTTGTATTATATTTTGCCATCGCTATTCTCCTTAATACTCTACAACACCCATATATCTTCTCATATCAAGCGGATGTCTTCTCTTATCCTGAAGTCCTGTACGGTATGCAACAGTCATTGCATAGAATACCATCGGACAGAAATATTCGTTTACGCTCTCGTCGATCGCATCAATGCCAAGTTCGACTGCATCAATAACTTCATATTTCTTCGCATATTTCTTAAGGAATGTGAGTGCCCTTTCATCCATAACTCTTGCCTTGCCGGTTCCCATAAGCAGGATATAAAGATGATCTTCATCTGTACACTCGAACGGGCCGTGGAAATATTCGCCTGAGTGCAGGTAGCAACAATCCATCCACTGCATCTCCTGAAGAGAACAGATGGAAAATCCATATGCCTGTGAGTAGGAAGCGCCGGATCCTATGATGTAGAGGAACGGTTCATCGAAATATTTCTCTGCGAATACCCATGTACGGTTCTGTACTTTCTTCACAGCTGCGCGTACGATACCGTCAGCCTTCTCCAGTCCGTCCAGGACTGCTTCATATTTTGTATATCCAGGCTCCTGCATCTTCATCAGCTCATTTAATACTCTGATAACGATGCCCTGCGGCCTTTCTCTTTCATTTGTATCATCTTCCCAGCTGTATACGACCGAATTCATATCCTCCTGTGCGCAGATTGATTCCGGATTGTGTGTCATAGTGATGATTGCGGCGCCTCTTTCTTTTGCAAGTCTAGCAGCTTCAACGGTCTCTTTTGTATTTCCTCCATGTGAACACAGGATAACGAGTGCTCCTCTTTTCAGAAATTTTGATGGTGATACGGTCATTTCTCTTGCTGTCAGCCAGTGTGAATGCATTGTCTCTGACTCAGAATTTATAAAATAGTACCCCGGATACAGATCTACAAGAGAGCCCCCGCAGGCTGTAAGGAATACATCGTTGATCTTTCCCTGTTCCTCATAGATTTTTTTGATAAGTTCTTCCGGTCTATTGCTCATAATTCATTTCTCCTTTTCTACTTTTATAAAATATTTTTCTTAAATTGCACAAGAATTGTGCACCTTCTATATCTTCTCGCGTTCCTCCGCGATATATCATAATTTAAAGGCCTGCTGATATTGTACAGAATGCAATTGCAAGTACTGCAAGAATAATCCATACTTTCCAGATTGTCTTCCACCACTGTGCAAAGGAAACCCGGCACACCGCAAGTCCTGCCACTGTTGTTCCCGCTACAGGGCTCAGCAGATTCGTAAGCTGATTTCCGTACTGCAGTGCTGTAACTGCCGCCTCCGGATTTACGCCGTGAAGATCGCAAAGCGGTGCCAGAATCGGAATAGAAAGTGCAGCCAGTCCTGAAGAGGACGGAACAAGCAGTGTCAGCAGAGACTGAACCACATAGAGTACAGCTGCAAATACAACGTTATTCGAATTTGCCACCAGATTACTCAAAGCATTCAGAATCGTATCAATAATTTTTCCGTCCTGAGCCACTACCATAATACCGCTGCAGAAACCAATTACCATAGCGGCAAATGCGATATCCTTAACACCTGTAATAAACTCTTCCGCAATCTCTGTCTCAGTAAGTCCACCGAAGATTCCCATCAGAATCCCCATTCCAAGGAAACACATAGAAAGTTCATTCATATACCATCCAAAATTAACCAGCCCAAACACAACGATGACCATACCGATCACGAATGTTGCAAGCACCAGTTTCTGGCGAAGTGTCATATTCTGATTAAAATCAACATCTTCTCCGCCCATTTCCTTTCTCTTGTGCAGATCATCCTGAAATGTAATTGAATTTTCAGGATTTTTCTTAATTTTGATAGCACGCCATGTAACAAATGCAATGATAACTGCCATCATAATTACCCACTGGATCATACGGAAAACCAGCTGCGGATTTCCCTGAATCCCGGCAATTCCCTGTGCCACTAGCACGCAAAACGGATTCACTGTTGATGCCGCATATCCGACTGTCGCCGACAGACAGACTGTCATAAATGTAGTCATGGAATCATACCCCATTGCAAACATTATCGGCATAATCAGCAGATAGAATGGAACAAGTTCGTCCGACATACCGAATGTACTTCCTCCCAGACCGAACAGGGCCATCAGGATCGGTATGATCAGCACATCCTTTGAACCGAGTTTTTTAACAACTTTCTGAATTCCCATATTCAGCGCGTTTGTCTTTGCCATGATCTGGAACACTCCGCCAATGATAAAAACAAAAGCAAGTACCTCTACCATTGACTGAATGCCTTTTCCTGGAGCCATCAGCACCTCAGTGATTCCCTGTCGGAGACTCGTACCATCTTCTGTGATTTTTGCAACAGTATGATAGGTTCCTGCAACTGCGACTTCTCTTTCGCCTGTAGAAGTCTCCATGATCGTCCTCTCAAATTCACCGCTTGGCAGGATCCAGGTGAGGATTGCCACAACGATTATCAGGAAGAAGATCAGAGTGATTACATGAGGCATATGTATCTTGAATTTTTTCTTCTCTGCCATTACTCTCTTCTCCTTTTATTTTTTATATACCGTCTTTCCGTCCATGATTGTCATAACTACGCCTGCGCTTTTTACATTTGCAGAATCTGCGTGAAGAAAATCTCTGTCAAATACTGTAATGTCTGCAAGCTTCCCTTCTTCAAGCGTTCCGAGCTTATCTTCCATAGAAAGGTTTCTGGCTCCACCGATGGTCCATGCTTTCAGCATTTCCGATACTGTAATGGTATTTTCCGGCTGGAACGGAGTATCCAGACCATCCAGATATCCGCCGCACGAGTAATAGATTGACTCCGGCAGACTTGTGATCAGAAGAGGCAGATCCGTCGCCCCGCTTAATATCATACCAGAATCCTGCATCTTCCTGCGGTTCCAGTAATTCTTTCTTCTCTCAAATCCGATTGTTCTGCTGATATTATCAAGCAACACCTCCGCAGGATCCAGTGACATGATTTGGAAATAGAGTTCTGCTGTCACCCCCAAAGCTCCAAGTCTTTCCAGATCAACGGGATCGGTAAATTCCATGTCCGTAATGGCATGGCGGTTCTTCAACTGCTCGTCTTCCTTTTTACACTTATCATAGATCTGTGTGATCTTTCCTACTGCACCGTCTCCCTGTGCATGAAGAGACCATCTGAAATCTTCCGCATCCGCAGCAAGTACGTCCGTCTCAATCTCATCATAAAGAATATCCAGCGTGCAGGTAAACGTCTGTCCCTCATATGGCTTTTTGAGATCTCCCTTATTTGCCGCAATGGTCCCGTCCGTCATACTGTTAAATCCACTGAATCTTACCTTGTCTCCTGTAAACTTTTCTCTCATCTTTCTTGCATAAGGAAGATTCATTCTTTGTCCGACCGGCTGGGACATGAAGAAGAATCTGAGATGCAGGTCATCGGAATCTTCCATTTCCTTCAGGTAATCCGTAAATCCGTAGAAATCGTCGAACCCCATCTCCTTTACCGTTGTTACGCCCCGGGAATTCATCATTTTCATGTAGTCTGAAAATTCCTTTTCAATAAACCCACGGTCATTCAGATATTCCCTCATAATGCGGTAATAGCTTTCAGGATAACAACTCTCCGGCGTAAATCCGTAAGTCTCTCTTGCCTTCCGGTTCATAATACAGGTTGATCTGTCAGCCGCAAAAAGGATAACCGGTCTGTCCGGATACTCTGCTTCCAGCATCTTTTCACCTTCTGCCTGATTCCATTTCTCCGGAATCCAGCCATGACCCAAAATTGCGCCCTCTGACCCCTTCCCGCCCTCATAGTTCTGCAGTGTCTTCAGCCCCTGCCCATTGTCCGTCACATCAGACATATCCGCGCCGACATGAAATACTGCATATCCGGTGAAAAACGTGTGTGTGTCTGTAATCCCCGGCATAACAAATTCCTCATCAAACTGTAGGAATTCGTCTGCTTGATCTGTGATCTCCTGCGTTGGAGCCCCGGTTCCGGCTTTGACGATCACATTGTCTTTCAGACATATATAACCTTCGTATGAATCGTCTCGGACGCTGTCAAACAGGTGCTTTGCAGCTATCACCTTTGAGAATTTTTTCTCCATTTCTCGTTCCCTCCTCTCTTGCTTTTGATTATATCATCTTATAACGTTATAATACAATATGACCTTTCCGGTGCATTAGAACTTTGTTAGTAATAAATATTTTTAAAATCAATTTTTTGTAGTAAATAGACAAAAAAAGAGCTTAAAAACAGCATTTCTCATTTTGAAATGTCTCGCTTATAAGCTCTTCTCACTTTCAGATATAACCTTTATAAACTACCGGTTCAGATTGAAATCCGGTATCGTCCGCCCGCTATGATCTCATAGCTGATATACAGCGGATTTTCCTCTTTATCATTGATATAACTGGTCAGAATCATAACCGGTTCACCAGTGCTCATCTTCAGATATCCCGCAATCGACTGAGGGATCATACGCACCTCCACCGTACTGCGCCCTTTCTCGGATTCCTGTACATTGTATTCCTCGCTGAGCATGCAGGTGAACGATCCGCCTTCAAGACGTTCCGCCTGCAGATCCGGCACTCGACTTACCGGTATGTAGATATGTTCATATATAATCGGCAGATCATCCGCCGACAGGACACGTTCGATATGGTACAGGCGGGAATCATCCTGAATCTTTAGAAATTCCTTCTGCCAGTTCTCCGCATCCATGACCGTGCAGGAAATGATATGAGAGGACGGCCGTCTTCCATTTGCTATACAGGCCGCGGAAAAACTCATATTGTTATCATTTTCAATCTTCCTATAAATCCGTGGTGCTTCTACAAATGTACCCTTGCCTTGACGTTTTACTAAAACTCCTTGAACACAGAGTTCTTCAATTGTTCTTCGAACAGTAATCCTACTCACTTGATAAAGTTCTGAAAGTTGAATTTCCGTAGGAATCTGATCTCCTGGCTTATAACATCCGCTCTGTATCTGTTCTTTTATTTTCTTCATTAGCTGCATATATAATGGTTGTTGTGAATTTTTATCAAGTTCCATATACAATTGTCTCCCTTATCCTATAATAAATGCAGCCGAACGTGCTATCAAAAACTTTGCAGTGGGCCGCCGCAACTGGCTGTTTTCAAAGAGTATCCGTGGGTCAGAGGCCAGCGTAGCCGTATACAGTATCACAGAAACCGCCCTTCTGTTACAATTAATGGTTTCGGATTAGCAAAGAAGTATTTATAAAATATAAATTGACTATACGCTCTTTCTCTTCCATTAAGATATGCGATGCATAATATATAATAAAATATACATAAGCATAATACAGATTGATAGAGAGCATATCTTCCTACCATTTTCGTCAACACTTGCGAAACACAAGTCCATAATCTAACCACACGTTTATATAATCAAATTTTATCACGAATAGTAATCATTCTCAATACAATTATTTTGCACTGGAAGTACTGAAAATAATTAACAAATAATCGTCATACCAGAACGCCTTTCAAAAGTTGTAAAATCCCTTCTACCATCCAAAACCTACATAAAATAAGGAAATTTAATAAAAATGGCAATTCCTGCCATGGCAGACGAATAGTATTTTTATCATGTTTGCATTTCTCCTTATATATTAGTTTTTCCTTTATTTTACGGGGGGTACCGAATTCCCCCATTTAAGGGACACTTGCATATTAAAAGAAGATATACATTTTTGCGTTATCTCTCTTGTCCTCTACAAAGAATCAAATTATGACAACTGTTGTATTCTTTCTTTATAATCCTTAATCACCACATAAATAATATTTACCCTATATGGTCTATAAAGATTGTTTTATTTAATTCCTTTGAATATATATCCATTTCACTTAAACTGATTTTCCATAGCACTTTCCTTTCTATCATTCGCTTAATTTATAGTATTAATATTTCCGCAAAATTCTTCCACATTCTGAAACATTATCTCCAGCCTATCAATCTTCTTCTCCGTATGATAATGCCCACAATACCACTTCTGATATTCCAGCTTGTCCTCTATCCCATCTAGCCATTCTTCCGTAGACTTATCTACTTTGCTCTGGTCAACGCCTGGCAGGAACACTTCCACCGGCTCATATTTCAATGGTGTAGTATGACTCAGCACCACATCCACCTTCCACCCTAGTTTATCTAACTGAGCTTCCACATACTTCTTTATTTCCTCTGATGGCTGTTCATCTTCCCACCAGCCGTAACCGTAAATCAGCCGGAACATTTTATCAATGCTGTACGCTCCACCCATGACAATCACCTGCTTCCCATCCAAATCAAACACTTCCCCGTCTTTTGCAAACAACAGATGTGGATATTTTTCTTCATAGTAAACCGTACCGCCGTGCCAGCTTTTTTCTTTATAACTGTCTATCGTATACGGTCTCTGCTCATGATTCCCATGAATGCAGAAAAGCGTAATCGACAGAGATTCCAGAAATCTTTTCTTTAAACTATCCTGTTTCTGTCCGCTGAAATTTATCCCAGCATCTCCAAGTATAATCAATATATCTTCACGACTGGTCTTTAGCCGCTCACAAAATTCTTCTATTCGTCCAAATTGTCCGTGGGTATCACCTGTTATGTATATCATTTCCAATTCCTTTCCGGATGCCCGCCCTTGGACGGCTCCCTTTATTTAACCATATCATTTCCCTCTTCAACCAGAACTGTCACCGGAGTATCCTTTGTAAATACCCCGTCCTCCAGCCATGCTCCTTTTAACATAATCGCTGGTGTCGGCTTATAATTATATCCGGACTGCTCACAGACTTTCAATGCCCATTTATCTTTCTTCATAATTTCGGCCATCCTTTCTGTATATTTCGATAACACTGCACCATTTGCACGGTATTTTAAGACTCTTACGCAGAATTCTGTCCTTAGTGATTTAAAACTTTGACCCCATTTTTCCGGAACAGCGGTTTCACCGCATCGGTATACCCATCTCTCTGAGAAGGTTCCTTCTGGATGCTTTTGTCTCCTGACTTTTACTTGAGCGAATAATATCCATATTTTCCTGTATAATACAGACATCATTCGCTACCAGAATATCCATTATTTTTCTGAGTTGTTCCTCAGTTTGAATGACTTTATCTGGGCTATTTTCAATTACGGCATTCTGCTAAGATAAGAAATTTTTCTCGTGCTTTTTAATCCATATCATAAAGCTAGCTCAATTTGCTCATGCAGCTTTGCAGCATCCTAAATGTTGCATTCGGATGCTTGTTAAATTCTACAACATTTTCACTCTTCACGATGCTTCCATCACGAATGATATGAATCATGTCACTCTCAATCAAAACTTTCGTCTCCCCAAACTCAAATGCAGTGGATCCCTCTTCATCCAAAATTCGGGGATCTGTTCGTCTCTTTAATTCTATAAAGAAACGATAATCCGCCTCATTGCGCAAACGCAGTTCTGAGTATGTCTTTGCGGTACTCAGCAGAAAATAGTTTGTATAAGCAACCGGATTAGGTCCGCTCTCTTCCATGGTAATGATTTCCGGAAGTTCATGCCATTGTAAGACTTCAAACACATGATAATCCTTAGAACTATGTTTGCTGGCTCCGGGCAACTGTGACCGTTTTCTCTGACTGTAAGATATGAGTTCTCCGTAGTACCGAATACCGGAGCCTTTTTCATATAGCGCTACATACCGTATTGGCAGGTTCACTTTATCAAATCGACGAGTCCAGTACAACTTAGATTTCAGGAACAGCTGCAGGTGGTCCGAATCTGTAACAAGACCAATCAGCACATCTCTCTTATTCCAATCTACAGTACAAATACGCTCCTCCATACCTGCAGGAAGAGTCGCTCTTTCAAACGCTGACTCGGGTGAATCCGTAATCAGATCGTCCAGCAACTTTGTAACAAGTGAAGTTGCACTTGGAAGAAACGGCAAACCGCCAATGTTGACACTTTCTATGCTTCGGTAAAACCTATGATTCTTATATACTTCCTCCTCTGCATATGGAAACAAAATATAAGCGCCGAACATAGTTTTCTCAAAAGTAAATCTGGAATCCGGATTCTCATAAACAATAGAATCACGATAACGATGCATCGTATTGATATCATCCACTTTGGGACCTGGTTTGGTATCCGGATAAAATGAGCTGTCTGGATTCATTTCAATGCGGTACTTCGCATCAAAAACATATTTATAGGCATTCTTCGATCCTCGTTTTTCAAGTTCAAGAACATTATCCGGACGCTGATGCACTGTCTGAGTCTTTGCCTCAGAAGGATTGTAGGTAAGATAGAACCTTTCATCGATTTGGGTATTTACGAATGTTATCTTCGAAGGCTTTCCCTTGACCAAATCTACTGTGACCCCCTTCCGATCAACCTTGATAATATCCGGTGATTTCAATTCATATCGCTCTTTCAGAATGGCATAAAGCTTAATGAAACACCAATATTCATAGAGCTGCGCAGTTTCTCTTACAGACATTCGGAAGATGTCGCCACCAACAGAAATGCCATTCTGTAGCATCAGATAATACTTGTACAGTTCACGATAACCGGGAGCCATACCGAATACAAGTGACATACTTTGTGCTGCACTGTACTCAGATACATCCGCCAGAAACGAAGAGGCAAGAATACGCTGCAGTTCTCGCTTTATTCTGTATGCCTTATCCAAAATCGACCGCTCAGGTTTTTGGGTGCTCTTGATATATCTTTTCAGGAAATCATCAATGTGTCGTATGGTGGAACGCAACATGAACTTGACCAAACGGTTTTCCTGTGTATCATAGGTAATCTGCTTGCGCACAGAAAGCACACGCTCCGCCAGAATTCTTGTCCCCCCCTTTCTTATGTATTCAGGATGCTTCTGTAGCCACTTTTCAGAGTTTGAATCTGTTCTCCGTGCTTTATAATGCGGAACGACTTCGTGGATCGTTACCAGTTTGTGATGGGGAACAGCAACGATTCGATTTACCGACTGAAGATATTTGCTGCATATTGTTTCTAAAACAGTAAAAAATACGGCCGACACCTCGTTCTTTTTATGGTTCGGAACGAACACTTGATAAGTCTTCTTCATAAAGTCGAGGACACTTTCACTGATCAGGTCATTAATGTCCGCCATCATTTCTTGATAATCCTCTTTATAATTGACCTTAGTGGGATAGACTTCTATCCGAATGGAAATTACTGTCTTATTATTTGCAGCTACATTGAAATCGCAAAAACCGACATTGTTTCCGAAATTAATAACTCCGGACAATAATGATGCATCATCGTCAAGCACCCGGCAAATTCGTTCTTCAATTAGATTGCTGTTACTAAAGAATTCAAGCGCTTCTCCATTTCGAGCTTTTATGGTGACAACATAATCGGTCTGCTCAAAGAATAACGGTTTTACTTTGAATTCATGCACCGCCATTCCTTCATGGTCAAAATATTCCTCTGACATTTCCTGTACAGGAACACTGATTCGTTTTATATCTGAAGCAACGACTTTCAGGGAAGAAGACGCATCACCGTTTACCACAGCACCTGCATTCTGCTTCCCTTTCGTTTTTATTACTATATCAACATACGCTGTTCGGACCTCTAATAACTTATCAGAGCCAGTAGGAAGTGAAACCATCGTCTTCAAACCTCGTCATCATATATCCAATCTTCTTTGCGCTTTCCGGATATTTTGCAGTATATGCCATAACTCGCATCTGCTCGCCAACATTACCTGTATCTGCATCAATTCCGGAAGCAGAACCACTACAGAACTTAAAGAGATCGATCAATAAAGTTTTAACTGTAAAAGAACTGCCCTGAATCCTCGGCAGGATTTTCTGCATGATCTGGTTATCCATTGCCTGATTATATGTAAGCAGTTCTCCTGCCTTCTTATTATTCAGCATATAGAAAACAATCTCATCACGTACACGGAAGCCTACATTAGCATTTGCCTTGGCAAGAAACTTGTTCATTTCCTGAAGTTCCACGCAAACCTTCTGTACAAAATCTTCTTCCTCTGCACAATCAATAGCCAGAATCAGATACTCTGTGCACAGGAAGCTGTTAGATAATGCCTGTGGTTCAACTGTACCAACTGTACGTTTTTGTGGAATCAGATCCACATAGTTGAATTCTATGGTATTGGCACGATCCAGGACTTTCTTGCTGAATGGGAAGGTCGTTTCATCCATATTGACGGTACCGACAACATAAAGGTTATCCGGAATTCCACCTTCATACTGTGCTATGCCTTCTGTTTTGATTCTACCCTCACTCTTATAACGAGACTCGATAACTGACAAAAAATCACTCAGATAATACTCCACACGTGCCAAGTTCATCTCATCGAAACAAAGAAATACGGGCTTGTCTGGATTTTCAACAGCTGCATCAAAAGCACTGCAGACAGGACCCTGAATAAAGTGACCGTTAAGGTCTGTATGTCCGAAAAGGTCACTGCCATCGCTCCAGTCCGGCCGCACAGATACAAGCCTATAGTCAGCTCCGATGGCTTCCGCAAAGAGTTTTACCAAACGAGTCTTTCCAGTACCGGAAGTACCGGCAAGAATAACAAAAGGCTTGCTCTTCAAACTGAGGTAGAAGTTTTCAACCATGCCATCAGGGTAATCGAATCCTCGATTAAAAATATAATTTTTAATTTCAGTAACTGCCTCCTTCGAGCTAACAATAGACTTCAGACCAGGCATAGGCTTCTCTCCTTCCTTTGACTTTGGTTTTGAAGGTTGATGTAACTCGAAAAGTTCATCATAATAACTAACCAACTTTTCTGCTGCACCTAGCAGAGACTTACACAGAGCGGCATCGTTAGTGTAATCATCTTCAGTAATAATGTAGGAAATCTGAACCTTTTTTAGCTTCATAGCCTTTACTACAGTGTTATCGCGTTCATCCAATATACGAAATTCAGATTCGTTATTGCCTCCAGACACATATACGAGCATTGGATCAAGCGGGACATTAAGTAAGCCTGCATAAGTTGTAATATCGCTTGTAGAAGCAGCTGCCATTGCTAATTCAATGCTCAGACGAAACCGGAGAAAATCGTTTCCTTTTTCAGCAAATAACGACATGCTGATTTGGCTATCTTTATGCTCTTTGCGCTTCATTTGACACCATAAATAGCTTACATAAGTGCCGCTATTTTGCCATTGCGTAACCTTGTCATGTTCAAACGAACATGATTTCTCAATGATTTCCACTAGCTCTGTAAATTGCGCTCTTGCAAATTTTCCAGCCTCACTTCCAGAAACCATATAGTCCCGCTCTTCATTTGAAGAGCATTTATCAAGCTTCTTATATTGATTTCCTCCATATTTTTTTAAAAATGACAAGATTTTCAGATAGTTATCAACCATTTTGCGGTACCTCAAGTTCTAATTTTAAATTATATAGTCAATCATTGTCTAGTTGGTATGGTCAAATCTCGATACCGTTCTTTTTTCAATTCAGCCTCAACATCTTTCGACGCACTAGTAAGCGGTGTAAGCTCTCCAATCAACAAAGGAATATCCAATGCCCCATAAAGAGACAGAATCTCCTTCTCCAATTTTTCAAACGAAACGATTGCTGCTGCATCATTAGGTGAGATAATATTCAGTGTCTTTCTATTAGCGGCAAGAATCACAGCTTGTTCAATGCCTTCCTTCTTACAAACTTTCAAAGCGTCCAAAATATCAGACCCTAGACTCATCTGATGTCTGAAAGTAACCCTAATCCATGTTTTTTCTTTTATGAAATAACCCGAATCGCCATCCCATCCATGATAGTTAAAACGTTCAACCAAAATCTCATTCAAATAACGCTGCATTCCTTTAGGAGCACTCTTTCCAGCTTTGATTTTTGCATCTCGCTCAGCTGAAAAACGAACAGAAGCATCTTTCCATACATTGCTACTGATTATTTCTAATGCTTCAGATGTTTCATCTGTTAGTGTTGGTTTTGTCCATGGAGGAGCAAGTAATCGAGTTTTCATAAAATCACATCCTTCTCAAAGCCCAAAATTCCGGGCATTTTTCTAGTTCAGTATCCACGCTATAGCTTAAATCCAAGTTTTTACTATTAGGCAACATAATAGGCCTCCCCTGAAGTTCATCACTTGTACTAAGCTCTTTATCCAAAAGAAACTCTGTTATTGATTCATGCTTGATCAGAATCTGATTTCCGCCATCTTTAATCGCAAAAGCGATATCTTTTCCATGCTCATCCTGAAGGATTTCTATTCTAGAATCAGTAAAATCTATGAATTTCCATGGTATTGATGTGAGAGAAATACTCTCTTGCATACCGTCTTTAGCCGTCAGGTCAACTATCGTACCATCTGGCATCTCATATTGAACAATAATTCCATCTAGTAATTTTCCGCGAACAGGAAATATGTTATTGCACAGTGAAATCAGATTTTCTCGCATTCTGCTTGTCACAGTTACAGCCGATGTTTGTGACCATAATTCTTCCAGCGCACGTCTTTGAACAGAGTTACGAATCTCTTTTAACTCTGCTATTCCCGTAGCATCCTCATCCTTATCTTCTATAACGGCATCGCGAATCTCAGTTGCAACGATTTCTGGAAATTCTCCTATAGCCAAATTTGTCTCTTCGAGACGTCGCTGTATTCGATGGTACATCCGTGCCTCTATACTATTAGGATACCAAACATTATAAACATCAACTTTCTCAGACACTTGACCAAGTCTTGCAATACGACCAATTCTCTGCTCTAATCTAGCCGGAGTCCAAGGCACATCGACATTGATCAACACACGAGCTGCTTGCAGATTTAAGCCTTCAGATGCTGCATCCGAGCAAAATACGACCTTCATTCGTCCGGAGAACAAAAATTTTTTTATTTCAGTTTTACTGCATAGTGTTTCTGTACCGTTTTCAACAATTATAGATTTGTCACCGGTATAGATGCCGTAAGCATACTTGCTGTTAGCTCCAATACGAGCAAATTCGTGTAATAACGCATCGACAGTGTCTGTATATCTTGAAAATAAAAGAACTTTATCATCCTTCTCCAAACACCTGAGCGCGATTTGAATTGAACGCACGATCTTCAAATCGCCAGAAGCCTTCAAAAGGGTATCCACTTCTTTTAGCAACGATGATAGCGCTGTTGTTTCGATGCCAACACTCCTACGTAGAGCCACCACATCTAAATCTCCACAATCAATTTCATCTGTACCTTCAAAATCAATATTCAGCAAATCATCCAATTCAATATCGTCTGAACTTGAAAGGATACCGAATGACTGGCCAAGTGTAGAGAACTTTTTCAGATGCTCATCTAATTTGTCCTTTAGCTTGGTGATTTTTTCGTATCTACGTTCTAAACTCTTTTTACAGGATAAGAGAGAAGAAGCCATTCTCTGTTGATAACTAACTCGTACAAATCCTATTGACCTAAATTGGTCCGGGTATAAGACTTGCTCAACCTGAAAACAATCATTCGTTAAATACTGATCTAGTTTTATGTAAAACAACTGAACTCGCTCGGAATCAGTAACAGATTCTTCAATAAGATTTCTGGTTGGAAACTTGTATCCAACATTTGATAATGCTCTACGAGTATTTCTGACTGTCAGCAAATGAGCCGGATGAAGTTTGATGAATGCAGGCCTGAGTATATTCCAGTTGTTTTGCACCATTTTACCCAGTTCGTATTGATCCGCAGTATCCTTGATATCAACTATCTTCTCAACTGCAATCGTTTCTTCTTTTGTAAGACGGCTCATATCTGGTTTCATCGACGAAATTGTACTGAGAAGTAGCTTTGCAACACTGGCCGCATCTGAAATATCTGGTGTCTCAGCAATCGCGATAACTTTTAATGAAGTTGTATAATTACGTGGTTTTTGCCAAATTTTAGGCAACCCCAGTAATTTTAATATGGCATGATATTCACTTGCTTCTTTTTGCATAGGTGTAGCTGTGGCAAGTATAAGATGTGGAATCTTTCGAACCACGCTTTCTAACATAGAATACATGCGAGTCTTCTGTGAAGTTCCTGCAATAGATTTGCTTATACGCGCAGAATGAGCTTCATCAAGAATCAATAAATCAGGCAAAACGCATCCAGGTTGTGAAAATAGGTCCTTATTTTTTCCACTACCGCGAGCAAACTGTGCTGACATAAGTACAATACCTGGAGCCCTCTTCCCTAATGGATTGTCAGTACCAATACCGATGCTCTTACCAAAGCAGTCATAGTATGCCTTAGAGCTAGAATTATACAAATATGCATTTATGTGAAAGTGTTCAAAGAGTTCGTCTTGCCACTGTTTCAAAACTGATTTAGGCGTTAAAATGACTACTCTCTTGATGCCGCAATATTTTACAAGAAAGTTCATCGTTGCAGCGACTTCAAACGTTTTGCCGAGTCCCACTTCATCAGAAAATAATACACGCACAGGCCACCTTGAAAGAGCGTCAATCACAGCTCTTTCCTGATGCATATATAGTGCTGGAATATCTCCTGAAACAAAGTAATTAGCGAGCATTTTAGAAGCCGCAGAAAGAATTTCAGCAGAACCATGGCAAACTTCAACACCAGACTTAAGTGAAACATAGTCCTTACCCAACGCCTCTTTAATCATTTCTGCAGTATCTTCTGTAATATCTAATACGTCCGCTTCTTCATGTTTATTGTTCCAAAGCGTTTCAAAAAAATCCTGCTGCGTTTTCACTGCATCCCGTGCTAGCCAAGAAGTAGCGACCATTAGCTGCTCAAAATTTCCCCCAAGCCCACTACCGGTCTCATTCGGACTTCCAACAGCGACCAGTGTATCTTTATCATCTGAAAGAATTAGCGTTTTCGGGTGAAAAATACCATCACCATTAACAGCAGCAGCCTTAATTTCGAGCAACTGATCTTCAACCATCCAAGCGATAGTAGCTAATCGCTTTTTCTTCAAAGAATCCGAAATGGAATTTATTCCTTTTTTAACTTCTTCACGTACTGAAGCAATCTGCTTTGTCAAATATTCTCGTCGCAAGGATGCTTCAACAAATTCTGCAGGTACGCTATGAATCCCTATAATGAGACGCATTCTTCCTTGTTTCTGATATAACGCTTCGATTCCCTGAGAAATTGCCAGCAGAGACTCAACTGTATAAAAACTTGTTACCCTGTCATAATGTACTGATTCGCCAATGGCAGGTAATAAAAAATCTTTTAAAATCAGTTCACCTCTACCGGCATAGCTCAGTTGGATATTGATTTCTTTTAATCCCATAACTTATTTCCCAATTGCGTCCAAGATTCTGTCGCATATCTCTTCATCACCGTCTATACTGTTGCGCTTAATAGCACCCTTTGAAGACAGGTTCTCCAAAATTTTTAATACGATATCTATCTGCTTTCCAGAAAGAGTTTTTCCGCGTTTTTTCTGAGTCACAACACTTTTAAAAAATTTATTCTCCCACTCAGAAAGTGCATTGAAATCCTGTCCCTTTTTAAGTGCATGTGCCAAATCAGCTCCAGTCAACATTCCCACCATTTGTTCTTTAGTAAGTCCTGCAATTTCCATCATTTGCTGATAAACAAACTCACTATGCGATGTACCATTATTTGAATGTGAATCCTTACTATTCAATAATGCATTTAATGCCTGTCTCGCCTCTTCATAACTAGCGTTCGCTATCAGTGCCCATGTAGTTTTTGGCGGCTCAGCCTTAGAAATCAATTCAATAAGTTCTTCATCTAAAGCACCCAAAGATAATAGCGCGTCCAATTCAGAAGGTGTTGCTTTAACAAACGCAGCTGCAGTAGAAAGATCCAAACCCACAGCATAAAACGCTTCTGAGATTTCGATGATTTTCTGTCCTAAATCTACATCTACGGAATTCCAAAGGTCTTTGATTTTCTCAAGAGCTTGATATTTATCCACAGCTTATTTCATCCCTTCCGTGCGTTTAACTACCCATTCATTTCGAATTTTCAGGGCCTTGGACGCATCATAACTAAGTTTTTCCACAAGTAATCTATAAATAGCATCAGATGTTGCAAGTACTTTCTTTACATCGTCATCAACCTTCTTCTTCCATAAAGGGTGATTCTTAAACAGTAGCACCTGCAATTCTGCAGTATCGTCATCATCACTTTCAGCAAAAATATAGTCAAATGGTGCATGTATACTGCTTCCACTCTCTTTTTCAAGATAAGTAATGATAATTTCTCCTTCATCTTCCAAAGTCAGAGCCTCTTCAGTAACGATATTCTTGATGGTATCATTGATACTTGGCTTCTCGTCTCTTTCACCTTTCTTTGTAGAAGGTTTTTTTTCACCAAAATCCTCCTCACTCACTTCACCATCAACCTCATAATCGTCACGCAGCGTATTAACTATTTTCTTAAGCTCGCTCGGATTATTAATATTTCCTTTTTTGCTCACATTATTTGATGCCGTAACAATACCTTTCAAGTATTCTTTCATATGAGCGGCAACGAACATCCAGTCTTCTGATTGCTGAATACCCTGCTTATAGAAAGTTGCATCCAAAAAGTCCATATTAACTTCACCAATAATTCGGCTTGTCATCAGATGTGCTCTAAACCAAGTCTTGTCGTATTTTTCTACTAGCTGATTATGTCTATAAATATTAAATCCATAAAAACCGTTGTTATGAGTCTGAGAATCCAATGCCATCCAGCCAGTAATATGATATTTGTCTTCCGGCCCAAAAATCTCATCAATTTCGACTTTTGTTCCTTTAATGAAATTATATTTGATTGGCTCCGCATCATTAGTACCAGATTCATCAATAATGGTGATTCTATCGCCATGATCTAGATGAGCCTTAAAAGCTTCTCCCATGTAAGCTAGTATTGCACTTACCATAGGGTTTTTATTTTTTAATCTGCTTATAACAAAAGCAGTTCCATGTCCAGCTGCGCCTAAAGGGGAATTTTCAGAAGGCAGGAAATCTTCAATTTCCACGTCCCATGCATCTGACCCGGCTGGTCGTGTTCCGTAATCATTAATATCAAACGACGTATAATATTCGACATTCCCATCTACTGGTCTGGTATAGATTTCATAATAATTACCAAGGGTTGAACAGGATGTCTTAAAACCCATTCCGAAATGGCCTTTTGCACCTTCTCCTCTTTCAATATATCTAGACATATCTTCGGCAATACATACCGCTTTTTCCAGAATGGAAAATTCCATACCTTTTCCGTTATCAATGACAGTGATGCTTCCATTTCGCACGTCGATGGTTATTGCAAGTTTTTCATCCTGATAACGGGCGTCAAAGCAATTTGCAACCAATTCTCCAATGGCCTCAGGAGTCGTTTGATTTGTTGCACCAATTGTTTCCATCAAACGTGGAGAAGGATAATTTTTCACAATACGCTTGCCCATTTATCACACCTCATTTAAATAATCTTCTGTTTCTATTGATACGATATCATCCTGATGAACATCCAAGATACACGCCAGTTTAAATCTTCAATAGTCTGCACAGCTTGCCATAATTTCTTTGCAAGAAGATGCCTCATCCGTGTCATTATAATTTGGATGCTTCATAGCTTATTTAGCCTTTTTGGTGTTCTCCTAAATATTTCATCTTATTCAGTAGTTCTACAACATAAGTTCCTTTAACCCAATAATTTTGTCGGAGCATTTTTAAGCCATTAACGATCACTTTATCAGTCGCATCTTTTCCTGTTCCACGAAAAAAAATCACATTATCCAATGCTTTTGGAAGATTTGTTTGTAACATCTCAATTCCTGTTTTAGCTGTATAACGAACAGATCCATCTTTTCTCCTCATAACTGTTACTGTTAATTCACCCGTTTGTACTAAACGTTTTGCTTCTTCCCAGGATGCTCTTACCGATGACATAATTTCATCTGTCCCCAATTCCAAGATTTTGAACCCCTCAAAGGTATTCTCACCATAAATAACCTGAGTGATCATTTTCTTTCCATCGGGGCCTACTATCATTCTCGGATGTTCTTGGAATACTGGACACAACAATCTGTAATCATTAAAAAAGCTATAAACATCTGTATCTTCAAATTTTTTTTGTTCTCCATCTATAATTTGAAAATCAGAAAAATCCAAAGGACATGCAGACAATTTCAAGTCTTCTGTCCTTCCTCCATTTTTATTTAAAACAACGATCTGCCCATTTAATCCAAACTTCGCAAGCTGCTCAATCTGAGAAATCTTTTTAGTTCCTCCAAACATTTTTGCAATAATTTTCTCACCGGCTTGTTTACAACTAATGTTATTATCCACACCAAACTCACGACATAACTCATTTAATGTCATACCTTTAT
Source organism: Blautia sp. JLR.GB0024 (assembly GCF_037000545.1). Taxonomy (NCBI): domain Bacteria; kingdom Bacillati; phylum Bacillota; class Clostridia; order Lachnospirales; family Lachnospiraceae; genus Blautia; species Blautia sp. JLR.GB0024. The sequence goes on along the minus strand of NZ_JBANBF010000001.1, from coordinate 364,706 downwards.
ATCGTCTTGTATATTCTATACACTCCTTTTCGACATCATTTATACCAAAATAATGACGGTCAGATCTTTCATATGTATTATTGATTGAACTCTGTACGATAACCGTAACAAACCTTGCTCTAAAACGAAACCTAGGTGCATTAGGATATTTCGGAGATGTATCCAAATACTCCAAATTCTTATTCACAACTGTAGAAAGATTAGGATATTCTTTTTTTCTGCTTTCTTTATCTGGATATCTTTTATGAATATCAGCAATAAAATCATGTACTTTTTGCCAATCACTTGCTATAATCACTTTATCATCATCAGTACAATTATAGAAATAGAAATTCTTTACTTGAAAATCCTTATACCCTGCTGCTTTTACCGTCATCTTCGATAGATAATGATAATAAACAAATAAAATCCTCTGTGATTTATGCCAAAATTTAGATGTTTCAAAAGTCTCTTGTTCTATCGTAGGTATAGATACGGCGGTAATACTGCAAGGCTCTTTCGCATACCATAAACCGCGCGATTTTTCCTGAATACCGATAGTCTTTAACTCTACATCTTCATTGTCCACATTCAAATCCGGTATCTGTTTATTATTTGCCTTATATCCAAACACAGACTGTTCAATTACATCTCCGGCAATACCTGTCACCTTTGGATTCATAACTGTCTTATCAAAAACTCGATTGATATCCAGCTCTTCAAGTGTTTTACCTATGGTAGGAATTAGGATTCCATATACCTGTTCTTTAGTATAATGTGGAATCTCTTCCTGCAGATTTATTTCACGAATACCCATATTCTATTCACTTTCTCATATTACTTAGTTTTCAACCCATAAAAATCCTCTGCTTAAGTTGTTACTCCTGGTCGAAAATAGCATCAAGGGTTCTTTCCATATCCTCAATCAAATTTACTACCAATGCATTCCCCATCATAAAACGTCTTTTCTTAACTGGCATTTCTACAACTTCTTCATTGACCAAACAAAATTTTGTATGATCTGTTGGAAATCCTTGTATACGTTCTGTCTCCGTAGCTGTTAACAATCGGATTCTTCCTGTCTGTTTATCTTTTACAATATGCGTTGTCCTACTAAAACTCCCTTCTGATGTCAGCATGGTACGGGCAGGTTTATCATAACTATCCAACATCGCAATGGCTCCCTCAGAAAAAATATACTCATGACCATTCGATGATTTTCTAGATAGTTTTTTCCCCCCTTTCAAATACTGCCATGTTTGACGGTCTTCTTTAGGTAGCTTTCCCTTTGTTTCGTCACTTCTCGTAACCAATGGATCCGTATAATAAAGCTTTTCTTCTGAGATAAAATAGGATTCATCTACATCTCCTGTTTCCATAATATCTCCTAACGTTATCTGTGTACCATCAAATTTTGGAGTTGTCTTAACACTATATACAACTCCATCTTTCATAATCCCTGTATTTTCAAATCCAAAACTAAAATGCTCAGATAACTCTCCTATCCCATCCGGGAGTTTCGTTATCAAAATTTTTTTATTATCGACATCGTTGACAGGAAATGTTTCAGCAAAGAATCCATCCTTCAGCAAAAGTTTACCCATGCTTATTCTCTGTGCTTCTAAACTATCACTATACTTATATCCAACTTTTTCTTGAATGGTAGTACAGTATTTCATATCATCCCTATAGGCAAAAATAAAGGTACGTCTTCTACGCTGTTGATATCCATAATCTGCCGCATTGATCACACGCCATTCGACCGTATATCCCTGATCTCTAAGGCAAGCCAAAATAATCCCAAAGTCTCTTCCCCTCTGTTTCGCTGGGGATTTTAATAATCTATCAACATTTTCAAGTAATATAAATGGCGGCTGCTTTGCTTCTATAGTGTCTCGTATGGACCACCATAAGATACCTTTTTTTCCTTCTAGACCCTTTGATGTAGCCAATGATGAAGCCACCGAATAATCTTGGCAAGGAAATCCACCAACCAGAAGATTAAAATCAGGAATAGAAGACTTATCAACCTCTTCTATATCGACATTTGTAGTATCATTTCCATTAATATCGTATCTATTGCCAAATCGATATACATAACAATCATGTGCATACTGTGTCTTCTTCTCTGCTGGCTCCCACTGATTAAACCAGACAGTATCCCATTTTTCTTTTTTATTTACATCCTCCAATGTTTTTATATGGTTTAACCCACAACGGAATCCACCTACCCCTGCAAATAATTCACAAACAGTTTTTTTCATTCAAAACACCTCAATCTATTATTTTACATGTAACTATTCCGATTAATTGTATGATAAATATGGGACTTTGTAAAGATCTTTTTCTATTTTTCCAAAAATCTTTTTTCTAATTGACTCAATATGTACGAATTATTTAGCCAAAAGCATTGTTTTGGAAACTCTCTACCGTCTGGTAATTCATAGGTATCTTTAGCATTTCTTGCGTGTGGTCTGACATGACATACTGGATTATCAGATGCTTTAGGAAAATTATTATAATGTTTCCCATTTCTGACTTTTATCTCCAATCCGTCCAGCACTACTTGCTTTGTAGCTTCCCATACTGATTTGACATCACCTTCCAAATCCTTGTATGGAATATTCCAAAATTGACATCCCTTCAACCTTAATTCATTTTCTCCATTATATTTATAGACAACGAACAAAAAACGAGTCTCGCGAAGATAGTTTCCAAAAGTAGATTCATCCCATTCCTCTTCTACTAATTCTTTAAATTTAAACGTAGGAAATGACATATTTTCTCTGATTTTATTATTCTTTTCTATCCTAATCGTCTTTACAACAATATTAGCTTTTTCAAATTCTTCTGCATGATTTCCTTTAATTCCCAGGATTCTATACGCTAGCATTGCTTCCAAATTTTTTGTTTTTTTCTGGAAATCAACCTGAAATTCCTCACATAAGTCTCTGACGGTATACCCACAATATTTATTTATCTTCTCTACGACATAATCCTCAAAAGAGGCTTCCGCCATTCCTTTGATAATTGGTTCATAAGTAATCTTGCCTGGAATGACGTAATTATTCAATACATAGGTCATATAAGAATTCTTAAATGCAAATGCCCTAGGTTTTGCTAACTCGCTACTAAAAGGTTGTTTTCGTCTATCTCTTGAGCTAGACGCCTTTGGAGCTGCACCTAAATAAAGCGTATCACTCTCAGACAATTCATGTGCCTTTCCAGCCTTTATCTTTTCTTTTATGACATAAAAATCATGCTCAATTATCTTGATATCCTGTTCTGCCGGTGAAAACAATTTCACATAACCAATTTTATAATCCAATCTATTTTCAATCTCTTTTCGATACAAATAATAAATCAATAAAATCAATCTTGCCTTTTGCCACATATGGCTTTCTACAAAGGTCTCGTTAACAACTGAATAGTAATCAATCATAGTAAGAATAAGCCTCTCCTTTGCAGATATAGTTCCATTTTTATTCACCTTATATGGTGTTACTTTTAATTCTACCCCTGCTTTGTCAAAATCTGGTTTAGCATCATTATTTGCCTGATAGTGAAAATATCTTTCTTCTATTAATTCACCAAGTCCACCTTTTCTCTTTTTATTTTCATGTTTTGCTTCGTAGTTATTAATTTCTCGAACCACCATGGCTTTTGTGATATCATCGTCTTCACATACCTCTGCAAATGTTTTTCCAACCAATTTTTTTCCATATTCTTCAATTGATATGGGATCCGTCTCATCATACTCTAATATAAAATCCATTTTAAATCTCCTCATCGAAATCTATCTTCTCCATTTGTTGATCAAAGATCACTTCCTCTATCACTTGAACACATTCCTCTGGTTTTTCTAGTATATCTTTCCCCCAAAAATGAATAACCGACCATCCCAGATACAGTAATGCTTGATCTTTTTCAATATCCCTTTCCATATTACGCTGGATTTTTTTCACCCAGTAATCCGGATTTCTTCCTTTTTCCAAGCGGGGCCGTAGAACTTCCCAATCTTTCCCGTGGAAAAACTCACTGTCACAAAAAATTGCAATACGATACTTAGTTAAAACTATATCTGGTCTTCCCGGTAAATTTTTATAGTTCTTTCTATATCGGTATCCCTTTTTCCACAATGCCTTTCTTAATTTTGTTTCAATCGCTGTATCCTTGCCACGAATATGGCTCATGGTTTTATGACTTTTTTCTGTCACTTCTCCATAAAATCTAGGTTCAGTAGGTTTTTTGGTTCCCACTAAAAATCAACTCCTATTATAAAGTACAATATCATTTATCTTTTAATTCCGTATACTTTTCCTTACTTCCAAACGCCTTTTCCACCGGATATTTCTCATTATTCAATTTCACTTTTTCACGAACAATCTCATCCAAATCCAATCCGCAGGCATCTGCCATGAGGATGCAGTAATTCACTACATCAGCAAGTTCTTCTCTGATCTTATCAATCCTATCTGTGCACACCACATCTTCGGCACTCCACTGGAACACCTCCAATAGTTCAGCAGCTTCCAGACTGATTGAAATTGCCAGATCCTTAGGGTTATGGAATTGTTTCCAATCTCTGTCATCTCGGAATTTTAACACTTCGTTTATCGTATCCTGAGTCATTTTGCCATACCTCTTTTCAAATTATACTGTATCAACATATTGTGAAATATATTTTCGTAATTCCTGATCACATACATATAAATAAGAGCCTCGGATTCCTCTGGTCATAAGGACATAATATATGTGCTGTATGTATTCCTTAAGCTCCTCATATTCTACAGTCTTTTTACCATTTTGATCATAATAGTTTTGTGGCCGGATTATAATACTTTTGCTAACCGGATCATAGCCGATCTCTTCGCCAAGAATGATAAAGGCATAATTCAGATCATAACCTTGTGTTGAGTGAATACATCCCACCTCGTTAATCGCTTCGCTTGAATGAACCCATCCCTCTGTACAATGATTCCATTGTTTCTTTATACCCTGAATTTCAATATCATAAACTGTTTTGTCATTCTTGCTGATCCATTCCCAGGCATATCCGGCTGCCATTCTTACAAGCTGTACTTCTTCTTCCTTTTGGTACATCAGTTGATTAAATGCCTTAAAATCCGTCATCAGTTTAAATTCATACTTATCAAATGTTTTCTTTTCTCTGACATTGCCTGATAAAATATTTTTTACATATGCAATATAATCATTGCCGCCATTTACCCGCATCTGTGTCAACAAATTATAGTAGGATATCATACGCTTCGTCTGTTCGATTTCCATCTTCTTATGAAATCTTCTCACATCGATTCCGGATGGGCCGACTACCTGCATTTCATCATAAAAAAGTACCGGGCATTTACATTGATGTAAGATCCAATCTAATTCATCACTTTCAATTGTCAATCCGATTTTTTCACAGTTTTTCTTAAAAGCGCCCATATATGAAATATTTTTATACTGATGCAGTCGGTGCGCTTCATCTACAAGCAAAATATCATAAAACTGTTTAGTCACATCTGATGGCGATAATACATCTGATGATCTAAGACCGTAAATGCTCTTGAAAATACCTTTCAGTGTCTTTCTGAGAGATGTCTGCGGAACAACAAAGCCAATCTTTTTATCCTTAAACTCTTCACTGTCCCGTAAATACTTGAGTAAAAAGATAGCAACGATCGTCTTTCCGCTTCCCGGCCAGCCGTTTACTACAATTGTCTGCTTCCCATCTTGCTTTAAGGAACCGATTATCTCTTCTACAGCGGTTCTTTGATCATCGTTCAGTTCCTTATATGGTGAATATTTAAATAAATCAGAATTCTCCAGTTCTTCCAGAGAATGCTTTACTATTTTTTCACGCTGTAATCTTCTCCAAAGGACCTGAAACTTTTCATCATACTCTTTTTTGCTATAATATTCTTTTTCAGCCATTCCGGCATTTTTGTTGCGAACCTCGTAAAGCTCATCTGCCGCAATATACTGAATGAGTTTTGACTCATAATCTAATGTAACCGACTGATTAAATTTTGAAGAATAAATAAAATGCACCTTATCAAAAATCTTCTTATCTAAAGAATTATGATGCTGAGACATACGGTTTTTTACATGATTAGATTCTCCAATATAAGCTTGCTTTCCATTATCCAGTATATAGAGCATCGGCCAATTTGACAGATAACTTTCCTCTCCGTATATCTGGTTTTTAAAGTCGCCTTCCGTAATTTTAAACATACTCATCTTCCTTCAAATAATGTCCATAATATCATCTAATTTACAATCCAGGGTCTTGCATATCTTGATCAATACGCCCACACGAACATCTTCATCTTTCCCAAGTTTCGCCATTGCATTGGTACTGATTCCTGCAGCTTTGATCAAATCTGTTTTCAGCATTTTACGTTCTTCAAGGATTTTCCATAATTTATTGTAACTTACAGGCATTGATCTACCCCCATTTTTGTATAATCCATAAGTCATTATTCGTATTTTAACATCTTGCACAGATAAACACAATCAAAGAATTGTAAATTGCAATTTTCAATTATCATGCTTTTCCTATATCCGTCTGCTCCTGAAAATCCTGGTTTGACACCTGCAGATCAAAAGTATAACGAAGAATTTCCTCTGCAAACAAATCCATATATTTTCTCTTTTGCTGTACATTTCCGATACATGAAATATCATTCGCTATTCTGTCTGTAATGATATATATCATCCTGGCTCTGATATAGAAATCTTCCCGCACTTCCGGATAACGCCTCTTCAAAAACATTTCCACCATGGCAATGAAATCTTCCTCTGCCCTGGATATAATCTCCTGTACCCTTGTGTTCTCTTTCGCGATAATAACAGAATCTTCAAAAAACCTATTGGTACCATCAAAACGTTCCAGCAACGAATTTAAATCCTTCAGCAGAAATTCCTTACAAGCAGCTCTGTCTTCAAATGTTGCCAGTTGGTCCAGCAATTCCTTCATCGCCTTACATGAGTTGCTGCAGTAATCCTCTAATAAAGCGCAGTAAATATCACCTTTATCCCGATAATAATTATAGAAATTACCAATAGAAATACCGGCAAAACGGACAATTTCTTTCGTATTGGTATTGTAATACCCCTTTTCCGCAAAAAGCGCATAAGCAGAATCCAAAAGTTTTTTCCTGCTCTCAATAGCCCGCTGCTGTTTCTTACGCTCTGTGCCCATTTTCTTCCCTCCCGTCGAAAATATAGAATATCATTAGTATACCAGTAAGAAAGAAAAAAGTGAACCAAAATTCAGAATATATTGACATCTGCTTACAAACAAGATATAATTAAACTGAACTATAGTTCAGTATTTTAGAATAAACAATATTTATTTCATAAAAAACAGCAAATAGGAGGGCGAAAAATGGGAATATGGATTATGATCATATGCATTGTCATAGCAGTCTGGGCTATATTTCCGCCCGGTCTGGGAAAAATGCCGTTATTCTATGATAATAACGGTAAGATTCTCCCTGACAGCATATCAGAAAAAACTTATATTGATGTAGACGGAGCAAAAATCGGACTGCTCATAACCGGAAAAAGCAGGTCAAATCCCGTTTTACTCTTTCTCGGAGGTGGCCCCGGTATACCGGAATATCTTCTGGAATACCAAAATCCCTCAAAACTAGCTGATATATTTACTGTGTGTTACCTGGAATATCGTGGTACATCCATTTCTTATAATTCTCATATCAATGTTGATTCCCTGACAACCGAATGCTATCTGTCTGACGCTGCCGCTGTAACCAAATATCTAAGAAACAGGTTTTCTCAAGAGAAGATCTATCTCATGGGCCACTCCTTTGGCACCTGCATCGGGATTCAGGCAGCATTTAGACATCCTGAATTTTATCATGCTTATATTGCCATGTCCCAAATAGTTAATCAATCGGAATCTGAGATTACTGCATATCAATTTATGCTTGAACAATACCGTCAGATGAACCATGGCAGAATGGTAAAAGCCTTTGAAAAATATCAAATCGCATTCTCTGAAATGGCATATAAAGAGTATTGCCTGTCACCACTGCGAGATCATGCCATGCACAATCTTGGTGTGGGGACCATGCACACTATGAAATCTGTTATCACAGGCATTTTCTTACCCAGCCTTCGGTGCAAAGTTTATACGCCTCTTGAAAGACTCAATATCTGGCGCGGAAAGAAGTTTACAGCAGCTTCTCCGGTTGGATCTGACCGTATGGAGTTTAATGCCTATGCTGAAGTTCCCTATCTTGAAATTCCCATTTATTTCTTTGGCGGCATATACGATTATACCTGTTGTTACTCTTTACAGAAAAACTATTACGAAACAATGAAAGCCCCGCTAAAGGCTTTTTATACATTTAAGAACTCTGCCCACAGTCCTCTGTGGGAGGAACCTGTGCGCTCTATGCAAATCATAAAACGCGATATAAGAAAGGGCCAAAAGGAACTGTCCGACTCAGGCACATGCCATTTTCACATATCCCCGTCATAAACGCAGAAATGACATGGAACGTTTGATATCCCATGTCATTTCTCCAAAAAATTTTAATCAGATTACTTTTGCAATACCTTTTTTCATTTATCAATAAGCCCGAATCTGCTGATTAAGCAAATCTTCCGCCTCACAGCACAATTGCTCTATCATCTCAATATGTTCCATCATATTTTCTTCATTCAGCATCAGAGCCTGATTTGCTCGCTCACTGTAATTATATGGAGAAACCGGAAAATTTTTGATACGCTTCAGAGCTTTCTTTTCATTCAAACAATAAATCTCATTCAACGCGAAGATCACCTGATTCAGAGCAGAAACGGAACGAAACATATGACCAATCCCGTAATATATATCCTCTTTATTCATATAATTCTTTGCCAGTGTACACGAGAATTTTGCTTCAAACATAAAAAAGGACAGGAGTGCTGACTTCAATTTTTCCGGATAACATTCCGCTCTTTCTTTCAATCGTTTTAATTTTTCATTTCCATACAATACCTTTGATGATGCCAGTTCCCCGCGGTACATCACATTAAAATACGCATGCGGATGTCCTGTCTGATAATGCATGGATATATCCCCTGCATCTGTCTGTTCAACACACGCCTCTACACGTTTTATATCACGCAGAATCAGATCCACATCATATCCCTGTACGGTCAGCCACCCTCCGCAGTTAACCCAGTTTCCCCACTCTCCTTCGCTGCAGATAAGGTTTTCCCGCCTTTCATCATCCAACTTCTTAGCGATCAGATTGAGCTGTCTAAAATCGATCAAATGACTGTCATAATATATCCCCACATCAATATCCGAACTTTCTGTCGCCATACCCGTCGCCCTTGAACCGCCCAAAACAATCCCTTCCACAAAAGGCAGTCCGCTTAATTCGGAAACAACTTCCCGCAAAACATTTTCTACCATATCTTCTCCTGCTCCTGCATAAATACCGTTTATCTGCTGTCCATATTTTATCACAGATACGCTTTCTTTCCTATCCCAATGACTTTAAATTCTTTCTATACCTCTGCATTTCCTCTTCCCCCACAGTATCAAGAACATACTGCAGTTCCCCAATCACCTGTTCTCTGTCCCTGGGCAGATAAGCAGCAGTCGGATAAAAATTTGATACACTATTGGCGAACAAATGCACTCTGATCTGCAGATTCCGAATAAAGATCTGCAGTTCTTCCACGCGTTCCTTTTCACCGGCAGGCACAAATTCTCCCCTCTCGGCCATTTCATATAACTCGGTTCCCTCAAAGAGCGTCAGGGAATCTACAGAAATGAAGCGGGGATTTACCTTGCTGAAAACTTTTGCGCTGTTTACCGCATTTCGATGGCCATTTCCTTTACCGGCCAGTCCGGTCATGTAAACAAAATAGTATTCTATTCCGGCTTCATCTAATTTGCGGCACTGGTCAATAATATCTTTTGCCGTATACCCCTTATTGGCTAACCGCAGTGTATCATTATCACCTGATTCTGTTCCGATACTAAGACCATTGATTCCCAGCCTTCTCAGTGCCCTTAACTGTTTCACTTTCTTATCCTTTATGTCCCTTATATTTGCAAACATGGCCATCGTCTGACATTCTTTTAAATACTCATGCACCAGCAGCGCTCTTGTCTTCAGATTGTCAAAACTCATAACAAACGGATTGGCACCTGTCCAGAAAATTCTCCTGGCAGTGGGCTGATAAGAACTCAATTCTTTTAAATCTTCCTCCCACTCACGCAAAGGTGCCATACGAAAACATTCTTCTTTATAAAGACTGCAGAACCGGCATTTGTGATATGTACAGCCGGAAGCTGCCTGTATAATAAATGAATCGGCTTCATACGGCGGCCGCCATGTTCTGCCTGTAAAATGCATAAAATCACTTCCTTAGATTACTTTTATTGCGGTCATAAATGGCGGAGATTTTTTCGGTAATCCCTTAATTCTTCTTCCTTCACATTTTGTATGATTTCCTCGAGAACAGACAATACCCTTTTCCTGTCCCGCGGCAGATACCCCTGAATTGGGATTGCATTTGACGCCCCGCCCGCAGCAAACCATACAGGAATATTTAAATGCTCCACAAGCGTTCTCAGTTCCTTATATTTTTCAATTTCTGTTTCTTCCTGCCAATTCCCGTTTTGAATCTCCTGATAAAGCTCTGCGTTTTTATAAATCGTAAGCATGTTCGCCCCTATGACCTTTGGCTGTAACTGATTGCATATAGCTACAGTATCATATGCTCCTTTTTCTCCTTTTCCTGCACCCGAAATACCGGTGAGATAAAAGAAATTGTAGCTGATACCCGCCTTATCCAAACGCCTGCACTGTGTGAGAATATCCTGCGCTTCATAACCTTTATTCATGAACCTCAGCGCCTCATTATCCCCTGTTTCAATACCTATGGTCAGCCCATCATAACCTGCTCTCTGTAATTCCGCCAGCTCCCCGTCTGTTTTCAAAGTAATATCCGTAATTTTTGAAAAACAGCCAATACTTTTATTGTCCGGAAAATATTTGCAGATAAGAGCCGCCGTTTCCAATAACCGGGCCGCACTTAAGACAAACGGATTGGCCCCCACAAGGAAAACACGTGCTGCCCTATTATAATTCCATAAGCGAAATTGCTCCTTTGCTTCTTTTAGATCGGCTTCCACAACCTCCGGCGGCGTCATTCTGAATTTGAAGGGTAAATCGTCATATAACGTGCAGAATTTACATTTGTGATGTGTACACCCGGCTGTGACCTCTATAAGTAATGAAGATGCCTCATATGGCGGCCTCCATACTGTTCCTGTATAATGCATCTCTTGTCTCCTTTCCTATATTCTACATAGATTATATCATTGTACACGAGGATTAAAAGTACTGTACTTTTTTGTAGTACCCTGTCTAAATACTGTACGTTGATTTTTACATATCCATCTTATATAATACAGAAAAGGAGCAGAACAAATATGAAAAAAACAGAACAATCCATACAGAAATGCCTAACCATATCAACCGTTCAAAAAATACTGAGCGGCAAATGGAAAATCGAAATCCTTTATTATATCGGCCTGCAGAATGTCCGCAGATTTGGTGCGTTACGTCGTCATATAGGTGAAATAACAGAATCGTCACTGACCAAACAGCTCAGGGAATTAGAGGCTGACGGCTTTATTAACAGGTACGATTTTAAAGAGGTTCCTCCCCACGTAGAGTATACGCTGACGGACTTAGGCGAAAGTTTCATGTCGGTTCTGGAAGTGATAAAACAATGGGGTGATCTGCATTTAAAATAATTTCCTGCCGGCTTATCTGAAGCTGAATATAACCATCCCGCCTGTCTTGCAGTTGCGCAGTTCCAACTGTGCTGCATGCGTTTTTGCCACTTCTGCCGCAAACCAAAGTCCAAGGCCATTGTGTCCATCCGCCCCGCGTGCCGCATCTCCGCGCCATAAGCGCTCGGTTGCATGACGCAGCGCAGCCTTGCTGAACCCCTCTCCCTCATCACGCACAACAATCTGCCATCCGTTGTCCGTCATACTGCCTTCCAAATATACATTCTTTCCAGCCGGTGTATGTTCTATGGCATTTTGTACCACATTGCCAAGGGCACGCAGCAAATGCTCTTTCTGAATCTCCGCACCACCCTCCAGGCCGTTTTGGGCTTGCAGGCGGACTCCCTTTGTTTCCGCAATCCCTGTTGTATTCCGGCAGAGTTCCTCGAACACAGCAGGCAGGCTGGTATATGCAAATGTCTCTTCCGTGCCGGCTGCGGTTTCCAGCAGGCTGGCCACATACTGTTTTGCCCGTTCATTGCCGGACAGGATCTTTTCCACCATTTTGCGGCCGTTCTCAGAAAGCTCTTCCTCCAGCAGAAGTTCTGCATTGCCTCCCACAAGAGTGAGCGGGGTTTTCAGATCATGGGCCAGCGCTGCGATCTCTGCCTCCCGTTCCTGCTGTGCCGCCCACTGGGAGGACAGGGAACTGTACAGTGCCTCCCGCATATGCTCCATAGCATCAAGCGCCTGGTCATACTCACGGATTCCGGCATGTGGAATCACAAAATCCAGTTCCTGGGCTCCTACCTTCTCACTCACCTCACTGAACAGCTTTAACCTGGCAGCCAGGCGCCGGCGAAGCCACAGGGTATTACCCAGTACGCAGAACGCCACTGCCGCAAAAAATGTAGCAATCCACAGGTATTCAAAGGGCGGCAGCCGGTTACGCAGCACAGGGTCAGCAAACTCTGCTCTGTAATACCAGTGAAAAATCACCGTACTCCCATCCGCATAGGTATACCGCAAAGTATCGGCCTCTTGAGATTCCTCCTGCAGAAGATCTTTTAAAGCTTTCAGCTTTTTTCCTTTTACATTACATTCCAGCACTTCACCGTTTTTTCCAAATAAAGCGTACTCTGCCAGAAAATCTTCACCGGGAGAATGAAAGGTCTCCGGCTTACCGGCAAGCATTTTTTCCACCTGCTGGCTGGGAACGATTCCCCGATAAACAATACCCGTATTTTGAAACCGCGACAAACCGGAAAACCATATCATACTGCACAACAGTGTGCAGCCAAGCATGACTATGGCAAAACGTAAAAGCACAAAGGAAAGGCTTACAGAACGCTGTCTTTTTGCCATTTATACCCCACCCCCCAAACAGTTTCAATCGGACTAAGGCCGGCCGTTTTCAGCTTGGCACGGATATTTTTGATATGCTCTGCAACAGCCGACGCATCCCCCTCCGCATCAAAACCGAAAACTGCTTCATATAATTGTTCTTTGGTAAATACCTGTCCGGCATGCAGTGCCAGATGCTCACAGATGGCATATTCACTCTTGGTAAAAGGCAGTACGTGCTCACCTGCCATGGCTGCTTTCGCCTGCATATCAAAACGCACACCGCCTCGTCTCAGGGTGTGGGTTGGCTGGCGCAGTTCCCGTCTCAGATGGGCATTTACCCGCGCACACAGCTCTGCTATGCGGAAAGGCTTTTTAATATAATCATCCGCGCCAAGTCCAAAGCCCTGTATCAGGGCAGCGTCTTCGGCTCTTGCTGTCAGAAACAGTATGGGGCAGTCCACCTCTGCCCGGATACGGCTGCAAAGGGAAAAGCCATCCTCCCCGGGCATCATTACATCGAGCAGCAAAAGGTCGTACATCCGGCATCTGGCAGGCTGTACAGCAGCGGCATCTGTCTCCGTGTCAACCTGATGTCCATCCCTTTCCAGGGCAGCACGCACCAGATCCAGCATATCGGGGTCATCATCGACCACTAACAATTTCGGCATAATTACTCTCCTCATATAATAAGTTTCATTCATTTTTCCTCATTACTTTACTCCTGAGTCACTTTCCCTTCCCATCTGTCAAACCAGAGGGTGGTTAGAACCAGAATCGCTAAAGTTATAATGATAGGCAAAACCACCTCGAAAAAAACGGGTATGCCTGATACATTCATACATTCTTTTAAAAATCGAACTCCCCATTCCCACGGAATAGCGGTCCAGATTTTATCACCCATGGGATTCTCAAAGATACCTGCTAAAATGGTTCCGGATACTCCCAATAAAACAGAAACGCTGGACCCAAACCGAAAAGCAGCTGCCATGTGCAGCAGGTATAAAAACAGATTGCAGAATAAAAATATACAAAAAACCGCAAGATAAAAATCAAAATGTATTATGCTGCTATTTAAAAACCAATTGACTCCAATATAAAAACACACCTCATATAGTATCACATTTACAGCCGAAAGGAACAGCAGAAAGAACAATTTCCCCAGATACACACATTTTCGGGACTCCACCAGTCCCAGCGCATTTTGAATCCCGTTTATATTCCTGTCTAAATGAATGAAAATCGACACAGCCATGCTTGCAAAAATGGGATACCCTATCTGCAGCAAAAGGAAGAACGAACGCACATCGGGAATGATGCGGTATCCGGCAGAACCGTAGTAAAGCAAAAATAAGGCTGTGATCGCAATGGGTGTCAGCAAATGCAGCAACAGCATTGGAGTCCGTTTGATTTTTGTAAAATTGGAAAGGAACTCCCTTGTGACCGTCATTTCCGATACACCTGCCTTTCATACCAGCGGGAATAGAAAGCCGTAAGAGCGAAGGCAGCAAACAGGCTCAGCAGCACCAGCAATAAACTTTCTCCCCTATTTAAAATCAATCTTGATCCCGGTTCAGCCAACAATCCGTTTGTCAATACGCCAAAGACCGTAACCATAAATCTGGCCGGCCAACTGTATGGAAAAATCCAAAACAAAGGTGTCAGGTAGAGAAACAGCCCGCTTGCTGCACTGGCAAACAGATTGATGATCATCGAAGCGACAAATCCCGTTTTTTGTTCCAAAAATAAACAGAACGGAATCTGCCATAAGAGAGAAACCCATAATAGGCAGTAGCCCAGGATATGATACCCTGCAAGACGAACCGCGTTTACAAAACCGGACAAAATGCATTCGCAGATAATCGTGACAATCGCCAGCACCAATGATATGACCAAAAGATTCCCTGCGATCAAGATTGTTTTAGACACAAATATCTTCTTCAGGTCAATGGGCAGGCTGTATAAAGTACGGTATTGGTGCTTCTTTTCCTTATTGTTTACCAAATGGCACATAAACACAACGGACAATGCCGCAATCGGCATGGACCAATTGCAGACCATGACACTTGAAAAACCTCCCAACCCCATACCGATATACATAAATACCATGGAGGTCAAAATCAGGACCACCGGAATCACGATCGCAAGTTTCTGAAACAGGGAACGTTTATATTTCATGTTTTCTGCTTTTAAATAAATTTGTAACATCAGGACGCACGCTCCTTTCTGATAATATCCATAAATAACTGTTCCAGATCCTCATTCGCGTCAATCTTATCCTCATACAGAAGGGAGCCATTGTATATGATCCCTATGTCATCAGCAACCTGCTGTACTTCGCTTAAAATATGGCTGGATACAATGACAGATATCCCCGACTCCGCGAATGTCCGGATCATCTTTCTCAGTTCCTCAATGCCAAAAGGATCAAGCCCGTTAGTTGGCTCATCCAGGATCAGTAGCTGAGGATCATTCAGAAGTGCCAGGGCTATCCCTAATCTCTGTTTCATTCCCAGTGAAAACTCCGATGTCTTCTTATTCTCAGCATCTGCCAAATCCATTTTCTGCAGTACCTCATAACATCTGTTTTTCCCGATTCCCATCAGGGCAGCCCGCACTTTTAAATTCTCAAATGCCGTTAGATTCTCATACAGCGGAGGGGATTCGATCAGGGAACCGATAACCGATAAATCCTTCCGTTTCCAGGGGTGACCGCAGAATTGTATTTCACCCGAAGTCGGTCTTATAATCCCTGTGATCATCTTCAGCAGGGTGGATTTGCCGGCACCATTAGGCCCTAATAAGCCGTAGACTGTATTTCTCCTCACAGACAGTGACAAATCTTTTACTGCATATGTCTTTTTGAACTTTTTAGAAACATTTTGGGTTTTTATGATATACTCGGATGTCATACGCTCCTCCCTTTGACATTTATCCGCCGATTTTTCTATACTCTGTTTCATATAATTTGCCTCCTTTTTCTTTACTGATGTTATGATAGCAGGCAATTTTAAGGATTTTATAAGGAAACGGGCATTTACTCACATTTTTTTACAGAAAAAAGGCATATGCCTCTTTGACATATACCTGTTCACTTTCTATTTCTAACCATTATCAGGGCCTGCATTTTATCGGCACATTCTTTCCATGGTTTCCTGCACCGTAATGCAGCTTGCGTATCTTTTGTTCCAAATAAAATCATTGTAATATTTATACGTCTCTTCTGCAGACATATAGGCATTGTCAAACGTAGAATTGGACTCTTTTGGTACGATAATTTCAAATCCGTGTTCAAAACCGCATTTGACAGCAGCGTCTATGCAATATTCCGTCTGCAGCCCCACCACAATCATTTGCCCAACCTGCTTTTCGTTTAGATATTCCAGAAGACCGGTCTCTTTAAAAGGGCTGTTTACGGTTTTGTCAAAAATCTTCTCATTCTTACACGGCTTAAATTCTTCATATATTTCAAAACCCTCCGTTCCCCTTGTCAATGCCCGGCCGGCCCCATCGTCATGGCGGACATATATGATTTCCGTATGCGTCTCTCTTGCCGTTTTTATCAGTTTTTTTACATTAGATACAAATATATCATAGTGATATAAATCCGTGTTTGTAATAAGCTTCTGCGTATCAATCACCAGTAATACCATGTGCATCATCCCCCTAAAATATAAATCAGCTTATCCCTGCGTTTTTTATACAAATTCCATATCTATCAGCCATATCTTATCACAGACATATAGGAAAGTCATTTCTTTTCTGCCGATTCAGGCGTAATTCTACACCCCTGGGTTACTGTCCCTTGTCCGGCAACAGGCTTCACAATGTACAGACATTGGACACTCGATTCCATGTCGTACTGGCTGCCTCGGGATTTTCCAACTCTTCCATTGACAAAGCCAAATAAAAGGAATATAATCTATATGACTAAAACATATTATTTAGTCATATAGATCGGAGGATAAATCTATGCCAAAGTTCAGTGACGCGGAAAAAGAAATCATAAAGCAGAAATTGATGCAGGAAGGAGAACGGCTGTTTACTTCATATGGAATAAAAAAGGTGACCATTGACGAGATCGTACAGGCTGCCGGTATTGCCAAAGGTTCCTTTTACTCTTTTTATTCCAATAAAGAACACCTTTACATGGACATTGCCGGAAATCTGCAGTTTAAAATGTGGCGGGAAATGGATGCGTTCTTAAATGAAAACCGTTCTTTACCGCCAAGGGAGCTCTGCAAACAGTGTTTTCTTTGGATGTTCAAAGAATTACAGCGGTATCCCATGCTAAAACAAGCCAACAGTGAAACGGCTGATTATTTATACCGCAAACTGCCCCCTGAAGTGATCGAAGCACATACAAAGGATGACGGACATGAACTTATCAAGCTTCAGGAATATGGTGTTCAGTTCAAATGCGGCATTGAGATAGCGACAAAAACACTGCAGACACTTGCCATCAGTTTCCTGAATCTGCAGCAGGAAAACGCTGCTGATCAACAGACGATCATGGAACTTATTCTGGACGGTGTGTTAAAGGAGATGATAAGTGATGAAGGTGATTGATGTTCAAAATGTCTTTCTAAAATATCCATCTGCCAAATCAGATACCATTCGCGGAATCAGTTTTGCTGTTCAGCAAGGCGAGATATTTGGCTTTCTCGGTCCGTCCGGCGCAGGAAAAAGTACCATGCAGAAAATCTTAACGGGGACTCTTAGAAATTATCGCGGAAATGTTCGTGTTTTTGATACAGAGATGAAGAACAGAACAAGTGATTATTATGAAAATATCGGTGTGGATTTTGAGTTCCCCAATTTTTACAGTAAATTCACTGCTGCCGAAAATTTAAAATATTTCGCGTCCCTCTATTCCCGCAAGTCCCTGGACCCGATGGAGCTTTTAGAAAAGGTGGGTCTTCGCCATGATGCGGATAAAAAGGTAGCGGATTATTCTAAAGGCATGAAAATGCGGCTTGGTTTTGTGCGCTCCCTGCTTCATGAGCCGAAACTCCTTTTCCTGGATGAGCCTACCAGCGGTCTTGACCCGGCAAACGCCAGAATAATGAAAGACATGATCTTAGAGCAGAAAAAAATAGGAAAAACCATCATTCTCACCACCCATAACATGCACGATGCAGAGGAGCTGTGTGACCGTGTCGCCTTTATCGTTGACGGAACCATTAAAGCAATTGACTCTCCCCATGCTCTGCGGAAAAGCGGTGCCGATACCGAAGTGGAATACAGTTTTTCGGAAAACGAAAAAGAGATAAGAAATATCTGTACGCTCTCCGGTCTTGCCCATTCGCAGGATTTCCAGTCGGCGCTGAAAAAAGGCAGCCTGACAAGTATTCATTCAAAAGAACAAACACTTGAGGATATATTTATTGCGTTGACCGGAAGGGGGCTGCAATGAGACTCTTAAATGCCTTAAAAAACGATATTCGTTTTCAGATAAAATATGGTTTTTATTTTCTATATGCCTTTTTCAGCGCCGTGTACATAGCTGTGCTTTTGATCACCCCCCGGGAATATAAAAGTATAACCGCATCCCTCATCATTTTAACAGACCCCGCAATGCTCGGCCTTTTCTTTATGGGCGGGATCTGGCTGCTTGAAAAAGGGGAAGGCCTGCATGGTTTCTGGAGTGTTTCCCCTCTTCGGCCTGTGGAATATGTGTGGTCCAAATCCGTATCTCTGGCAGTTCTGTCAACGGTATCGGCTGACCTGATCGTTCTGTCTGCCATGAGAACCGGGGTGAATCTTGTGCTCTTATCCTTCAGTGTGTTCCTTGGCGCAGTTGTCTTTAATCTCATGGGATTGATGGCGGCATCCTTTGCCCGTTCAGTCAATCATTATATGATCATCGTGTTGCTTCCTGCTGTTCTGCTGTCAATGCCGCCGGTCCTCACAGCGTTTGGAATCACGCATCCGCTCTTAGAGATTTTTCCGGGAACGGCACTGTGGCATTTGATCAACCTTTCTGTCCACGGCTCCCGGAGTATCCATGGTCGGATGTGGATGAATCTTCTTATCTGGCTTGGCATCGCATTGTTTTTGGCTGACAAACGGATTGGAGCTGCTTTGGAATCAGAAGGAGGCGGAGGCACATGAAACATACAGGAAAACTTTTTAAAATCGGATTAAGACAGATAGCAAAAGACGGCATGCTGCTCGTTCTGATTCCGGCACCGTTTTTAGCCGGAATATTTTTTAAGTTTGCTATTCCATATATCAATACCATACTGATTAAAAAATTCGCCTTTTCCATCACGCCCTGGTATGGTCTGGTGGACGGTATGCTGATTTGTCTGACACCTATGTTTGTCGCAATGATATCTGCATTTTTGCTTTTAGAAGAGAGAGATGAGGGGTTAAGTGCCTTTTATCAGATTACGCCTGCAGAGGGCTGTTCCTATTTATTTGCACGTATCGGACTTCCCATGATATGGGCGTTTTTTATTACCATGGCAGTTGCTGCAGTGTTCAAACTTTCATCCCTTTCTGTTAAAGTCCTTCTGTCGAGTTCGGTTATCAGCAGTTTTACCGGTATCTTTTTAGCCATGATGGTGGTCTCCATTGCCGGAAACCGCGTTGAAGGTCTTGCGCTTTCAAAACTGATGGGGATTAGCTTTGCAGGGCTTATTTTAATATGGTTCATACCTGCTCCGTATCATTTCATAATGGCATTTCTTCCGTCTTTCTGGATTGGAAAATTGCTGCTGGACGGGGCAAGTCTCTTTTCCTTTGTGTTTGGTCTGCTGACCTGCTTTTTGTGGATTGTCTTTTTTACGAGGAGGTTTTTAAAAAGAGTTTAGGTAAAGAATTGACGAGTAAAACAAAATTAACATCTGACGGATTTGTGTCAGCTCTCTTTTTTTAAAAAAGCGCCTGCACTTTAGGATAAAGCTGATAAGGAAGTACCACACAAAACCAACTTAACGGCTGACAAACAGAGTTGCAACGAGGAACGGGCAAGGAGTCAACAGCTTCTTGCCCGTTCTTTCTGTCTTTATATGCTTGTGCTAAAAGGGCGAATGTTACGCAATAGAACGTCGTTTTCGGGGGTGGGAGTATAAAAACCCTTACCGCCTCATTTCTGCGCCAGCAAAGCCGCATAAAGCAAGGCTTTTTTGCGTCTACTTCGTAACATAAACCCATGATATTTTGAGGGCGAAAGCACTTGTTGCTTTCGCCCTCTTGATTACCTGTAAAGCAGGGACAGGCAGTATTGCCAACGACGGCGACAGCCGTTTATTTTATCGTTGACAATGCTGAATGGCTCTGCTATCTCTCCGACAAATCGGAAATCTGCTATTTCATTTTTTCTTGGCACTCGCTACATTCTCTATCGTGGATTGATATAATTCCCCCACATTTTGAACAGGTATATTTCTCTTTCTGCTGTTCCATAAATGCTTCTAATCCCTTTTGTTGTACATATTCACTGTTCTCCATAAGGCTTGCCTGATACCTTTGGTTATAGCTTTTTTCGAGATTTTTTATCAGTTTGCATGGATAATCAGAACATTCAAAGCAATAGGTCAATCTTTTATCCTTAATACATTCTTTTAACTTGCATTTACGACAATGTTCTGGTTTTCCTTGGTCGCTTTTCAAACATCCAGCACATGGTTTTTTATGAAATCAATGCTTATAACATACCTTACAGTTCATACCGCAAGGGGCAAACATTATCGTATCAATTTTTTCTGTTGACATTTTCATAAAGTCTTGCCCCTTTCCTTGTTCCAATTGCATCTCGCCAAATCGGAATTTAATCGACTTTTATAAGTCCTCTGTCAATGTAGCTCTTGACTGCCAAATCAATTGTTTCAATACAAGTGTATTTAGGCTGATACTCCAAAAGAGTTCTCGCCTTTTCAATGCTGAACACACCGCTTCTTACAATGTGATAGTATGTGTGGTCGCACTCTTCTGGACTACCCTCATACTGACACCACTCTGACCACGGAAGAAACTTGATTTTCGCTTCATGCCCAAAGTATTCATATAGATGCTTTGCAAAGCCATAAAGCGTGATATGAGTTGCTGCATCTGCATCGAAGGATTCTCCAAGTGCTTGATTTCTGTGCGTTATTGCTTTATAGAATACTTGAGCAACATCGTAACCATGTACATGATGAAGGATTTCTTGCCCGAAATTGGGGAGTGCAATTTCCTTACCGTCTGCAATGTCCTGAAACACCTTCATTGAGGTATTTCCCCATGGATTGATAATTGCCCAGCCAGGTCCCGATATTTGTCCTGGCATGATAACTGTTGACGGGAAACCATTCTGCCGATATTGTTCTTTTAGGTACATCTCACTGGCAAACTTATCTTTCCCATAATCATCCAATGGTTCCTTTCGCAAATCATCAGGGTCAAAAGGTATCGTCTCAGCCATTCCATGCGCCCAGCAAGACGAACAATATAGATAGTGAGACAGCTTTGTATTCTTAAATCCTTCGACTATTTTTCTTGTCTCCTTAATGTTAAAGTTCACCAAGTCAACAATGATGTCTGGTTCCATTGACTTCAGATTCTGAATAAAATCAACATCATTTTCTCTATCCATCTGTTCACGCTTAACCGTATGCCACGCAGGTGCATCCTCATATGGTGGTGTCATTTTTCGTGTGATGGCAACCGTATCGTACCCAGCATTCACCAGCATTGGAATCAAATAAGTTCCAATATGCCCTGATGCTCCTATAACTATAACTTTCATAAAGAAACCTCCTTGCTAAATTCATATTTTTTCATCCCGACAACTCGGAATTTGCATCATTACACAATGGTATCGCCTGCATCTCCAAGTGCCTTCAATGATTTATCATAGTTTTCTTCTTTAACGAGAATATAATCCGTATTAAAAGTAGAAACAGCAAAAATACCAATCTTATTATCTGCCAATACAGCTGAAATTTTTGACAATATACCTATGAGAGAAAAATCAAGAACACCTTGTATTCTCATCATTTTCCATCCATCATCGTACTTCCGCAAATTCCCGTTTGTCGCTCTGTTTATGATATATTTTACCATACCTCTATGAACATTTCCACCACAACCGCCCTGTTCGCCTACTCATCTTGAGCAGGCGAATATTTTTTTGCTTTTTTCGCCTCAAGCTTTGGCAAAAACGCAAAGTGTGGTGTTGTAGGTAGTAAGGAAAGAAATAATCTTTCTCAAATCTTTGGCAAAGCAGATGTTCAATCGTGGTAGAGAGAAAGAGAAAAATATTTCTCAATATCCTCAAAAACTTTGGCATTTTTCATTTTACGGTGGAGAGGGTATTGAAGGGGTTGGGGAATATCCCAACAAGCAAAATGCGGAGCATTTTTCGGAAAAGGGTACCCTTTTCCTATGCTTGCTGCGATACTTCTCACCCTTACCAAACTACAAAGGACGGGAAAGAAATGGAACGGAATATGAAAGATAAGAACAGCGATTTATTACCAAAACGGGGCAATCCGCTGAATAAAACGGTTACACACAAAATTGGCGGTACGTTCTATGAAATATCTACGGTTTGCGGCGGCGATGAACTGCTCTATGACAAAATGGAACGGCTCATAAAATCGGAAACCGTCACATCGCCTACTGACAGGGAAAAGAAAGTCCGATATAATAACGGTAGCAACCTGGTTGTCGGGCGTTCATTACAGGAGGAATGAACACATGACAACGACAAATTATCCCGACAATATTACAGCTTTATATGCCCATTTAAGCCAAGAGGACGCTTTGGACGGAGAGAGTAACTCCATAGCCAATCACTCACGAACGGTTTTTGAAACTATCCTTCGAGTATGAGGCGGAGCAGAAAGAACTGACAGAGTTTGTAAAGTCCGAGCAAGCGGCGGTCAACAGCTACGAACAGGACAAAGCCGACTTTGACAACTTCGCCGCCGTTATACGCAAGTATGTGGGAATACGAGAATTGACGCTCACCATCGTCAACGAGTTTGTGAAGAAAATCATCGTCCATGCTCCCGATAAATCCAGTGGGCACCGCCGCCAAAAGGTGGAGATTGTTTGGAACTTCATCGGGGAACTGAAACAGGACGAGGATAAACAGACGATTGAACGGCAGAGAAAAGGCAAGACGGCATAGCCTAAGCTATGCCGTCTTGCAACATGATTAAATTACTTCCTTACGGGTGTTCACTATTCCAGCAAGCGCTTTTAAAGCGTATTAATTCATAACAGATATCACCGGCATAAGATATGAAATACATGGTACCTTTCTGTTCGCTCTTAAGCAAAACTTTATTATGCCAGCAGATGTCTCACCATCTCCCCATCAAAAACTACTTTTGCCACACGGTCCACTTCTATCTGATACAGCGCATTGGCCGCCATGTGCTCTGCCGCCTGTTCCAGATCACGGATACCTGTCGTATCTGCATATTTTTCTATGACTGCGTCAACAGCCTCTGCAGTCACAACGCATTCCTTTTCCTGCAGGCCCATACGTTTCAGGACTTTTGGCAGGGCAAATTTTGAAAATATGATTTTCTTTTCCTCCGCTGTGTAATCCGGAATATCAATGACAGCAAACCTTGACATGAGCGGTGCGCTGATCTGCTCCTTATCATTGGCTGTAGCTATGGGATACACGCCGACTGTTGGAACCATACACTCAATATAGTTATCTGTAAAGCCCAGATTGTCGAGAAGGGTCAGAAGCACATCCGCCGGATTTCCATTCCCCTTTCCGGAAGACGCTTTATCCAGCTCGTTGATAATGAAGACAAGGTTGGATTCTCCCGCCATAGAAAATGCCTCCATAATGATTCCCGGTTTTGCATTTGCATAGATACGGGAGCTTCCGGTGAGCTGTTCCGGGTCGTTAATGGAACTCATATCCAAGGTGGTCCACGGCAGTTTTAAAATGCGGGCAACCGCATAGGCGATCTGGGATTTTCCCGTGCCCGCAGGGCCCACCAGCAGAATGCCGTATGCAGGGAGGGTATGTGTGCGGTTGATCTGTATGATCGTTTCCATGATCCGCTGCTTCACCCTTTCCATGCCGTAGAGCTCTTCATCCAGAATTCTGCGCGCTTCCTGAGGGTCAATGGCTTCAAAATAATTGTTTTTCCATTGAATATTCATCATAATGGAAAGTGCACGCTGCGCATGTCTGCGCTCCTCCTGGGAGACTTCATGGGAGCGTGCGACAGCAAGGTTTCTTCTGGCCCAGAGGCGTATATTATCAGGCAGAGTCTTACCCGCACAGGTCATAAAGTCCGTTATGCTCTGCAGGCTGGTGAGCTTCATGCTGTCACCGGTCTCCTCCTGGTCCTCGTCCTCAATCTCCTCTGCAGGTGCACTGCCTGCCAGTAATCTTTCAATCATGAACTGAAGAAATCCATCCTCTGCGGAGAGCTTTGTCCCTCCTCCGAAAGCAATTTCCCGAATCTTGTAGACTGCATACCCGTCTTCCATGTTCTTGCCGGACAAGCGCACATTAATGCGGTTCTCACCCAGCCAGTGAAGGAGGCTTACAAAGCGGGCGTCTACTTTGAGAATATCTGCCGGTACCGTACCGTCCTCCTCTTTGAACTCAAATACCGTCTGCTTATCCTGATCTGCAAAGACACCACAGGAATGATGTTTCCATTCCCGTTTATGATTGTCCAGAAGCAGGATGGGCTTTTGGGGTGAAGCAGCGTTCTCATTGGAACGAAATACCGTGTATGTACAATGGAACTCATTACTCTTTTTGTCGTCTGAACTGTTGCTGAAATCAAATACTGGCATATTGGCACACTCCTTTTATTTTAAAACTAAAACACGTATATGGCGCGATATGTGGCAGAGACGGCTCTGCCCGTATGTAGTATATCTATTTTTCCATCTATTTACAAGCTCCTTTATACTGAGTCAACAAAAAAAGAGCGCCATTTTCTCTTTCCAAATGACGCTCTGTGTTCCAATCCTGACTCCTCAACAATATTTTATTCAGTTTTCCTCAAATAACCGTGCCTTCTTACTCCTTCTGTAAAGTACAGCCGCACTTGTTCCTCCGACAGCCAGCAGAATGATTGTATATATAAACATAAACACATATCCTCTGTTTCCATAGTGATCCAGCCAGAACCCAAACAGGGAATGCTGGAACAAATCCGGTGAGTAAGCAAGAGCCGCGTATAAACCCATTGCCGTACCGCTGGCCTGTCTGGCAACATTTGTTTCCGGAGGCAGTGCCAGACAAATATTGGTAAATAAGGTACACACGATTCCGGTAATAAGAGACACTGCCACCAGAACCCCCAACGGAACTTTTGCAGAAAAAAGAAGAATACATATAAGAAATACAATCAGCGCGGAAGTTCCGAATATTACCATTCTGGAGACATATTTCGTCTTCGTTGCAATCTTGCCCAGAATGGGGCTGAACAACCTTCCTCCGTATAGATTCAGCACTCCCAGCACTCCGGAAAATGTCACCGCAACGCCAAACACATCGTTAAAATACGGTACAAAATAAGACGTGGTAGCCATGGTTGAAAACATACAGAACCCGCATATGATCATCATCCAAAGCCCCGGCTCCTTCATAACCAATGCCAGCTGGGAGAAAGTAAACTTCTCATTCTCATCTCCCTCCGTATTCACATCCTCTACCTTCCTGAATATGAAAATACATCCCAGGGCGGATACAAATGTAAATCCCGCATAAACCCACACAACTGTTGAAAATGCAGGGACCTGTCCCACAGATTTTTCTGCGAGATTATATACATATAAAGAAGTAAAGTTGATTACCATATAGCCGATTGACTGTGCAAAAGAAAACATGCCAACCGATTCACCAACCAGATGCTCCGGCACTATCATACGGGGCAGTTTGAAAATAGATGGGTTAAACACAAAAAATGTAGTAACACCAAACAATCCCCATATAATATACATATTAATGACTGACGGTGCCAATGCCAGCCATACACTGAGAGCCGTGGTTCCAAGCAGTGATACAATAATACATTTTTTATAATCCAGTTTATCTGTGACAAAGCCTCCTATGAGGTTAAATATCACATTTCCAAATCCATACACTGACATGATCAGTCCAAGCTGTGTGTTTGTAGCACCGGTTGCCTTCATCATGGGATCGTAAAAAATCCCTTTGATATAGGGCAGCGAATAAGACGCCGCATAGCAGATGCCTGCAATCATCAATGCCCCAGTTACCCATCCCCCAAGACCTTTTTTCTTCATACATAAACCTCCCTTTTAGGGTTTCCGGCATAACACCATTAATCCATCCGCAGCTTTTACTCCTTTTCCCTCCGGATATACAAAAACTGGATTGATATCCATCTCCACCAGTTTATCCCTGTAATCTTCTGCCAGACGGCTCACAGATACCAGGCAGTCTGCCAAAGCTTTTATGTCAAGAGGCGGCTGTCCCCGGTATCCCGCAAGCAACCTGCTGCTCTTCAGGGAACTTATCATCTCTTCTGCTTCCCAGTGATTTATGGGGGCAGGATACAGGACTGCATCCTGGAAGATCTCTGTAAAGATACCGCCCATTCCCAGAAGGATCATTGGTCCCAGATTGGGGTCACAGGTAACACCGATTATCATTTCCAGACCTTCTTCCAGCATCTCCTGAACCAGTATGCCATTGATTTTTGCATCCGGGCGCTCTTGTTCTGCACGTTCCATGATACCTTGATAGGCATTTTTTATCTCTTGTTCTCCCTGAATCCCAACACGTACTCCGCCTATTTCTGACTTGTGCAGGATATCATTGGATTCGATTTTCAAGACCACCTTTTTGCCCATTTCTGCCGCGCAGACCGCCGCTTCTTTCCAGGTAACCGTCAGTTTTTCTTTCGGACATGGAATCCCATAATCTATAAAAATCTGCTTTGACTGATGCTCGGACAGTGCGATTCTGTCTTCCTCCTGTTTGTTCTGCAGTGCGGCAATTGTACCGGTACGGTTTTCAGCAGTTTTTAAAAATGCAGTGTAATCCATCAAATGCCGTATGACCCGGTATCCGTAATGCGGCGGCGGCAGTATGGGAACACCGGCAGCTTTGAGTTTTTCAAGAACCTCTTTCTCTCTTCCGGATTCAATGAGCGGAACTACAGCGGCCGGCTTTTCCGGATGTCGAATGCAGTAACGGATCAGACCTTCCAGGTAATCGTAAATTGTGATATCACTAATTTTCTCTGTTATCTGCAGAGAGGTTACCAGCATCTCCACCTGTGGATCCTCCATCACGATTTCTGCCACCTGTTCAAAGGTATTCCCATCACTTCCACCGGTTAAATCCATGGGATTCTGCGCTGTGGCAAAGGGCGGCAGAACCTTTTTCAGCCGTTCTGTGGTCTCCTTGGAAAAATCAGGAAGTTCCAGACCGTACAGGGAACCTGCGTCCGCTGAGATTGTTGTCTCCCCTCCTGATATATTTACAAATGCCAGACTGTTTTTTTCCGGCAGTTTTGGGAGCGTTACAATTGCAGCACAGACAGAAAGAAGTTCCTCCAAATCCTCCACCCGGATAACTCCAAACTTCTTAAACAGCGCATCTGTATGCTTATCACATCCACTGAGATTTCCGGTGTGTGAGGCGGCAGCTCTGCTGCCTTTCTGGGAGCGTCCCGCTTTTAGGATAACAACCGGTTTTCTCTTTTCCACTGCTCTGTGCAGTACCTGCGCGAACTTTTCCGGCTTTTTTATTCCTTCCATATAAGCAGCTACAACTTCTGTATTCTCATCCTCCACCAGGAACTCCAGATAGTCCTCCATAGTCACAATTTTACTGTTTCCTGCGGATATCACATAGGAAAAGCTCCCCTTGGCGCTCTCCATCAGCCCCATGCAGACTTGACCGCTCTGAGATACCAGGCCGATTTTTCCTGCACTCTCCCTGGCCTGGAACAGAAAACCAAAGGCAAACACCCGGTCCACGAAATTTAAAAATCCCGCGCAGTTTGGCCCCATAACAGCAATATCCAAATCTTTTGCCTTTGCTGTCAATTCCTCCTCCATCCTGACATCTTCCGGCAGCTTTGTCTCACCGTAGCCGCTCGCAAAAACAACTGCGCCTTTTGCTCCTTGTTCAGCAGCTTCTTCCAATAATGCCGGTACTGTAGTTTTCGGTGTACAGATGACAGCAAGGTCTATTTTCCCCGGAATATCTGATATCTTCCGGTAGCAGGGAACGCCGAATACCCTGTCATTTTTCAAGCTCACAAGATACAGATCTTCCATCCGTTCCCTGCATTGTTCCAGAAACATTCTCGACGCGAAACCTGCCATCGTTTCTCTCTCCGTGGCTCCCACAATCACTATTTTCTGTGGGCGCAGCAGCTTATTCAGTTCCATTTCTTCCCCCGCTTTCTATGAATACAGTCTGTATCCTGCATCAAAAGCCGCTATATTGGCCGACAGATATTTTCCTTTGCCCTTTTTGTCGAAATAGGCGGCGATCGCAGCGGCAAGCTCCTCTTTTCCGAACATCCCTGTGGCCTTTTCCAGAACTCCCAGCATAACCAGATTGGCACCTTTGGAATTCTCTGCACCGGCAGATAATTCATTTGCCGGTACGGAAAGGGTCGTGATATCCTGCCGTGTAATTTTGTCTGCCTCCACCATATCTCTGTTATACAGCAAAATTCCTCCAGGCTTTATCATATGCTCAAACCGTTCCACGGAAGGGGCATTCATGGCAAGCAGAATGTCCAGTTCATTGCAGTAAGGACTTCCAATCTCTTCATCCGACAGCTTTACATTGCAATTGGCTGTCCCGCCACGCATCTCAGAACCATAGGAGGGATACCACGTAAGATTCTGCCCCTTCCGGAAGCCCGCTTCTGCGAGGATCAACCCAGCGGTCAATACACCCTGTCCTCCAAATCCGGCACAAATTATTTCCTTATTCATAAGCTGGCATCCTCCTTCCCAATAAATTCTCCAACAGGAAATACGGGCATAATCGTATCTTTGATATATTTCGCTGCTTTCACCGGTTCCATTGCCCAGTTTGTGGGGCAGGGAGAAAGCAGTTCCACAAGGCTGTATCCTGCTCCCTGCATTTGCTTTTCCAAAGCCCTTTTTATATACTTCTTTGCCTTTCTGATATTCGCCGCATCACAAAAGGAAGCCCTGGCCAGATAGGCGATATCCATTTTATTGAGAAGTGAAACCACATCCAGTGTGCCTCCTCCTTCTTCCATACTTTTTCCATGTATGGAAGAACTGGTTACCTGTCCCTGAAGTGAGGTGGGAGACATCTGGCCTCCGGTCATTCCAAACACACAGTTATTTAGGACAATTACAGTAATATTGTCATTTCTTCTTGCAGAATGGATTGTCTCGGCAATTCCAATAGAATAAGCAGCACCGTCTCCCAGATAGGCAATGACGGGATTTTGGGGCCTGGTAAACTTGACTCCCACTGCTGTGGGAACCGGTCTTCCATGTGCTGCCTCTATTGTGTCATATCTCCAGATATCAATGGGCATCCCTCCGCAGGCTACATCCAGTACGGCGATTGCTTCTTCCTCCCGCCCTAACTCCTGGAGCACTTCTCCGATCAAACGGATGGCAATTCCATGGCCGCATCCCGGGCAAAAAGAATGTCCGTCCGTATATGTTATTCTTTCCGGCGCCTTTACCATCATTTAAAACACCTCCCTCTCCATCTTTCCTTCTAATATCTGTACCGCTTTTTCAACAATGTCCATACTTCTCGGCACTTTTATTCCTGTCCCGTATGTATATACAGGGTATCGGCACTGCACAGACAGCTTTACATCCTCTGCCATCTGACCGGTAATACTCATCTCCACTGTCATAAACGCTCTGCAGTTTTCTCCCAAATCAGCAAATGCGTCCACAGGGTACGGAAAAATAGAAATAGGGCGGATGAGACCCAGACGGATTCCCTGTTTTCTTGCTTTTGAGACAGCTTCCTTACAGACTCTGGCACTGATTCCGTATGCAACGAGAATCAGCTCTGCGTCCTCAGTGAGAATACTCTCCCATCTCTGCTCATTCTTTTTCATTTCCTCATATTTCTCTCTCAGAAATGTATTGTAATCATCCATATAATAGAAAACATTTGTGATTTTCTTTGATTCCTGCCGGCCTTTGCATCCTTTTACAGTCCAGTCATCTCTGTCAATATCTACCTCTTCCTGCGGCGGCAGACACACAGGTTCTACCATCTGCCCGATTGCCGCGTCTGAAAGGATGATAACAGGGTGTCTGTATTTCTCAGCCAGAGGAAATGCCTGCATCATCAGATCCACACTCTCCTGAACAGATGCCGGGGCTAATACCAGAAGATGGGAATCTCCGTGTCCGTTTCCTCTTGTTACCAGCTTATAATCGCACTGTCCCTGGCTGATTTCTCCGATACCGCTTCCGAATCTGGCTACATCCACGATCACAGCCGGAATATCACCTGCGATCAGATAGGAAAGCCCTTCCTGCATCAGTGAAAAACCGGGGCCGGAAGAAGAAGTCATGGCTCTGGCGCCTGCCGCTGCTGCTCCTAATACCATATTAATGGCTGCCAGTTCTGATTCGGACTGTATAAAGGTTCCTCCTGCCTCCGGCATCCGCTGGCTTAAATATTCCAGTATCTCATTCTGGGGCGTAATGGGATAGCCGCTGTAAAAACGGCACCCGCTGCGGATCATAGCTTCAGCCAGCGCTTCATTTCCCTTCATCAATACCTTTTCCATAGACTTTTGTCCCTCCTCTTCTCACTGTACTTTCCCGGAACAGATTTCAAATACATAGTCCGGACATACCGTGTAACATGTGGCACAGGCTACGCACAGTTCCTGATTGACTTCCACGACTTCATACCCTTTTTTATTTGTTTTTCCAGATCTGCTGACTGCCCCTTTGGGACATTCCTCTATGCATCTTCCGCAGGCTTTGCAGCGGTGAAGATGAAGTATTACTTTCTCCATAATTTCCTCCTCTGTCTACAGTAAATTCTGCACCTGGCCCATTTTCCCTTCACAGTAATATCTCGCATTGTACGCTCCGATTTCCAGTGAGATCCGGTATGCCTCATCCGAATAAAAGGCTGTATGCGGTGTTAAAATCACATTGTCCCTGTGCAGAAGCGGATTCTTAGTTAAATCCGGGGTTTCACTTTCCAGAACATCAAGCGCTGCACCTTTTACCAGCCCCAAATCCAGGGCCTGTACCAAATCTGCCTCTACGACAGCTCCGCCCCTGGCTACATTGATGAGAAACGGCTGTTTTTTCATCTTACGGAACATATCCATGTTCAAAAGCCCCTCATTATCTTCTGTCAGGTTCATATGTACACTGATGATATCCGAAATTTCCAGCAGTTCATCCAGCTCTGCCCGGTTCACATTCATATTGTCCATAACCTCTTTTGACACATATGGATCATAGGCCACGATCTTCATTCCGAAACTCCGGGCTCTTTGCGCAACCGCTTTACCGATTTTGCCAAATCCGATGATTCCCAGCGTTTGCCCCTCGATTCTGTGCACTCCCATTTTCTGAATAGTTTCCATTTCCCATGCGTAGTCTTCCTCAATTCTCCTTCTCAGATAAGGGAAACGACGCTCCAGAGAAAGAATCAGAGCCAAAGTGTGGTCAGCCACTTCCTGTGTACAGTAGCCTGATACATTGGTCACAGCGATTCCCCTGCTTTTTGCATACTCTACGTCCACAAAGTTAAAGCCTGTCGTTTCCAGTGCAATAATTTTACATTTCTGCATCCTGTCAATTGCTTCTTTTCTGATAGGCGCAAAGTCTGAAATCACTGCATCTGCCTGGCTTAAAATCTCATAATAAGCATCTAAATGTTCCGGTTCATACACTGCCCTCAATATTTCCGCATCCGGGGGCAGGCAGTTGATCTCTGTCTGTAAATCTCTGTCTTTTGTTTCTGGAAATACTGTAAATACAACTTTCATTCTTCTTTACCTCCTTGTTTTCCTGCTGATTGAAATACTTTCAGTTTTGCTTTCTCTTCCGGCGTCTGTCTGCCCCAAATACTAATCGGGAAAAAGAGCAGCGCTGACACCGCAAGCCCGGGCCAGAAACTGTCTGTCTCAAAAATTTTTCCCCACTTCAGGGCATTGCCCAAAAACCAAAATAGTACGACTGCCAAAGAACAGGCCGCCGAATAAAAGGCTGCGCTGCTGTTCGCTTTCTTCCAGCACACTCCGAGAACGGTTGGAAGAAATAATCCGGCAGAATTAATCGTCAGTGCAATAAACAAAACATCAATAATATCCTGCCGGTACATTGCAAAAAGTAATGCCACAAATCCTATTCCAAAGGAACAGCACGTACTTAAATGTCTTATTTTTTTATCCGTCACATCCCGGTTGATATATCTTTGATAGATATCCTTCGTTAGATTTGTAGATGCTGTCAGCATTAAAATATCTGCTGAAGACATTATGGCAGCTATAATTCCCACCACTACAATTCCCCGCAGTCCCTGGGGAAATATATGGATGATCAAATAAGACAGCGCATTTCTGCTATCCGGCAGATCAGGCATAATAACCTTTGTACTCAGTCCTAAAAAGGTGGCTGACACCGCAATGATGAAAATTCCCGCAGCAGCCAGCAGAGAGCCTCTTCTGGATGTCTTCACATCTTTTGCCGCTATACACCGGGTATATCCATCCATATTTGTATAGAAGGAAAACAAGGTCGTTAATCCCAGTGCGATGATACTTGGCCACCCCCATGCTCCGAGATTCATATAGGAATCCGGCAATGACTGAATCGCTGATATACCGCCGTCCATATGCATAATGCTGAGCGGAACCCCGAGGATCACAATACCCAGAAGTAAGATTACGGTCTGTACCCAATCCGTGTAGGTGACCGCAAGGAGACCCCCGAAAGCAGTATAAAATGTGATCACTGCTGCAACTACAATCAATGAAACCTTTGAGTCCCATCCTGTCAGCGCACTTAATGTACTCCCTCCTGCCAGAAACTGACTCGCCACAAACCCGATCATACCCAGAATTGTACAGATGGTTGCCACCATTCTCGTTTTGGAATCGTATCTGCTTTCAATAAAATCCGGATATGTCAGTAAGTTCAATTTTGTACTCAGCCTTTTTATGGTTCCTGTAAACGTAAACGCAAAAATCACAAGACTGACTGCAATGACAACCACATACCAGACTGCCGTTATCCCCATGGAATACGCTCTCTCGGCAGTCCCCACAATAGAAGCACCTCCTATCCAGGAAGAAAGCCACAGACATGTAATGGAAAACACACCCGCTTTTCTGCCTGCCACAAAATAATCATCTGAATCCTGCTGTTTTTTACCGGAATATATACCTATAAAGAGCATACCTGCCATATAAAAAACAATAATACCGATATCCAAACCACTCAAAGGAATACCTCCTTCCGTTCACCAGCCCCGCGCGCGAACTGGTCATACCAGTTATTAAGTACATTATACACTGGTACGACCAGTTGTCAATAATTTTCAGATATCATTTTCTCTATTTGTAAAATATGCAGATTTTTGGCACGCATTTTTTGTATATTATTTACAATCTCTCCCACAACACCATTGATTTTTTTCTTATAAAATGATATTTTATTAGGTAAATGGTATTTCATGCCATCTTACGTTAAATGGTCGGAGGAAAACAAATGGAAAAAGAATCAGAACCGAAAGGTTATCAGATAATTATCAGTGAATTACAGAAAATGCTTGCAAACGGTGAATTAAAATGCGGGGATAAACTTCCCTCTGAACGAAATATGACCACTCTCTTTCATCTGAGCAGAACATCTGTCCGTGAAGCCCTTCGGGCAATGGAAATGATCGGGATTGTAGAGAAACGCCATGGGGAGGGAAATTATATTGTAAATAACGCGGAAAGTTCCCTGACAGATGTACTTTCTATTATGCTCATATTGAATGATGGAGCTCTTGATGAATTCATGGAATTTCGTAAATGGATAGAACTTGGGGCAGTCAAAAGCGTGATTGCTTCCTCTTCTGAAGAGGAAATCCTTTCTCTGGATGAAAAATTATCTGCCTATGCCGATTCATCCTCTGTCCATGAAAGGACTTTAAAAGATATTGATTTTCATAAGGCTATCGTTTGTTTATCCGGAAATCCTTTTTTTATTTCCATTTTTAATGCCATCTCTGCTCTTGCCGTCAATCATCTGGAAACCATCATACAGAGGCTTACGTCTAACGGAAAAGACAATGCAAAGGTAGATTCTATTTACCAGGAACATGAAATGATTCTAAATGCCATAAAAAAAAGAGATTATTCTATGGCGGAAAGATTTCTGGATTATCACATCCAGACTTTCACATAAAGAGTCTTCTCCGCTGTGTATCGCAGCGGCATAACTGTTCACAAGCTGCGATACACAGCATTGTGAACAGCGGCGCCTGAAACCACATGGTATAAATAGATGACGAAAATATTGGTAAAGACATTTCATTTTCCGCTTGACATTCCCCATTTTCTATGTTAATCTGTAACAAGTGTTTTGATAAAGCCTTGATTTCGCATATATCCGTAAGTCATTCTTTTATTCATGATTTACTGTTATATGCGTTTTTTGTTTTGTAAAATGCATATAAAAATTAGGAGGTATCTTTCATGAATAAAGGTACAGTAAAATGGTTTAACTCAGAAAAAGGTTTCGGATTTATTACAGGGGAAGACGGATCTGATGTGTTCGTACATTTCTCAGGAATTAATTGTGACGGTTACAAATCTCTTGAGGACGGCCAGGCCGTGACTTATGACTTGACCAGAGGAAACCGCGGCATGCAGGCCGTTAATGTGTGTGCTGCTTAAACCAGAATATCACTGCACTGTCTTATGAATACCTGGCTGTGATCCACAACAGCAGGTATTCGTAATCTGTATATCAATTAGTCAGAGCTATGATTGATGTTACAGCTAAGTCGGCGGGGTTTATTTTGTATTCCTTGCTGGCTCAACCTAAATTAACTGAATTTCACGATTCATTTATATATAAATTTTCTGCTGACAAAATTCTTATTTTCCAAAACTCTCCTATCCGTATTTATCCCCTATGCAAACTTTTATGCAATAACAATATCAAACGATCTGCATATAATAAACCAACAAATAATGTTCAGGTACACATATTATGAACAATGACCCCCGCGGTACAATCATTCAGCAGGGCAATATTATGCGCATAGATAATGCATTGATTGAAGAGGTATTCTGTTTTAATAATTCGATCGGTCATATCCTTATCTCCTATGCCGTTCCCGAGGCAAATCAGACCACTTCCATACAGACCTTACGTCTGAATATAGGCAGAAACACTGTGATTCTGAATATGTTCGGACAGCGTGTTGACGCCTGTCAGCTTCGGCAGGGTATGTGGATAAATGCCGTATTTTCCTCACGGATGACACGAAGTATCCCGCCCCAGGCCAATGCGTTTCTCCTTCTTGTCAGGAGAAATCCCCGTCCGCAGACCAATACCACGGATGGACGGATTGCTTCCATTGACCTGAGAAACAGGTTCCTCTTTACGGGAAATCCCAATGATATCAACAGCCAGATCCGGTTCACAGTCACGGACGATACTGTTATTCTGAACCGGTTTGGAAATCCCATCAGCCTTCGGGCGCTCCGCCCCGGGCAGATGGTCAGGATCAACCATGCCAATTTCCAGACGGCCAGTATTCCGCCTCAGACCACTGCCTTCCGGATACAGGTGATATAGGAAATCTTATGGACACAAAAAAAGCTGGCATCTCATACAGAAATGTCAGCTTTTTTACTGCTCGCCTTTTTCATTATAATACAATTCCCAGCATCTCTATGAGAATCCCCCAGAACACACCTGTCCCATAAAGGATTCCAATGAGTCCCAGATTCTCTTTCATTCCTTTGTTCGTTCTGCAAAGCACCAGAACGCCCACTCCGGCTCCCACCAGAAGTCCTGCCATCATCTGTCCTGCTCCCAGGATTCCTGTCAGGTAGAGCTGTGTGATGACCACAGAGGAGGCGCAATTGGGAATAAGGCCCACCAGTGCAGCCAGTAACACACCGATCATGGGTTTGCTGCTGATAAAGTAACCGATATTATGGCTGCCCACCAGCTCCACGCAGAAACCGATCCCCAGGGAAACCAGGAATATGAAAACCGTGATCTGCAGGGTGTGGAGAAAAGCAGATTTGATGATACTGCCGTTCTCACAGTGGCAGTGTTCGGATTCACACAGATCATGGATCTCTTTTTCATGGTGGTCCCTGTGTATATGTCTGTATTCTTCCCGCTCTCTTCTCTTCCTGCCGCCGAACCGCCATAATATGTCAATGGCAAATCCCGAGACAGCTCCCAGTACGATCTTCAGTCCCAGAATACGCAGGATTGTGCCTGCAGCCACGGATTCGGAGATAAAGATGGGCAGCATCTCATCTGAAGTGGAGAGAAAGATAGCCAGCAGTGTTCCTGCGGATATAACCCCGCCGGAGTAAAGACTGGCAGCGGCAGCGGAAAATCCGCACTGGGGAAACGCCCCCACAATGCCGCCTATAAGGGGACCAAAATGTCCCGACTTTCGCATAATCTGTTTCGATTTATTTTTTGTCTTATGTTCCAGGTATTCCATGACCAGATAAGTCAGGAAAAGGAAAGGAATCAGCTTCGCCGTATCCAGCAAAGCATCCAAGATCACGTCAAGTACCATTCATACAGCTCCCTTCCGCATCAGAGTTCATCACTGTGCCAGTTTCTAATCATAGCATAAAACCGGGACAAACTCAACGCCGGATTACTATATTTTACAGATATACCTAAAAACAGGCAACGGCAGCAGAAATCCCGTGTCTTTCCGCTGCCGCTCTTTTTATGCGTTTTGATAACCTGTATATTCACTTGTATGAAGCAGTCTATTTGCA
Source organism: Blautia sp. JLR.GB0024 (assembly GCF_037000545.1). NCBI lineage: Bacteria > Bacillati > Bacillota > Clostridia > Lachnospirales > Lachnospiraceae > Blautia > Blautia sp. JLR.GB0024. The sequence goes on along the minus strand of NZ_JBANBF010000001.1, from coordinate 327,674 downwards.
TTCTCCACCCGCTCTTTTGTGGGCGGTTCGATTCCCTGCAGGGGGTAGGGAATACGCATATCCTGCCATTTGAAAATCCCCAGTGTGTGATACGGCAGTACCTCAAAACGCTGTACATTGCCCAGGCTTTTAACAAACGCGTCCAGCCGTATCAGGTCTTCGTCATAATCGTTCCGCTCCGGCACAAGAACATGGCGAATCCATACAGGCTTCCGGATTTCCGCCAGATATCCGGCCATATCCAGGATATTTTCGTTGCTGCATCCTGTCAGGATCTTATGCTTTTTACTGTCGATCTCTTTTATGTCAAGAAGCAGTAAATCCGTGACTTCCATAAGGCGGTTGAATTTATGGAAAAACGGCTCGTGCCTGGAAAACGGATTCCCGGATGTATCCAGAACCGTATGCACGCCATTCTCCTTTGCCTTGGTAAAAAGCTCCAGCAGGAAATCCATCTGCAACAGCGGTTCCCCGCCGCTGACAGTGATTCCGCCCTTGTCTCCCCAGTATGCTTTATAGCGCAGTGCCTGCCCTAAAAGCTCATCTGCTGACATCATATCCATGGAACTGGTGCTCCAGGTATCCGGATTGTGGCAGAACTGGCAGCGCATTTTGCACCCCTGCAAAAAGATCACAAACCGGACACCCGGTCCATCCACGGAACCGAAGCTTTCTATGGAATGGATGGAGCCTTTTCTCAAACTAAATGCGCTCATGTGCGGAGCGGGCAATCACATCAAGCTGCTGCTCGCGTGTCAGGTCAATGAATTTCACCGCATAGCCGGATACACGGATGGTAAAGTTGGCGTATTCCTCTTTTTCCGGATGTTCCATGGCATCCACCAGCTTCTCTATGCCAAACACATTTACATTTAAGTGGTGTGCGCCCTGGTCAAAGTATCCGTCCAGTATGTGGACCAGATTGTTGATCCTCTCCTCCTCGGAATGTCCGATGGCACCCGGATTGATGGTCTGTGTGTTGGAAATTCCGTCAAGTGCCCACTCATACGGGAGCTTGGCAACAGAGTTTAAGGAAGCCAGAAGACCGTTTTTCTCAGCACCGTAGCTTGGATTAGCTCCCGGTGAAAGGGGTTCTCCTGCTTTTCTGCCGTCCGGAAGAGCGCCTGTGGCCTTGCCGTAAACCACATTGGATGTGATGGTCAGGATTGAGGTTGTAGGCTCGGAATTGCGGTAGGTGGGGTATTTTTTCAACTTCTCAAGGAATGTGTGAAGCAGCCAGACTGCAATATCATCCGCCCGGTCATCATCATTTCCGTAGCGCGGAAAATCTCCTTCTGTCTCGAAATCCACAGCCACGCCTTCCTCATCGCGTATCACCTTCACCTTGGCATACTTTACAGCAGAAAGGGAATCCACCACATGGGAAAATCCTGCGATTCCTGTTGCAAAGGTTCTGCGGACATCGGTATCGATCAGTGCCATCTCCGCTGCTTCATAGTAATACTTGTCATGCATGTACTGGATCAGGTTCAGAGTATTTACATACAGTCCTGCCAGCCAGTCCATCATGATCTCATATTTACGGATCAGCTCATCATATTCCAGATATTCGGAGGTGATCGGTTTGTATTCCGGTCCAACCTGCACTCTTGACTTCTCATCCAAACCGCCGTTGACAGCGTATAAGAGGCATTTTGCCAGGTTTGCCCGGGCACCGAAGAACTGCATCTCTTTTCCGGTCTGTGTAGCTGATACACAGCAGCAGATGGAGTAATCATCTCCCCATACAGGGCGCATCACATCATCATTCTCATACTGGATGGAACTGGTCTCCACAGAGATATAAGCAGCATATTTCTTGAAGTTTTCAGGCAGCCTGGATGAGTAGAGGACCGTCAGGTTCGGTTCCGGCGCAGGTCCCATATTCTCCAGTGTGTGAAGGATTCTGTAGTCCGTCTTTGTCACCATGGAACGGCCGTCCTGTCCCATACCTGCCACCTCCACGGTAGCCCAGACCGGGTCGCCGGAGAAGAGCTGGTTGTAAGAAGGAACGCGGGCAAATTTAACCATTCTCAGTTTCATGATAAAATGGTCAACCAGTTCCTGTGCCTCTTTCTCTGTCAGCATGCCATTTTCCAAATCCCTCTGAATATAGATATCCAGGAAGGTTCCCACACGGCCCACGCTCATGGCAGCGCCGTTCTGTGTCTTGATGGCTGCCAGATAGCCGAAATACAGCCACTGGACTGCTTCTTTGGCATTCTCGGCCGGTTTGGAGATATCGTATCCATAGCTTTGAGCCATTTTCTTCATATCGGCCAGAGCGCGGTACTGCATGGTGATTTCCTCTCTCTGACGGATGATCTCATCTGTCATGATACCGCAGCCGCAGTTATCGTAATCTTCTTTTTTCTTTTCCATCAGGAAATCAATACCGTAAAGTGCCACTCTTCTGTAGTCACCTACAATACGGCCGCGGCCGTAGGTATCCGGAAGTCCTGTGATAATCTTGTTATGACGGGCTTTTTTCATCTCCGGTGTGTACGCATCGAAAACACCCTGATTATGCGTTTTGTGATATTCTGTAAAGATTTTATGAAGTTCCGGAGCCGGTGTGTAGCCATTGGATGTGCAGGAATCTTCCGCCATTTTGATACCACCGTAAGGCATAAATGCCCTTTTCAGCGGTTTGTCGGTCTGCAGCCCCACTACCTTTTCCAGGTCTTTTAATTCTTCACTGATATAGCCCGGCCCATGGGAAGTCAGTGAGGATACGATTTCCGTATCCATATCCAGAACGCCGCCTTTTGCACGCTCCTCTTTCTGCAGTTTTGAAAGTGCAGACCAGAGTTTTTCCGTGGCTTCTGTGGGTCCTTCCAGGAAGTCCTGGTTTCCTTCATACGGCGCGTAGTTGTGCTGGATAAAGTCACGTGTGTTGACTTCTTCCTTCCAGATTCTACCTTTAAATCCATCCCATTGTTTGAAGTTATTCATCTTTGCAAGTCCTCCTTCTAAGACAATAATTGTGTCGGAAACTGTACTGTAATGTGACCGGACTCATTAAAAAAAGCCGGTCCTATCCAGACAGCTTCTGCCCAGACGGTCGGCTAAATCAACGTTATACTCCCTGTGGTTCATTCCACTTCCGCCAGTCATATAACACTTGTAGTATAAAGCATTTTTTTAAGAATTGTCAATAAAAGGAATGGAACTTTTATGTTCTTTTTAGTATACATTGCTGCAGAAAAGATTACTTATTACCGGAATGGATAGCCATTTGCAAAAGGCGGTAATCTGTACATGTGGTTCAAAGGACCACTGCCCGCACCCAGATTAAGTCCATCCTGCAGCGCACCGGTCAGATAATTTTTTGCGTTCTTAATTGCTCTTTCCAGGGCGTATCCGGCGGCAAGATTGCAGGCAATAGCCGAGGAAAGTGTACATCCTGTTCCGTGTGTATTTGGATTTTCTATCCTCTTTGAAGAGAACCAGATGTATTTTCCTTTCTCATACAGCAGGTCATCAGCTCCATCTGCCAGATGTCCGCCTTTTAAAAGGACAGCGCCGGAACCGTAACACGCTATTTTTTCTGCTGCCCGCTCCATCTCACACGGTGTACTGACAGAAAATCCGCAGAGTGCCTCCGCCTCCATAAGATTTGGTGTCACCACTGCTGCCAGAGGAAAAAGCTCTTCTTTCAGAGCTTCCTGCGCATCTTTGGACATGAGTCTGCTGCCGCTTGTGGAAATCATGACCGGGTCTAAAACTACATCCTGTACCTGGTATGTTTTCAGCTTTTCTGCAATCACACGGATAATCTTTTCATTGGGTATCATACCGATTTTTACTGCATCCGGACGAATATCCGTAAAAACACAGTCCATCTGTTTTGCCACAAACTCCGCATCTGTTTCCCGGATGCCGTATACGCCTGTTGTATTCTGTGCCGTGAGAGCTGTGATCACACTCATGGCGTACATTTTATGAACGGTTATTGTCTTAATATCCGCCTGTATCCCGGCTCCTCCGCTGCAGTCCGAACCGGCGATCGTCAATACCTTTTTCATCTGTTTTTCCCCCATTCTTCCCAGCTTTCAAGATAAATATCTGCCAGTTTCAACAGTTTTTCTCTGTCCTTTTCCGAATAAAAATCGCGTATAACTGCCACTGTAAACCCGGATTTTTTTGCTGTCTCTGCGGCAAAATATGCATCTTCAAACACCAGAGTTTCTTCTTTTTTTGTACCTAAAATCCCCATCGCCAGCTCATAAATGCGCGGATTTCTTTTGCCTGCTCCGGCCTCTGTACAGGTGAGAAGGCCGGTAAAATATCCATCAATCCCATTATTTTTAAGAGCTGCCTCGATCAGAGGTCTGTCCGTAGATGTGGCAATGCACATTCTGACATTACGGCTCTTTAAATCCTCCAGTACCTGCAGAACGCCCGGTTTTATCCGAATCACTTTTTCATAACAGTCATATATCATCCTGTTGAATTCGTCAATGATCTCATCGCGTTCCAGGCGGATCCCGTAACTGCTGCGAAAATACTCTGCGGATTCCTCCATGGTCATGGTCTCCAGCTGCTCCTTCGTATCCTCCCCGGGTCTGATCCCTTTCCGCCTCAGATAGATTTCCCCTGCCCGGTCCCACAGCCCCATAGAGTCGAACAGCGTACCGTCCGCATCGAAGACAGCCCCTTTTATTTCTCTCATTTTTCTGTCATCTCCTTCGCCAGAGCCAGCAGCTCCTCACAGGCTTTTCTGATATCCGGCTGTCCGTAGATACCGGATATGACAGACACTCCGGCGGCACCGCTTCCGGCAAGCTGCATCAGATTCTCTCTCTTGATCCCTCCGATAGCCACAACGGGAATGGATACAGCCCGGCAGATTTCCTGCAGTGTTTCCCGGGATATCACATCTGCATCCTCTTTTGTAGAGGTAGAAAATACCGCGCCGACTCCCAGATAATCCGCGCCCATTTTTTCAGCCTGCAAAGCCTGTTCCACGGTTCTTGCAGAGACGCCTATGATCTTGTCAGGGCCCAGTTTTTCCCTGGCGCTTCCCGCCTCCATATCGCTTTGTCCCACATGTACCCCGTCCGCGTCCACAGCCAGCGCAATACCCACATTGTCATTGATAATAAAGGGCACGCGGTAGCTGGCCGCCAGCGCCTTCATGTCCTTTGCCTCGCGCAGGAACTCATCATCCGGCATATCCTTTTCCCTGAGCTGCAGAAGCGTGATACCTCCGTCCAGGGACGCCTTAACCTGTTCGTAAAGTGTCATTTTCCCCACCCAGGACCGGTCCGTAATGGCATACAAAAGCAGGGCACGCCTCACCAACTCTCTCTTCTCAACGCAATTCATATTTTGCTCCTCTCTCCAGCTCCCGGCCGGTCAGTTTATATACTTCATCGATCAGGTGATTCCTGCAGCCTGCGTTGCCGCTGTTCTCCTCTACCATTTTCTCATATGCCTTCTCCCCGCACAGGCCCATGGTGATGACAGCAGCAGCCACGGCCTCCAGCTTTCTGTCAGGATTGGCAGCCAGATAGGCTGCGGTGAGGGAGCTTAACATACATCCGCAGCCAGTGATCTTTGCCATGACGGGATGCCCGTTTCTGATTATGTATGTGTTTTTTGTATCTGTCACAATATCCACTGCGCCGCTTATGGCGATCACAGCTCCTGTCCTTCCTGAAAAGTCTCTGGCCAGCGCTATGGTCTTTTCCATATTTTCCTCTGTCACAGCATCCGCTGCGTCGGCATCCACACCTTTGGAGCTGTTTCTGCCTCCGGAAATGGTCTTGATCTCAGATATATTTCCCCGGATGGCAGTAAATGGAATCTCCCTGAGCAGCTCTTCTGCTGTCTCCCGGCGGTATGTGGATGCGCCGGCTCCCACAGGGTCAAGCACAATGGGACGGCCAAAACCCGCAGCACTTTTTCCGGCCAGAAGCATGGCTTTTACAGAGCGCGGATGGAGAGTTCCCATATTGATATTTAAGCCGTCGCAGAGACGCCCCATTTCCTCTGCTTCCTCCTCCCCGTCCGACATCGTCGGGGAAGCGCCGCAGGCCAATGTAATATTGGCGCAGTCATTTGCAGTTACATAATTGGTGATGTTCTGAATCAGAGGCGATCTTTCTCTGACATTTTCCAGTATTTCTCCCAGCATTTCTGTTCTCCTCTCTGCATCCTGACAGGGCCGCCGAACACAAAAAGGGAGACGCCAACACGTCTCCCGGAATCGTCCTTCTCTCCCTACGCTGGCATTACCCATATCAGGTTAAAGGGTCGAAGTTGATTACTTCCTCTCAGCCTGCCGCTACAGGCTCCCCTGATGAATTAACTGACTATAAGGATACCACACCTGCCTGTATCTGTCAAATACTCCCTGTCTATCCTCATTTCTTCTCCAGCCCTCTGTCTGTGAGTTCATAGATGGTATCGCACACCTCCTCCATATATTTCCTGTCATGGGAGATACTGATGACTGCCCCCTCAAAATCAGCCAGCAGTTTTCGGATGACCGGCCCAGAGAGCGGTGAAAAGTTTCTGGTCGGCTCATCCAGAAGGAGCACATTGCTGCCGTCCAGGCTCATTTTCAGAAAGAACAGCTTTGCCTTCTGTCCGCCGGAAAGCTGGGAGATGCAGTGGTCCATCTCATCCGCCGTGTATTTCATACTGCCCAGATAGGTGCGTATCCTGCTGATTTCTTCTTTGTCACCCGTCTTCTCAAGAAATTCCGGCGGAGTCCTGCTGCCGTCCATTTTTTCCTCATAGTTCTGCGGCATATAAGCGGCCCGGATATCGGTACGCCCCTCCATGGTTGCAGCAATTTTTTTAAGAAGTGTTGTCTTTCCCGTACCGTTTGCCCCGGTAATGCAGATTTTTTCCGGTCCTTTTACAGTCAGATGAATCTGTGTTGAGAGCAGCCTGTCTCCAACCGCGAGTCTGTCGAGAGAATACTCCAGCACTGTCTTACCGTTTGGAATGGAGGTGCCCTTTTGAAAACGGATAAAAATGGCATCCTCTGTCTCGGGTATCTCCGTCCTGTCCTCCGCCTCCCTCTGATACCGGCGTTCCATGGCTTTTACCGCATGCATTTTCTTTTTCAAAAGCTTGCCTCCGTGAGGATTCTGCCGGCTGATATTTCTCTGGTCACTCTCCACTTTCTGCTGGATCCTGCGGAACCGTTCCTCCTGTTTTTCAGCTTCCTCCCGCTCTTTTCTTGCGATGCGTTCCTGATTGGTGAGCCCTCTTGCCCTGTTTTCCATATACGTTTTGTAGTCCATCTTTGCCACCGTGTACCTGGGCTTTGTCTTTCTGTTGATCTGCTCCAGATGAATGATGACATTGGCTGTGCGCTCGATTAATGTCTCATCATGGGAGATATAGAGGATGGGAATATGACTGCTGTTCATAAACTGTTCCATCCACTCCAAAGTCCTGATATCAATGTCATTGGACGGCTCATCCAGCAGAAGGATATGGGGATTTCCCATGAGGATTCCCGCCATCTGCAGCTTGATTTTCTCTCCGCCGGAGAGCTCTCCCATCTTCTGCTGGGAATAGTAAATATCCGCCGGTATTCCAAGCTCCCTGCTTATCTTTGACAGCTCTTTGGGGGACATATTATAAAAGTCTGATTCTTCCGTGAAATACTCCCAGATGCTTTTCTCCCGGTTCCGCTCTTCCAGCTCCTGGGGCAGATACCCTGCCTTTATGTGGTTTTTGACAATCTCCCCTGTATACTCTGCGTAGGAGTCCACCAGAGCCGGGTCATAGATAAGCTTTAAAAGGGTGGATTTTCCGTTTCCCTCCTCACCGATCATGACTGCCCTGTCCCCCTTGTTCAGTACAAAAGAAAAATCCTCCACCAGGGTTCTCATATCTTTTTTATGTGTAACAGTCAGATTCTTAATCTGCAGCATTATGCATACCTTCTTTCCTGATATAAAAAGAGCCTGCTTCTCCACCGGAAAAACAGACTCTTAAATACGCGCACCCATATCGGGTTCGCTGAAGATATCATCATAGGGATACCATTCTCCAGTCAGTCTACTCTCCGGCAACGAAAACAGACCTGCTGTGCAGGTAATGCTCTGTCTTCCATGCTCCGAATCATAAACTACTGAATCATCCTATCCCTCTTTTCTTTTTCATTCTTTAAGCAGAATACTCTGCAGATTTCATTCTATATTATGCAGTACGCCCTGTCAAGCGTCATTTTCACTGTATACCCTGAAGGAGCGTTTTCCTGCCCGCTTTGCCTCATACAAGGCCTCATCGGCACGCCGGTACATCTCCTCATAGGAAAGCTTACTGCCGGTCTGGTAAGATACACCTGCGGACAGAGTCACATTGTACTGCTCCACGCTCTCGTCCTGCAGCGTGTATGTGACAAGCTGCTGCAGCCGTTTCAGACAGACGCCCTTATCCCTGACATCCTCCAAAAATACCATAAATTCATCTCCGCCGATACGGGCACAGATATCATTTTTCCGGAAAGTGGACTGCAGGGCACAGGCTACCTGCAGAAGAATGTTGTCGCCAAAGGGATGCCCGTAGGTGTCATTAAGCATTTTAAATCCGTCCACATCCAGCATGATCATCATACAGGAGGTGGTCTGTTCCATACTTTTCAGCCGCCGTTTGATAAGCCGCTCCCCTGACCTGCGGTTGTAAATACCGGTCAGACAGTCCTTTTCCGCTCCCTGTCGATAGTAAATCTCCCGCATGGTCTGCTCATGGGTGTCCAGCATTCTGCCGATTTTTCTGTCAAAGCCGCCGTCCTTCCCCTTAAAATGTGCGATCTGGCATCTGGTCCACAGGTTATTGCCTTCCCCGTCCACCATGACCACATCCTGCTCTTCCTTGTCAAAGCTCTGTTCCTCCATGGGATAACTGTGCACAAAGAGCTTCACCTCTCCCTTTTTCTCACAGTTTTCACACATAAAAGGAATGAAATCCTTCTTCCTGGGCGGTCTTCCGAAGCGCTGCTCAAAGCAGCCATAGACATCAATGGTACAGTCTTTGCAGTGTATGTCAAAATCCACATCATTTGCCAGCGTGGTGAGTACCCTCTGCAGATGATCCCTGCGGTTCACCAGCTTCCGCAGCCTGATTTTTTCTGTAGCGTCCACGAGAAAGACGTAAAAGTAATACTTTCCGTTCTCCTCCTCCACCAGGCGTCCGTAGTCCTCCACCCACAAAACCGTTCCGTCCTGGCAGCAGATTCTGTATTCCACATAATCGTATGTGTCTGACGCGATCTGCGCCATGATCTCGCTCTCCACCCGTTCCAGATCCCCGGGATGCACCATTCCCCGGAAGGAACCGCCTGTAAGTGCCTGGAAAGCCTCCATATCCCTGCACCGGAAAAGTTTTAATACGTTCTCATTGACATAGGTGATCTTCTCGTCGCCATCAGCCTCATAGATAAAAAAGCCCCCCGGCATACGGGACAGATACTTTTTTGACGGTTCCGGCACTGACGGCGTATCTGGCACAGATGGCATTTCCGGCACTGACGGCGTTTCTGACTCAGACGGCTTTTCCGGCACAAACGGCTTTTCCGGCTGCCATCCCCGGCATACATCGATCCATTCCCGGCTGCCGGCGTATTTTTCCAACTCGCCCGGTGTCAGCTCTATGGCGCTGCTGGCACTTCCGCAGGCCGGAAATACTGTCTTAAATCTCTTCAGGGAAATATCTAAAAACACCTGTACATCAGCCGGGATCCCGAAGGGGCATACTCCGCCCACTGCATGTCCTGTCCTTGTTTCCACCTCATTGGGAGAAAGCATTTTGGCCTTTGTATGAAAATAATCCTTGAACTTTTTGTTGTCCACCCTGGCGTCCCCTGCCATCACCACAAGGACCGTCCTGCCGTCAACCAAAAAGGACAGGGTTTTGGCAATGCGTTCCGGTTCGCATCCGGCAGCCTTTGCTGCCAGCTCCACGGTAGCTGAGGACTGGGAAAATTCCATGATCCGCTCCTCCATGCCAAAACCTCTGAAATACTCCTTTACTTTTTCAATTGCCATTTCCGCACCTCTTTTTTACAGACCGAGCTTTTCCATCCACTCTTTTTCCTTAAACCCCGTGACAACAAAAGATTCTCCCACCAGCACCGGACGCTTCACCAGCATACCATCCGTGGCAAGCAGGTCAAGCTGCTGCTCCTCGCTCATTTCCGGCAGCTTATCTTTCAGTTTCAGCTCCTTGTATTTCATACCGCTGGTATTAAAAAAACGTTTCAGGGGCAGACCGCTTGCGTGATACCAGGTCTCCAGCTCCTCCCTGGTGGGATTCTCTTCTATAATATGGCGGTCCTCAAACTCTATCCCCTTCTCTATAAGCCATTTCTTTGCCTTCTGGCAGGTGCTGCATTTTGGATACTCTATAAATAACATATGTGTAATGCCTCCTTTTTATGGTTCTAGTTTATCATTATACTTTCACGCTTTCAACTACAAAAAACCTTCTTTGCCTTCTCTCTTTGTATTTTATTCAATACTTTTTTAATCCAGATTGACAACAGACTATTGGCTGTGCTATTTATATAGCATAGGTTACATTTTGTATACAATATACAATTTGGAAATATCTGGTAACCTTTTTCTTCGAGGCTGCTGCACATATTTTTGTCAGCTTTGATTCATGATTACAGCAGGAGGTAAATACTTTATGAGAACAGAATGGAAAAGCTTTACAGGCGGTGCCTGGGAAAAAGAGATCAATGTGCGGGATTTTATCCAGCAGAATTATACACCATATAAGGGAGACGGAAAGTTCCTTAAAGAGGCCACAGAGGACACCAAAGACCTGTGGCAGCAGGTTCTTGCCCTTATGAAAGAGGAGCGGGAAAAGGGCGGGGTTCTGGATATGGACACCAAAACCGTCTCCACTATCACTTCCCATGGCCCCGGATACCTGGATAAAGACAAGGAAAAGATCGTGGGCCTGCAGACAGACAAGCCGCTGAAACGCTCCATGCAGCCATACGGCGGTATCCGTATGGCAGTCAAAGCCTGCGAGGACAATGGCTACCATGTGGACCCTGAGGTTGTGGAGTATTTCACCACTCACAGAAAGACGCACAATGCCGGTGTGTTTGACGCCTACACCCCTGAAATGCGTGCCTGCCGTTCCAATCATATTATCACCGGACTACCGGATGCCTACGGCAGAGGGCGTATCATCGGCGACTACAGAAGGGCTGCCCTCTACGGTGTGGACCGCCTGATCGAGGAGAAAGAGGAAGAAAAAGCCACCACACGCAGCATTATGTATTCCGATGTTATCCGTGAGCGCGAAGAACTCTCCGAACAGATCCGCGCGCTGAAAATGTTAAAGGAACTGGCCCGCATTTACGGCTGCGACATTTCCAAACCCGCTGAGAATATTCTGGAGGCCACACAGGCACTTTACTTTGCCTACCTGGCAGCCGTGAAGGAACAGAACGGGGCAGCCATGAGCCTTGGCCGCACTTCCACGTTCCTGGATATCTACGCAGAGAGGGATTTAAGAGAAGGGACCTTCACGGAATCCCAGATTCAGGAGATCATTGACCAGTTTATCATGAAGCTCCGCCTTGTCTGCTTTGCCCGCACCCCTGACTATAACCAGATCTTCGCGGGAGACCCTACCTGGGTGACAGAATCCATCGGCGGCATGGGACTGGACGGCCGTCCTCTGGTGACAAAAATGTCCTTCCGTTACCTTCATACCCTGGACAACCTGGGTGCTGCTCCGGAACCGAACCTGACTGTTTTGTGGTCCTCCGGGCTTCCGGAAAACTTCAAGGAATACTGCGCCGAAATCTCCATCCGCCACTCTGCCATCCAGTATGAAAATGATGATATCATGCGCCCGGTACACGGGGATGACTACGGCATTGCCTGCTGTGTATCCTCCATGCGCATCGGCAAAGAGATGCAGTTCTTCGGTGCCCGTGCCAACCTGGCAAAATGTCTGCTCTATGCCATCAACGGCGGTGTAGATGAGGTTTCCGGACAGCAGGTAGGCCCAAAATTCCGCCCTGTCACATCTGAATATCTGGATTATGACGAGGTGATGGAAAAATACAGAGACATGATGAAATGGCTGGCAGGTGTCTATGTGAACGCTCTGAACATCATCCATTACATGCATGACAAATACAGCTATGAACGCCTGCAGATGGCGCTCCATGACAAGGAAGTACGCCGCTGGTTCGCCACCGGAATCGCCGGATTTTCCGTTGTGGCGGACTCTCTCTCCGCCATTAAGTATGCCAGAGTAAAGCCGGTCCGCAACGAACAGGGAATCGCTGTTGATTTTGAGATCGAAGGAGATTTCCCCAAATACGGAAACGATGATGACCGGGCAGATGAGATCGCCCAGGAGGTGCTTCATACCTTTATGCAGTATATCAAAGGCAACCATACGTACCGCGGAGGTGTCCCCACCACATCCATCCTGACGATCACCTCCAATGTGTCCTACGGCAAAAACACCGGCTCCACCCCGGACGGCAGAAAAGCCGGAGAAGCCTTCGCCCCGGGTGCCAATCCCATGCACGGACGTGATACCAACGGCGCGATCGCATCCATGGCCACGGTTGCCAAAATGCCGTTCATGGATGCCCAGGACGGTATCTCCAATACCTTCTCCATCGTACCGGATGCCCTGGGCAAAAACGGAAATGCAGAGAAAAATCTGGTGGCACTTTTGGATGGATATGCGGCAAAAGGCGGGCATCACCTGAACGTAAATGTATTCAACAGGGACACACTTCTGGACGCACAGAAACACCCGGAAAAGTATCCGCAGCTCACCATCCGTGTATCCGGTTATGCTGTAAACTTTATCAAGCTGACCAAAGAACAGCAGGATGAAGTGATCTCCAGAACCTTCCATCAGAATATATAAAGGAAAGGCAGGTGTCCACATGAAAGGATATATCCACTCTCTGGAAAGCTTCGGAACCGTGGACGGCCCGGGAGTCCGCTATGTGGTATTTTTCCAGGGCTGTCCCATGCGCTGTCTGTACTGCCACAATCCTGATACCTGGAACCCCGGGGAGGGCCGGCTCATGGACACAGAGGAGATCATAGCCTCCGTGAACCGGAACCGTGCCTTCTATTCCACGGGCGGTCTTACCGCCACAGGGGGAGAGCCGCTTCTGCAGCTTTCCTTCCTGACAGAGCTATTTGAAAAGGCAAAGGCACAGGGTATCCACACCTGCCTGGACACCTCCGGTGTTACCTTCCGAGGCGGCAGTTCAAAGTACCTTGGGAAGTTAGACCGGCTCCTAAAGTCCACGGATCTGGTCATGCTGGACATTAAGCATATCCACGATGAAGCCCACAAAAACCTGACTGGGCATTCCAACAAAGATATCCTTCAGTTCGCCGGATATCTGGATGCGCACCGGATTCCCCTCTGGGTCCGCCATGTGGCGGTTCCCGGCATTACCTGTGACCGGGAATCCCTCCGTTCCCTTGGAAAATTTCTCGGTACCCTTAAGAATCTGAAAGCCGTGGAGGTTCTTCCTTATCACTCCATGGGGAAAATCAAGTACGAGAATCTGGGACTTAAATATCCTATGGGCGATACAGAAGAGGCAACAAAAGAGGATGCCAAAAAAGCATACGAAATCATTCTGGACGGAATGGAGAGCGTGACCCATACCAGGTTCGTCTCCCATTTCACCTGACACTTTGACCCGCCGGATTTTCCTTCTCCGGCGGGTTTTTTGCCGCTTTCTCTGCCGACACCTCTCGACTTTTTCTGCAGATTGTATTATACTTTGATATAAAGCTGCATATCATCATAACCTGCTTATGCAGAACAGGGGGATTTTTATTATGAAACTGAGTATGTGGATGATAGCCAACAGGCTCAAACCGCTGAATCCTGAGTTCCAGATCAGCGATGGTTCGCCTGCTGTTTTAAAGAGTGCCCGGCGTGCCTATGCCACCAACTGCGTTTATGTGTTTCCCAGCGGAAACGACGTTATCTGCCAATGGGAAAACGACACCATCAGACTGAAAGATATACAATTTGACGAAGCCTTTGAAATCATTCAGGGCATCTTTGATTTTTATGAGGACTGGGATGCCGCCATCGTCTCAGCCGCGGAACAGGGGGATTACCAGAAGATCCTGGATGAAAGCTGGCACTGTTTCCACAATCCCATGGTCCTGCTGGACGCCAACTGCAATGTTCTTGCATACAGCCAGCAGTATAAAGAGGTTTATGTGGACGAGGAGTGGGCACACCTGATGGAATACGGCTGCAGCTCCATTGACAGCATCCGTTTTATGAGACGTGACTGCACAGACCAGAACTTTTTTAATGTGGGGGCCACCAAATATCATTTTGACAGGAAAGCACTCTCTGACTGCCTCTCATCATTTATCTATTATGACCGTGCCCAGTGCGGACGGATCACCTTGGTGGAACGAAACCGAAAGCTCAATACCGGGGACTGCCAGCTTCTGGACCATATCACACGGCTTCTTGCTGTTTCCATGGGAAAAGCAGGGCCTGCCGCGCCTCCGGATGGTGACCATTACAGTGTATTCCGAGATTTGATCAAGGGGATTTCCGTCAGTGACAGAGAGCTTGGACGGCAGTTGGAAGTCAATGACTGGTCCACAGAGGATACCTACGGCCTCTGGGTGTTTCACGGGGAAAACGGGGTTCTGGAGGAACAGGTGCTTCTTCTGGCTGCCCACATGATATCCCAGCAGCTGCCCCACTGTGAGATCTTCTGCCTGGATGGCAGCGTAGTGCTTCTCTATAATGAAAAACGGGAGACCTCTGACACTTTAAAACACCGCCTGAGCCGCCTTGTGCGCCATAACCATATGCGAGCCGGCATCAGCCTTCCGTCCTGTTTCCTAAAAGACATTCAATATCACTACAAACAGGCACTTTTTGCCCTGGAGGAAAAGCTTCCGGACAAACATTACTATGATTTTTATCCCAGGGCCATTGACTACATAATCAAAAACAGTGCCCCTGATGTCCTTCTGGCGGCCTGCCATCCGGACATCATCCGGTTTCACCGACTGGATCTGAATCAGCCCACAGAACGGGTGCGCACCATGGCGGCTTATCTGAACAATGAGCGCTCTCTTCTTCACACTTCCGAAGAACTGTTTGTCCACAGGAATACACTGGTGTACCGAATCAAAAAAATAACGGAGGAGCTTAGCTGCAATCTGGAGGAAGGTTATACCCGTGATTATATGAAGCTCTCCATCCGTATCCTGAAACTTTTCGGCTGTATTTAATGCCGCACATCTGCCGGCTGTCATCGCAGGAGTCTGTTCCCTAGACGTGTACAGACTTCTGCAATTTTTTTAGTTTTCTGCACATCTCTGCCATTTTTCTTATGCAGTACGAATAATCACCTGTTTTTCCATAAAATTTCGTATTTCCCAACTGTAGTTTTTATATCTCCTTTTTCTTATAATCTAAGTATAGTAGTTGTTCGGTAATTCTGCAGAACATTCAAACAATATATGCAGAACACTGATTTTGCTGTTATTTCCGGAAAATGCGAAACCAACTGACCGCAGCACAAAAAGAGAGAATGAAAAGAAAAAGGAGGCTTTCGTATGAGCACTACGAAAAATAAGGTTGGTCTGAAAGAGACCATAGCCATACTATCTCTATATTTTGTATCCATGGGATTTACTGTTGTGACGCCTGCTATGGCGAAACTGGCAGCAGCTTTTCCTGACAACAACTTTTCCCTGATATCCACCCTTCCCACCCTCTTCGTGGTATTTGCCACCCTATGGGCAGGTACTGTGGCAGGGAAAAAGGTAAAATACCGCACCCTGGCCCTGACCGGCTGTATTATTTTCACTGTATCCGGCACACTTCCCGCCATCGTGGGCGGTTCCTTTGCCTTTATCCTGGTGACACGCGCACTGGTAGGTATCGGCCTGGGCCTCATGGCTCCTCTTGGAAACGCACTGATCATCGGTCTGTATGAAGGCCAGAAACAGGCAGCTTACCTGGGATACGGCACACTGCTTATGAACGGCGGCGGTATTATTCTCCAGATGCTTGGCGGCGCTCTGGCTGATATCGGCTGGAAGACCACCTTCTTCGGACATCTTCTGGGCGTCATCTCCATCGTATGTCTGATCTTCCTGCCGGAACCGGAAAAAGCTCCTGTACAGCAGGAAACCGGCGGCAAACCGGCAGCAAAAGACAAAATATCACCTTTTGTATACGCCATTGCCATTTTGTTTCTGCTGTTTAATGTATTGAACTACCCTGTTATGCTGAACATGTCCCTGATGTTTGAAATGAAGGGTGCCGGCGGTGCGACCATGGCTGCAACAGCTCTGTCCCTTTACACAGTTGCCGGATGTGTGGCAGGTTTCCTGTTCGGTACGATCTTCAAGATAATGAAACGTTTCTGTCTTCCCATTGCCTTCTTCCTCTGGGCAATCGGCGCTTACTGCATTTACATAGGCAAAACCATGGTGGTCATGTCAGCAGGTACTATTTTGATCGGATTCGCATTCTCCGTGATCATGCCTGCAGCCTTCACACTGGTTGGTATGCGTACCCCGCCTTCCACAGTGGCGATCGGAACTTCCATTGTCATGGCACTTATGAACCTGGGCGGCTTCCTCAGCAGCTTCTGGCTGTCTCTGCTGAAAGCGATCTGCGGTGAAAATATTTACTCTCCGCTGCTGGTGGAAACTGTGATCATTGCGGTACTGGGCGTTGTATTTTTGATCTACAACCCTTTCCCAAAACAGGCTGAGCAGTAAAAGCACCCCTTTACAGGAGGAAACTATATGCTGACGAAAAGAGAAAATTTCCTGGAAACCATCCGGGGCGGCAGACCTGACCGTTTTGTCAACCAATATGAAGCTTTCCGGATACTTTACAATCCCGTTATGATGCACAGCCCAATGCCCGGCCCCGGGGATCTATATGTGGTGAATGACTGGGGAATCGTAAATTCATGGCCGGCCGGAACACCGGGACCTTTCCCGGTACACAAGCCGGAAACCATTGTCATCAAGGATATTACCCACTGGAGAGATTATGTCCATGCCCCCGCCACCAAATATTCGGAGGCGGAGTGGGAGCCGTTTATCAAACAGGCGGAAGAGGTGGACCGGAAAGAATATTTTGCTACCCCCTTCGTGGCGCCGGGGCTTTTTGAACAGTGCCACCACCTGGGTGAGATTCAGAACACCCTCATCAACTTCTATGAGGAGCCTGAATACATGCACGAGCTGATCGACTATCTGACGGAATACGAGCTGTCCCTTGCGGAGGAAATCTGTACGCATTTAAAACCGGATGCCCTGTTCCACCACGACGACTGGGGAAGCCAGACTTCCACCTTCATCTCACCGGAAATGTTTGAGGAATTCTACCTTCCGTCCTATAAGAAGATTTACGGGCTGTACAAATCCATGGGTGTGGAAGTGATCATACATCACTCTGATTCCTATGCGGCAACCCTGGTTCCCTACATGGTTGAGATGGGTATTGATGTATGGCAGGGAGTCATGTGCTCCAACAATATCCCGGATCTGATCGCAAAATACGGCGGGAAACTTTCTTTTATGGGCGGCATAGACAGTGCAAAAGTGGATTATGAAGGCTGGACAAGAGAAGTGATCGCAAAAGAAGTACGGCGTGCCTGCGAGGAAAACGGCAGATTGTATTTCATCCCCAATACTTCTCAGGGACTTCCCATGAGTACCTTCCCCGGTGTCTATGAGACAGTGACCGAGGAAATAGATAAATACAGCAAAGTGGTTTTTGGTTAATACCCTTTAAAAGGGCGCCCTGCAGTTCCCGCTGCAAAGGCGCCCTTCCTTTTATTCCTGTTTTTCAATATAATCTTTTAAAAATTCATAGATCTGATTCTCCGTTGGCGGACATCCCTTCAGGGAGTGCCGGAAGCATCTGGTACAATTACCGATTCCAAGCTTCCCGGATTTTTTCTGAAATCCCTGTCCGATGCAGATCTTTGTCTTCAGCTCTTTGAAAAGCCCTTCCTCCTTCAGTTGGTCCAGAGCAGGGATCAGATATCCATAACAGGCACTGCAGGATTCCACCTCCTCCACAGCGTCCTGAAGCTCCACGATTTTTCTCTTGACAGGCACATGAACGGAATGCTCCTGTTCATTGCAGGCGCGAAGCACGGCTTTTGAAAAATCAGCGCTTCCCACTCCCAGCTTCTCCGCTATTTTTATATATGGCACCTCCTCTGTTTCATAATTCAGAAGATGGCATACATAGGTGTCACAGAGCACCGGGTCGGCTGCCGCTAAAATCCTGTCCATCACCACCGGATTGCCCCCGTCCTCAAAGTCCAGGTCCCCGCAGATGTTGTCCACCACAATGAAATCCTGGCGCAATACTGTGTTCAGATGAGCAATCGGCTTGTGTAGCCCCATGGCGTGAAAATGTCTCTTCTCTTTATTGGGTATCAGCCCCTTCATGTTTTTCAGGGCACAGGTGACCTTTGTCTGACAGTGTCCCTTCAGCACAGGCACATTGATCAGAAAATCAAGGGCCAGGGCACTGTCACAGATCTGCATCTGCATTCCCGCACAGTCGCAGGATGTGGTGCTGTCCTTCTGGGTATCCACAAGCTCCACCCCGTATTGCTTTGCCAGACTGTCATATCCGCACACCTGAAAAGCCTCCGCAGTCCGGTCTCCCACCCAGGAGCCCTCCAGGATCACCAGGTTTTCATAGTTTCTCTCCTGCAGATATTCCAGGATCCCGGCAATGATCTCCGGGTGTGTGGTAGCCCCGTAGGAAGCCTCTGTGGGGGATACCAGATTGGGCTTAATACCGATGCGGCATCTTCTGTCAGGTATCCGTGTGTCCAGTTCTGCCTCTCTTAAAAGGCGCTTTGTCATCTCTTTGTAGTCTTTTCCGTGTATCATCAGAATTTCGTTTTTTTCCATTTCTCTGCCGGCTCCTTTATCGCCTCTTTTCTCTGGAAAACAGGCATTTTTTTCATTTTACTGTCACCAAAATAGTATCATAATTCCCCTGTATATGCTATACTTGTTTTATGGATTTTCCGCTGTCAAAAGCCTGCGGCAGCGGTACGTAAATACAAAAAAAGAAAAGGATTTATTACTATGTACGAAGAATTGTATGAACCCATTCCCCAGACAAAACCCTATCTGAAACGTCTGGGACTTACCGCTGTGCCGGCGGCTGACAAGGAGAATCTGGACCGGCTCATCTACGCCCACCAGCTCCATGTCCCCTTCGAGGATCTGGATGTGTGTGAATTCAAGAGAACCGCATCCCTGTCCATCTCCTCTCTGTATGAAAAGATCGTGTTGAAAAAACGGGGCGGATACTGTTATGAACTGAATGCACTTTTTGCCTCCCTGCTCACTGCCTGTGGGTATGAAGTCACACCCTGTATGGCCAGGATCATCCGGGACTGCGATGACGAGTTCATCCCCCCGATTTCCCATCGGATCAACCTTGTGCGGATAGACGGACAGCAGCATTTCTGTGACGTGGGATACGGCGGTCCCATGCCCGCTGCCTCCATGCCCCTTGTGGACGGCTTAGAGGAATGCATCAAGGGCCAGACCTTCCGTCTTGACCAGACAGATGCTTTCTGGTGGAAGCTTTCCTACTGCTCCAAAGATACGTTTTCCACTGTCATGAGCTTTTCCCCTGTTCCCTGTGAACCGGTGGATTTTGTGGCTTTAAACGCCTTTGCCTCCACCCACGAACATTCTGTCTTTCCGCGTCTGCGCATGGTGAATCTGCGGACGCGGGGAGGAAGTGTGTCCCTGATGGGAGACATTTTCACCTGTTCGGAAAACGGTGAAAAGACCGTCCGGCAGATAACGGAGGAGGAATTCCTCCCTGTGCTGGAACAGTATTTTCATCTGCATATCTCCTGATCTTCGGTACAAATCACCCCGTCTGCCGGCTGAGCAGACGGGGCATTCTTTATCATTGCCCAGCGGTGTTCCTCCAGAAAAAAGATGAGTTTTATCTCTGTCTCATATCCCTCTTCTTCTATTTTACAGACATATTCCAGTGTGGGAATGCCATTGTAGTGTTTTTCCTCCCTGCAAAGGACCCGGATGCTGCGGACCGTGTGGATCTGTCCTTCCTCATCCTGGTATTTTAAAAGCTGCAGGCTGGTATCCCCTTTGCTGGTAAACCAGCAGCCCACGGCAATGCTCTTTTGTTCTCCCCGGATACTGCCTGCATCCGCTTTCTCCATATGGATATCTGTGCCGAATGCCATAATTCTCTCTCCTCTCAGTGTTCACAGCGGTAACGTTTCTCCCTGGACATCCCGCCGCTCATATGGTCAATGGGGGATTCCAGGAACACAGCCCGCTTTACCGCATCCATACCATACCGCCTCCGTATGGTGTCCACGGCCCGGTCCAGCCGCTCCAGTTTCCCGTAATCCCTTGTGTCAAAAAGTTCCATCTGCCGCATGGCATTTTCATCCTGTATCCTGCCTGTGTGTATGCCCAGATGCCGGATGGGAAGCCCGTCCCAGAGTTCCAGAAAGAGACTGCAGGCATGGCGGTGCAGCTCCTCTGTAATGTTCGTGGGAGCCGGAAGCCGGCACTGATGAGAGGCAGTCTGAAAAAGATAATCCTTGATACTCACAGACAGCACTTCTGCCTTCTTTCCGTCCTTTCTAAGCCTGGCTCCCACCGTTTCCGCCAGAGCCAGAAGCACCAGGGATGCCTGAGACGCAGATGTCACATCCACCGGAATGGTGGTGGAATTTCCATATCCCTTGTTGGGCGGCGGCACAGCCTCCACCAGGGAAAAGTCTCTTCCGTTGGCAAAATTCCAGATAAGCTCCCCCTGCTTCTTCATGTGCCGTTTCAGTATCTCCACATCAGTCCGCGCCAGATCCCCTATGGTATAGATACCCAGATTACAGAGCTTTTTTGCCGAAGCCCTCCCCACAAAAAACAGCTCACTTACAGGAAGGGGCCACAGCTTCAGCGGAATCTCCTGCGCAAAAAGGGTGTGCGTCCTGTCAGGCTTCCTGAAATCAGAAGCCATCTTTGCCAGCAGCTTGTTCTCAGAGATACCGATATTGACGGTAAATCCCAGCTCTTCCCGGATTCTTTCACGGATACGGTCAGCCGCCTGTTCCGGGGATCCGAAAAGTTTTTGCGTGCCGCTCATATCCACGTATGCCTCGTCAATAGAATACTGCTCCACATCCGGGGAATATTCCCTCAAAAGAGTCAGCAGGGCATGGGAACTCCTGTCATAGAGGCTGTAATCGGGAGGTACAATGGTAAGGGGGCCGTACTTCTGCCTGGCCTCCCAGATCGAGTCACCGGTACGGATTCCGTATGCTTTTGCCGGCATGGATTTCGCCAGAATGATTCCATGCCTCTGGTTTACATCCCCTCCCACCGCGGAAGGAATATCCCGCAGATCCAGAACTTCTCCCCTGTATTTCCTTCTGTATACCGCCTCCCAGGACAGATAGGCGCTGTTGACATCCACATGAAATATGACCTTCTCCATTTTCATCACCTCATTACATTCTATTCATGTAAAAATTATATCAGAACATATGTTCTGTTTTAAATAGGTGATTCATGGAAAAAGGACCCGCTACTGCAGGTCCAGTGTCTGTTGCTCATATTCTGTACTATTATAAAGCATGACCGGTGTCTGCCCAAGCAGGTCTTCCGCCTTCTGTCTGCTGAAGATCCAGTCCTTAACCTGCCGTTCCTCCAGGATCAGGGGCATCCTGTCATGAATCCGGCGCATGGAGTCATTGGCCTGCGTGGTCAGGATCACAAACCGTTCTTCCTCTCCATACCGGTTATAAATGCCGGCAAAAAATAAAATTCTGCCGTCAGGTCTTGTAAATGTGTACTTTTCTTTCTTTTTATCCCACTCATAGAAATTTTTGGCCGGAATCACGCATCTCCGAAGAAGAAGGCTGTCACGAAATGTTCTCTTTTCCAGTGCTGTCTCCTGCCTTGCGTTAAAGATCACCCGGCTTTTTTCAAATCCGGGAAATCCCCACATAAGCTCCTCCCCGCACAGCTCTCCCTCTCTTCCCGTGACCACAGGTGCACTCTGGGAGGGAAATACATCCCGGCTCTTTTCTTCCAGCAGTTTTTTATCAATCTGGCGTACCAATTTTTCCATTTCCCTGATGGTATCATCATCAATATAATATCTGCCGCACATAAGCCCTCCTTTTTTCTTTCCTATCTGTAAGGATGCGCATCTGTATTTCTCTTTATTCTCCGTGTGAAAAGGAGATGCGAAAAATCGCATCTCCCCTGTTCTCACGCCTCTGTAAAGGTATACCTCTCTTTTACGCCGTTGGTCACAACTTCGTACACAACGGAACCGTCCTCACGCTCTGTCTTCTCACAGGTGGAAACTTTGCTGGTCAAACCCTTCATGTAAGTGTCCAGATCATCAGTATCCACTTCTTTGATCTGGGAATCCGGATGTCCGTCACACAGATTATAAATCTCATGAATCAGTTCATAATGTTTCATACACAATTACCTCCTTGTATTCATGGTTTCTATACATAACTGCTCTTATACACGGTCAGCGCAGTCAATGCGCAGATCTGACGGGACAGTTACTTTATACTTCTATTATAAACGAATTTCCTGATTTTTACAAAGCTTCTTTTTGATTTTTCAGTTTTTTCTTCTATTCTTCGGAATGTTCTCTCTTCCACTGCAGAACAGACTCCAAACGCGCTTTGACGATTTTTTCCTCCCCCTGTTCTGTGGGGTGGTAATAGCGTCTGTCCTTTAGAGAATCCGGCATACACTGCATGGTGCTCAGTTTCTCCTGTGTATCATGGGCATAGACATATCCCTGTCCGTAGTCCAGCTCCTTCATAAGCTTTGTGGGCGCGTTGCGCAGCTGGAGGGGAACCGGTTCTGCTCTTTTATTCTTCACATCCTCCTTGCAGTGCTCGCAGGCAGCATACAGGGCATTGGATTTCGGCGCCATGGCAAGATATGTAACTGCATGTGTCAGATGCACATCGCACTCCGGCATTCCCAGAAAATGACAGGCCTGGTATGCTGCCACTGCCACCTGCAGGGCATTGCTGTCCGCCATCCCCACATCCTCACTGGCAAAGCGTATCAGCCTCCTGGCAATATAGAGAGGATTTTCCCCGCCCTCCAGCATCCGGCACATCCAATAGATAGCCGCGTCCGGGTCACTGTTCCGCATGGATTTATGCAGGGCGGATATCAGGTTATAATGCTCCTCCCCGGTCTTGTCATACAGCAGGGATTTCCTGCTGATGCACTGCTCCATCCCTTCCCGGGTCACGGTAATGCCCTCTGCCGTGATTTCTCCGTTTAAGACCGCCATCTCCAAGGTGTTGAGGGCAGTTCTGGCATCTCCGTTTGCAAAAACAGCTATGGCCGTAAGCTGTTCCTCTGTGATACGGACATTCTGCCCGCCAAACCCTGCCGGGTTTACCAGGGCATGTTCCAAAAGCTTCACCAGATCCTTTTCCTCCAGTGCCTTCAGCACAAATACCTTACACCGTGACAAAAGAGCCGCGTTGATCTCAAAGGAAGGATTCTCCGTGGTGGCCCCGATGAGCGTAATGCTGCCCTTCTCCACATACGGGAGAAAAGCATCCTGCTGGGCTTTGTTAAAGCGGTGGATCTCGTCCACAAAAAGAACCGTGCGGATTCCCATTCTCCGGCTGGTCTCCGCATGGCTCATCACATCTTTGATCTCTTTGATGCCGCTGGTCACCGCGCTGAAATTAATAAAATCAGCTTTTGTCCTTCCCGCAATGATACTGGCCAGCGTGGTTTTCCCCACTCCGGGCGGCCCCCAGAAGATCATGGAAGAGATCTGGTCCCGCTCTATGAGCTGACGCAGCATCTTCCCCCTTCCGAGCAGATGCTCCTGCCCTACAAAATCCTCCAGACGCTCCGGCCTCAGGCGGCTTGCAAGGGGAGCCGTCTGCCCTCTGTCGTCAAATAATGTCATCTGTTCCATATCACCTGTACCTCCGTAAACGAACCGTCTTAACTCATCATTACTATCTTACCAAACATTCGTTCGTACAGCAATATTTCTTTTTTTATTGTAACCATTTATGTTATATTAAAGTCTAATCAGTATAATCATCATGCATGAATGAAAACTGACGTGGGAGGAAAATGTGTGGACAAAGAAAAAATGGCGAAAAAAGCCATGCGCGGAGATACAAAAGCCTATGGAGAGCTGATTCATCTATATCAGGAATATTTATACAGTGTCGCCTTTCTGCATGTAAAAAATGAACAGACTGCGCTGGACATGGTTTCCGAATGTATCATAAAAGGCTACGAAAACATAGGCCGTCTGCGGGAACCGAAATACTTCCGAACCTGGATGACAAGAATCCTGTTGAATGCCATAAACGACTATTACAGGAAAAACCCAGTATGCGCCGTATATGAAGACGCCTATCTGGCAATAACAGAAAGCCCGAATGCGGGAATATCGCCGGAGGAAAAAATAGATTTATACCAGGCAGTGGACGCTCTTCCGCCGCGTTACAAAACGATCATTATCCTGCAGTATTTTGAGAACCTGAAAATAAGTGAGATTGCCTTTGCCCTGGACATCCCGGAAGGCTCCGTAAAAGCTTATTCCCACAGGGCTAAGGAAAAGCTCAGACAATATCTGAAGGAGGACTACCTGTATGTGTGAAGATAACAGAATAAAAATTCCGGAAGAACTGGGCCAGGTTGTTGAGGACAGCCTGCGAAAAGTCAAGAAAATTCACAGGCGAAAGGTGTTCTGTAAAGTCTGTCTCACCGCCGGTGCCTGTGCCGCTGCCATTACGCTTCTGCTTGTATGGGGGTTCAAAAATCCTGTAATGGCCAGTAAGCTGCCTGCCATCGGACATTTGTTCTCCCAAATCGAAAAGGACGTCAGCTACAAAGGAAATTTCAGCTCCAAGGCCAATATTCTGCTGCCGGAGGATAAAGGCAGCCGGACAGACTCCCCTTATATACAGGAATCCAATGGAATCACCATCTCCGTCACTGAGACATACTGCAATAATCTGGCCGTCTACCTGGCTGTGGAGATTTATAATGAAGAAGCATTTCCCGATGACTTTATGGCTACAAAATATGATGAAAACTATATTGACGGATATGATGTACTTCGTATGGACAGCATTGACACCTTCAGTTTCGACAGTCCCAAAAGTTCTTATGAACCGTTTCAGATACAGGGGAATTATAAGGATGCGCATACCTTTATAGGAATCATACGTGCAGAGACCGGAGCTGCCAATTTCCGCCGGGAACAGGATACTGAGGTGCCGGAAACCTTCCAGTATGAACTGAATATCAGCAGTTTATCCGGCTATATTTACAGTGGCTGGGTCGAGGATACCTACATCGATCCCGTGACAGGGGAGGAAGGGATCTGCAGACACTTAGACGGACAGGAATCCAAAGTTTACAAGGGTAACTGGAACTTCAAATTTGATCTTAAAATCGACCCGGCACAGATACAGACAGTCACTTTAAATGACGTGAATGACAAAGGAGTCGGCATTAAGGAGGTTGTTAAAACGCCCTTCGAGATAACTGCCACTTACGTTCATCCGGAAGGTACGAAAGCATACGACTATGCTCTTGTCATCTGTGACGCCAACGGCGATTTCCTGGATTTCCAGGGAGAAAATACAAGAAATACATACCAGACTTATGAGCGGAATACGGATACGGTCTCAATCTTTCTCTTTGAAAACGAACAATTCTGGTCAGGGCTGGTGCAGTATTATTGGGCTGAGGACTACGAAACAAAACGGAAAACGAAAACTTTTGCGGAATATTTAGAGGAACATGCCCTTTACAGCACGCATGTGGATTTCACAGATAAGTAGGAACGGCTGTCCGCAGACGAAAACAGAAGCATGTCAGGATTCCTGTATCATCAGGTATTTCCCGGCATGCTTCTTCTTAATAGAAAAATCTTCTTATCCCTGCAGCAAATCTCTTGCTTCCGACTCATCATGGGCAACATCCCTGAGACCATAATGTTCCGGTGTTGCTCTTGCAGGAACCACCATACTGTCCTGCCAGCTATATACCGACATTCCCGCTGTTTCTTCCCAACCCTGTATTCTCTGTGGGAAGCCATTCCATGGCACGTTTGATATAAGTATCCCAGAAATCCCATTCATGAGCTCCTGCACCGCTTTCATATACTGCATTCACCCCGTTTTCTTTCAGAAAATGATACATATCCAGATTAACGTCTCTCAAGCCGTCCTGTTCTCCGCATGCTATGTACACTTCAGGAAACTCTGCATTCTCTTCTTTTATTCGCCTGACAAGATATTTGGGGTTATTCTCACTTTCAGCCACTTGATCAAGATTTCCCCAGATGCTCTCCGCGTAATCCCTTCTTTCAAGCACATTTACGGTATCGTTTGTCCTGTGGGGCAGCTCCTCTATCAGGAACGCTCCGGAAAGAGACACAATATATCCGAATGTCTCATGATACTTCAGCCCGTTTAGCAAAGCTCCGGCTCCGCCCATTGACAGCCCGCCGATAAAGGTATCTTCCCTTTTTCGTGAAAGAGGAAACATTTTCCGGGTCATCTCCACTAACTCTTTTCCCACAAACTTCCCGTAATTGTTCATGGCTTCCGGGTGATCCACATAAAAAGAGTTATCTCCTGAAGGCATGACAACCGCCAGATCGTGCTCTTCCGCATACCGCATGATCTTAGTCCCTGTCACCCAATCCATATAGTTTCCGAAGATTCCGTGGAGCAGGTAAAGCGTTTTGTATGGTTTCTCCTCTCTGGCCGGCATTCCCGGCATCTGCTGCTTGTCTGCCGGCAGGATCACATTCACCGGAACTGTACGCATTAAATTTTGTGATAATAAATTCATTTGGATAAAAGCCATGATCTGTTTTCTCCTTTTGTTAAATTTGATGTGCGGGTACTGGAACTCCTTAAATTATATCTAATTGTACCTCAAAAGTTCCCGTATGGCATTTGGAATCAGCAGAACCCCTCATGTTCTTAATATTTTATCCATTGCCTTTCCTCTTGCAAGTTCATCGATCAGTTTATCAAGGTATCTGATTTCCTGCATAAGGGGTTCCTCAATCTCCTCCACTCTGATACCGCATACGGTTCCTTTGATCAATTTTCTGTTTGGATTCATATTCGGCGCATTTTCAAAAAAGGCGGCATAAGTTATGGGATTCTCAGTCATCGCATCGATTTCGTCATGACTGTATCCTGTGAGCCAGCAGATGATTTCATCCACTTCTTCTTTCTGCCGTCCTTTTTTCAGTGCTTTATTGACCAGAAGCGGATAAATCTTTGAAAAACTCATCTGATATACTTTATCGTTATTCATTGGCGTGTCCTCCGCATTTATGATTCCCTGATTTTAGGATTTTCTGCTTCTTCCGGAGCGTGTTTAAAAAATCGCTTTCGGCAGGCTGTATCAGTCCAGATGGAACAGAGGTTTTAAGTCCACGGAAACCGGGCTGTTGTCAGGATTTGTCTCCATAATATCCGCCATAAAATCCCACCATTTCCGATTGATCACAGTGTCTGCCCCTTTTGCCCATAGTTCTTCATTATCAATTTCTATGTACCCAAATAAGGTAAGGGTCTCACGGTCCAGAAAAATAGAGTAATTCTTACCTCCATGGGTGTGGATCATCTCTCTCATTTCAGGCCAGAGTTCATTATGGCGTCTCTCATATTCCTCCTCAAAGCCGGGATATAGTTTCATTTTAAATGCTTTATACATGTTTTTTCCTCCCAATCATCACTGAAACTTTTTATCAGTTGTAAACAGGATTTCCGTAAAACAGCCCTGCAGCTGACTATCTCCATTATACTTTTCTTTCACCGGAAAAGCCATACCCATTGACAGGACTTCAGGAAATTTTTATAATAACGTTACTGTTTACACTGTGCCCGGCAATACGCTCCCCGATGCACAGATATAACAATACGCTGCTTCACACAGCGGGAAAGAAGGAAAATATGAAGACACTCTCTATTGGAAAATCAGATATATGCTCTCCATACATCGCCATGGGAACCTGGGCCATCGGCGGCGGTACCTGGTGGGGTGAAAACGATGATGCCCTCTCCATCCGTACCATTTCGGAGGCCATGGAGCATGGGATTCTCTGGTTTGATACAGCTCCGGTCTACGGCATCGGCCACAGCGAGGAGGTTGTGGGAAAAGCCCTGAAGGGAAAACGTGACAAAGTTCTGCTCTCTACCAAATGCGGACTGGAATGGGATTATGAAACACCCTGTTTCCACAAAGTCATGGAAGGCCGTAAGGTATACCGGGACCTGTCCCCCAAAGGCATCCGCAAAAATCTGGAGGACAGCCTGCGCCGCCTGCAGACAGATTATATTGATATCTACTACACCCACTGGCAGTCTCCGGACTTCGCCCTCTATCCTCTGGAAGAGACCGTAGGCGTACTGATGGATTTGAAAAAAGAAGGGAAAATCCGTGCCATCGGAGCTTCCAATGTAAACGCGGATATCATCCGCCAATACTGCCGTTTTGGGCAGCTTGATGTGATTCAGGAAAAATACAGCATTGTAGATACCCGCATTGCCTCGGAACTGGTCCCTGTATGTGAAGAAAACCAGGTGTCCATCCAGGCCTACTCTCCTCTGGAACAGGGACTGCTGACCGGTAAGGTGACTATGGATACAGTGCTCTCTTCCACAGATGTGAGAAATAAAAACCGTTTCTGGAAACCTGAAAACAGAAAGCTCATTCTTGATATGATGGAGAAATGGACGCCCCTTACGGAAAAATACGGCTGTTCCCCGGCAAACCTGGTCATTCGTTATACCGCTTCTACCATAAAAAACCTGAACATCCTGTGCGGCGCCCGGAAACCGGAACAGATTCTTGATAATGCCAAAGCCCTGGAACTGCAGTTACAGGAGGATGATATTCGCCAGATGACAACAATGCTCGATGAAGTCCGCAGTCATCTTATCTGACTTTCTTACAAAAGGGGATGTGCACCGCACATCCCCTATCCGGCTGTCAGCAAAGACCGTTACGTCAAATGCTGCCCCTTCTATCTATCCTTTATGCCGTCTCCTCCGCAAAATTCCCTGTGTACAACTGATAATACTTCCCTTTCTCCTCCATGAGCTGGTCATGGGTTCCTCTCTCGATGATTCTTCCCTGTTCCAGGACCATAATACAGTCAGAATTCCGCACCGTTGACAGCCTGTGGGCGATGACAAAGGTAGTTCTGCCTTTCATCAGCCGGTCCATACCCTGCTGCACCAGTGTCTCCGTCCTGGTATCAATGGAGGAAGTTGCTTCATCCAGTATAAGCACAGGCGGGTCAGCCACAGCGGCCCGCGCGATCGCCAAAAGCTGCCTCTGGCCCTGGCTTAAATTGGAGCCGTCCCCGGTGAGCATGGTGTCATATCCATCCGGCAGACGGCGGATGAAACCATCTGCGTTTGCCAGTTTTGCCGCTGCCCTGCACTCCTCATCCGAAGCCTTCAGGCGGCCATAGCGGATATTTTCCATTACGGTTCCTGTGAACAGGTGGGTATCCTGAAGCACCATGCCGAGAGAACGCCGCAGGTCGGATTTTCTGATCTTATTGATGTTGATATTGTCATATCTTATCTTTCCATCCTGTATATCATAGAAACGGTTGATCAGGTTGGTGATCGTCGTCTTACCTGCACCGGTGCTTCCCACAAATGCAATCTTCTGTCCCGGTGTGGCAAAAAGTTTGATATTGTGCAGCACGATCTTATCGTCATTATATCCGAAATCCACATCATTGAAGGTGACATCCCCCTCAAGCCTCTGATAGGTCACGGTCCCCTCCGCCTTGTGCGGATGCCTCCATGCCCATATACCGGTCCGCTTTTCGCTCTCTGTAAGGCTGCCGTCCGGCTGTTCTTCTGCGTTGACCAGCTCCACATAACCGTTATCCACCTCCGGCTCTGCGTCTAAAAGCCTGAAGACACGGTCCGCGCCTGCCATGGCCATAACGATGCTGTTCATCTGCTGGCTGATCTGTGTGACAGGCTGTGTAAAGTTCTTATTCAGTGACAGGAAGGATACCAGGGTTCCAAGCGTCAGCCCGGTAAATCCCTTCAGGGCCAGGACCGCGCCCAGTACGGCACAGAGCACATAGCTGATGTTGCCCAGGTTGCTGTTCACCGGCATCATGATATTGGCAAATGTGTTGGCCTTATCTGCACTGTCACGAAGCTCCTCGTTCAGCTTTCTGAAGTCCTTTACACTCTTCTCCTCATGGCAGAACACTTTTACTACCTTCTGGCCCTCCATCATTTCCTCAATATAACCATTTACCCGGCCCAGGTTCCTCTGCTGCTCACCGAAATATTTGCCGGATTTGCCGCTTAACTTTTTCGTGGTGACCATCATGATCCCGACCATCACCAGTGTCAAGAGGGTCATGGGGATATCCAACACGATCATGCTGGTAAATGTGATCACGATCGTCACCGCTGAGTTGACCACCTGGGGAATACTCTGGCTGATCAGCTGGCGGAGGGTATCCACGTCATTGGTATAGACAGACATAATATCCCCGTGGGCATGGGTATCAAAAAACTTGATGGGCAGAGACTCCATATGTGTAAACAGATCCACACGCAGGTGTCTCAAAGTACCCTGGCTGATGTATACCATGATCCGGTTGTAGGCAAATGCACACAGCACCCCCACCGCGTAGATCCCGATCAGCGTAAGAAGCGCCTTTTTCAGCGGCCCGAAATCAGGATTCGATGCTTTGGTCATGGGAATGATATATTCATCGATCAATTTCTGCATAAACAGGGTTCCGCTCAGGGTAGCCAGCGCTGTAGCTACAATACAGACCACTACCACAGCGAAAAGCCATTTATAATTTTTCATCATATATCCCAGCGTCCGCTTCAGGATCTTTCCCGCATTGTCCACCTTGGGTCTGGGACCGCGGACGTTCATGCCCGGGCCTTTTACTGTCTTTACATTTTCTGCCATTATGCTGCACCTCCTGTCTTCTTTCCGGCCTGGTCAAAGTCTCCGCCGCCTTTGATCTGTGTCTCATAAATCTCCTTATAAATATTGTTATTGGCCAGCAGATTCTCGTGTGTATCGAATCCGTTTACCCTTCCGTCATCCAGGACCAGGATTCTGTCCGCGTCCTGCACACTGGAAATCCTCTGGGCAATGATCAGCTTGGTGGTTCCCGGAATCGCCTTGGCAAAAGCATCTCTGATCTTCGCGTCTGTGGCAGTGTCCACGGCGCTGGTGGAATCATCCAGGATCAGTACCTTTGGTTTTTTCAGCAGCGCCCTGGCAATACAGAGCCTCTGTTTCTGGCCGCCGGACACGTTGGTCCCTCCCTGTTCGATGTAGGTCTCGTATTTGTCAGGGAACTGCTCAATAAATTCATCTGCACAGGCCTGGCGGCATGCTTCCACGCATTCCTCCTCAGTGGCCTGTTCATTTCCCCATCTCAGGTTATCCAGTATGGTGCCTGAGAAGAGGACATTCTTCTGAAGCACCACAGCCACCTGATTTCTCAGCTCCTCCATGTCATAGCTCCTCACATCCTTGCCGCCTACGGATACAGTCCCTCCCGTCACGTCGTAGAGACGGCTTATGAGATTCACAAGACTTGATTTTCCGCATCCGGTTCCGCCGATGATTCCCACGGTCTCCCCTGCTTTGATATGCAGGTCAATGTCTGTCAGTGTCTCTTTGCCGCTGCCGTGTTTGTAGGAAAAATTCACATGGTCAAAATCAATTCTTCCGTCCGGTATCACAGGATCAGGATTCTCCGGATTGACCAGATCCGCCTGATCATTCAGGACTTCGGCGATACGTCTGCCGCTTGCCGCACTCATAGTCACCATGACGAATATCATGGAGAGCATCATAAGGGACATGAGGATTCCCATAATATAACTGAACATGGAAGTCAGCTCACCAGTTGTCAGATCCCCCACAACAATGAATTTTGCTCCGAACCAGGAAAGCGCAATGATACAGAAATAGATGACAAACATCATTACCGGACCGTTCAGAGAAAGGAATTTCTCAGCTTTTACAAAGAGACGGTACAGATTGTCTGCAGCTTTTGTAAATTTTTCATTCTCATATTCTTCCCGCACATAGGCTTTCACCACACGGATCGCGGAGACATTTTCCTGTACACTGGCATTTAATGCATCGTATTTTTTAAATACCACATCAAATATCTTTGTCGTTCTGCTCATGACAAAGATAAGGACTGCAGCCAGAATCACAATAGCCACCACAAAGATCAGGCTCAGCCTTACATTAATGAAAAAACACATGAACATACTGCAGATCAGGGTAAAGGGAGCGCGCACCGCGATTCTCAGGATCATCTGGTACGCGTTCTGCACATTAGTCACGTCTGTTGTCATACGGGTGACCAGACCTGCTGTACTGTATTTGTCAATATTGGAAAAAGAAAAGGTCTGTATATTGTCATACATGGCTTCTCTCAGATTACAGGCCAGACCTGAGGAAGCGCTTGCCGCATAGCGGCCTGCCAGAACTCCGAAGAGCAGACTGAGCATGGCAAACACCAGCATGAGTGCACCGTACTGATACACCTTGGCAATGCTGCCGGCCTCAATCCCCTTATCAATGATTGCCGCTGTGATAAATGGTATCAGAACCTCCATCACCACTTCCAGGGCGGCATAAAGCGGTGTCAGCAGGGAAGCCTTCTTATACTGCTTCACCTGCGCAAGTAATGTCTTGATCATGTTGTAAGCCTCCTTATTGCTTTAAATTACTCAGCATTCGTCCCAGCAGTTCCGTCAAAAGCTGTTTTTCTCCCTCTGTAAAACCCCGGTACATACATTCCTCCAGGTCACGAAACCCCTGATCGATCTCGCCTTTCAGTTCATCTGCCCTCTCTGTAAGACGGATATGTTTCAGTCTCTCATCCGCAGGGTCCGGCACAAAACCTATGTATCCGGCATTTTTCAGCTTTTTCAGGAGAGATGACACGCTGGCTTTTGACAGCCCCAGGGAGATATGAAGATCCCTGGCGCAGATATCCTGGTCCGCATGGTCTGTCAGGTAGCACAGCACATTGCACTGAGCCGCCGACATCCCGTGCCTGACCATCATGGAATTACCTATGGACTCCATCGTCAGATTCAGCTTTTTCAGCAGACGCATCACATTTTCGTCCTTTACCTTCTGCATATTTTGTCTCCTTATCTGAAACAAGTTCGCTTGCTGACTGTTTCCTTACAAACTAGTTTTACACCATTTTTCCTTGTATGTGAATTAGAAAAATGTTATCATTAATAAAGTATATTAATTAATATATCTGGATTCTTTTTATTATAAGAAGCACAGCCCGCCGGACCGGTACACGCAGACACATCTGTCCGGTCTGTAACACGGGAAATGTCTGCAGAGAAAGGAATTTTTATGAATACCGTACAATTAGAATGCTATATGGCAGTGGCGGAGAATCTGAACTTTGCCAGAGCCGCCGAACAGCTTCATATAACACAGCCCGCCGTAACCCATCAGATCAATTCTTTGGAAACCGAACTGGATGTCAAACTGTTCAAGCGGACCACCAGGACAGTGGAGCTCACGTCCCCGGGATGGGTTTTTCTCGGATACGCCAGGGATATACTGGCAAAGACAGCCCAGGCCAAAAACAGACTTGCCGGACATTTTGAAGATCAGATACAGCCTTTTATCATAGGATGCCACAGCTCTTTTGAACTGACTATGCTCCCGGAGGCGCTGCGGCGGCTGACCAAGGCATATCCCCAGGTGCATCCTGACATTAAGATGGTCCCCTCTCAGGCCCTGCGAAACCTGCTGCAGGAGGAAACCCTGGATGTGATGCTGGGCTTCGGGGAGGATAAAGAAAAGAAAAAAACAGGCACTTATGTGGAACTGATCAAAGCGCCTGTAGTGTGCGTGACAGCAGATGACCACGCCCTGGCCAAAAAAGATACGGTCTCCATGGATGAACTGCACGAAGGCCGCCTGGTTCTCTGCGATCCTCACAAATCCTCCCCCGTGATCACGGAAATGCAGGGAAGCCTCATCAGCACACGGCCTCCCTCCCAGATGTTTTTCTGTGAAAATATAGAGTGTGCTCTGGCTTTTGTAAAGGCCGGCCTGGGCTTTACCATTCTGCCGGACATGCCTCTCATGAGAAGCGGGGAACTCTGTTATATTCCCGTAAAAAATGCAGCACCGGCCTCCTTTGGACTTTATTACAAAACCCTCCAGAATAATCCGGTGCTGCGCAGTTTTATACGCATTATGAAAGAATGCTCACAGGTACAGAAGCTCTAACCCAGATCTCCTGCCGCCTTTATTTTCACCCGGTTGGTATTTCCCGGATAGTAGGCAAGAGGGACATCCTCCACATCAATGATCTCCACAGTCTCCTCCACAGCGCCCGCGTCCACAGCCATAGCTATGGCCTCTTTCCTGGCCTGTGCAAGCGCCTCCTCTCTGGGAACCACATCAAAGTCCAGAAGCTTTTCATAGGTTCCGCTCACTTTAGAGATGGCAGAGCCGATGGCATTGGCTGTCTGGGCATGTTCCGGGTTTACACTGCGGCTGGTTCCCTCCAGCTCCTTTGGAAGAATGATGGAGCCGCCGCCAACCATGATGACCTCCACATCCTGACTGGATACCTTCATGGCATCAATGCCTTCCTCCACCATTTCTTTGATGACATCCATAGCTTTTTTCGCAAAATCCGGGTCAATATGGGATACCTTCTCCCTGTCTCCGATCTCGGCCATTCCAAGCCGCACGGCAATATCCGTGGCTGTCATCACATCACCGCCGAACACAAGGGCCTTTTCCGTAATGCGGTACCCCACACTGTCAGGCCCTACCGTCACCGTGCCGTCCTCTTTCTCATGTACGACAGAACCGCCGCCAAGGCCGATGGAAAATACATCCGGCATACGGAAGTTGGTCCGCACGCCTCCGATAGTCACGGCAACACTGGATTCCCGCGGAAATCCGTTCTGGATAACGCCTAAATCCGTGGTCGTACCGCCCACATCGATCACCACCGCATTCTGGATCCGGCTCAAATAACTGGCACCACGGATGGAGTTGGTGGGTCCGCAGGCCACTGTGAGGATCGGATACTTTTTGGCGTAATCCATGGTCATCAGGGTACCGTCGTTCTGGGACAAATAGAGTGCTGCGCCAGTCACGCCCTCCTCCTTCAGGCTTCTGGCAAACCCATCGGTAAACCGCTCCGCCACCCTGCAGAGCGCCGCGTTTAAGATCGTGGCATTTTCCCTCTCAATAAGGCCCATGGAACCAATCTCGCTGGATATGGAAATGCGGACATCAGGCCCCATGATCTCCCTGCAGATCTGCGCCGCCCGCAGTTCATGGTCATTGCGCACAGTGGAAAACACGCAGGAAATGGCTACAGACTCCACTTTTCCCTTTATCTTTCGGAAAAATTCTGCTGCTGCCTCCTCATCAAAAGGAGCCAGTTCCTTTCCGTCATACTCAAATCCGCCGCCTATGACTGCCACGGACTTAGCAATGGCCCTGATATCCTCTGCCCAGTCCACCATAGGGGGAATCCCCAGTGTGGCCGGCGCTCCGATGCGCAGAATGCCGATAGGCGCCAGATGCTTTCTCTCCACAATGGCATTGGTACACTGGGTAGTTCCCAGCATAGCCATGGATATCTCTTCTTTATTCACACCGGAGACCTGTAAGATCTCACGCACGGCACACACAATGCCGTCGTAGATATCCTCCGAAGTGGGATGCTTGATCTCTGCCTTTACCTGTAAATCCTCGTTGATCAGAACCGCATCCGTATTGGTTCCGCCCACATCTATTCCCAGCTTATACATCTGTGCGTCCTCCTTTGCAGCGTTCTTCCAGTGGAATATAATCCGTATCGCAGCCGAAATACCGCGGTCCCACCAGCTCCAGTCCGGCCTGGCTTCTCCACATTTCAAAGCATTTCAGCCCCACCAGCATGACTCTCTTGCCGTATTTCAGCGCATCTGTGGTGACCGGGGCAAAAGTTTCCGTGTCCACAAGGCAAATAAGGTCCGGCACGGTAGCCAGGATTTCCCCGTCCACCACTGCTGTCAGGTTCTCATTCTGGAATTCCACATAGGCCTGTCTGCCTCTATATTCCCCAATCCCTTCCAGGCACACCTTTCCGAAGTTGAATGCCCCCCTGGTCTCCCGGAGCACATCGCCGATCTTTCCTTTAAAAAGTTTGAAGCCCTCTGAAAACCGCAGGAAATTTTCCTCCGGAGTCCCCTGCTCCATATCTTTTACGCAGCGGATCGCCTCCCCCAGCCTCTGGCTTCTGGTGACGATATGCTTTACAGCATATTTTTTAAGCTCCGCGCCGCTCATACAGTACAGGGCCACAGAAACAGAACCGCCGCAGCTCATGGTCACTGACCGGGCCAGTTCTTCTGTCCATTTGTTGGTGATCGTATTGAAAATTGCGGAATTTCCTTTCTCATCTGTGAGAGCCATAGGGCTGGCGCTCATGCCGCCCATGGTAAATGTCACCATCTGCAGTTCCGGAAAAGCCCGTCCCATACCGTCCGCGTCCACCATGGGAAGCCCCATTCTGGCGGAGGCCGCGATGGGAAGCATACTGTTCACCCCACCTGCCTCAATGGGCATAAAAGCATAGACTTCTTTTCCGAAAAACTTGGAAACCATATCATAGAGCACCCGGTACTCTTTGCCGCCGATCCCCTTTTCTCCCAAAATGGTGGGGGCTCCCATCATGGCAATGGGCACTACCAGTGCGTCATCCGGCACCTCCCCGGGGTCTAACAGTGTGACCGGTCCGCATTCCCTCACCGCTCCCATAGCCACCAGCTTTCCTATGTAGGGGTCTCCGCCGCCGCCCGCGCCTAAAAGGGCAGCACCCATGGCGATATCCTCAATCTCTTCTAATCCTATTTTTCTCAAAATCCCATCTCCAATCCAGCGGCACACATATCACCTGCCGTGCGTTTTGTTTTTTTCTATTATAAACGCTTTTTCTGCCGTTGTAATTATGGATTGGGTTAAACTTCCCCGCTCTCTTTTGTCCTTTTGGACAAAGAAGAGTCACGGAGCAGGCGCAGAACTGCCGCCGCCTCATAGAGACGCCCCGCTTCCGGCA
Source organism: Blautia sp. JLR.GB0024 (assembly GCF_037000545.1). Taxonomy (NCBI): domain Bacteria; kingdom Bacillati; phylum Bacillota; class Clostridia; order Lachnospirales; family Lachnospiraceae; genus Blautia; species Blautia sp. JLR.GB0024. Next base: position 290,462 of record NZ_JBANBF010000001.1, on the reverse strand, counting down.
TTTTCTGTATTCTGAAGCGGAAGAACTCGTGGAGCTTTCCCACCCGGTATTTGATGGTATTTTTATGTACATATAACAGGTCAGCCGTGCGGGCAATATTGCTGTCTGCATCCAGAAGAAAAGTTTCCAGTGTCTTATAAAGCTCCTCGTCCTGCTCTTCCAGTCCTTTCAGACAGGCGGTCTTCTCCAGTATTGCTTTCTCCCCTGCGTCCAGAATCTGCCTGCAGGCGCCTGCAAACTCCAGCTCACTCCCCGTCAAAATATGGCGGCAGGGAAAGATGCAGCCAGCCTCCTCCGCGTATTCTGTGCACAAAAGAAAAGCGCTGCGCACCTGTGCCGTATTTTCAAGCCCGGGGCAGCTTATGAGGCGTATCTCTTTGTCCCCCTCCTCATAGAAAGCCTCCAGGATCTGTTCCTGCTCCATTTTGGTGCGCTCCTGTCCCGTAAAGACAACGCCCTTTCCCTGATGGATGCCCGCTATGCAGATATCATAATACTGTTCCAGAAATGTGCTTGCATGCCTCACCTTCCTTTCCAGATTCCGCTCTTCCTTCTTTTTCCTGGGCAGAAGGAGGAGCATGTGGTGAATGGATTTCACATCGATCCGGAATATTTCCGCAAGCCTGCGCATTTTCACCGGTTCATCATTTAAGATGGCTTTCAAAAGCTCTCCGGTTCCCACATTGCCGTATCCTCTGCTCCAGACACCGATGAACAGCCTTACCGCCTCAGCGGCCTGCAGGCAGAGCTGGGCATGCAGTTTTTTGTCCTCACGGACAAGGAAAAGGGTAAGCCCCGCATTGTCAGCATCTTTCACCGGTGCGCAGAACACCCAGCGCCCGGAGGGAAGCCGCTCCATCTCCTTTGACGCGCCCGGTGCCTCCCCGCCGTAAAACTGCTCCAGCTCCTCCATAGAGGATTCTCCCGCCTGAGGCCACACAGCCAGATTCACAGGGCGGAAGCGGCTGTCAACTAAAAAGAGGGAACAGCGCAGCCTGTCACTCAGCATCCTGACCACAGATTCCACGGTTCTCTGGCTCTCGGGAAGATAACCGAACCGCTCTAACATCTCCCCCACAAGATAGGTATCCCGCTTCTGCTCACTGATGATGGCATGCATAACCTCTGTGATCACCTCACTGTAGCGCAGGTCCATGCGGTTTTTCGGCATACAGATAAGGACAAAGCCCAGTTCGTCCGCAAGTGCCGCAACCTCAGGAGCAATGTCCTTTAAGAAAATTCCCACATAGTATAAGATCAGCCCCACTTCCCCGCCCTCATATAGCCTCCGTATGGTGGCAAGCTGCAGCGGGACATCCTCCCTTGCGTTGATAAATCCCGTAATGGCAATCTCACCGCCGTAAAAATCGCCGGGGAACAGGTCATCATTCAGCATCTGGGGATTGGCGTATTCCAGGACAGAAATGGATGTGACCACTTTTTTAAGTCCTGACTTCCCCGCTGCCACCCTGGCACCTCCAAGGGAGGGCAGCTTTAACAGGTCTTCCACCGTAACACTCATTTTATCTCACTCCTCTTTGCCTCAAGGCACTTCTGCATATCGTCGGGAAAGGCAGCCTGTATCCGTATCTCCTCTTCGGTAAAGGGCTGGATAAGTGTCACCCGGAAGGCATGCAGGGCAGCCCGCTTCATGTGCTCCGTATTTCCTCCGTACAGACGGTCCCCCAAAAGGGGATGCCCCATCCAGGCCATATGCACCCGGATCTGGTGCGTGCGCCCTGTTGCAAGGCAGAGATGTACCAGAGCACAGTCCCTCATTTTTTCCACAACGCGGTATCTGGTCACCGCGGTCTTTCCCTGAGGGGAGACACACATGCGCATCAGTTCTCCCTCCGCTTTGTCTATCTTCTCCGTAATGATCCCCTCATCCATTTTGGGAACGCCCTCCACAAGGGCCAGATACTCTTTTTCAAATGCCCCCTGCTGTTTCTGCTTTGCCAGTCTCCCTGCTGCCGCCTGGTTTAAGGCAAACACCACAATGCCTGAGGTGTCCTTGTCAAGCCGCCCCACGCTTCTGACCCTGGCCTGCACTCCTTTTTCCCGGAAATAAAAGGCCAGCATATTGGAAAGGGAATCCGCGTAATGCCCATGGGAGGGGTGCACCACAAGACCTGCCGGTTTGTTCACACAGAGCAGATCCTCATCCTCATACAAAATATCCGGTATTCCCTTTCCCGGCACCAGTTGGGAGGAGCCTGTGTGCGCCTCCTCCAGCTTTACTTCCACTTTATCCCCGGCTTTCAGTTCATGGGTAACTCTCGCCCTGTTACTGTTTACCCGGATTCCGTCCTTCCTGAACTTTGCCTGTTTTACCTGCCGCTTTGTAAGTTCCATATCGTGAAGCAGAAAGTCTGACAGACTGCAGTCCCTCTCTGCCGTTTTACTCCATATCTTTTCCATTTGCTCATCCCTGTGCATGCTTGTGCTTTCCTCTATCTGTTTTTTTTATTCTAGCAGAGTCCGGCAAATGCGTAAAGAAAATAAAAGAAAACCTCTTTCAGAACCCCTCCTCCCGTGATAGAATGGATTTATAGCAATAGAAAGACGGGCAGACGCACACAAAATGCAATAAATTGCATTTTGGCGCTGGCTAACTCGGGATTTTGCTTCGCATCGCGCAGCATCCCCTTGGGGAAAACACCTCCCGTGACATTGGCCGTGAACAGTAACCAAAAGGAGACTTTATTATGCAGATCAGCAGCCTTCACATCAGGAATTTTAAATACATACGGGATATGGAGATTCGGAACATTGAAAACGCCCTGATTCTGGTGGGGAAGAACAATACGGGAAAAACCTCCGTTCTGGATGCTGTCCGGGCGGTGAGCGGCTCTTACCGGATACGTGAATGTGACTTTAATGAAAAAAAGCAGAGGATAGAGATTACCATGACTCTGTCCATCTCCAGGGAAGACCTGCAGATGCTGCACCACCACGGACGCGTGAGCGTGTACCGCAGATATACTGCCTGGTATGAGGATTTCTGCAAAAAGCTCCCCTCCTACCAAAACGGAAGTCTGACCTTTACCTACACAGTCAATGTGCTGGGACAGGAACGCCTGAGCGACGGCCGCGAAAAGCACAACAAATATATCCGTCAGGTACTGCCCCAGATTTACTACATCGGAACCGACAGACGGCTGGAGCAGCTTCAGAAAGATCTGCTGGCCTTTGAGGAGGATGAACAGTTAAAGAGAATGCGCCTTGATGTCTGCCTGTTCGAGAGCAGCAAGCACTGCAGCCGCTGTTTCCAGTGCATCGGCCTGATCAACCAGAAACGCCCGGAGGATCTGACCGCCTTTGAGACCGCAAAGCTTCTGGAATACAAACTCTGTCAGATGAATCTGACGGACTTTGCAAGGCGTGTCAATACCAGTTTCCACAGAAACGGCGGATTTGATGAGATCCGCTACACCATGCGCTGCAACATCGACAAAATGTGCTCCGTTACGGCAGAAGCCTACAACACCAAGCGCAGCACATACACCCCGGTGGAACATATGGGAGAAGGTATGCGCAGCATCTATATGCTCTCTCTTCTGGAGGCTTACACCCAGGACAACAACAGGATTCCCAGTGTGATCCTGGTCAAGGACCCTGAAACGTTCCTTCACCCGGAACTGCAGAAAAAAGCCGGGGAAATTTTGTACCGTCTGTCCAAAAAGAATCAGATCCTGTTCTCCACCCACTCGCCGGACATGATCTTTAACTTCAGCAGCCACCAGATACGGCAGGTTGTGCTGGACGAACAGTATTATACCATTTTACGGGAGCGGACTGATATGAACCGGATACTGGATGATCTGGGTTTCAATGCCAGCGACCTTATGAATGTCAGCTTTGTCTTCATTGTGGAAGGCAAACAGGATAAAAGCCGACTCCCCCTGCTTCTCCGGAAATATTACTCGGAGATCACCGCCCCGGACGGCAGACTGTCCAGAATCGCCATCATCACCACCAATAGCTGCACCAACATCAAGACCTATGCCAACCTGAAATATATGAACCAGATCTATCTCCGTGACCAGTTCCTCATGATCCGCGACGGAGACGGCAAAAACAGGACAGAGCTGGCTGCACAGCTCTGCCGCTACTATGAGGCCAGGAATCTGGAGGATGTGGACCATCTCCCGAGAGTCACCCCGAAAAATGTACTGATCCTCAAATACTATTCTTTTGAGAACTATTTTCTCAACCCCGCTGTCATGGTTCAGATCGGCGTGCTGGAAAAGGAAGAAGATTTTTACAGAATCCTCCTGGAAAAATGGAAGGCCTATCTCTATAAAATAAAGAGCGGGCGCCATCTGACAGAGGAGCTCGGATTTGAGATACAGACAGAAGAAGACCTGAAAAACCATATGGAGGAATTTAAGATTTATATGCGGGGCCATAATCTCTTTGACATCTTCTACGGACCTTACAAAGAGAAGGAACAGGAACTTCTGAAACGCTATATAGATCTGGCTCCCAGGGAGGACTTCAGGGATATCCTGGATGCTGTCGACCATTTTATTTATTTTGACAGCAGGAAAAAGCAGGAAAGTTAAAACACAGGCGCCGCAGATAGGATGTGAATCTGCGGCGCCTGTATTATTCTTTCTCTTCTGTTTCAGGGGCATAGAGGGCATATCCGCCCTTTCCGCTCCGTTTTGCTTTGTAGAGAGCCGTATCCGCCCTGCGGTACAGCTCGTGGAAATTCTCGCTGCCATTAGTCATGACAGCTCCGATGCTGCCGTGTACCGGATAGTCATCCTTTTCCCCTGTATAGAGGGAATCCCACTTCTTTACAATGGCATCCAGGATGAGGATGAGCTGATGGCTGCTCTGCACATTGATGAGAAAGACCATAAATTCATCTCCGCCGATTCTGCCCACAATGTCCGTGGAACGGAATGTCCTCTGCAGAGCATCCGCAAAGCGGACGATCGCCCTGTCCCCCTGGGTATGCCCCAGCGTGTCATTGATACGTTTTAAGTTGTCCATATCCACAATGAGGAGCGCACAGACACTGCCTTTGTATTTTCTGAGGGCATGGGTGACAAGTTCCTCTGTGGCCATTTTGTTATAAAGTCCTGTCATGGAATCTGTCTCGGCGCGCAGCCTGAGTGCCTCTTTTTCCCTCATATTTTCATCTATGTTCATCATTTTGCCCAGAATGCGCACAACTCTTCCCCTGTCATCCGCAAAGATACTGGTGAGCACTGAAAACCAGATATAGACGCCTGCAAAGTTACAGAAACGAATGTTCCGCGTCATAACCCCTTTTTTGCTGCTGAACTGAGGCAGTATCCTGGAAAAGGCGGTGACATCATCCGGATACACCCATTTCCCGTCCAGAAATGACTGGTAATCCGGCTTTATGCCGAGTATCTTCTCAAAATTTTCGTTGAACTCCAGTGTATGATCCAAATTGTTGAGTTCAAATACCAGCACATCGGAATCCCTGGCCAAAAGCCGGAATCTCTCCTCCGAGACTTCCAGCTTTTCCTTCTCCTCCAGAAGCTTCTGTGTCTGTGCCCGCAAAGCCTTCCGCTCTGTTCTGAAGAGATAAAAGATCAGCAGAAAACCAAGCAGAAAAGAGACTGCGAAGGCAATATTGAGCCTCGCTGCATAAGTTCTGACAAAGGCATAGGAGGAATCCACCTCCCCCCGCTTCATGGCAGATAAAAGTGTCCATCCGTTATATCCGAAGGGCGTCTGTGTCACATAATACTCCTGTTCCCCTTCCTGTATAAGGGATACCAGTTTCTCTTGGTTCTTGGCTGCCTGCTGCATATCCTCCACGGAATGACCGTCCAGAAAGGCTTCGTTCTTTGTCTTTTCATATATGTTTTCCAGGCTCTTATCCCCTACCACCATCTCCTCATCTTTGGAGGCCACTATGACGTCTCCCTGTCCGTTGATGAGAACACTGGCATCATTTCGCTCGAAATTGTCATGCAGGAACAGGGTCCCGAACTGTTCTGCCGTATAAGAGCCGCAGAGCACGCCTGTGATCTCCCCCTGAGGATTTTTGATGGGAACAGCCAGCAGAACACAGAGGTATCCGTCTTCGATACTGGAGATAAACGGCTCTGAGATCGTCTGTTCCCCTTTCACAGCTGCCTGGAACTCTTTCAGATTTTTGATGTTCCTCTGTATTCCCTCATTGGTCATTCCGTTTCCATCCAAATCCGCCATGGTAATGCGATAAAACTCCTGGGTCTGCCGGATGGCATCGGCTGCGTTCAGGAAGGTCTCTGTATCCTCCATCCCTGCCTGCCCCAGATAACTGGCAAAGGCGCCCAGGGAATCAAACTGGCCGGAAAGTACAGTTCTCACATGATCCGCCTGCTGCTGCGCATAACTTTCCAGGGTCGCGTGAATCTCTTCGTTCACCCTGCGGCTTGTCTTCTGATTATAATTCAGCACTGCTACTGCAAGAAAAACTGCCAATACCGCAAACACCCACAGTGTCTGCTCTGCCCGTGTATGTTTCCTTTTTTTCGTCATACATGTACCATACTCTTTCCTCCGCTCATATTTCCTTGTACAACTAGGCGTATTTCACATTTTTCTTTTGTTTATTCTGTCAGAAACGGTTCTGCTCCATGTTTTCCATTTTTTCCTTTGTGAGAAGAAAAATCTTAACCTCTGCCTCGTGACCGTCCAGTTCCTCCTCTGTCATTCTGCCCAAAGCGGCTACTCTGCTTTTTCCATCCCGAATCTCCCACATGGCATCTGCAAAAAACAGGTCTTCCCCCTCTGTCGTCCGGCCCGTATCCGGCATGGCGCGAAGCGTAACGGTAAAGGAAGATATGCCACGCTCCATACTGCGTCTGTGTATGGCAGCCTTCTCCAGTGTCTCCTCCTCAAAAGGATATTCCCTGAAAAGCTCTGCCAGGTCTGCCATGCGGACAAACCCTCTGAAATAATACTCATTTTCCTGTATCGCCTGCTGCAGTCTCAATTTCATAGTCATCCCTCATTTCCGCCCGGCATCCGCAGTTCTCTGTCGCAAAAGAGGGCATCCACTGCTGCCCTGTATTCATTCAGATGCTGGGCCTTTTTTATTTTCTTTGCGTATTTCGCGCTGTCGGGAAACATATGTATCATGTAGAACCAGAGTTCTTTCATCTTAAACAGCACATTTCTGTCTCCTGACATGACTTTCTCATATTCAGTACAGAGGATGTCGTGAAATTCCCGAAATTTCTCTTTATCCGGCAGTGTGCCCTTCGTAATATGTCCCGCAAGGTCCGGGTCTGTGAGCATTCCCCTGCCAAGCATCACTGTCTCCACCTGGGGAAACCGTGCTGTAAATGCCTCATAGTCTTTCTTCGTAAAAATATCCCCGTTATAGCAGACCCTGTTCCTGCTCAGGGACAGGGCATCTGCAAAAACATCCAGATTCGGTTTGTTTTTATAATAATCTGTCTGCAGTCTCGGGTGAATGATCAGCTCCTCCATGGGATATTTGTTGTAAATCTCTATCAGCTCGTAAAACTCTTCTGCATCCTCCATACCGATTCTCGTCTTAACGGAAAGCTTCAGATCCAGTATGTCAAAAATCTCATCAAGAAATTTTTCCAGCAGCTTCTGCTCTCCCAGGAATCCCGCGCCTCTCATCTTCGTCACAACGGTCCGGGAAGGGCATCCCAGATTCAGATTGACCTCCTCGTATCCCATACTCTGCAGTTCCAGAGCTGTCTTCACAAAATCCTCTGCGTTGTTTGAAAGAATCTGGGGCACTGTGTACATTCCCCGGTTATTTTCCGGCAGGACATCCTTTAACTCCCTGGAATTAAAACAGCGGTTCCGGTTCGGCATGATAAACGGGGTAAAATATTTATCTATGTTATTATAACATGAATACAGGGCATTGCGGTAGATATATCCTGTAATTCCTTCCATTGGCGCAAGATAAAATCTCATAGTATTTTCTGTCTTCCTCCCGGTCTTATTCAAGTCTTATGTTCCTCCAGCCATCTCTCCAGCACTTCCAGATTCATGTCAGAGTGTTCCACCTCCCTGGCATATCGGTACGCAGTCTCCACCACATCCTGAAATTCCAGCTTTTTCCCCTTTTTCAGCCATACCAGCATAACAAATTCCTGAATCCATTCCGTGGAAAATACAGCCAGAGCCATCTTGGAATAGACAGCATCGTCGTACACCGCACCGCAGAAATAGGTATATACAAAGAACACCATAAGCTGTTCTCCCATCCGTTCCCACTCCCCGCGTACGCTGCTCTCATACCCAAAGCTGCGTTCAAATTCCCCGCACAGATCCAGATAATGCTCCTCCCCGTTTTCATAGAGATTCTTCCAGGCATCCGAAAGCAAGGTGCCCCACTCGCTCCTAAGCCGCTCCAATTTCCGGAACACGGAAAATTCCTGCTTTCTTCTGGCGTACCGCCCTTCCTTTTCTATCTCTGCACCGGTGGGATGGCGGTATTTTTCAATCACCTGATCTATGGCGAAAAATTCTTCCCGGTCTATGCATGCCTGGAAATCCTCCGCAAGAAAAAGCACCTCCCGCATCCGGATCCGCAGGTCCTTTTCCCTATCTGTAAGGATTTGAAATATCACATCCCTGGCATCCGAAAGCAGGGTAAAAAGGAAAAAATCAAAGTCCTCAAACTCATCTTCCTCCTCTGTCTCCCAGGTGATAAATTCCGCCTTCTCCCTGCAGGAAAGAATCATTCTGGCAGCTTCGGGACAGGACAGCGTAAGGGAAAGTTCCCGCAGATCCTCAAATTCCTCCACATGCCTGGGATACATGCTGCAGGTGGCACATAGCCCCTTCGGGCCCAGTTCCCTGTAAAGGTCACAGAGGTTTTCCTCGTTTAAAAACGCACAGCGCCTGTCATACTGATAAAAGCATCCCTCCATCCAGTCAATGGAATTTCTGAGCCTTCTGCCAAACTCTCCCTGCACATTTCCATAGGTCTGCAGTGACTCCTCATCAATGACAATCTGCCATCCGGCGCAGCAGGTAGCCGGACAAGCTCCGGCAATACAGACAAAATCGTCATAATAGCCGGGTTTTATATATCTCATATTGCGTCTCCTTATTGATTTCTTTCGTAAACCGAACAGAACTCACACCCGGTCAGGACTATGACACTCCTGGGGCCGGCAAGTATACTGTCACTGTCCAGGCGGACAGGCTGTTTTTTCCACTCCGAACCGATCTCTCCGGTATTCACGGATACATGCCACAGCAGGGGCCGCGGAAGCTCAGGCAGTCTGACTGAAACAGGTTCCCAGAAGGCATTCACCAGGAGATAGACAATGTCATCCCTGCCGTTATCCTCATCATAGCCTGTGAACATCACTGCCGTAACCTTTGCCTCCTGCCCGAAATTCTCCACCCAGGGATTTTCCCCGTGGAAGCTGATCTCCGGAAGGCCGAAGCGGTTGCTGCCCAGATTGCCGCTGATGCTCTTATGGCTCTTCCTGAAATGTATCATGAACCGGAAGAATTCATACACATCTCTGTGTGTCTCAAGCCTGCTCCAGTCAATCCAGGATATCTCGTTGTCCTGGCAGTAGGCATTGTTATTCCCATACTGGGTGTTGCAGAATTCATCCCCTGCGTAGAACATAGGCGTCCCTCTGCTGCACATGAGGACTGCGCAGGCATTCTTGATCAGACGCATTCTCAGCGCATTGACCTGAGGGTCATCTGTCTCTCCCTCCTCCCCGCAGTTCCAGCTCCTGTTATCATCGGAACCGTCCCGGTTTTCCCATCCGTTGGCCTCATTGTGTTTCCAGTTATAGGAATACAGGTCATAGAGTGTAAAGCCGTCATGACAAGTCAGGAAATTAACGGAGGCATTTTTCCCCCGTATCTTGGGCTTGTAAATGTCCGTAGAACCTGCGATGCGCATGGCAGCCGCCTGGGCTGACCAGAGTCCGCCCTTCAGATACTCCCGCAGGTCATCCCTGTACTTTCCGTTCCACTCTGACCAGCGGCAGAAGGCCGGAAACTGCCCCACCTGGTATAGTCCTCCTGCATCCCATGCCTCCGCAATCAGCCTGGTGCCGCTTAACAGGGAATCATAGGCCAGAGACTCCACAAGAGGCGGCCGTTCCATGGGTGAACCGTCTTCGTTCCGCCCCAGAATCGACGCCAGGTCAAACCGGAAACCGTCAATATGGTAATCGGAAACCCAGTATCTGAGGCATTCCTGAATCATTCTCCTCACCACCGGGTGATTGCAGTTCAGTGTATTGCCGCAGCCGCTGAAATTATAATAATGGCCGTCCGGCGTCAAAAGATAGTAAATGTTGTTGTCAAATCCTTTAAACGATATAAAAGGCCCCTCCTCGTTTCCTTCAGCCGTGTGGTTAAACACCACATCCAGAATGACCTCTATTCCGTTTTCATGGAGCGCCAGCACCAGGTCCTTTAACTCCATTCCCTCCCGGTTGTACTCTTTTGAGGCCGCATAACTGGTGTTGGGGGCAAAAAATGCCACGGTATTATAGCCCCAGTAATTGATGACCTGCCGGTCATTCACCATTCTCCGCTCCCGCAGCTCATCAAACTCAAAGATGGGCATAAGCTCCACTGCATTAACTCCCAAATCCTTCAGATAGGGGATTTTCTCCTTAATGCCTGCAAATGTCCCCGGGTGCTCAACATCTTCTGCCATCTTCGTAAATCCGCGGACGTGCATCTCATAAATGATCAGCTCATCCATGGGAACCTTTGGCTGCCGCTCTTTTCCCCAGAAAAAATCATTTCTCACAACTCTGGCCCGATATCCTTTTTCATTCACTTTTTTGCCCCATACACTCTGGCCTGTCACTGCCTTTGCATAGGGGTCAAGGAGTATGTGGTTCTCATCAAAGAGAAGGCCCTGTTCCCTGTCCCAGACACCGCCCAGCCGGTAAGCATACTCAAATTCTCCGATGTCCAGACCGAACACCATCATGGAGTACACGTCACCGATCTTAAAATGCTCCGGAAACCTGAGAACTGCATACGGTTCCTCCTCTGTCCTGTGAAAAAGCAGCAGCTCACAGAACGCCGCACCCTTTGAATGCACGGTAAAATTAACGGCAGTCTGTAAAACTGTGGCACCGTAGTTGCCGTACAGCCCCGGGCATACCTGAAAACCTGCCACCTCGTCTGTTGGTATCCATTTTTGAAGCTCATCATTCATGCTGACATCCCTCCCTGAATTTTATGCGATCACGGTTTTCGGTTCTCTTACTTTGCGGGAGAGTCGGAAAAAGCCCGGCAGCAGCCAGGCTCCGGGAGCTCCCATACGGTACACAGCATTTCTTCCGGGAGGCATCAGTCCTGCCTGAGCACTGACAGCAGCTTCCTCATCTGTCCCAGGCGCTCCTCAAACTGTACATAGAAGTCTCTTCCGCTTTCAAACGGCTGTGTATAAAAAAGATTCAGGACATACATGTTCAGATCTTTCGTGAGCTGCTCTTCCTCTTTTTCTTCCAGAAGATTCCGGATGTCTTTCAAAAGAAAATGCCATTTGGCAGCAAAATCTTCATAGTTTTTCAAATCCGGCACATCCAGCCATTTGCTCACTTTTATTTTAGTCTTATTTTTCTTCGGGCATTCCTGATTCTGCAGGTAATAGAAAAAACCTTTTTCCTCATAATATCTCCCCAGGGGAAATAACCGGCAGAGCCCCGGGCGGAAGGCATGGACCTTACATCTTCCATTTTCATCTAAGAAGGTACACTTTTCTTTTGCTCCTGTCATCCGCAGATTCGGCAGAATACTGCCCTCTGCCACATGCAGTTCTATGTGGCTGTTCATCAGGTCTTCAAAAGTGAGGCCCAGGTTTGTCTCCAGCCTGTAGACATCAAGGGGGTCCAGTTTAATGGAGTCCCCCATGCCCCGGCAGCACTCGGAACATCCCTGGCAGCCCCCGCAGTCAGCCTTCACCATATCTCCCGCTTTATATAATTTCTTTAAGTCCTCTGCAAGAACTTCTCTCTCCATGTATAAAACCTCTCTGTCTTATGTATTTCTGTTTATGGACTTTACAGAATGTGTTTGAAAATTTCTTTGGCCGGCTGTACGTCACACTCTGTGGGAGATTTTCCCCCATAAGCCAAAAGTCGGGAAATCCCTCTTGCCACGCGTCCCTCCGGGTCATCAAAATGACCGCCCGGATTACTCTCACAGATAACCGGACAAAATTTCCCCCAGTGGGCAGCCAGACGTTCTGTGCACACTTTTACGGAAGCCATTCTCACATTGCGGACTTTATGCTCCCTGCTGCCAAGAGATATATAGATCAATGGATTTTCGGCTTTCATACTGTGGGACATGGCATAATCTGCCCAGCCGTCAAACCAGAGGGAACCGGACATGGTGCCGATTCTGTTGAACTTGTCCGAATGGTACATGGCATACACGGCGAATAATCCGGCCATGGAATATCCCACGATTCCTCTGTCCTTCACGTCAAATGAAAGATTCTGTTCCGCCCGGGGAAGAAGCTCCTGCTCAAAATACCGCAGATATTCCCCGGCTCCGCCTGTAAAATCCGTGCTCTTTGCAAAAGCCTTCTCTGCCTTCCAGGGAGAAAAATCACCGTTCCAGTCTCTTCCCGAAACGCCCGCAAGGACACACGGCCTCGTGATCTGCTGCCATATCTTCTCCCCTTCCTCCCGGGAAAAAATGTGGCACCAGATAACAGGAACCGGTTCTTTTATCTCCTCTCCCCAAAGGTAGATTTCACATTTCTCTTCTTTAAAACTTTTCATGGCAGCAATAAGACCTTTCTGTGTGCAGTCAGTATTTTTACTGATGTTGCCGCTGATTTATACAAGTTCAGCACGGTAAATGTACAGATACGGCTGAACGGTTAGCAATTTATTTTCTTCTTTTTTATTATAAGGGACGGGGTAGAAAACCGCAATGTTTTTATTCGCAGGGACGGGAAAATGGGGACGGGAAAATGGCCGTAGGCGGGGGCTGCATGATAGCATGACATGGGAGGGGCAACTGCGAGGGATGACTCTGATCTTCCTTGCTCTATAGACAAATTGAAAGGAATCTAAATCTCTTATTTTCGTAGATAGTCTTAAGCGCCTGGCAGCAAGTTCTCCTCACTTTACGGCTAATTTTAGAGAACTCTTTGGTTTTCGTAGGTGATTTTAGGGCATCTGACAATATTTTTTCTTGTTTTACAGATAATTCGAAGGATGTCTTTAGCTTTCGCAGGTAATCTTAGGGCGCCCGACAATGATTTCTTCTTGTTTTGCAGATAATTCATTAAAAAGCTTTAGTTTTTATAGGTAATCTTAGGACTCCTGGCAATGGTTTCCGCCTGTTTTACAGATAATTTGAAGGATGTCTTTAGCTTTCGTAGGTAATCTTAGGGCGCCCGACAATGATTTCTTCTTGTTCTGCAGATAATTCATTAAAAAACTTTAGTTTTTATAGGTAATCTTCAAGAACCAGACCATGTCTTCTGCTTGTTTTACAGATAATTTGAAAGACAGCCATATAATCTATAGGTAAATCCGGAAATTCGACATGTGTCCTTACTTTCCAGGTAATTCAGAACTCTGATATCTAACAGATGATGTGCGATGGGTAATATATAAATACAACAAGGGTATTTATAAAATGAGACAGCAATGACCCGGTATGGCGTATGGAATCTATATATAGCTTGCAGGCTGCAGGAAATGTAGTATAATAGTGTCTGGCTGTCCGGATGATTTCCATGCCGGACTGTATCATAAAACTGCACGGGAGGTCTTGTGAAAATGAATCTGATATTCCGGAAAAATTTTAAAAATGCAGTGGAACGTGTGCTTCATGTTCCCCATAACTATACAGGCGGTATTCTGGAAATGACCTTTGTGTTGGATTATGCGCTTTCCAAAGAATGTGCCGTATCCATGACAAAAGAGATTGTCGCCGTGCTCCGCTCTCACAGCCAGGTCTTCCAGAATGTCCGGCTCAACCTTCTGCACTGGAAGGAGAACGAGGTGCTTGTAAACCAGGTGGTGCCAATTTCCATGCTGCAGCTTGGGAGAGGGCTGGAAAACTATGAATCCCTGCCCGGAAATAAATCCCTGGACACCCTTACAGATACCCTGAAACGGTTCCACGCCAGATCTAAGCTGGTAATCTGCCTGCTCGGTACAGGATCAGCCGCAGGCGCGGTGGTGCTGGATGAGGAGAGGACAAAAAAGAATCTGCAGCCATTTCTTGGGCGGAAGAGTATATTCTTATGTGTGCAGGAGGACGGGGAATGCGTTAGTCCGGAGATTGTGATGGGGGCTAACGTACTTTCCGATTATGCTAAAAAACCCGGAGCTGATGTCTAATATCAGCTTCGGGCTCATATTGTAATTTCTGCCTATCCTTTCACTGCTCCTGCTGTCAATCCTGCAATAATATGCTTTTGCAAAACAATCGATGCAATTAATATTGGCAGAGTAATTGTCACTGCAGCCGCCATCAACGCCCCCCAGTCAATAGACGCATAAGAGATAAAACTCAATAGTGCCAACGGCAGCGTCTTTGTTTTTCCTCCAGCCAAAACAAGAGAAAACATGAAGTTGTTCCACGAAAAAATTACAGATAATAAGGAAGCCGTCACAATTCCAGGCTTTGCTAAAGGCAGCATAATACGTATAAATGCCTGAAATGTATAGCATCCATCTATCTTGGCCGCTTCCTCCAAATCGGCGGGAAGGCTTTCAAATGCAGGAATCATAACCCACACAATAAATGGCAGATTAATTAATAAATGACTTAAAATCAATGCCAAATGCGTATCAGATATGCCAATTTTTTCAAATATCATATACCACGGAAGCAAAAATGCAATTCCCGGGAAAAAACGTACAATCAAAACCATTGTACTTAATTTATTCATTTTAGTTCTTGCGATAGCATAAGAAGCCGGAAGCCCCAACAAAAGGCCGATCAATGTTGATCCTACTCCTACTATTGTACTGTTGATAATTGGTTTTACAAAGTCATATCTACCAAAAACATCTTTATAATTTCCCCAATAAGGCTCAAAAAACAAAAACTGCTCCGGGTCAAGTACCTGTGCGTTCGTTTTAATAGAAGCAAGAACCATCCATAAAAACGGAAAAACAACTACTGTGGTTATAAATATGATTCCTAAATAGAAAATAAATCTTTCACCCGCCGATTTAATTCTTTTAATTCTTTTTGTATTTGTTGCTTGATCTATAGTTTTTTCCATTATTCATCAACCCTCGCTTTCATCCTGAGATAAAATATAAAGGCTATACAAATACCAATTTCAAGTAAAAAAATCACTATAGTAGATGCCCCGTAACCCATTCTGAAATAACTGAATATAGAATCATAAGCCATAAGATTCACAGTTTCTGAAGCCTTAACAGGTCCGCCTTTTGTTGTGGCATAAATAATATCAAAAGTCTTGAGTGCATCTATGATTCGCAGCAAAGCTGCAACTACAACCGTGGGCTTGATAAGAGGCAGTGTAATTTTTTGTACAATCTGAAAGCGGTTGGCTCCGTCCATCTTCGCCGCTTCAAATAGGTCATCAGATATACCCGATAAACCAGCCAAAACTATCAGCATAATCATAGGTGTCCATTCCCAGACTTCAATGATAACCAGAGATGGAATCACACTGTTCTTCTGTACCAGCCACATGATGGGGGATAATCCCGCAGATTTAAGCATATAATTTGCGATACCGATGGTCGGTTCATAGATAAGCTGCCAAACCATTCCGATTGCTATAGGTGTTGCCACCATTGGCAGGAGAAAAAGTGTCTTAACCAAATTTTCCCCCCTGAACTTCCGATTAAGCAGTAAGGCCAGCGCTATTCCCAAAACCGTTTCAATTATTACTGAACCAAATGCAATCACCAGTGTATTTTTAGTTGCGGCCCAGAATCTACTGTCTGTTAAAATATCCTTATAATTTTCAAAGCCAATTATTTTAGGTGATGCAGTTCCCATTGTCCAATCTGTAAAGCTTAAATAAATGGTATATACCAAGGGAAACGCTACCATGGAAATAAGAAAAATGACCAATGGCAACACCATAAAATAATGGGCCCATTTTTCCATTCGATTACTTTTCATAACATCATTCCTCGCTATATGGCTCAGGGGTTTGAATTATCTTCAAACCCCTGGTATATTAACTGCCCGATGGTAAATCAATCCGACTGTTCACTGTCAATCAGCTCCTGAAACTCTTTATCTGCCTTTTTTAAAGCATCTTCGGGGTCATTACCCATAATTGCTTCCTGTATAGGAACACTAAGAATATCACGCGCCTCCGAAACACCGATTACCGTCGGACGGTCTCCGGCAACCGCAACTTCTCTGGATTCCGTCATAGCCTTGAGCATTTCCGGCTGAAATGATTCTGCTACATCCGGTACTTCCCATGTACTTGCTCTGCAGCTCGCATTCTGTACCTCCTCTGCCATTCTCAGATCCATTTCTTTAGATAACGACCATTTAATGAATTCTGCAGCTGCCTCCTGCTTCTTGGAAAAAGACGGAATTGCCCATGCCCCAATTGTTGCATAAAACGGTGTATTTCCCGCCGGACCTGCCGGAACTTTTGCAAATCCAACCTGGTCTTCTGTAATTGCAAGGCTGCTGTCTCCTGTTATATTTCCATAAATCGCATCAGAATCAATAAAAAATCCCACTTTCCCTTGTGCAAATAACGCTGCACATTCTGTCCAGGTCATATTCACAGCACCTGCAGGACCATATTTATTTAATAGGCCGCCGTAATAGCGCACCGCCTCAAGAGCTTCTTCCGTTCCCATCAAACTCTTTGTCTCATCATTAAATCTTCCGCCAAAGGCATACAAAAATGTTGAAAACTGTGTAATGCATGCATTTGCTTTTCCTCTGAGTGCAATTCCGTAAAAATCATGATCCGGATCATGCAGTTCACTGGCAGCACTTTCCAGTTCCTCCAGGGTTTCCGGCACTTTTATTCCTTTTTCCTCCAACAAATCTTTCCGGTAATACATAATCTGGCTTTCCGCCAGTATGGGCACTCCATACAAAGCATCGTTATAAGTACAGCTTTGAATCGACGATTCAAAAAAATCACCCATATCGAATTCTGTATCTTCATTTAGATAGGATAGATCTGTAAGCCAGCCATTTTGTGTATACTGCTTCAACTCATTGAGGGGTCTTAGAAAAATAACATCTAGATTATCACTTTTAGCTGCCAGCTCTACTGTAGCTTTATTTGAATAATCATCAGTCCCCATAATCTCCATATCAACTTTAATGCCTGTTTTCTCTTCAAACTCACTGAGATTGGGATAAAGTACTTTTTCTACACAGGTCTGATTTGCGGTCAATACTCGTATGGTAGTTCCGCTGTACGGCTTATCCGAATCTGTGCTCTCCGTCTTAGTATTATTTGAATCTTGTACATCATCTGCCTTATCCACATCTTCTTTTTCTCCACAGGCAGTAAAAACACAGGAAGCAACCAAAGAAACTGCCAGTAAAAGACTAACTCTTTTCTTCTTCATACAAATTCCTCCTACAAATCTTTCGCAGACTTATCATCCAGATACATAACAACATTTTCATGTTTTCTCATAATACTGGCCGGACACGTTTCATTTACCGGCCCTGTCAGGGTATGTTTGACAGCAGCTGCCTTTAATTCACCCGGCACTATGCAGAACAGGAATGATCCCCCCATCAGGCACGGAATTGTTGCAGTCAACGCATATTTTGGCACTTCATCTATATCAGGAAAACACCCATCATTTACCTGTTGTCTACGACATGCGTCATCCAGTTCCACAACTTTTATCAGATTTGTATCCTTAAAATCGGCATTAACCGGATCGTTAAATGCAATATGCCCGTTTTCACCAATTCCTAAAAATACTACATCCAATTTTTGATTACGAATCAGTTCTTCATAACGGATACACTCTTTTCGGAAATCATTTTTACCATTCATCAAATTTACACTCTTGAACGGAACCTTTCCAAAGATCTTATTAGATAGGTATCCGTTAAAAGACCGCGGATCTCCAATCTCAAATCCTATGTATTCATCCATGTGAAAAGCATTGATACGTCCCCAGTCTATATCCTGAATACCTGCAAGAGCTTCCAAAAACTCATTTTGAGAAGGTGCTGCTGCAAACATGCAATTGATTTCATCTTTGCTTTCCAACAAACTTCTCATACAGGAAGCTGCATCTTCTGCGGCATGGAGCCCCATCTCTTTTCTTTTTTCAAATATTTTAACTTTTATTTTATCGTATCTTTTTATCTGCAAAATTTTCCTCCTCTCCTTCAAAATCAGCTTTATGTGCCTGCTCATTTAATAGCTGTATGATCAAGATCAGATTTCGGGTGATATGATAAGGATCTTTCACAGGCAGTGCCACTACTTTATCATCCGGTCTGCCATCCCGCTGGCGGATTTGAATCCATTCTCCAACACTTGAGTCAGGATTCGGAAATAATTTAAACGTATAATCAAATACCTCCCTGTAGATAGCAAGTAATTCTTCATCCCCTGATTGAAAATACGCAAGCAGGAAACTGTAAAGGGCCTCCGAATGCGGCCACCAAAGCTTATTATTGTGATTCTCTTCAATTTGCCTGAACATGGGTTCCTTCTCTAAACCTGCTGATTTACCATGAGGAACTCCTCCATCGTGATGGACAAATAACCGAAAACCACCATAGTCCTTATCCCATCCAATTTTATATACATTTTTCAGTATTTCTGTGCAAAGCGGAAGAACTGACCGGTCTCCCAAATAATGGGCAGCTTTTAGAATAAACCAGATATCTTCCATTGTATGTCCTGGATTACAGTACTCTCCGAAATAATTATCCACCTGACAATTATCTGTTGTTATCATTTCTCTCAATACATGTTTCTGATCTACAAAATTGGTGAGTATATCTGTATAAAACATCTGCATATCCCGGCTGTAAACATCATTTTTTAATCCAAGTCCAGCCGCGGAAACATACATCTCGGTTGATAGGTTCAAAAATATCATCGGTATCCCATGCATACGCAGTCCTTCTGGTATGGGATACGGCAAAGTAAGATACGTTCCCTGCTCTATTCTCTTCCTGATACTCTGGTACATCTTTTCGGCAAGTTCAAATATTTTATAGTCTTTTGCTGCATCTGCGTATTTTGCAAATCCCGCTGCCACAAAAAAGTCCGCATATATACTTGATGATAATATACCGCTTTCATCTGCAGGTATGGGATTTCCCTCTCTGTCCATCAAATAAGTACATACCTTACTTTCATTCAGAAATACATGTTCACTGAGAAAATCCACACCGATTTTTGCGTATTCCAAAAACACTTCTTTTTCTTCTTTTGTTACAACACTGTCTTCACACATAGATAATTCCGAAAATACCCAAAGAAAACGTCCCTGAGACCATGTAAATTTATTATATGACAATAACTCTTTACCGGTATTATCATAACAGTTCAAATAGCCTCCAAATTTCCGGTCAATACAATCCGGAATCCAGAACGGAAGAATGACCTCTTTTAAATGTCTCACATAATATTTTTCTGCTTTTTGAATATCTGCTTTGTCCATAATTCTACCTTTTCAGTCTTTCAGATTCAGTAATTCACGCTGCACCTTTGCAACTTCGCTGATATCCTTTTTCCCCAGGCCCTTCTGCCTCGCAATTTTCATTGCAGACAAGCCGCCATCCAGTATAAAGGAAGGACTTCCATAACTGTCAAAAAGCTGCTTTACATACCCTGCATCCTTTAGTGCCAAATCCAATGCGAAACCATGTTCGTAGCTTTTCGATACTATCTTCTTACCGGCACCTTTATACATAGGGCATCCAACGCCGCTTTCTCCAATAATATCAAATAATTTCTCCACATCAATATCCAGCTTTTCTACCAAAGGGAAAATTTCGCCATACAGGTTTACGTACATAATTGCCAGATAATTATTGATCAATTTGGCAATATTACCAGCGCCGCTTTTGCCTATATACTGAAATGCTTTTGAAAAAGTATTTACAACCGGTGTTACTTTTTCAAAAGTTGCTTCATCACCTCCAAAAGTCACAATAAGTTCCCCCGCAGCAGATTGTGCCGGTGTCCCTGTAAGGGATGCATCCGCAAATTCACCACCGGCATTTTTAAATTTTTCATAAATGGCCCTGCTGGAAAGCGGAAAACTGGTGCTGATATCCAGCACGGTCTTACCTTTTACCCCCATCGACAAAAATGTATTAGTTACTGCTTCCACTTGTACGGAACTTGGAAGCGACATCAGTGTAATCTCTGAATGCTCAAATACTTCCTCAATGCTTTGTGCCAGACTGGCTTTTCCTTCAAACGGAACCATAGCTTCCTCATTCATGTCATATACTGTAGTTTCAAATCCACCATCTACAATATTCATACATACTCCGCTGCCCATCATGCCAAGTCCAATAAAACCTACTTTCATACACTTTCATCCTCCTTTTAGTTTTTCCTCTCGTTCATGGAATACGTTTTCCGTAATGTAATTTCATGGTATCACAACAACATTCTTATGTCAATTATATTTTCTAACTTTTACGTCGAAAAAAGTCTTTATTTGGAAATTTTTTATTTTCTTCCAGTATTTACCAATATAGTTATCCGGTTTTAGAAATACTAAAATTCATTCTTGCCTTTTTTGTTGCTCTGCTTTATACTTTTCTTATGGATAACGTTTTCTTTTTTCTCCTCCGTATAAAGAAAGGATACTAGCTATGGCTGAAAATTTATATGATATTATTGGTAATATAAAAATTCCACGAATGATACGCGTCCGTCAAAAATTTGACGCTGTGGAAATTACAGATATTGAACAGGCTGTACGCAGGGAAATGCAGCAGAAAGATATCGACGATACAATACAATCAGGTATGCGTATTGCTATTGCAGTAGGCAGCCGCGGCATCTGTCATCATAAAGATATCGTGAAAACAGTTGTATCTGTTCTGAAAGAGAAAAAGGCATTTCCATTTATCGTCCCTGCTATGGGCAGTCATGGGGGCGCCACGGCCAAAGGGCAGGCAGAAATACTTGCCAGTGCCCAAATAGTAGAAAATTATGTGGGATGTCCTATAGTTTCCAGTATGGAAACCGTAAAAGTCGGGGAAACAAACGAAGGTCACAGTGTACATATTGACAAACGCGCATATGAAGCAGATGGAATTATTCTGATAGGCAAGATCAAACCACACACGGCTTTCAGAGGAAGCTATGAAAGCGGCATGATGAAAATGATGGCTATTGGTCTCGGCAAACAGTACGGAGCCAGCATCTGCCACCAGGCCGGTTTCAAAAATATGGCACACCTGGTACCTTTATTTGGAAATGTCATTTTAAAGCAATGCAACATTCTCTTTGGACTATCAGTTATTGAGAATGCGTATGGACGCTCCTTTATGGTCAAAGCATTGACCGGCGACAAAATACCCGATGAAGAGCCAAAACTTCTGGAAATCGCCCGCACTAAAATGGGCAGCATTCTTTTCAATAATATTGCGGTCCTGGCTATAGATGAAATCGGAAAAAACTATAGTGGTGACGGTCAGGATCCCAATGTTACAGGAAGATTTATCACCCCCTATGCTGCCAATGATGTTCAGATACAAAAAATATGTGTTCTGGACCTTTCAGAGGAAACTCGCGGAATAATGGTAGGGATAGGATGCGTAGATGTCTGTACCAGCCGCGTATTGCAGCAGGCCAGATTAGAGGAGAGTTATATCAATGCAATAACCAGTACTGTATTTACCGGTATACACCTGCCTATGATGTTAAAAAACGATTATTTTGCTATCGCGGCATGTATTAAGACTTGTAATGAAGTGGATATAGACAATATCCGCATGGTACGAATTCCTAACACACTGGAAATCGGTGAAATATATATATCTGAAAGTATGCTGGAAGATGCAGCCTCCAATCCCTGCATCGAAATACTTGGATCTCCCGAGGAAATGGAATTCGACAACAGTGGAAACCTAATCAAAAAAGAAGCATTCTGGAGCCACTGAAACAATAAATCAATTTTAAATGGGGATGCAGTCAAAGACTGTATCCCCATTTTATACTATAATTTCTGTTATTTTACTATTTTTCCGCTTACCATGCACCATTTAACCTGAATATCATCATCAAACATAATCAAATCAGCGTATTTCCCTACAGATACAGATCCTGTCACAGAAGATATTCCTATGGAATGCGCAGGTGTAAGACTTGCCATTTTTACTGCATCACATAGAGGAATTCCGCATTTAAGCGCCGTCCGCACTAACACGTCACAAGTGGCAATACTGCCGGCAAAGGCTTTTCTGTCTGCCATTTTAGCCACACCATCCTCTATAACCACTTCCAAACCTCCCGTTAGGCTCCCTAACACAGATGTATAAGTATCTGTTCCTGCCGCTCTCATAGAATCTGTCACCAATACCACATGATCTGCGCCTTTTATTTCGTAAACCAAGCGGATTAATTCCGGCGGAATATGACGCCCATCGGCAATAATTTCGACAATTACATCTTTTAAAAGAAATGCACTTTCCACTACACCCAGATGTCGGTATCCGTCTATTCGTTTGATAGTTGAACATGCTGAGTATAAATGAGTAATCCGTCCAAAACCATTCAGTCTGGCTTTCTCCATCTGTTCCCACAGCGCATCGCTATGCCCTGCCGAACAGATGATTCCCTTCATGGAACAATATCTGCCGAATTCCATTGCACCTTCCAATTCAGGCGCTGCAGACCACAGACAAATATCACCCTCTGCCTCTTTTATAATTTTTGTGTATTCCTCCTGCATGGGATTTCTGATGATTTTAGGATTCTGTGCCCCACATTGAGTCCGGTTAAAATAAGGTCCTTCCAGGTGTATGCCTGGCAGATGAGGACCATTTTGCATATTTGCTTTTAATATTTTAAAATATTTTATGAAATTCAGTATTTCTTCTTCCGTACCTGAGAGTGCCGTAGGTACAATCGTTGTCGCTCCGAATCTAAGCTGTGTCTTGGCTGCAGTTTCCATCGCCGAAACAGATCCATCCATATAATCGCAGCCACCGGCTCCATGGCAGTGAGTATCTATGAATCCCGGTGAAAGATACAACCCCCTGCCATCTATCACGGTTTCAGCAGAAAAGGCAGGATCTCCTTCAAAAATTCTTATAATCACACCATTTTCTACTGTCACCCCGCCATCTATGACACTGTCCTCCAGTATAATTCTGGCATTTTTAATTATAGTTGCCGCCATAATATCCCCTTTCCATCTTTTTAGCCTTAACAAAACGCATTATCATAAATGCGTGTTATTAATTTTCTGGTAAGGGAAAACGTATTCCATTTCCACTATAACATCTTTCTATTTCAAATGCAAGAACTCTTCGTGATTTATCATTTATCTTTTTGGACCTGTTGACTGTCTGATCACAAGACTTGGTCTCAGATATAAATTTTTTATTACAGAATTCTTGTTTTCCATATCCTCCAACAATATTTTTACGGCCTCTTCTCCCATTTGTGCAAGCGGCTGTTCTATAGTAGTAAGGCCAGGCCAGGTAATCGACGAAAAAAATAAGTTGTTGTAACCTATCAGTGAAACTTCTTCTCCCACTTTTATTCCAATCTCGGACAGATACTGCAAAACGCCATAGGCAGTCAAATCATTTGTTGCAAAAATAGCCGTAGGCGGGGATGAAAGTTCCATCAGTTTCCTTGCCTGATATCTACCATTTTCAAATTCATATCTCTGAGGTTCTCTGTCCTTTACAGACAAAGGCTTGATATCATACTCTTCAGGCAATTCTAATCCTTTTGCTGCAAGTTCACTTTTAAAATCATGATATAAATTTATTCTGCTGGGCCTGATCAGAGGTGAATTAACAATAGCTATATTTTGATGTCCCAGGTCACATAGATGATTTAAAGCCAGTTTTGCTGCATGTCTGGAATCAAAAAATACTCCACTGGTTTCCAAACCGCTGATTTCCTGATCATAGACTACAACGCTCACCCCCATATCCATCATATGTTTCAGGGAATCAATAATAGTATCATCTTCATCTATATATGCTGATGTAGAGATAATCAATCCTTTAATCTGTCTCTGTCTTAAATCTTCCAGATATTTCTTTTCTCTCTGTGTATTACCATAAGTATTATAAATCATCACACTATATTTATTATCATCCCAAAGATAATCTTCTATCCCCCTTAAAACATCTGGATAAAAGGGGTTTGCCAAATTCTGCACAATAACTGCAATATCACTGCTTCCCTGCTTTTTCAATTGTCTGCCCATCAGATTCGGCACGTAATCCATCTTTCTCGCTGTAGCGATCACTTTTTCCTTTAAATCTTCACTGACCGGATGTGTGCTCCCCCCCAACACCCTTGAAACAGTGGAAACAGATACTCCACTGGCTTTTGCTATATCAACGATCCCTGCTTTTTTTTTCGTCATATTCGCTCCTTACGCTGCTATTCCCTGCTAACTTTTTTAATATATTTTAGAATATTGTAGCATGGAAAACGAATTCCATCAACAGGTAAACTTTACAGTAATTATTCCAATAATTTATATCAATTCTGTATCCCTGCTGTTTCTAACAACACTTTTTTACTTTTAATTTTCCGCTGTTTTCCATTTGCAATGAATTTCCCGGAATATATTATGAATTTCAGATAAGACACAAAGAAAAAAGCAGCAACAATTCCATTTATATTTTATAAACTATAAAAGGTGCTGCAAACTACGCAGCACCTCATCATAGAATATACCCTGCAATTGCAGGAAATACTGTCATTATATCACTACCCTCAGGTAATAGAAGCCTTATAGATCGCGTCTATGGACTCCCTCAGCAAATTATTGAACTCTTCCTCCGTCTGATTAACATTCAGCCCCTGGGTCAGTGCCCTGGAGAAGCTGGCGATCAGGCCCGGATTCCGGGCTAATTTTTGGTCTGCCTCATCCCTGCTGTAGCCCCCGGAAAGAGCCACCACACGAACCACATGAGTGTCTTCCATAATGTCAGAATAAAAACCATCCGCATCCGGAATCGAAAGCTTGAACATAATCTGTATACTGTCATCCAGTTTTGCCAGATGCTCCTGCAGATATCCTTTCATGATTCTTTCAGACTCCGCTTTATCTGTACTGAAAATGTCAATCTCCGGTTCCAAAATGGGAACCAGTCCGGCTTCTGCGATCTGAATCCCCAGTTCAAACTGTTGTTCCACAACAGCACGGATGCCTGCCTCATTGGCTTCTTTAATGACGGAGCGCATCTTGGTTCCGAAGATATGACGCTCTTTTGCCCGTACAAGCAGTTCATCCAGTCCCGGAATGGGTTTCATGCACTGTACACCATTCTCCACCGGTGCAAGTCCTTTGTCCACTTTCAGAATCGGAAGGATGTGTTTCTCTTCCCACAGATAATCTGCCGTCAGTTTTCCTTCCACTTCCCGCTCCATAGTCTTTTCAAAGAGAATGGCTGCCAGAATATGCTCCGAAGTAAATGCCGGGCTGGTCATGATCCTTGTACGCATAGAGTGGACCAGGTCAAACATCTCTTCCTCCCCATGGTAGCTGTCCTCAGCAATACCATAGAGTCTCAGCGCTTTCGGCGTACTGCCGCCGCTCTGGTCAAGAGCTGCTATAAAACCTTTTCCCGAACGCATTCGATTCAACTGTTCCGTGTTCATGCTTCCTCCTTTCGCCGTTTGTCAGTATCCATGCTCTGTCCGCATACGGTGAAATCTGCCTCTCCTCATACGCAGGCAAACCGGCTGGCTGCGCGGTCTTTTGATTCTGACAGCAGCGCTGCTGCCGCCATTCTTGTCATGTTGTCTGCAATACCCGGATTATAGTGATTTTCACTAAATCCATAAGAAAAACATACCACTTTTTGTCCATTTTGTCAAATATTATCCAGTAACTGTTCACCGGAAATTCCCGGTTCCGTCATGGAGTAGGGGTTTAAAATAACATTTAACTCCTCCTCCCCAAGCAGTTTATCTCTCAGGATCAGACTCCGCACGGAAGCCCCCGTTGAAATAGCCTCCTTTGCAAGAACGGCTGCCTTTTCATATCCCACATGAGGACAGATGGCAGTGATGATGCCCACACTGTTCTCCACCATATTCCTGCAGTGCTCCCGGTTGGCTGTGATCCCTTTGATACAGTTGTCCACCAGCGTATGCACGGCAAAGGTCAGGGTCTCAATGGACTGGAAAAGATTGTAGAAGATGATCGGCTCAAAAGCATTCAGTTCAAGCTGTCCCGCCTCTGTTGCCATGGCAATGGTCATATCATTGCCGATGATGTTAAAGGCAACCTGATTCACTACCTCCGGGATGACCGGATTGACTTTTCCCGGCATGATGGAGGAGCCATTCTGTCTGGCCGGAAGATTGATCTCCCCAAGGCCGGCTCTCGGTCCGGATGATATGAGGCGCAGGTCATTGGACATTTTGGAGAGATTGACTGCGCAGGTCTTCACAGCGCCGGATACCGAAGTATATCCATCCAGATTCTGTGTAGCATCGATCAGGTCATAGGACTGCACCAGATCCAGGCCGGATACCAGAGCGATATTCTTCACTACTTTCTGGAGATACTGCACATCTGCGTTCAGGCCGGTGCCGATGGCTGTCCCGCCCAGATTTAAGGAACTCATCTCCTCCTTTGCATGCTCAAATCTGGTAATATCCCGGCGGATCGCCGTTGCATAGGCCCTGAATTCCTGACCGAGACGGATGGGCACCGCGTCCTGAAGCTGTGTCCTGCCCATTTTGATCACATCGTCAAACTCCTCCGCTTTTTCCATAAGCGCCTGATACAGCCGCTCTAACTGTTCCTTTGCCCGGTTCAGAAGCTTCAGGGCTGTGAGCCTTCCACAGGAGGGAAAGACATCATTGGTGGACTGCCCGTAGTTTACATGGTCATTGGGATTGACAATAGAATAATCTCCCTTTCTGCCTCCTAAAATCTCGACGGCCCTGTTGGCGATCACCTCGTTGGCGTTCATGTTCAGGGATGTCCCTGCACCGCCCTGGATTGGGTCCACAATAAACTGGTCGTGAAGCCTGCCGGATATGATCTCGTCACAGGCCCGCACGATGGCGTCCGTTCTTTTTTTATCCAGCCGTCCCACCTCAAAATTCGTGATGGCTGCCGCCTTTTTTATCTGCGCCACGCTGTTGATCAGTTCCGGGTGCATATTCATGCCTGTTATGTAAAAATTCTCTGCAGCGCGGAGGGTCTGTACTCCGTAGTAGGCTTCCGCCGGTACTTCTTTTGTGCCGATAGAATCATGTTCCAGTCTTGTCTTTACCATTTTTTCTTTTGTATCCATATCTTTTCCTTACCTCTTTTTCCTGCAGGCCGTTCTTGCCGCCTTACATGTATTTTACAGCGTTTTTCGCCACTGCCTGCCTCTTCTTTTTACTGTTAATATACTGCCGCATAAAGCAGTTCTGTATACCACAGTCTTTTGCTATCTATATTATAAGTTCGCCTGCTATTAGAAGCTAATACATATATGTATATATTTATTATAAATAATTGTTTATATACAGAGAAATTCATGATAAGATAAAAAAAGAAGCGGTAAGTATTCACCCGGCTGAACGCTTACCAGAAATGCAGGTGGATTTCATGTTTGAAGGAAAAAAATACGTTTATGAAGTTTATAAAACAAGGAGCTTTTCAAAAGCTGCCGCTAACCTCTATATCTCCCAGCCGTCCTTAAGCGCTACCATAAAAAAGATTGAGGCCCGTCTCGGAACCCCCATTTTTGACAGAAGCACCAGCCCTATCATGCTTACAGAGTGCGGGGAAAAATACATACATTACGTGGAACATCTCATGGATATGGAAAATGAATTTGAAAATTATCTGAATGACTTTGAGGCCCTCAGGACCGGACATCTTTCTGTAGGGGGAAGCAATCTCTTTGCCTCCTACGTCCTGCCGCCCCTGCTCTCCGGCTTTATGGGAAAATATCCCTCCATAGAGGTGAAAATGACGGAGTCCACCACAGGCGATTTGGAAAAACAACTCTTTTCCGGCAGTCTGGACCTGGTGATTGACAACTATCCTTTCTCAGATACCATTTATGACCGCCATTTTTTCTGCAAGGAACAGCTTCTTCTTGCAGTCCCCGCAGGACTGGCCCGCGAAAAAGGATCGGATACCTGCTGTCTGGACGCTGCCTCCATAAAAAACGGTTCTTATGAAGAGTGCTGTGTCTGCCCTGATATCCTGCAGCATTTTGCCCATGACCCTTTCCTGCTTCTCAGAGCAGGAAATGACACACGTGAGCGCTCTGACCTGCTTTTAAAAAGCGCAGGTCTTGCGCCCCATGTGCCTCTGAAGCTGGACCAGCAGGTCACGGCCTATCATCTTGCCTGTTACGGCATGGGGATCGCCTTTGTAACAGACACCCTGATCCGGCATGTGCCTGATGACTCCAGGATTGTTTTTTATAAGCTGCCGCCGGACATCTCCCAGCGGAATATTTATTTCTACCACAAACGCTCCCGGTATGTGACAAGAGCCATGGAGGAGTTTTTAAAAATCGCAGGTTCCGGTATCCCCACGGGGCAATGACAAAAACAGGCTCACTCCTGATCTTTCCTGCGGTAATACTGCCTGCCGTACTTTCTGGCCTCATCCTCCACCCAGGCTATTTTTCTCAGCATATCATCCGAATTGCCTACAGGACTCAAATCCCAGAATACATAGCCGCCGCCCACTGCGAAGTTATCTATGGCAGTTCTCGCAGACTGCCGCACTACCTCCTCGGACGCTCCGGGCATTCCGGCCTTTCCCTGGGAATCCCAGCCGCCGTTTAATACAAGACGGTTTCCATATCTGGCCTTGATTCCTTTAAGATCATTCATGACCTGGGCCGGCTGCCAGATATTGACACCCATTTCCACAAAATCAGGTATGATCTTTTCACAGCACCCACACATATGGAGTTCAACCGGCAGCCCAAATTCCTTTGCCACATCAATAAGCCTCTGATAAAAAGGACGAAACCTGTTCCGGAAGGTTTCTGTGGAAATAAAAAGATTCGTGGCAGCAGCCATGTCATCATCAATGATCACCACATCCGGTTTATAGATGGGGATCAGATGCCGCATAGCCTCCTCGGTCAGCACAGTGACTGCATCAAACAGCTCATCCACCGCCTCCGGTTCCTCCAGAAGCGCGCATAAACCCTCCTCAAATCCCATCATGTTCATCAGAGGAATGAAAAAGTTACCCCCGCAGCCGTCTGTCCGGTAGCCCATGGCCTTATTGGGGTTATGCATGCGCAGAGCCTCTGCTGCCATCTGCTCCCAGTCAATTTTGGAGGTATCCGGGAAATTCACAAACTCCCTCCATTTTGTCACGTCTTCCAACAGCTTTCTGTCCGGTTTTGGCATCTTGCCCGCATCGTTAATTTCCCACTCCACGTTGAAAATATCAAACTTTCTCTCTTTATTTACATAGTCCAGCATAAAACCCGTAAATACCCAGTCGCAGGCGTCAAAATACAGGGGTACCCAGTCCGGTTCCTCTCCCCGGATAACCTTCAGATAATTTTCCTTCTCGTCTGCCTCGCCGCCTACTGAGCTGCTGAATTTCATCCAGTCCAGTACCATATTATCTGCCATAATCCATTCCTCCTTCTACAAAAACGTAATCCTTCAGATAACTGAACAGTTACATGCATCCGGCCATTTAAAATCGCTTTGCCATGGGCCGGATACTCACTGCCGCCACGCATTCATGCGGTCAGCGCAGTGAATGCGCACATCTGTCTGAACCGTTA
The DNA here is from genome assembly GCF_037000545.1 of Blautia sp. JLR.GB0024. Classification (NCBI taxonomy): domain Bacteria; kingdom Bacillati; phylum Bacillota; class Clostridia; order Lachnospirales; family Lachnospiraceae; genus Blautia; species Blautia sp. JLR.GB0024. The sequence continues at coordinate 260,573 of NZ_JBANBF010000001.1, read as the reverse complement.
CATCAATACTGCAATAGCAGAAAAAATAATATTGATCACAATAGATGGAAGGATCACGCTGGTGATACACACCGGATATGATTCCTTCAAATCCGTTCCCGCAAATCCCATTACCCCGTGAAGTCCGCCCGAATGTGGGGATAAGGTGATGCCGCCTGCTGTATTCGCAACGGTTATCTGCCGCAGCAGCCCCGTATTTACTGACGGATTCGCCAGCCATCCTGCCCCAAAAGTTCCAAGGACCGTCTGCGCGGTCACAGCTCCGCCCCCGGTTATAAATCCCGTTACACTTCCCGCTATAAGGCACTGCATATACGGGTTTCCTCCTACATTCTGAACCGCTTCGGTGAAAAGCTGATAACCGTGGGAACCTGTAATAACACCCAGAAAACCCGCAATAACAGCAGCGGCAAAGGTGGGATTTAATCCTCCGGCCATTCCTTTGAACAGAATATCCTTTTCACTGCCCCGAAGCGTCTTCAGGTTCAGAAGATAACATACAATACACGCGATTCCCATGGAGGCCAGTATACTGTTGGACGCTTCCAGTCTCCCGATTCCCATAAAAGAAAACCAGCCCGATGTCAGTCCTGTATACAAAAGAATCACCAGTACCATGGGAGCAAGCGCTGCTGCCAGACCCGGCAGATTTTCCCTGTCAGGCTTCACCATCTGCCTGTCAGACTCCGTCTCCACGTATCTGCGTCCTTTTTCTTCCCATCTTTTTTCCGTCCTTCTGATGATGAAATATCCCGCTGCTGCATAGAGGACAAACATTGCCAGACAGATCACCGGCACCGTCCCGGCAGACACCTGCAGCATCTGGGATACCACGGTATTCACCATACTGGGATTTCCCGGAAAGAGCTGTGCTGTGAACAATCCCAGATAAAATACAGAGAGCCAGATTCCTCTGTTTATATTAAATTCCTTTGACAGAACCACTGCCATTGGCCATACAATAAATATCTGTACATAAGGATTTACCCCGCCCAGATTCAGCAGACAGCACACAATGAACATGACCAGCAGTATCTTTTCTTTTCCAAATACATCCACCAGCTTATACGCAATGGCTGAGACCGAACCGGAACGTGACATGAACTCTGAATACACGGCACCGATGGTAAAGATCAAAAACCACGAACCGAAAAATCCCACCAGACCGGGCATGTAGTAATCACTGAAAACCGCCCACAGTCCGATACCGCTTGTCAGCCCCACAATAACAGCACAGATCAGGCTGACAAGAAGCATATTCCACTGTTTAAAAGCCAGGAATACCAGCAGAGCAATGGCTGCCACGATTCCTATTACACTTACCATGTGAATCCTCCCTTTCTCCATTTTTAAACACGCTGTAATCTCTTGGCCTGAAAGAAGATCTTCTTTTATGTTTTCATCATAGCACCGGCAAGTGTAAAAAAATATGCTCATAACACCGAAAGCTTTTCCGGTTCTTTACTCTATTTTGTAGGAACCGGCAGGCCCTCATGTATCTATCATCTCAAAGACAAGCATGAGATACAGTCTTGTCCGATAATCGCTTAACTGCCAGCCGGTGATCTCCTCAATCCTTTTTATCCTGTACAGATAGGTGGTCCGGTGCACGTGAAGGATTTCCTGGGCAATGACTGCCCTGCCGCTGTTCTCCAAACATATTTTCAGGGTATACAGCAGCTCTGTCCCATGCTTTTTGTCGTAATCCATCAGTGCAGCCAGGGGCGGGGCAATATAAAACTCTTTGTTATGTTTCAGGCAGGCTGTCCTTACCATATATTCCAGAATATATTTTTCAAACAGATACACTCTTTCAGTGCTGTCCGTCTGATTGCCTGTTTCAAAAGCGATAACTGCCTGATGGTAATACATGCCTACTTTTTCGAAATCAGAAAACCAGCCGCTGCATCCTATATAAAAGTCATGACGGCCGGCAAAGCTCTCCAGTATTTCATATATTTTCTTATTTTTCCTGGATGGATAGCGCAGAATGAGATGAATATGATTTCCATGGACAAACGTATAATTACTGTCCAGGATCCGGTGCAGATACAACATGTGTTCCGCCAGCCTGGAATGCCGGTTATTCTCTGAAAAACTGGACAGATAGACATAGAGATATGTATCTGACTTTTCCCATCCGTAAGACCGGAGTATGGAATCATAGACGTCCAGATAAGGCCGTTCCGAAACGGTAAGCGCCTTCACCATGTGGTCAAACTCCTTTGTCTCTCCCAGATTGACGGGACAGATGTCCAGATACGCCATCTTCACATAATCGGATATGAGCATCAGAAATGACAGATCACTTTCCCTGCAGGGGCGGTAAACTTCATCTGCCACAAGCCTTCCCAGATATTCCTGACGGTGAAAAATGTTATAGTAGATTTTCCGAAACCCGTACATTTTCTCTGAAAAGATACCGGGAATTTTTGTCTTTAACGTCTCCTTGTACTCCGGGTCAGAGACAACAACCATGTATTCATCTTCCGGAAGATAAGCATTCTCAGCCAGGGAAAAGTTCTTATCATGGTTTTTCTTTCCCGGCACGTACATCATGATCCGGAATACAGGGGTCGCGAAAGAGACGGGATTTTCCAATACCTCAAAGAGAATCCTCCCTATCTCATTCATGGGTGCATGGTCCACAAGACATCTCAGAATCCTCACCTCAATGTCCTGAAACCGCCGGAAGATTTCTGCTGCTTTCTGGAACAGTCCGGTGATATCTGTCCCCTCTTCCACACAGAGGTATTCGCAGGGTATCTGCCTGTAAATTTCCGGCAGTTTTCCTATACAGATCAGTGATATACTGTTTTCTGCCTCCGGAACATCCGGAAGATCTTCTGCATCTGCAATGTAAAGACAGGATTCCTGGAACCTTTCTCCTGTGCAGACCTCCACGCTTTCCAGGTAAAAAGAAAAGGGGCGGTTCGTCTGCTTTCTTTTTATGTCCTGACTGTCCAGATAATCGGAAATTATGGTCATATTCAGCTTCATACCTTCTCCTCCTCAAACAAAACCCATCCCGGCCTTCCTCATTTTACTGACGCGGAACTGCATGCAGCCATCTTCCGGCTGTGTGAAGTGCACATCCTGCCCGGAGAGTCTCTTCTGTGATCACAACACTTATTCCAAACCATATCTCCTGTAACAAAACGTAAAAAACAAAACAACAGCAAAGAAATTGATTCCTATAATCACCATACTCTCAGTACCTGCTCCATGGGTTCCAATCCCCTCCATGATTTTGCTGACCTGCTGGGAAAAGATGTACTTTGACACCTTTGCAATTTTCTCATTGAAGGCCGCCAGCATGGGTAGAAACGAGAGCACCATCATGACAGGAACTGCTATGGAAGTGGCAGCCATCTGCCCTCTGCTCCTCACCCCGATCGCTGCTCCCAGAAGCAGGGAGAGCACGATTCCCACACACATGGCAAGCACAAAACCGGCCAGTTCCTCTCCCCTGAAATTTCCCATGATCCCGAAAAACAGTGCGCCAATGGTGCATATCATGAACACATAACCGCCTGTTCCGAGCAGATATTCCCCTGCCTTTACATTGGACATAAGCAGTACGCGCAAAGTGTTGCATTCTTTTTCCTCTGATATAATTGCCGCCATGGAGGTGAGGGGAGCCATGCCGATATACATGGTGGCAAATAAAATCACAAAGAAATTATCCTGCATTCCCTGCATATCTATGGTATTCTGCATCACAGCCGTCAGCAGCGGGAACATAACAAACTGAATCAGTATCACTTTATTTTTCAGGGTATCTTTTACCTGTTTTTTCCATACTGCATATATCTTTCTTCCATCCATGCTACTCAAACCTCCTTCCGGTCAATTCCAGAAATACCGTTTCCAGATTTGGCTCTGTAGAGTGGATACTCTCCACCTGTTCCGATGCAAAAAGCTCCTGAATCTTTCCTGCAGATTCCCTGCTGTTTCGAAGATCGATCTCCCGGCCGTCCTTCAGCAGAATCCTGACCCGGTTCTGCTCATTATATTTCCTGCAGATTTCCTCCGGTTTTCCGTATTCCACGATTTTCCCCTGGTTTAAGAGCGCAACATGGTCACATAATTTTTCTGCCTCCTCCATATTGTGGGTGGTGAGAAAGACTGTGGCTCCTTTTGCCTGCTCCTGACGGATCAGGTTATGGATCTCGCTTACTGTGGAGGGGTCCAGCGCACTGCCGGGTTCATCCAGAAAAAGGATTTCCGGGCTGTGCATCAGGGCTCTTGCCATGACCAGGCGCTGCCGCATTCCCTTGGAAAGCTTGCTGACCGGACGCTTCTCTGCCTCCAAAAGTCCCACAGCGCTTAGGATTTCCCGTATTTTTGCCTTTGGTATCCTGTAGATTTCCGCGAATAATGCCAGATTATCACGGCAGCTCAGACGGTCATACAGTCCGGTGTTATCCAGCACCATGCCCATCTTTGTGTAAATACTGCTGGTAAGTTTTCTGGTATCCGTTCCCAATACTTCCGCCCTTCCTCCTGTCTGTACAAGCTGTCCCGTAAGTATCTTGATCAGTGTTGTTTTCCCGGCTCCGGACGGGCCAAGCAGGCCGAAGATTTCACCTTTTTTCAGTGTCAGGCTGATGTCCTCCAGAACTGTTTTGTCTCCGAACCTTTGGGTGATTTCCATTATTTTTATACTGTTTTCACAATCCATTTTATTTCTCTTCCCCTTCCCATTTTTTCTTCATGCGGTTCAGACCCTCTTCCAGTTTCCGGTCCTCAGCCTTCATTTTCAGGCGCATAACACCTATGCTCACAGCAACACTGATGGCAAAGCAGACAATGAAACATACCCACGGTTCCCACATATTTACGGGAAACCAGCCGAATCCCCAGATTGCCATACAGGTGATCGTCAGAATGGACAGCAGCATACATACGGTCCGCCCGGTCCCTGACAAGCGTTTGAACAACTTTTCCGAGAAGAACAGGTACTGCATACAGGTCACCAGAAAAGAAGTCAGCAAAAACTCCGCCATGACCTCCAGAGGAATCCCCTGCCTTCCAAGCCTGAATATGCCGGAAATTTCCTTTGCCGTTTCGCCGAAAAAAAAGGCGATCAGAATCAGTATAGTGGCAGTGATCCCGTAAATACAAAACACATTTCCCAAAAAATCAAATATCGTTTTCTCTCTTTCCATACTCTACCGAACCCCCAGTTTTTCTTTCATATACTCTGCATATTGTCTGGATACAATCAGTTTTTCCCCGTTTGTCATAGTCACAAGAAGACGCCGGTTCAGCTCTGACTTCAGAGAAGCAATGTGCCGGAAATTAATGATGCAGGACTTGTTTGCCCTGAAAAAATCAGCGTCCTCCAGTTGTTCCTCCAGCTCATAAAGCTTCAGATCCGTCTCATACACCTCACTTTTTGTATAGAGAAATGTTTTTTTATCCGCGGTATCAATATACAGCACATCCACTGCCTCGATGAGATACATCTCCCCTGCTTTATACCCGGCAAGCTGTTTGTTCAGCATATGCAGCATGGAGAGTATTCTTTCGATCTCCGGTGTCATTTCCGGGCATGTTACGTGGATGTGAGTCTCTTTTTCATCTGTGTCCGTGTGCACGGTTATCTTCACGCAGCCATCTCCTTTCCCTTCTGCCTAAACCTTAACAGACTCTGTTTAAATGCGCAATAGCATGGGGCCCCAGTTGCCCTATACGGGTACCAAGTTACCACGCGCACCAAACAGACTGATCTGCCGGACAGCAAAAAATATCAAGTTTCTCTCTTTCTTTCAAATTATAATCTTTTTATAACAGAAAGGAATGATGTGAAATATGGAAAAAACACACGTATATCTGAAAAATTTTACAGGCACAAGCTATGAAGTGGGAACACAGATTGGAAACTGGATACTATCTGCGCCGGTTCTGCTGCAGAGGGCCTTGCTGCCGCCCGATACCTATCCCCATGATAAATTTGCGCAGATCACCGCTCTGCTGGATGAATACTGTCCCGGTATCAACGAGGAGATTCTGGGCTTTTCAGACACCGTCGGCGTTCATGCGGAACAGATCCTCTTCTACGCAATGACCTATCTGGAACGCGGATGCAGCCTGATGGCAGCCCTTCCATCCAAAACAGAAAACCGCCACACCATGATGGCCAGAAATTATGACTTCCACGATGAAATGGAGGAGATGTGCTTTGCCTATACTGATATCAAGGGAAAATACCGCTATATCGGCTCCACTCTGCATCTGTTCGGCAGAGGTGACGGAATAAATGAGCATGGCCTCGCAGTGTGCCAGGCGGGAAACGGACTTCCCGTCGGTAATTTTGAGGGTGCACAAAAGGCAGGGGTAACGGGATTCCAGCTCTGGATCGTTGTGCGCAGTATTCTGGAAAACTGCAGAACCGTGGAGGAAGCAATCCGGTGGACCATGGATGCCCCTATTGGTTTTAATATCAATTTGATGTTGGCTGACAGCTATGATAGAATAGCATTATTACAATGCATAGATGGCCACAAGGCATATGAAATCCTGGACAGCAGCAGTGAAAAAACATATCTCACGTCCACAAACCACACCCTGTTTGAGGAAATCAAGCCCTACGAAAAAATGGTTATCGAAAATTCCCTGATCCGTAACCGCAATATAGAAAAACTCTTTGAACAGGACAGGTGCATTTCCAAGGAAGACATGAAACATCTGTTGTCCGCTCCCTATCCTGAAGGCCTCTGCTGCCACTACTATAAAGAATTTTTCGGAACACTGCGCTCCATGGTATTTGATGTGACAGATAAGACCATAGAGATGACATTCGGCTCACCGCAGGTAAATACATGGCAGACATTTTCCGTCGGCATGCTGGATGCCGGGGAAATACCGGCACTGCTGCCTCAGGAAAAAGCAGGCCCGGAATTCTATAATATACTTTGATCGAACCATAAAAGGAGGGAGGAGACTGTGAACGACCATCAAATCATCGGACAGGCTATTGTATTCATTGAGAATCATTTGTATGAAACGATTACGGCACGTGACGCCGCAGAAGCGGTCTCCTACTCTTATTATCACTTCCACCGCTATTTCAGCGCTGTCATGGGGGAAACCATCGGAAGTTATATACGAAGCAGACGCCTGACGCAGGCTGCGTGGGACTTGACCCACAGCGATAAAAAGATTATTGACATCGGACTTTCTCTTTATTTTGAATCAGCAGAGAGCTTTACCCGGGCGTTTAAAGACAGGTATTCCATGACACCCTCCGAATACAGAAAACATGGAATTGATGTTCTGATCGGAAACCGCCAGTCAGCGCGGCTCCCTGATGAGACCATTGTCACCCATGCCGGATTAACCCCGGAATTTGTCTCCATGCCTGCCATAAATATTATGGGATTTCGGTTCAATACAACGGTCAGCGGCAATGAATCAATTGCCATGTGGGAGCAGTTTAACCGACAGATTCCCGCCTCGCTTCTCTCAAACAGACGGTTTGGCGTATACGAGGCAGGGGAAACCTGCTCTTCTGACGGATTTCACATAGACAGCAAAACTTCCGCCTTTGTGGGGGTTGAAATTCCGGATGCGTATCCTGTGCCCGACCATATGAAAAAGAAAAAGCTCTGCGGGGGCACATACGCAAAGTTCACGCATAAAGGAACTGTGGATACTCTGCTTAGAACCTATCATTATATCTGGGGTGTCTGGTTTCCCAAAAGCGGGTTTGAGCTTGCCGCCCGGGATGATTTTGAATGTTATACAGAACGGTTTACAGGACCGGAAGATGAAAATGCTGAGATTGATATTTATTTCCCGGTTCATGATCGAAAACGGGGATAAAAAAGCTGCTGCAAATGGAAGATTCCATCCATTCACGGCAGCTTTTTCTTTCACCAATAGTGCCCATACTCCGCCGTTCTTCTAACAGCGCTTCATAAGGCGAATATAAAACTCAACGGTCTTTACCAGGGTTTTCACGGGAACTCTTTCATTATTTCCATGAATCATACCTCGCTCCTCTTTAGACAGCTTCATCGCAGAAAATTTGTACACCCTGTCCGTGATCCTGCAGTAATGCCAGGAATCGCTGCATGCCATCATGAGATACGGGGAAACCAGTGCCTCCGTCCAGGTATCGCATACTGCCTGGGATAAAAGTTCCCATTCCCTGCAGGAAGTATCCGACTCTGCGGAAGGATTTCTTCCCTCCACCACACGCACTTCTATATCCGGATTCTGTATGGTGCGGGACAGATAATCCCTGGCAGACTCCACGGTATCTCTGCCAATCAGCCTCAGGTTCATACCCACAGAGGCCATGGGCGGAATCACATTGTAGGCCTTTCCGCCCTCCATTTTTGTCATGGCACAGGTGGTCCGCATCATGGCATTCAGCTCACCGCCGGACTTTTTGCACACCTTGTCAAACAGCCCCTCAAAGCACCAGAGATTTGCAAAGATCACTCTATACAGAAAACCGGAGTGACGCCCCAGTATGTCCAGCATTTCCCTCACGGGTTTGGTGAGCTGGCGGGGGAAGGGATGGTTTTCCACCTCTGTCACAGCCTTGGCAAGCTCTCCCACAATGGTATGGACCGGAGGCATGGAGGCATGGCCGCCGTTACTTTTTGCGTGGAATTCAATGTTTGTAAGACCCTTCTCAGCGATACCGATGAGGGCACATTCCCGTGAAACGCCGGGAAATACATTTTCCACCACGGCGCCGCCCTCGTCTACTACCATAGCCGGGGAAATGCCGTTTTGTTCAAACCAGTCCACAATGGACGGACAGCTCGGCCCATTGATCTCTTCCTGTCCGGAAAAGGCAAAGTAAATGTCATGTTCCGGCACAAATCCCTCTTTCAGAAGCTGCTCCGCAGCCTCCATGATTCCGCAGAGGGTTCCTTTGGTATCCAGTGTTCCCCTGCCCCAGAGCACACCATTCTCCACAATGCCCGCAAACGCCGGCTTCTCCCACTGTGATTCCTCCACAGGCACCACATCATAATGGGACATAAGGACAACCGGGCGCCCCTCCTCTTTTCCTTTCCAGTGATACAGCATGCCGTTAACCCCGATAAACTGGCGGGTCAGACGGCTGTGGATCTCAGGATAGATCTTCGGAAGCAGTTCCTGGAATTTTTTAAATTCAGCCTTGTCTATGAGACTTTCGTCATTATACGATACGGTTTTGCAGCGTATCATCTCTGCCATGTCCTGTACCGTCTTTTCTTCATCTACTGTGACCTGCTCCCCGGAGGGCTTTGGCCCCGGCTTTGGCTTGAACATCGCCGCCCGCACTAAGATAACAGCCAAAAATGCAATGACTGCCGCTAATAGAATCCACAATATCATCTGCAGCATTTCAAATCCCTCCTATAACTTTCCATTCTTATATAAAAATCTTGCCGAGCCAATGGCGATCAGCGCCCCAACAGGTACCAGCACGCCCACAGACCCGGAAAGGGACGGTACCAGAAGAAACAGTATGACCATAAAAAGCAGCGGCGCCACGGAAATCTTCCAGTTTTTACTCACATACACCACCGCCAGACCGCCGAATAAGGACGGAAGTATATTGTCAAAGGCAGGCTTTACTGCCGGATTATTCAGTATTGGGGTCAGCGGTACAAGAAGCGCCACGCCCAGGGCAATGACTATGGTGGTGACAATGGAGGAGGTGGCAACCGCTATGGTGGAAATCACCTCTCCCTTCTCTGTTCCCGGTTTTACCTTTGCATTCTCCATGGCGGTGAGGGCTGCCGGAACTTTCAGGTTGGTCAGATTACCGGTGACAAAGGCCAGATAAGACCCGGCTGTCCCCAGCATGGGAACAAAGGTCACCACCTCGATCAGGCCAACCGTCCAAAAAATAGGCGCCACACCCAGAAGTCCTTTGAGTACCGGTTTCCAGCCCGGCCACGCCTGATAATAGATACAGGTGACAATGGGATAGGCGAAAATCATGCCCAGCGCGCAGAGAATCCAGATGCGCCCGTAAATGTGTGTCATGTCTTCATATGTTCTGCCGTTTTTCTTCATCCTGTCAACCTCCTATCATGGGTGTGATAACCGCCGCAAAGATCATAGCTCCCAGCATACTGACAGGAAGCGCATAATTCTCCAGCCATTTCCAGCCGCACTTTTTTATGAGAATCCCGCAGATACCCATAAGAAGAGCGGAAAACAGCAGGACAAAGATTGGGATCCAGCCCTTCAGTCCATTGCGGATATCAGAGAACACCATTCCCAGAAATGCGGATATCATGCCCAAAAACATGGCTGTCATAAAAATATCGCCCCATTTGCTATCCTTATTCTTGATCTTCAGCAGGCCTCCCTGAATCTTTTTGATAAAGAGGGGCACCCAGATAAGCCCCGGAAAGATGCCGAGTGTCATGACCCAGCAGATGGCTGTATAGACTTTCGGGTCTGTCACGGTCTCCGACAGGGAGATATGCAGGGCATTGGCTGTGGACGTGGCTGCCGGAAGTTCATATGTAATGGCTCCGATGACACTGAGCCTCAGCCACGGCAGAGGCAGCCCCAAAAACTTAGACAGTGTGATGACGCCCAGCAGTATGGACACAGCCGGGGCCAAGGTAAATACTGCGGTGGACAGAATGGTCTTCTTCATCTGCGCTGTCTCGATTCCCAGGCTTTTTCCCCGCCTGTAAGCCCGCACCAGGAAAAATATGGACTGGGCAATAACGAACAGGATCACCAGTCCTGCCAGGGTAAACAAAAAGGTACTGTTTGGTTGAAATTTCATGTGTTCTCCTCCCTTGTCAGCTTCCGTATCCAGTTCCCATAATGGGATTCCAGAAACGCCGGTACACATTTGAATATCTGGTCCGCGTTCAGGCAGCAAACCACAACTGCCGGGGATGCTTTCATAACAAACGCCATAAAAAATGACAGAGGTATGACAATGCCCCAGATACTGATCAGGTCCATTTTCACTACAAACATAGCATTGCCGCCGCCCCGGATGATCCCGTTGTTGGTGGGCATCTGGTAGGACATGCCCACACAGACTACACTCAAAATGATCAGGAATGTGTTGGCCATATCTTTAGTTGCAGACGACAGATCATAAAGATTCAGAATTGGAATGCGGATAAAGAATAAAAGGATTCCCGATAAGATTCCAATCACCAGGAACATTCTCTGCATCACCTTTGCGTACACCTTCGTCAGCGCTATGTCTCCTGTTCCGATGGTCTTTCCTATGATGATCGATGCCGTGGAGGCTGCTCCCACTGCTGTGGATTTCACCATCAAAAACAGTGTGGACGCCGCGCTGTTGGCGGCAATCGCCGCGGATGTCATATGCCCCAGGATCACTGTCTGCAGAGCAGTATTGACACCCCAGAGGCTCTGTACCACCACCATGGGTGCTGTGATCTTAAAGTAGTCCCTGCACAGAACTTTGTCGAATGACAGATAATCTTTTAATCTGAGATTCAGGTTCTTTTCCTTTTTTGCTATGTATAGGATCAGCACAGCGCACTCTGCGATTCTGGCTGTCAGCGTTCCCACCGCTGCGCCTGCGGTTCCCATTTCCGGTGCGCCGAAGTGTCCGTATATGAGGACATAATTGATTCCGCAGTTGATAAAAAATGTCATAATGGAGAGGCCAAACGCAATCTTTACCACCTCCACACTTCTCAGCGCTGCCAGCAAAAGCTGGGTAACCGCAAAAAACAGATACGTGAACCGTATGATATTCAGATACTGCACACCCTCCTCGATGATGTGTCTGTCAGTGGTAAAAACACCCACTGCCTGGAAGGGAAACAGACTGACCAGCACAAACAAAAGGAGCGCCACCACAAGCCCTGCATGCATAGCTGTGGCTGCAATCTTTTTCATGGGTTCCGTCTGCTTTTTCCCCCAATACTGGCTGCAGAAGATCACAAGCCCGTCTCCCAGTGCCATAAGGATCTGCTGAAATACAAACTGGATCTGATTGACCGCTGCCACGCCTGCCAGTGATGTTTCACTGTAAGCTCCCAGCATCATATTATCCGCCAGATTTACGCTGAGCGTGATAACGTTCTGCAGCACCAGTGCCGCGTATATAGAAAAAAAGCTGTAATAAAATGTTTTATTTACCTTGATATGTAAGTTCGTGTTTTCTGTCCTGCGTATTCCTGTCATTTCACTGTCTCCATCCCTCTTCTGTCCATGCATCCGTGTGTGTCATTACACTTCATAGTGAACCATATTCTCCTCAATTTTTGGGCTGTTGTTTTCTTTTACACGCTTTAACGGTAAAATCCCAGCCACCTGCTTTCCTGCTGAAAGTCCATCTGTATCACAGAGCCGCTGGCTACAGATTTCCTCTCTATAAATCGCTGTATGACCGTCTCATGGGAAACCACAATTATCTTTTTACAGTGCATGTATTTTTTCACTGCCAAAAAGGCCCTTTCTCCAACCTTTGAAAGACTTTCCCAGTGGTATTTACATTCGCTGCACCACTCTCCTTCATACCGTTCCATCTCCTTAAGAATAGCCGGGATTTCCTCCGGCCCCGTGTATGTAAAGGTCAAATCAGGCATCCATTCGTGCAGGTCTGTTTCCACGGTCAGGGGAATACCGGTAACCCGGGATATGACAGAGGCGGTTTGAAGCGCTCTGGTATAGGGGGAAGAGAGAATCAGATCCGCACCCGGAAGTCTTTTGTCCCCAGCCGCCTGTTCTGCCTGCTGCACACCCTTCTCTGTCAGTTTTGCCAGATCACGGCCGTGCCCTGCATAACCTCTCTTATCAACGTCAGAATAATCCGGTTCCCCGTGTCTGACCAGCAGTAAGTCCATGATAATGCTCTCCTTTTTCCATTTTTTCTCTTAATTTAAAATTATACTCGTTTTTGTCAATTAACGCAATGAATTTTCCTTTTCATTGCAAACCGCCGCCGGGAATACTATAATATAAGAAAAACCGCAGGAGGCCTGAATTTGTACCATATATTAATTATTGAAGATGATACGGATATCCGCAGTGAACTGAAGCTGATGCTGGAAAACGCATTGTATCAGACAGATGTCATAGAGGATTTTACCCATATTCCCGCTCAGGTGGACGCGCTCTCCCCTGATCTGATCCTGCTGGACATCCAGCTTCCGGGAGTTGACGGTCTGTCTCTGTGCAGGGAGATCCGCAAAACAAAAGACACGCCTGTCATCTTTGTGACCAGCCGGGGCTCCTCCATGGATGAATTGAACGGCATCATGATGGGTGGCGATGACTACATCACAAAGCCCTACGTGGCCCCCATTCTGCTTGCCAGAATAGCCGCGGTGCTGAAACGCTCGGGAAGGGAAAACACAGCCACGGATGCCTGTATCCTGACCTGCCGCGGATGCCGGCTCAATCTTCTGAACAGCACCCTGGCCTGCGGGGATAAGACAGTGGAGCTTACCAGAAACGAGCTGCGCATCTGCTGGAATCTCTTTTCCAGGTGCGGTGAAATCGTATCCAGGGAAGACATTATAGACGATCTGTGGGATAATCAGATATTCATTGATGACAATACACTGAGTGTGAACATCACCCGTATCCGCGGCAAGCTGCGCAGGATCGGCGTGGAAAATCTGATTGAAACAAGGAGAGGACAGGGGTACCGCATATGAATTTTCCGGAATATATCAAAGACAAAATACTGACCATACTGATGCAGATACTGTGCATGACAGGCAGTTTTATCTACCTGTACACCTGCGGTATGAAAAAGAACCAGCTTCTGCTTTTTTATCTGGCCTGGCTCTTTCTTCTGGCTGTCTGGTTCACCGTTGACTGGTACAGAAGAAGCCGGTACTTTAAAGAGCTGTTCCACATATCAGACTCGCTGGACAAGCCCTATCTCATATCAGAGATCATGCCGGATTCCTTCCGCCTGGAGGACCGGCTCTATAAAAGGATCCTCAGAAGCTCCAACAAATCCGTCATCGACACAGTCCATCATCTGGAATCCGAGCGCACAGAGTATAAAGACTTTATAGAGAACTGGATACACGAAGTAAAACTTCCCATCACCTCCATGAACCTCATCTGTGACAACAACAAAACAGCAGAGACGAGAAAGATCAAAGCCCAGCTCTCAGAGCTGGAAAATGATGTGGAAAAGGCACTTTTCTATGCCAGATCTGACACGGTGTATCAGGACTACTTCATACACCGGATCGTGCTGAAAGACGCGGTTCTGACTGCCATCCAGCGCATCCGCCCTTATTTGATACAGAATCAGGCGCAGGTAGAGCTTCACGGCTGTGAGGAAATGGTATACTGCGATGATAAATGGCTGGAATTTATTTTAAACCAGATATTTCTCAATGCCGTCAAGTATAAAAAAGAGGAAAGCCTGCGCATAACCATTGATACTCTCCGGGAAAATAACAGCACTGCACTTATCGTTTCAGATAACGGTATCGGCATTCAGGACAGTGAGATCGGGCGCATTTTTGACAAGGGATTTACCGGAACCAATGGCAGACATAACCGGCAGTCCACAGGGATCGGACTGTATCTGTGCCGAAAGCTCTGCAGAAAACTGGGAATCTCCATAGAAGCCCGTTCTGAGGAAGGAAAATACACAAAAATACTGCTGCATTTTCCTGACGGCAGCAGTCATTTCTCCAGAGACGGACAAAATGCAGAAGCCTGAGCCAATCTGTTACTGTTCACTGCGTGCCCAGTAACACGCTTCGCGATGCACAGTTCTGCCCTTTAGGGTACAAAATGCAATAAATTGCATTTTGGCGCTGGCCAACTCGGGATTTTGCTTCGCATCGCGCAGCATCCCCTTGGGGAAAACCCCTCGCGGAACATTGGCCGTGAACAGTAACGCCAATCTTTCAAAATTGTAAGGTTACTGCAGACTACATTGATATGAAACACAGACGCTTTCCGGTATCATAGAACCAAGAACAGGGAACTCCCCTGTACAACAGCCGGAAAGGAAGGATAACAAGATGGAAGAATTAATCCGTGTGGAGGATATAGAAAAATATTACGGAAGTAAAAACAATCTCACAAAAGCTGTGGACCGCATCTCTTTTACTGTCAGCAAGGGGGAGTTCACCGGTATCATGGGAGCCAGCGGAAGCGGCAAAACAACACTTTTAAATCTGCTGGCAACTGTGGATATGGTTACCTCAGGCCATATCTATTACGGTCCCGAGGACATCACAAGGCTCAGCGAGGATAAAATGGCTGATTTCAGGAAAAACAATCTGGGATTTGTCTTCCAGGACTTCAACCTGCTCGACACGCTGACCATTCAGGAGAATATTTCCCTTGCCATGTCACTGACAAAGAAAAGCAAAAAGGAGATCCAGGAACGGACGAAAAAAATCATGGAGCGCCTGGATATCCTGCCCCTTTGCGACAAATTCCCCTACCAGGTATCCGGCGGACAAAAGCAGCGCTGTGCCTGTGCCAGGGCACTAATCAACCATCCGAAAATTGTTTTCGCGGATGAGCCTACAGGCGCTCTGGATTCCAAATCTGCCCGGATGCTGCTGGAGACTTTTACCCATATGAACGAGCAGATGAATGCCACCATTTTAATGGTCACCCACGACGCTTTTTCTGCCAGTTACTGCAAGCGCATCTTATTTTTAAAGGACGGAAAAATCTTTCATGAACTGCAGAAGGGCTCCAGAAGCAGGAAGGAATTCCTGGATGAGATCCTGGATGTGCTCTCCCTGACAGGAGGTGATGGGGATGCTGAATAAGCTGGCTCTTCGCAATGCCAAACGCTCCTTCCGAGACTATCTCATCTATCTTCTGACCATGGTATTCACTGCTGCCCTGATGTTCTCCTTTGACTCCATGATCTTCTCAGAGGATGTAAAAAAGCTATGCGCCGAGGCGGGAATGATGGGCGCCATGCTGGGTCTGGCCACCTTCTTTATCGTGCTGATCATGATATGGCTGGTGCACTATATGATGAAATTCATGGCGGAAAAGCGAAGCAGGGAATTTGCTACCTATCTGCTTCTCGGATTTCACAAAAAGCAGATCGCAAGGCTGTTTTTAAAAGAAATGCTGCTTCTGGGCCTGGCTGCTTTCTTCATCGGCCTGCTTCCCGGCCTCTTTCTGCAGCAGGTTATCACAACCCTGATCTATGCCATTGTGCAGGCTGACTATACGATCCATATCCAATGGAACGTAGCGACTTTTTTTATGACCGCAGGGATTTTCTTCGGCTCCTATGTACTGGCAATGTTCCGGAGCAACCGGCGGTTTAAGAAAATGAATATCCGTGAGATGATGTACCTGGACCGCCAGAATGAGGAATTGAAAAACGGAAATAAATCGGGAAAACAGTGGATGTTTTTTGTCTCCCTATTCACGATTCTATTGTTTGGCTGGATGCTGTACTTTGGGCATTTTAATCAATGGAATGTATATCCCATGATCGCGGCACTCATTGTCTCCGTCTATTTTCTGTACATGGGGCTCTCCGCTTTTCTTATCAGCTACATCCGGAAAGGAAGAGCCGGCGTATATAACGGAGCCAATATATTCCTTCTCAGGCAGCTTGCCTCAAAAGTAAAAACCATGCAGTTTACGCTGGGCACACTCACGATTCTTTTTATGGTGGCCCTGGTGGGGGTATCGGATGCCCTGATGCTGAACCAGTTTCAAAACACACAGGTGCAGGAAAAATATCCCTTTGACGTTTGCATATACAACGAACATACCGATTATGATTTTGCCGAAGAGAAAGCGCTGACGGAAAAGTACGCGAAAATCACAGATTTTCTGGCCTATGAGATTTATCAGGATCATACCAATTCCTGCAATCGTTATCTTACGGAAGCGCTTTCTGAGAACGACACTTACTATTACTCCTGTTTTAAATACGACACTTATATGCGTTTAAGCGATTACACCCACCTGCGGCAGATGCTGCATCTGGAGCCGGTCAGCCTTCAGCAGGACCAGTATCTGATACAGACAAAAAAGAGGCTGAAAAAAACATTGCTGCCGTTCTCCGAAAACCCTTTGCACATTCAGGGGCAGGACTATGTCTGTGCCGGAATCTATACCGATACCTTTGAGCAAAGCGGACACAACGGTGCTGATTATATACTGGTCGTCCCGGATGAAACGGCGGCCTCCATGACGCCTTACTACTCCCTCATGGCAGCCAGTATAAAAGGCAGCCTTCCGGATGATTTCTACGACCAGGTGCTGTCCATGTGGGGCATCAACATGAAAAATGATTCCTATGAAGAGCTGGATAACTATATGGACAGCCTGGACCGGGGAACCGGATCAGATGCCATCTATGTGTCTGATAAGCTGGTATTTCTGAAAGAAAACGATGCAAGGGAAATGAAATTTCTGCTCTCCACCCTGATCTTTCCGCTGATCTATGTAGGGCTTGTGTTCCTCTGTGTGGCGCTCACAGTGCTGGCAGTCCAGCAGCTCTCAGATTCCGGAAAATACAAATACCGCTATCAGCTTCTCGGCAAACTGGGCATGCGGACAAAGGAACTGAACCAGATAATTTTCCGGCAGCTTGTCATTTACTATATCTGCCCCTTTGCAGGAGCGGTACTGCTCAGCGGAGGCATTGTGGGCTTTATCAGCCATAATTTCGTCAAATACTCCGGTGTGCAGGCACCGTCCTGGTCTTACTTCGGGCTTGCACTACTGCTGTTCGGCGGTGTGTATATAATTTACTTTATCGCAACTTACATTGAATTCAAACGGAATATCATGTCCGCGCAGAAAGTGCCTGATGTGGAATAACATTTAAGGGGAAGCCCGGTTTACCGGACTTCCCCCTGATACTGTCCCCTATGCTTTTCTGTTCTGAATAAAATACTGGTAGGCTCTTCCTATAAATTCAGAGGCCCCTTTGCCATAGTTTTTATCCATAGTATCAATCAAAAGTTTTTCATGCAGATAGCCGTCAATCATGTTTTCCCAGAAGTTTTTGCCCATTTCCATTCCTTCGTACAGTTTTTCCGTGATCTCCACACATTCCTTTATGATCGCCTGCACTTCCTCCGAGCCCGGGTCTCTTGTCAGATCGGATACCAGAGCCTCTGTAAGCTCCTTGTTCCGCTGCAGTCCGCCGTCCTCTTTGAGTTTCTGTCCTTTTTTCATCAATTCGGGCATATGTTCCAGGTTCTTTCTCATGGCTGATATAAAATCTTCCATACTGTCATAATTTTTCTTGGCAGCGTCAACCAGGAAGGACTCTTTTCCTTTCCACTTACTCACCCAGTCATCAAATGCCTCCATGCTTCCAAAGCTTTTTATGACAGCATCCTCATGCTCCTTCCGGAATTCGGACAGCATGTCAAAATATTCTTTTGTATCAAATTCTTCAAAACTCATACACGTTTCCCCCTTTTCTAATTTTCCCAACAGACGAATCATTTTGTCCAGCCGTTTTCTCTTTGTCTCCAATAGTTGTTTCTGCTGCTTATACGCCTCTGTTTTGTCAAAGGCCGGATTTTCGATAATTGCTTTGATTTCTTTTAAAGAGAAATCCAGCTCCTTGAAAAACAGTATCTGCTGCAAGGTTCCAAGTGCAGCGTCATCGTATAAGCGGTAGCCGGAATCCGTCAGCTTCGTTGGTGCCAGAAGCCCTATCTCGTCGTAATACTGTAATGTCCTTACGCTGATTCCTGTTAGCTCAGAAACCTGTTTTACTGTCTTAATATGATTCCACTCCCTTCTGTCCATGTGTTTTTTGCAGCTCTGTATCATATTTCTTTTCTATGATAATTTCATCTTACACTATCACGGAACGTGAGAGTCAATAATGTTTTTCAATAAATTTAAAAGGGGGAAATATAATTTTTATCCTTGGATATCTCCGTTTGCACGGAGCAGTTCTTTTGCGCATTCCATATAATAATGGCGCCCATTTGCGCTTGTTTCGTATTCTGCCGTTTTTTCCAGAGCTGCGGCTTTTAACTGCAGCACTTTGCTGTCAGGTTCCGCAGCCAGCAGCAGATCACAGAGCTCCAGGCACCACTGGTACTCTTTTTCCTTTAGTGCCTTTTTGGCCGCCTCAAAAGTTTTCGTTTTGCCGCCTATCAGATCCAGCATTTTTTCGGAATGCGCTTTCGGGGCAAGGGGATGGAGATTCGTCGGATTTCCGTCAAACCATCCTAAATATGCCGAATAAATCTCTCGTACCGTCCACTCCACACATCCATAATGCTCCGCCAAATACGGAAGATTTGCATATTCCCCGGGCAGTCGGATTTCAGAAGCCAGTTCTTCCGGGCTTTTGCCTGCATTCATTCCCTCTAATGTTTTGGTGAGAATATAGTCAATAGAATTTTTAAAATTCCCCAGCACTTCCCGGATTTTTTCATTGCCGGATATCAGCGCTGTATGGCCCGGCAGAAGATATTCTGCAGGGTAAGACATGAGCACATCAAGACTGTGGATCCACGTTGCGAGATTGCGGTACTGTCCGCCGCGAATCGCGTATAAATTTGGAAAACAGCCAAAATAATTGTCGCCGCAGCACAGCACTTCCTTTTCAGGGAACCATATCATGATCTGTTCTTCCGCCTCACCCGGAAGACGAACCATCTCGACCTGTACCCCGTCAATTTCTCTGACAATGCGCTCCTGCTGACACACCCTGGTCGGTGGGACAAAAGCCCTGTGTTCCCCGTAGACCACGCCCTCCCGCGGTCCGATTCCCTGAGAGATGGCTTCCTCGTCTGTGAGAGAATATCCAAACTGCCGTTTTCCCCGCAGATTCTGAATATCCTGCAGAAGTTCCGTTTTTTCCAATACAGCAGTTACAGGTTCAAAGGCTATGATTTCCTCCGCGCTTTCCTGAAATGCCCCTGCGCCGCCCCGGTGATCGGGATGTCCGTGTGTATAAAGAATGGTTTTTACTTTTTTGCCTGTATTCTTTTCAATGATTTCTGACAATCTTTGCCCGCGCTCCAGGGTGTCCAGAGTGTCAATTAAAATAACGCCGGCAGCCCCCTCAACAAAGACAGCGTTGCTGTGCCCGAAGCCTGATACGAACCACACCCCTTTTGTCACTTCAGAAACGGTTTCTTTGTAATTTTTTTCTGTAAAGTCCCGTAATGTCTGACCACCATTTTCTATAAGCATATAATTATGCCTCCATTCCTTTGGTTTTTCTCTATTTTACCACAATTACAGGGGTGTGAACATGAGAAACTTGCTGCCGATGCCAGAAGGCAGAAGGAAATGGACGAAAAAACGGCATAGCCGTAATGGCTGATGCCGTTTTTTGTGGTGATGTTTTTATGTCCTGTCATGCTGTGTTTATTCTCCGTGATGCCCGTTTCTATGCCCGTGTTCTGTATTTTCATAGTCTGAGTCGCCGGAAGAATGACTGCTCTGCTGATTTTCCTGACTCTCTTCCGACTGGTCACCCCTGGATTTCTCATCGTGTTTTCCATTGCCCTGGCCGCTGTGTTTTTCTCTGTGGCCTTCTGTCTCCGTGTCATGTTCCCGGCTGTGATGTTCACGGTACTGCTGACCGTATGAGTGGCAGGCCTCATTGGCGCTCTGCTGCATATCTGCCTCCTGCTCGTCATCATGGCAGGAAACCTTCACATTCGCCTTATCCCCCTGGCACTCCTGATAGGAATCTGTCTCCATAATGGCCTGCAGCGCTTCCTGGTAATGCATTCCCGTCACATCCACCTGGGAGATTATGCTCTCTCCGTCTTCGTTCAGACCCTCCGCTGAAATCACCGTTTCTTTGCCGTTTACGGACAGACCGATCTCAACCGGGCCTTCCATAGTGATATATGCTGCCTCGGCTTTTATCTCATAAGCCCTCATACTCCCCGCAAACACCAGTACCAGCAGCAAAGCCCCTGCCAGTGTCCGGTAAAATACCGGTCTTTGGTAAAAGCGGCGTTTTGAACAGGAATCCAGTTGGGCGATCAGGGTTTCCTTTGTTTTTTCCTTCATCTGCTCATCTGCTTTTACAGAATCAAATGCATCTCTGATTTTTCTGCTCACTCCACGTCACCTCCTACCATATCCTTCAGCATCTGTCTGGCACGGTTCATCCAGGTATAAACGGTATTCTCTTTTTTATGCAGGATTCCCGCTATTTCCACTGCTGTGTATCCCTCGTAATAGAAGAGATAAATAACGGATTTGTATTTGTCCGGCAGTTTCAGGACTGCCTCCCGTATGTAAGATAAATCCTCCTTCTCCTCTATGGGAATTTCCTGTGCTTCCTCCAGGGAAGTATGCCTGCGGAAAATATTCTTCAGGAAATCCTTGCACTCATTGATCGTCACCCGGATGATCCAGGCTTTTTCATGTTCCTTAGAGTCAAATTCCGGATTGGCGCGCATCAGCTTCAAAAAGACGTTCTGCATAATGTCCTGGGTGTCATCATAATTCTTTCCATAAGAATAGCAGATACGGGTTATGGTATCTGCGTATTCTTCCACTATTACATTGATGTCCCATTTTGTCATCATGTGAATGAAATCCTTTCGGCTTTATATGATACTATCTGTCTTCTTTTCCTTGATGCTGTCTTATTTTCCGTGATGATTTCCATGACTGCTGCCGTGATGTTTCCCATGGCCCCCGAAAGTGTCTGTGCCGTTCACAGAATCTTCCGGATTCTGACAGGCCGCGCTGTTCCTGCAGGCTTCATGGATCTGGCAGTTGGCGCCGTACTCACACTCTTCCGAATTCTGACAGGCTGCGCTGTTCCTGCAGGCTTCATGAATCTGGCAGTTGGCGCCGTACTCACACTTCTCCTGGATTTGACAGTCTTCATTGTTCATGCAGACTCCCTGGTTCCGGCAGTCGGTTCCATTCATGCAGATTTCCGGATTCTGACAGTCGGTTCTATTTATGCTGTCGGTGATGACAGTATTAGCCTGGTTTTGACCGTCTGCATGATACGCAGAATCTGTCTGGTTTTGACTGTCTGCGGCATCTGCCTGACTGTCTGGATTATTCCCGGCAGATGTCTGTTTCACACTGTCCTCATAGCTCACAGTGACGAACTGGTTTTGGCTGTCAGTTTCATTCGCAGTACCTGTACGTTTCTGGCTGCCCGCTTCATTTGCAGTGCCTTTACCGCTCTGATTGCCTGCTTTATTCCCAGTGTCTGCACGATTCTGGCTGTCCGCTTCATTTACAACACCTGTACGGTCCCGGCTGCCTGTTCCGTTTATGACAGTATCCCGGCTCTGTCCGGAAGTACCATAGACGCAGTTGCCCGGGTTCTGACAACCTGCTCCATGTTCACAGTCTTCCCTCTTCTGACAATCTGTTCCTGCACAGGTTTCCGGATATGAGCAGTCTGCTCCATGTTCCCTGCACACACTATCCCGGCACCACAGGCGGTTGTGATCCCCTTTTCCTCCTGCCATCACAACGGTACTCATTGTCCCAACCAGGAGCACACCTGCTGCCGCGGCAGCTAAAACTTTTCTTTTATCAAACTTCATCTTTTTATTCCTCCGATTCTTCATCCTTTTATTTTCAGCGGTTTCTTCCCGGCAGAACGCCCGGAAACTCCTCTTTATACTAATAAAACGATTGGACCGGAGGAATCCTTTCAAAAATATGAAATTTATTTTATTTTTTTACTTTTCCACCTTCAGATATGAATCCAGCCCTGTAAATTGCTCCAGATAGCTGACTGCATCCTCATAACGGTTGGACTGCAGAATCAGATTTACGGTATTACAGATGCAGCGTCTCAGCTCCTGTATGCTAAGCGTTCCCTCTGACAGCTCCTGACGGATGTTCTCATGATCCTGGGGGATGCCCGGCATTACCATATCATTGCCCGCACGCATACAGCCTGCCGCTGTACACTCGCCTCTGGGAGACGCAAAGGTTGTGGTCCAGTCTGTCATGATGGCGCCTGCAAATCCCCATTCATCTCTGGCTGCCCTGGTGCAAATGTCGTAGCAGTTGGCAGCATGCACGCCATTGATCATATTATAAGAGGTCATAATGGACATGGGCTGGGAATTTTTCACTGCGATCTCAAATCCTTTCAGATAGATTTCGCGCAGCGCGCGCTCGGAGAGTACGGAGTCGGAACCCATACGGTTATCCTCCTGATTATTGCAGGCAAAATGTTTGATGGTGGTTCCGCATCCCGGTACCTTCTGCACACCCAGAGTCATGGCAGAAGCCATGATACCTGACAGCAGAGGGTCCTCGGAATAATACTCAAAGTTTCTTCCGCAGAGAGGGTTCCTGTGAATATTCATGCCCGGTGCAAGCCATAAAGTCACCTGGAAAAGTTCCATCTCCTTTCCTATCATCTCTCCCACTTCTTTTACAAGTTCGGCATTCCAAGTCTGGGCTAAGAGTGTTCCCACCGGAATCGCAGTACAGAACTGATAATAGGAGGTTCCTTCCTCTTTTACCGACTCTGCGAAAAATCCTTTTTCTATAGAGTTCATGAAATTCTCAGGTACAATCTCTCCGTCAACCACCTGATATTTCTGGTTCAGGCGCAGCCCTGCAGGGCCGTCTGCCAGAGCCATGGACGGCAGATTCCAGGGTTCCCCGGACGCAGCGGAGGAGGTCTCAGCCGCAGCTCCCGGCACAGTGATCCCTGCTGAACCGAGTACAGCATCCTGGCCTTTTCCCGGGTCTCCGGTCGCCATCAGCACAAGCTGCTCCCGGGACAGGGACTCCACAATCTCACCCGCCCTGCCGGTAAAATGTTCCGGCAGTTCTGAGTAAACCACGATTTCTTTTCCTATATTCTCTGCGCTCATATGTACACAGGGAAGCCCTGCTGTTTTTTCCAGCCAGGCAGCTTCTTTCTCCATCATCCTGCCATGGTCCGGTGTCAGCTCCTTCAGCTCCTCTTTCAGCGGGCAGATATGTTCACACTGTACCAGAACGGCATCTTTGTCCAGACACAGACTTCCTGCAGGCTCTGCATCCTGAATGGAGCTGCCCACCCAGATACCATAAGTGCCTCCCTCCAGAATCCAGGCTGCCTTCTCCTCATCGAAAGAGGCAAGCTGGTATACCGGGAATGTAATGGTCATACTGCAGGACTCCTGCGGCTTTAATTCCTCTGTTTTGGCAAATCCGGCAAGACGGCGGTATTCTTTAGCCAGTTTTCCCTGAGGGCAGGAGACATAGATCTGCACTACTTCTTTGCCGCAGTATGTATCACCTGTGTTGGTCACCTCCACCGTTACCGCGATTTCCGGTTTTCCGCTCTCTGTATTCACAGCCTCAATCCCTTTTGCGCTGACTGAGAAATCCGTATAAGACAGACCATAACCGAACGGATAACGCACAGGCACGTCAAAGGTATCAAAATACCGATATCCCACATAAATGCCTTCCTGGTATTTTTCTGTATTCACATCCCCGTTTTTAAAGCTGAACGTATCACTGCTCGGATAGTCTTTATAATCAAGGGCCCAGGTATCCGCCAGTTTGCCGCTTGGTGTCACTTTGCCGGATATCACGTCCGCAAAGGCATTGCCGCCCTCCTGCCCTGCCTGCACAAACTGCAGCACAGCTTTAATATTGTCAAACTCCTCTGCAAACGCCAGGTCTACAAGACCTCCTGTATTGATCACCAGAACAAGGGAATCATAAGCCTTTGATAACTGAGCGATCAGCGCTTTTTCCTCCGCGGAAATATAATAATCACCTTCCGTGTCATGACGGTCCGCATTTTCTCCCGCTATACGGCTCAGTACATAAATGGCTGTATCTGCACCATCCAGAGCAGCCTTTTCCACATCAACGGGATTTCCGCAGGGCATGAAAAACGGGGTTGTAGAATATGCCTCAAAGAAATTGTTGTTATATACCGGCAGTTTTCCCAATATCTCATCCCGCCATTTAAGCCGTGTCTCCTCATAGAGAGATGCGTAAGCCTCCAGCCAGGCGTCACTTGTGATCTCATATCCCGCGTTTTTCAATCCCTGGCAGATATTGATGCATTCTCTTTCATTGACATCGCCGGAGCCTGTGCCGCCTTTGATGGTCTTTACTGCACCGGCACCGTAAAGTCCAAGCTTTGCACCATTTTTGATGGGCAGAATATGGTCCTCATTTTTTAAAAGTACAAACCCCTCTGCTGCTGCCTGACGGGCAATTTTTCTGTTTTCTGTCTCTCTGGCTGTCACTTCATTTGAAGTTGTTCCTGTAAATGTTTTCTTTTTTAACTGCATGGTATTCCTCCCAGACTGCTTGTCTTTATTAACCGCAGCTGTTCCGTAACTCCCAGCTGCTATCCTGTCTTATATTATGACGAATAAAACAGGAAATTTCTACGGTTCTTTTTAACTATTTATAGGCTGATATTGATATTTTTCACCTGGTTTGCTAGAATGTTCCCAGAAGGTTCTCTGTCAGTATTGATAAATTCAATTACACTCCATGACAAGACCACATGACCGGAAGGAGAAAAGCCCATGTCATACTATTATGAGAAAATCAGTGAAAACAACGGTCTGCCTGCAAAATTCATGCTCTCCCAGTGTACAGATCTGACCATTCCGGCCCACTGGCATGATTATCTGGAAGTTCTGTATATGATGGAGGGAGAACTGACCGCAGTGGTACAGGCGGGTTCCTATCTGCTCACCCCGGGCAATCTGATGATCATCAACAGCAAAGAACTCCATATGACCCGGGCCAATGGCTCCGTCTGTTATATTCTGCTGCAGATTTCCGCTGAGCATCTGCATAATTTTCTGCCTTCCGGCACCGAACTGCATTTTCAGACTATGATCGCTCCTGCGGATAACGGGGAGGTCTTTTCCGGCCTCAGACAGAGCCTGGAGCATATGCTGGATGCCTATACCCGTCAGGGAAATGGTTATCAGTTCTTTTTTGCTGCCAAACTCTATGAATTTCTGTACCATCTGTATAGGAACTTCTGCACGCTCTCCCCTTCCGCACCGGAAACGGGGACCAACCGGGACCTGGAACGTGTCACACAGGTCATGGACTGGGTACGGAACCATTTTCAAAAACCGCTGACACTGGACGATGCAGCCGCAAGTCTGGCAGTGAGCCGGGAATACTTTTGCCGTCTTTTTAAACGGTATACGGGACAGACCTTTCTGGAATACCTGAACTCTGTCCGCACCATGCATTTATATGAAGATTTAAAAAATACGGACGACAGCATCACTGTACTCATGGAAAAAAACGGCATCCGTAACTACAAAGTTTTTATGCGCACCTTTAAAAAATTGTACGGTGATACACCGCAGAAGATACGAAGCGAGATCAGGGAATATTTTTCACCGGAACTGCCATCCTAAGTTTATACTAACTTGGAGGTCCGCATTATGTTTCCAGACAAAATCTACTATGAAGAAGCAGCCATGGGCTATGAACTGGGAAAATACCTGAAGCAGAAATATCAGGACAAAACCTGGATTCCCATTGACAGCCACAATAAAATAGATGAACTGCGCACGCGCCCAAACTCTGATTTCCGGGAACTGAAGCAGTATCTCATTATCGGCATCCGCAAAACACACCGGCATGTACCCAATGCCAAAGTCTCTGATTTTCTGGTACCTTACACCTCATCCGGCTGCATTGCCGCCTGTCTGTACTGTTATCTGGTCTGCAACTATAACAAATGCTCTTATCTGCGTCTCTTCGTAAACCGGGAAGAAATGCTTGATAAAATCATGAAAACAGCAAACCGCGCTTCAGAAGATCTGACCTTTGAAATCGGCAGCAACAGCGATCTGGTCCTGGAAAATACCATCACACACAATCTGGAATGGACCATAGAACGCTTTGCCGAAAATGAAAAAGGCCGCCTGACCTTTCCGACCAAATTTGCAAATGTAGCGCCTCTTCTCTCCCTGCATCACAGTGGCAGGGTCATATTCCGCATGAGCGTAAATCCGGAAAAAATCATCCGGCAGATTGAACTCGGCACCTCCCCTTTAAACAAACGCATCGAAGCCCTGAACCAGATGTGTGAAGCAGGATACCCCTGCGGAATCCTCATTGCCCCTGTTATTTTCCTGTCCGGATGGCAGGATATGTACAGCGGATTGATCACGGTCCTATCGGAAAAGCTTTCGGAAAAGATCAAGAAAACAGCATTTATAGAAATCATTTTCATGAGCTACAGCTTTGTCCACCGCAAGATCAATGAGGAGGCATTCCCGGATGCCCCTGACCTTTACGACAAAGATAAAATGCAGGTCAGAGGCCGCGGCAAATACGGCTACAATCAACCGTCCAGACAGGAGGGCGAACTGTTTTTCCGCAAAGAGCTTGCCAGAAAACTGCCGAATATGGAAATATTATATTTCAGCTAAGTGTTTCCGACTTATCCCCACATATCCATATGTCGGAAAAAGAAGCCGCGAATCTTCCGGGATACGTGGCTTCTGTCAGGATACATACTTTCCTATCGGTTGGATGTTTATTACTGCATATCATCCGGCATACAAAATTTCCGCCAGTATTTTTACCATGAGGGCTGGCTATTTTTCTTTCTCTTTGTTACAATACTATCTGAAGATAACCGGAAAGGAAGGAAATACATATGCGTCTGGAAAAAATACAAACTCTTCTGAAAGAGAAATCCCTGGAATTCCAATATAATGAAGTGGACGGCTGCGGCAGCCTGGACTTTGACTACAGAGGTGTCCCTTATCATATCTGGGAGTACCAGGAAGACGGCTGGGGCGTGGAGACGAATGTAAAACACGGCGGATACAATGAAGATATCACCGGTGACTATGAAGAGGAAATCTTTCAGGTCATGAAAGACTGGTAAGCAGAAAATGGGCTCTTGGGAGTCCGTTTTTTGTATTTCAGACAAACCTGTCTCCTCTCCCATGTTTGCCTGTCAAACAGATAACGCTTAGTACCATTACAAAAGATTCAGGAAAAGGAGAACGACAGAAATGAAAACAAAGATACAGCGCCCTGTAAAGAATGAATGCGATAAACAGATTGAAACCCGTTCAAGAAGCCATGCGCTTGATTTTGTAGCAGCCGCTGCACAGATTTTGACGATTATGTGTATTGTAAAGGGTAATCCTGCGTGGAAGGGAAGTCTTTCTCTCCTATTCTTCGGAGGCGCTGCCGCACTTGTATATAAGTATGATGAACACAAAGAAAAAACATATTTCATCATTGGAATCGTACTGGGTATCATTGGAACAGCCCTGCTTATTTGGTTTGGAATTACCGGATAAAAAGGCTGTCTTCTGCATACCCTCAGCCGGGACTGCAACATTTGTCCCCAATTCCGGAAGGACGGGCTTTCGGTCTCCCTTCCGGAATTAGGGGGATACAGAATTGACCACTTCTGTTGATATATAAATCATAGGCTGTTGGCTTGACCATCCATACAATTTACGTAATATGTTCTCCCATCCTCCATTTCATAGTACCAGACAGGTGTATAAGATTCCTCACCGATTTCTGCAAATATTAATTCTACATTACTAACCACTTTTGCATCTTCGCTATTTTCATCTAATCCTAATTCCTTATTTTCTTTCGTTATTACGTCTGCTATTAATTCTTCCGATCGTTTAAAATCAACTTTTTGAGCTGCTCCGTAATCGTGTGGTGAATCTATTTTTTCGTATTCATTCCATGTTATATTACCATAGATAACACCATAATCATCCAACATTACACTAATACCCTCATACTGTATTTTTATACCATCATATTCGTTTGGGTATTCTATCCTATATCCGATAACAGATTCCTCAACCTCATCTCCCAATTCTGTTTTAAGCATCTCTGCTACAACAGGCTCTTTCTTTTCCAGAAGTTCTGCATCAAACTCATTAAATGCTGTATGGATCCACGCATTTGCCTTCGCAATAGCCTGCTCCTTATCCATACTGACCGTTTCATCTCCAATCTCTCCATATGATATACTGGTCATCCCTCCGCTTTCAGTAAAAATTCTACCTCCGACTTCTTCATTAACTTCATATTGTTTGACGGTTTTCTTCAAAGCATATTCCGGAATATTTAATTCTGTCAGTGCTTCCACATCTGTTTTAAAAATTAATTGCCGGTCTGACAATTCCAAGTCTTCCAGCTTCGTGGTTTCTTTTTTGACTTCTTTTTCTTTTTTAACTTCTTTTTCTTTTGTCAGCTTCTCAGGGGATTCTGAATTCGCAGAGCATCCCATTAATACCCCGCCAATAATAACGGCCAAAGCTGAATTTAACACAACCTTCTTTTTTCTCACTTTTTTACTTTTCAAGATATTCCTCCCATACATTTGTAATATAATAATAGCACAAACGTCATAAACCTTCCACTTTACTTTTCTATATGTTCCAATTCCAATTTTCTGTCAGTCTTACGTCGAAAGCCTATTATCACTGGAGTTTATCTATCTAAGTGTTAATTTACGTCCCTCCTTAACAATAAATCAAATGTCAGCAAACCAGAATACAAGATTGCATAACCTAAAAGACAACAAAAAATATAACAACCACTATAAAAACAAGAAACATCAAATCCCCCGCATAATTTAACATATCATCTAATTGTTTATATTGAGGATTTTTCTTCATTTCTTTCCGTTTAGATTTTAATTCATAGAATTCCTCATTTGTAAAATATCGATACAGATTCTTTGTTTCCATCAATAAATAAATGAGCGCCATATCATGAGGAGAATTTTCCTCCTTAGCTGCCGCTGATTTTAAGATACTGATCATTTCCTCCTTATGGTTTTTTTCCGGAATATATATGGTTTTATGGCCGAATAAACCACCTTTCCCTTTCGTCGCCATTTCATCATGGAGCAAAGACTCCCCCAGCTCTGCTGTTAGTTTCTTCATACTGCTGCCAATTGACAGCATATAATAATTCATTAACTGATTCATCGTGCGTGATTTCTGCTTCAAATATGTATAGAGAGATTCTATATGACTGAGTTCATTCGGAATGTCTTTGATTACTGTGATTTTTTTATTTTCCATTGTAATTACGCCGTTAAGTTTTAAGTCCATAATACCCGCCGCCACGATTCCGGCGATAGATTCGTCTTGATGCATTACCGGCATATATCCATTTTCATTTGTGGCTAAAATATAATATTCCTGTGCGATTGATTTTCTGTTCATGTGTGTTACCTCCAAATTTTTTAGTGTTTGCTAAACAAGGCTGCGGTATTTTTTCATTTATTCCATGCACTAACTTTAGCATATTGCATACCTCTGCTGAGTGCATAATTCCTAAACGGTATACATCTCTTCCTGAACGGTATGCTTTTGTATGTGTATAACAAAAAGAGACTGCCGTTTTTTATGACAGTCTCCTTAATTGGATTTTATATAAAGCTTATGGTTATGAGAAGCTTTTCAATTTCGATTTTTCTTTCTGTAAAAAAACACACATAAGTACACACCAATTATCATTATTACTGCACAATATATGTAAATTCCCATGTAATTTGTCAAATACATAGTATCGCTATAGCTTTGAGTTTCTGATAATTGACTTGCCATTTTCCCAATGACCGGAATCGTTTTATCAAAAAGCGCAGTAATAAAAAGACATATACATCCTATTTCAAACAGAATAAAAGACAATGCAAATCCGATTTTATCCATATATTTTCTCCTCGCAAAGTATCTATGATTATTTCGCTGGAAATGTCCTTGTATTTACAAAATAATACATTTATCACATTGTAACTAACAGTGACAATTATATCGAATGATTCCTTCGACCTTGAGTTTTCATAATCCGCCGTCACTTCTTTTTCCCGAAAAACTTCTTGATGATAATCCCTGTAACCGCCGCTGTCAGGACAACCAGCAAAGCCGCTGTCCATATATTTTCTGTACCGGTCCCGGCCGCATTTTCATTTTCTGCAGTTTGTTTATCTGCCTTTTCATTTCTTATATTCTTATCCGTACCGTTATCTGCCTCTGCAGAAATCCCCGGAACACCGTCAATTTTCTCAGGCGCTTCCTTCACCTCCTCATTAATTTCCCTGACCGGCAGATTGGGATTTTGGGGCTCATCAACGCACACCCAGAAATCCCTGTTTCCCATATAATACCCTACATTTCCCCACTGATGCCCTTCCTCATCCGTAAATGTAGAGCCGTAATCAAACGTATCCTCCATAACTTCTATCTTATATTTTGTCTCAGACCCGGGATATGTCCATCCATATATGACATCTCCTTTTGTCACATTTGGTATAATGCCTTCATCCGGTGTGATCTTATCCTTATACTCTTCATAAAATGACTGGCTGTTATACACAGGATACATATAGTCCATGGGCACCCAGCCGCTGTTCTCCTGACCATCTTCTATAAATCCCCATTTCACATGATTCCTGTCTGTATAGACAAACGAAATATAGTATTTCTCCCTGTTTTTAACAGTCATCACTTTTTCTGCGGATTCCGGACTTTCATAGACATCCGTTTCCCCATCATAACCGTTGACAATGTATGAACGGTTCACATATTCACATGCATCTGCGTGTTTTTCATAAAAACTGTCTTCGGGCTCAAAAATCAGATCTGCATGTACTGCTGCAGTCTGAAAAACAATGCACAGTAATACCAACAAAAATATATGTAATCTTTTTTTCATACCTTTCCTCTTTTCCCATATATTCCCCAAATAAGACACCCGGTCACAATCACAAGCACTGCAGCAAGTCCGGCCGCAAACCAGACAAAAACCGTAACATCTCCATAGACACGGTCAATGGATTCCGGTGGTTCCGGCATCTCATCGTCAACCTCCCGGACAGGAAGATTCAGATTAGACGGGTCATCCACGCAAATCCAAAATGAATGCCATCCCATATAATAGTAATTTACATACGCCCATTTAAGCCCCTCCTCATCTATAAAAACGCGGTCGTAACTAAGAGGATGTCCTTCTGTTTTCACATTATAAGGATCACCTGAACCGGGATACGCCCAATAATACATCTTCTCATTGCTGTCAACCGCAACAATACCTTCCTCTTTTTTGATCTGTGATTTATATTCCTCCAGAAAAGAATCTCTTCCATAATGAGAAAACATATAAACCATGGGAACCCATCCCTCTGTGTCCTCTACATCCTCAACCAATCCCCACTCGTTCCCCTTAATGTCTGTATAAACGTATGAAATATAGTATTCTTCGTTGTTTTTCATAACTGCTTTCACTTTATCAGACAGAGGACTTTTATAAAGTTCTGTTTTTCCTTCATAGCCATTGACTATAAAAAAATGGTTCACGTATTCACATTCATTTGCATGATGCTTGTAAAAAATATCCTGCGGTTCAAATATAACATCTGCAGAAACCTCCATAACCTGAATACCAAAACAGATCAACAGCAAAAACAGCCCCACTCCCTTTTTCATACATACCCCTCCGTTAGCCGATCATAAGCCCCAGAAGAAAGGAACATCCGTTAGCCGCCAGTGAAAACCATACAGGATGTCTCCCCTCCAGCAGATATGCCTTATAAATCTTTCCTTCCGTTACGACTACTGCTGTCTCTGCCACAAGATAAAACAGAAACTTCCCCCCATCTGGCATATACATTCTCCAAACCCAGGCAAGAAACACAGCCGCCGGATTGGTCAGTATGTTCACCAGGCAGACCAGCAGAAAATCTTTTCCACGCCTTATCCCATAAATCCACGCAGCAGCTTCCTCTATCATAAGGGTAAGTCCCAGCGAAACACCAAACATTTTAATCAGATACAGAACCATCCGCCGCTCCTTTCCGCCTTATCACCCCCATAAGCATCACAAGGGAAAACAAACTTCCCAGGCTTCCGGTCAGCCGGTAATCCATGGGCAGTACATTCTGGAAATAGACAGGCAAAAAGCCCAAAAACAAAGCAAACGTCAGCACACCAAATGCCAGTCCCGGCTGTTCCCGCATCTCCTTCCACATAAGAAATAACGTCAGCGGCATGGTCATATTAAAAAATAAAAGCGCCAGTATACCGGCTCCCCAAAAACTTCCCAATCCATACATCAAAGCTGCAAAAACAAGAGAAACCGTCACTGCCCTGTATATTCCAATCCGGTCAGACAGAAATCCTCCCGCCGCTTTTCCTCCCGCCACAGCCGCGGTACACACAACGCCTAGGAAAACAGTATTCTTCCAAGGAAAAGCAACTGCCATCCCCACATAGGACCTCAGTACCACCACCAGGAAACAACAGACAACCACCATTCCGCCTTTTGATGCAGACCTGTTCTCTCCAAATCTGCCAAAACAGCTTCCAAAACCTTCTCCTCGTCCCAGCCACAGGAGCATCCCCCCAAAACACAGCAGTGCCAACGCTCCCGCTAAAGCGATCCATCCTCTGACAGCAGACTGACTCCACATATTTCCTAAAAATAACCCCAGTGCTCCGGGTGCCACAAAAACACCCAGTCGTGTACACACACTGCGCTCCTCTTCACTGGACCAGATCGTGCCTGCGCCGCCTCCCACGTGGAACAGCGCATTTCCGATTCCCAGAACTATCACATGGGTAAATCCGCCGGCCAGCGTAAGCACAGCTCCCAAAACTGCAATCCCCGCAGAGCATCTGTACTTTTCAACCGCACTCTTCCCTCTGCATATCCCGTCCAGCACAACCCCCAGCGGCATCTGCAGCGCAAACGCACAGAAATTATACAAAAATATATACCAGTACCAGGTATCCCTCCCCTGAAACACCCCGTACATGGCAAAGGCGCAGGCTGCGTCCACGAGAAAATGCATACACGAAAACACCCCTAAAACAGCCCTTTCCCTTCTCATGATCCCTCTCAGATTTCTCCCAGCATCTGCGCCGGGTTATCCGCTGCCTTAACCTTACCGAATGCCTTTTCTATCACTCCGTTTTCATCGATCAGGTACGTAGTCCGCACCACCCCCATGACCTTTTTCCCATACATATTTTTTTCTTTCCAGACATCATATGCCCGGATCACCTTCAGCTCCGTATCCGAGAGCAAAGTAAAAGGCAGGTGATATTTCTCCGCAAATTTCTTATGGGAAGCCACCGTATCCTTACTAACTCCAAGCACCACTGCACCTTTTTCCATAAACTGCGGATATAGCTCTCCAAAGTTACAGGCCTGCTTCGTACACCCGGCCGTATTATCCTTACTGTAAAAATACAGCACCACTTTCTTTCCCCTGAAATCACTCAGAGCTGTTTCTTCCCCATCCTGATTTAACAAACAAAATTCCGGTGCCTTACTGCCAATTTCCAGCATATTTCTTCCTCCGTTTCTCATTTTATATTTTCATTTCTTATTTTTCCGCCGTTTACCTGAAAAATCCATCTGCTATCATTATAACTTCATTCCCTGTCTAACGCAACACACTGCGCCTTCCTGCATATCCTTTTAAATATGTGTCCGTTTAAGTCTCTTCTGTTGCATACTGCATCCGGTGTTTTTCTTATTTTTCACATCTCAAAAGTTTTTCTTGACATTCTCCATTCTCCATGATATGATACAAAAAGTGATTAATTTGAATTTAGAGCCGACCAGACAATGATTCCATTTAATTCATTGTTGTGTTGGCTTTTTTCTATTTTATTACGACCAAATATTATATATGGAGGTACTGATTATGAATAACGGTACAGTGAAATGGTTTAACGCTCAGAAGGGATACGGATTTATTACTGATTCCAATACAGGAGAGGATGTATTCGTACATTTTTCCGCTATTGTTTCCAATGGTTTCAAAAGCCTTGACGAAGGACAGAGAGTAACATTCGATACAGAGCAGGATCCGAAAGACAGCAGAAAACTGAAAGCAGTTAATGTTTGTGCAGCATAATTCCTGATTGCATAAAAGAGGCCGCGCATTCCCATGCGCAGCCTCTTTTTTATCCTTTTTACTATTCGTCATACTTCTCTTCCATTTTCTTCTGCCGTCTTTCGGCACTCTTTGCCAGAATTGTCAGCACTGCCATCCCCAGAACAAAGAACAGAACCATACAGCCTGCACCCCATATACCAAGCACCTGCAAAGACGTTCTTCCCGCTGTCTTCAGATACATTGTCACTATAAACAACAGTGCAAAAAACACACCGCAGCTAAGACTGATGATAAGATTTTCCATCACTCTCGGCGTATGCCTGTTCAGATTCCCGTCTTTTACTGTCAGCCCCAAATAGATGCCTCCACCGGCCAGAATCGCTATAGTCTCTCCCAGTACCTGACGCACATCGCCCTGCGCCAGGATCATCTGCGCAATAATCACCGCAGCAAGCACAAAAAAGGTACCTTCAAACGCTTTCCTTCCATTCCGGTCTGCATCCTGCTGTTGTCTTTCATCATAAAATTTTTTGTTCATAGGTCATCCTCCTCCCAGAACAACTGATCCAATGTCTTGTCCAGTGCTCTGCATATAGCAATACACAGTTTCAACGACGGATTGAAATCGCCGGCCTCGATCATACCAATGGTCTGCCTGGTAACGCCCGTCATCTTTGCCAGCTGAATCTGTGAGAGATTCTTTTCCATTCTGGCAATTTTTAACTTCATGTTCTTCACGGCACACCTCCTTTGATACTTTCATTATATTCCTTTCCCAAAGATATGTCAACTATATTTAACATATGACACATTTACACGACATCATCCATTTGTTCTGCGGATTCCTTTATCTATAAACCTTTCCATACCGGAAATAAATTTTTTTATACCACGGCAGTCCTCCATAGACGTAGGAACACGCTTTCTTATAAACACGGCGTGCCTCTCTTCCCTGCATTCCGGAAAGCGCCTCATTTCCAAAGCTTTCCTGCAGGGCAGCCCGCTGTATCTGCCCGGCTTCCATTTTTGTAATGGCGGGAACCATACCAGACAGTCTTTCCGGAAAATCCGCTCCCATGGGATCACAGTCCTTTATCTCTCCTGTCATTCCAAGAACCTCCAGCATTCTTACCATGATCTGACCGGCTCCGTATTTTTCCTGTCTGCGCAGAATGATATACCGCCGCAGAGAAATCATAAGCCATACAAAAATAATCCCTGCCGCAACGGCAAATACAGGTACCATCCTGATAAAAAAGATGCGAATACGCTCCGGCACATTATGTTTACGGTTCTCATTTGTACTGCCTCCCGGCTGCTCCTTCTGTCCGTCATCCCCATCTTTCTTACGGTTTTCTGTCTCGTCGGCAGATTCTTCCTTCCCCGGTTCCTCCCCATATTCTGCCTGATCCGGAACATCCTGGTTTCCCTGATTTGACTCGTCCTCCCTGCCAGTCCCATTTTCCGCCCCGGAAGCTCCGGCTGCTGCCTCTGTATCCGGCATATAGTCTCCGTTTTCCCCATCCATCCCAGCAGACTGTGTCCCGGCTGCAGGAGTTGTCTCCACAGGAAGCCACCCTTCACCGTCAAAATAGATCTCCGCCCAGGCATGCGCCTGCTCATCTGTGAGAACCGCCTTATATCTGCCGTCCTCCTGCTCCTCAAACAAATCCGGTGTCACCCGGAATCCAACGGCATAACGGGATGGAATCCCATAAATTCTGTACATAAGCGCCGCCGCGGTTGCAAAATGCTGACAGTATCCTTTTCCCTGTTCACATATAAAATATTCCGCCGGGTCTCTTCCGATAGGTGCCACACCCGGATTCAGAGAATACGCTGCCTTTGACTGCAGCCAGGCCCGGATAAATCCGGTGACCTCCTCTGTCCCGGATTTATCATTGGACCTGCAGATATTCACAAACTGCGGTACCTCCTCCCAGGGAACCACGAGACAGGACTGTTCCACGAAAGTTTTGTAGGCGCGCTCCTCCTCCTCAAACCGAAGTCTGGTGTCTGCGTCTGCCATGGCAAGCACGGTTTTAAAATCCTGTTCTGTATACATGGTTCCCCTGTGTACCTTATCGTCTCCATACTCTTCTCCGTAAATATAAGGTACCGATACTGTCCTGTTCTCCGGCGCCAGAGACCGCAGCTCCACGTTCTTTTCTCCGGGCACATTCACATCACCGTCTGTCCCTCCAAGACCGGAAAGAATGTAGCGGATCATATAAAACTGCCTGTTTTCAAAATATGTTCTGGCATCTGCTCCCTCCCTGGCCGCGTACTGCCCGTCCAGCCCCTCATAAAACGCGTTCTGGTCCGCTGCCTTCCAGGCACCGTTTTCATAAATATCCCCCACAAAGCTTTTAAGATACAGATCCTCTTCCGGTTTTTCCCGGAGGATCACTTCCATCTGTTCCCTGCCGCTTGGATAAAGACCGCCCCTGTTCACCTGGCCTTTGACGGATTCCGGGAGCCACAGGCCTGCTGCCATCCGCCAGGCTCTGTCACCTGCCTTCAGGGGGACCTGGTACAGGTTTTCCATATGTTTTGACAGCCCTTTGCCTGCAATGCCCATAGCCAGAAGAAGAAGGACAACGAGTACCGGAACTGCCCTTCCCGCATTTTTATAGATGCTTCGTCTGGGCTGCCCTGACTTCCGGCCCGTTTTCCCCGCAACGGCTGCCATCCGGTTTCCCAGATGAAAAACAGCCAGAAGGCAGAGTGTCCATATATCTAAATCCACCTGCTCCATCATTGCGGCAAACACAAGTGGGAAGGTAATAAAATAAAAAATCCATCCCTGCCTGGCCAGATTCGCTGTCAGGTAAACAAAAAGTGTCCCCAGAATCATACAGATACACAGAAGTCCGGTCACTTTGATGACAGGAATCGCCTTCATATTCCACATTCCGGCTGCATACAGCATTTTCATATTCGTAAGATACATGCCCTGCTTTGCCAGAAACATGCCTCCGGCCGCTGCGATGCCCACCCCCATTACAAAGACAGGCTTCCATTTCACGATATCCTGCAGAAACCAGCATCCCACACAGGCTGCAGCCAGGATAAGAGCCACCGGCTCCCAACTGTAATTCAGCCTGAAGATCAATGAACACAGCCTTAGATATCCGCAAACACCGCAAAAATAGCAGACGA
Source organism: Blautia sp. JLR.GB0024 (assembly GCF_037000545.1). Classification (NCBI taxonomy): domain Bacteria; kingdom Bacillati; phylum Bacillota; class Clostridia; order Lachnospirales; family Lachnospiraceae; genus Blautia; species Blautia sp. JLR.GB0024. Next base: position 222,637 of record NZ_JBANBF010000001.1, on the reverse strand, counting down.
AAAAAAGCAGGCCGCTGACCGGTCCGCTGGTTCTTCCCGCTGCTTTTCCTTTATCAGCTAAGTAAAAATCTTTCTTTTTTGATTTCTTCCGCATAATCATCCTCTGAAAACTGAATCAGCAGTTTATGATACAAATGCAGTCTGAGGGATGTGTCCATACAAAGAACGATCTCTCCCTCCTCCTGCCTCCGATACATTTCCCTTAAATATACTTCCTCTGTATATCCATTCTCCACAGTCAGCGCATCCCTGCGGATCATTTCACATACATTGTTCATAATATCTTCACAGCACGCTGTGGGATACACCTGTATCTGCCCGGTCATTCTGTCCCAGCATCCCACCTGATGGCTGATTTTTTCCTTCAAAAGGCCTGCGCTCACCGCATAGCAGAGTTCCCAGAACGCATCCATCTGCCCGGGACTTAAGGGCTTCTCCACCCTGGTATCCCAGAATACAAAGACCGGCGCCTGAACCTCTGTGCAATACTGCTTGCTGAGCAGCTCCCCGCTTCTGGCAGTCAGCTTCCAGTGAATATCCCGAAGTCCGTCTCCGGGGCGGTAAGCCTGTATCTGATAGATTTCAGGCGGCTGCACTCCGGGCCTGTTTTTCCCTGCTTCCGCCTCCATGCCAAAAGGCAGGCTACCCATGAAAAACTGCATCTCATACCCCTTCGGAAATACCACCGCTTTACAGGAAGCCTGTGTCTTTCTCTGTCCGAAGAAAAGGCACAGCGGCTCCCATACTTTCGCTTTTTCTGTGCAGATTTCCAATACTCCACAGTGCTTTGGAGAAATTTCCGCCTCTATCCTTGCAGTCCCCCTTCCCGGAACATATCCCTGTATCTTTTTCACTTCAGCTTTGGATGTTCCCCGGTTCCATATTTTAAGACGGACCTCAAACCGCATGACAGGCACCCAGGAGCGGTTAGCTGCAGTCAGAGCCACTGTCAGAGTGCTGCCCTTAGACACCTTATTTCTCTCCGGCTCCACACTGATCTCAAGCCTGCGGGCCAAATATTTGGATAAAATCCCCAGAATTGTCAGAAACACAAGAAAAGCTGAGATAAAAATCATCACCGAAGAAGAACGGTAAAGACCTGCCAGATAAAAAAACAAAACAAGTACCAATGTTATCAGGAATTTCCTCATCTGTCATCTCCCCTTAAAAAACGGCCTCTCCTCACGTTCCAGTATCTCAGCCAGCACGCTTTCTTTTTCCACACCATCCATACGCGCCCTGGTGCTCAGCCTGACTCTGTGGCCGGTCACAGGAATAAACTGGGCGGACACATCCGCAGGGGAAACAAAATCATTTCCCGCGATCCAGGCAGTGACTTTTGCCATGCGAACAAGAGAAATCGTCCCCCTCGGGCTGGCACCGGCTTCAAAATGAGGATTCCGCCTGGTCGCGGTAATGAGTTTCACGATATAGTGGTAGACAGAATCATGGACAAATACCTGCTCCACTTCCTGTCTGATATTCTGGAGCACCTGGGCATTCAGCATGGATCTCAGATGGTCTGTCCTTCTCTCAATCCCCGTTCCCTTTGCCATCTCCACCTCACTGGCAAAATCAGGATACCCCATGCTGGTGCATATCATAAACCGGTCCATCTGCGCCGGCGGCAGCATCTGTGTGCCGGCAGTTCCGGCAGGATTCTGAGTGGCTATAACAAAAAATGGAGCGGGCACCTTTCTGGTCACTCCCTCCACGGTCACCTGCTCCTCCTCCATGACTTCCAAAAGGGCAGACTGCGTCTTCGGCGATGTGCGGTTGATCTCATCTGCAAGGAGCAGATTACAGAACACAGCGCCCGGCTGATAGACGAATCTCTGCAGGTCCTTTCTGTATATGGAAAACCCCGTCAGATCCGACGGCAGCACATCCGGCGTAAACTGTACACGTTTCCAGTCCAATCCCAGAAGCCTGGACAGCGCCAGCGCTAAAGTCGTCTTCCCCGATCCCGGCAGGTCCTCCAAAAGGACGTGGCCTCCCGCCAGCATCGCTGCCAGAACCTCTGCCGTTAACGTCTCTTTTCCCAATATTACCTGATTGATCTGTGCGAGCACCTCCCACACAGCTTCTCTGTTTGATTTCATAAGATGATATCCCCCTATTCCTGTATTTCTTCTTCCCTGTCCTGATTCTCCCCGTACAGGCCCAGCTTTTCCAGCCATTCTGCCACCTGCTCCCCTGCCTGGTCAGCTCTTGAGCCATAGACTGCCAGTCCATCTGCGGTCTCCGCATCCGGACATAATTTTTCTATATCCGTTACACTGCTGCCAAGCCCGCTGCCTCCGTGGGTACAGAAGGGCGCAATGATTTTTCCTTCAAAATCATATTCCTCCAGAAATGTATTTACGGCCATGGGCATACTTCCCCACCAGATTGGGAAACCGAGCAGCACCACGTCGTACTCTTCCATATTTTCCATATGGGTGGTGAGTGCCGGACGGGCATTCTGTTCCATCTCCCGGGCTGTCTCTTCCAGACATGTATCATAGTCTTCCGCATAGGATTTTTCCGTTTCTATCCGGAACAGATCACCACCCGTGTACCGGGCAGCATTTTCTGCCAATTTTCTTGTGTTTCCGCCGTATGAGAAAAAGGCAACCAGAACCTTTCCGGTATCCCCTTCTGCCTGCTGCCTTGCTGTATCTTCTGCTTTTTCCTTACCGCAGGAGGACAGGGACAGGGAAGCGATCAGGAAACATATGGTCACAGGTATGATTTTTTTCATATTTGTCCATCCTTTCTGCGTATATTTATGCATATCCCTATTCTATCATAAATGGTGGACCTAACTCCAGCGCAAGACCCCAATTCATTCCTTTTTTTCCGTTTCCCAGTAAATCCGTTTCTGCTTTTCACTGAGGGATTCGATAAATCGTTTTTTGTAGAGGAGAAATTCCTCTAAATCCATCATAATATGATATAAGACTGCCCTTCCCTCAAACTCCTCTCTCGTCACGGGAAGAGGTGCCCTGTGAAAAGCATCCTCCACCTGGCGGAGCCGTTCTATCTGCTTTTTCGGTATATTTTTCTCCTCCACATAATTCTTCATGTAGGTAATATACTCTGCGATGGTCTCCGCCTGGCTTGGCATGGTGCGAATCTTCTGTATTTCCAAGTGAAGACTCTGCAGCATACTGCACTGCCGGGTCCGCATTTCAATGTAGTGGTTGTAATATTCCGTGTGCGGAAGAAACGTATTTCTGTCGTACTCATAGGCCCGTTCCATGGAATGGGACAGATGTTCTTCCAGATGGGCGATCTCCTCCCATACATCCGCCTCATTTTCTCTCTGCATAAGGTAGTCTGCCAGCATCTTAAGGATATCCTGCAGTCTGGCCTCCACATACCGCATATCCAGCATAATCTGCTTTCTTCTGCTCTGGTTGCGCTGGAACAGGTTCAGCAGGACAGCAACCGTAATGCCGATAAAGACAAGACAGAATTCATTCCAGATAGTAGCTGCCCCGAAATCATGGGTGGTCCAGAAATGTGTCCCTATGACTGCATTGACAGACATGGTATTCTGCCACCCCACAAAAAGACTGATCCCCACCAGTAAAAATACAAACACACCATATGTGGTCCATTCCCGGCTCATATGGCTGAAGATCATCCAGGCCAGAAGCACGGTGGCAAAGAAAGAGACAAGCCGCACCCCAGACAGCCTGAGTGTGTCCCATCTCGTATTGATCAAAGTCAGCAGGGCAATGATCCCTGCGGAACTGGCAAATTCCAGGTGAAACTGCTCTGCCGCAAGTATGGCAATACAGCTTCCTATGGCTGTTTTCAGAGCCACTGCCAAATATTTTCCGGCTTTCATTTTCAGCATACAAAAACCTCCAAACTCCTGTTTTCATAAATATCACAGCTTTCAGCCAACTGAATCCCTACGGGTATTGGCCCGTTAAAAATCGCTTTGCGATGAAGCGAATACCTGCTGCATGGAAATACGATACAAAAAAGGGCCCCTCACGGATTTCTCCGTCCGGCAGCCCCAATCCTTTAAAGAAAAGGTTTTAAATCTCTCATAAAATTCTCTTCTGATTTGACAAGTCGCTTTGCCAGTGCCACGCTGTCTGTGGACGCATGGCTGTATTGGTTGACAGCCTTGCTGATGCTCTGGATTCCCATGTTGCTGCCATCCGTTAAAATCTTTGCTATTTGTCCGCTGTCATCCTTTATCATAAGCTTCATCTCCGTCGTAACCCAGGAAAATGCGGCAGCCACAGGACCCGGCTCTTTTTCCTCCTCGCCTGATTGTTCCAGCAGCCTGGAGGTTTCTTTCTCCAAATCCTGATGTTTGCGGATATATTCATTTACCAGATCCTTCAGCTTCTCATCTTTGATATAATCGCTGATCTGCTTCATACTGTTGATTCCCATCTTGCATCCTGAGTTACATTCCTCTAAAAGCTTCTTGGTATGTGTCTCCACGTTTCATGCCCTTCTTTCTTTTTTCCTTTTAGTATGGGCATTTGCGGATTTTTTATGCGGGTCTGCCGGCGGTTATACCTACAGGGCACTGGATGACCGGTCACTTTAATTCAAGATACCAGTACCTATTTTGTTTAGAGATATCATCATCCTTCGGATAATCCCTGTAATACTTTCGGCCTATTTCAAAGTCAACAGGTTTACTGAATATTGGTCCGTCAAATACAAAAGAATGATACTCCCCGTTTTCACCACAGATATCTGCATTGGGCGGCAGATCATGTATAAAACTTTCATCAATGATCCTCCCGACAAAAGTTTCATCTAACACCGAGCCGTCAACACATGTGACAATGCTTTTAAATCCCTGCTTTATAAATTCATAAAGCAGTTCTCTCGTGTCCATTCCCCATAGCGGAAACTCTGCCCGAATACCTTGTAATCTGCAGTTATCCTCTCTGCGCTTTCTCAATTCCTCCAAATACAGGTCGCCAAACAGAGCTGCTGCAATATTTTGATCTTTGAATCGCTCCATCTGCCTGTTCATAGCAGATCGAAATTCTTCCTCCGGAGCTGCCAAATCATACTCCAATACCGACAACGGGATCCCAATGGCATCCGCCTGCCTTCTCAGTAAATCAATGCTTATCTCATGCATTGCTATTTTGGATTCTTCCTTTTTGATGATGGTAAACAATGACCGAATATCATATTTTCCATATTTCTCTGCATAATACAGAGCCATTGCTGAATCTTTTCCACTGCTCCAATTAAAATATGCGTTTATCATATGCACCTCTGCAGGCTGAAATTCAGATGAATATACAGCCTTTATCCTGTAAAATCTTTATAATCTAATCCAAGTATTTCACTCGACAGATTGAAATCTGCTGTCTACAAATTATGTCCGGCGAATAAACTCTAACTCCAGACAATTCCAATCCTCGTCAAGAATATGATAAATCTCAGGTTTTAAAAGAAATACATCCTGAAATCCAGCCGCTTTGTAACAATAATAAGCCGGTTCATTATTCTCAAATACTCCAAGTGTTACCTTTTCTGCTTTTAAAATATCAAAGGCGTACTGCAAGGCTGCTTTCAGCATTTCTTTTCCGTATCCTTTTCCCCTTTTACTGTCATCTACAATTACAAATCCGAAGCGAAGTTCTTTTTTATCGCCATCCGTATACCGCATAATCAAATGTCCTGTTATACCTGTCTCATCAAAAGCAGTCATCTCAAAAAAGGAATCGGAAAATGCATATTGCTCATAATAATCATTCAAATCTTCTGCGGTAATAGGGTATGTTTTTAATCTGTCTGCACACCACTTCCTAAAAGCCACTTCATCTTTTATCCATTTAACAATATACTCTGCATCACATTTTTTATATGGTCTTAATCCCAACATATTCCTTCACCTCACTTAATGGATCATTCAAATCATATTACTATCATTCAAACAGGCTCCAGTTTCCTATAGCTTTCTAAAATCATATTCCAATTGCATATCCCGCGCATCGTTTTGGAATAATTCCTCATTTATTTCCATAGCTTCTTTACACCCAATAGCATAATAAAAAGCTATTGTTTCTTCTGATGAACCGGCACATATATAAAACTTTTCTGCCCCATTTCCTTTAGACTTATCAGCCGCCATAAAAAATAACCTTTTCCCGATACCCTTATTTCGAAAATTCTTTGATATATAAAGTTGATCAAGCAGGACATATTTATATTTTTCACCGAAAACAAGACTGTTTGCACTACAATATCCCACAAGACGCATATCATGGAATGCCCCCAGCACCACCCCTCCGGAATTGACCGTTTCTATTAATTTACTTAAGTGAGCATCAAACCCATTGGGAAGGTCCGGTTCGTAATAGTCTATTTTTACAAGCTGTCTTTTACCATCAACTTCGCGCCATGCCTGGCCAATATATTGAGAAGCATCTATTTCTCTTATTTTTAAACATTCCGATATATCTAATCTGCGATATTTTATATTCATAGCTGCCTCTCACCCCCATTATTAAATACAGAAACCCTGATTCCTTTCGACAGACTGGAAATTAAGGGCCTGTTTACAGCATCCCGCCAAGATGGCCTTTGCTGAAGCCAAGTACATCTCTGTAAAACCCAAAAGACTCCTAAAGGTCCTCACGATCATTGTTGAATACTATACTGATATCCTCATACTATAACTCCTGTTTTTTTGCCAAATTCTCATTTGTATCATCATACCATAATCCGGAAGAAAAAGCATTATAGTTTGTCAGTCACTAAATATCCCGGCTATATGCCCAGTTATATGTCTGCAACAGTTCAGACAGGTCTGCACATTTACCGTGATGACCATTCGGCCCATGACGAAGCCTTTATATTCCGAATTCATCAAAAAGCTTCTTCTGATATTCCCGGTCTGTTACAGCTCTCCTGATTTCTTCATAAATCTCCTTTTGACCCGGCTGCCGCAATAATACTTCAATTAACTGATTCACCCGCATTTCTCCCTGTTCAATACCCTGTTCTTCTCTTTCCACCAGCATTTCCTCAATTGCAGTACACATATTCACCTCTCCCTTCTCATTTTCTTTTAAATCTTTCAAAGCAGGAACATTCAGAAACTTTGATACCAGCCAGCCCCTTTTGGCATCCAGATGCATGAACTCCTCCCTTCTGGTCTTCAGAAATTCTTTCATCCCTTCTTTATCCTTCAGAAGCGGAAGCAGTTCAAAGACCTCCCGAAGTCCGGTCCTGAAATGACTGCTCTCCACCGTACCGCTGCATACCAGGTTGACCCGGTAATCCTGGATACACGCTGCCCACGGTTCCAGCTCCGGCGGAATATCCAGCATATCATGAAGACACAGCGGCCCATCCCAGCTCTGTTCCTCCCCATAATAAAATACAATCGTGATCACCGGCAGCAGCCTGTCTTCCCTCTTCATTCCGGATAGATACTCTGCTCCCTTTTCCAGCTTTCCCTCCTCTCTTCTCTCTTTTACCATACGCTCCACCTGCCTTGTATAATCCATTGCATCATAGAGCATACAGCGGACCGGCATGGCATAATGTACATTCCTCTGCCCTTCTGCGGCCAATACAACTGCCAGGCAGCTCTCCCGAAGCCCGGACAGTTTCTGCACGTCCCGGATTCTTCTGAGTATTACCCGCCTTCCGCCTTCCTTTCCTACACGCATAACTTTCTTTTCGTTTTCCTGCTCCAGCATATCCGGCCTGATAATCTGATTTCCCCCAAACAAGGCACCATTAAATAAATCTGCAAAGATTTCGTTATCTGACAGTACCTCATAGATCTCGTCATCCATGGCTGTCAGTACAATTCCTTTCATAGACCTCCTCCCCGGACAAAAAGTAAAAGGCAGACCACCAGACCACAGGATATCTGTATCCTATACCAACAATATAAACCAAAACACAGTTTATATCAACTTTTACTTTGCATCATACTGCAGTTTTTGCCGTTTTTCTCTTTCGTCCGACAATATACAATTTTATACTTTCTGGATTTTTCGGCAGACCTGCCGCAGATTAAATGAAATGCTCTCCAGATAAACCGATTATACCTTCCTCCCTCCGCACTGTCAATCCCGTAAAATTTCACAAATAAAAACACCCGGGCTTCTCCCTGCCCAGCAACACGCTTTCTCGATGCGCAGACAGGGAGCATTTTTCCGTATCATGCTGGCTGCCCGGAGATTTTCTTGCTTTCGGTCTGAAAATATTACGTGGGACAGCAGCGCATGAACCATAATGTATCGTTGCATTCTGTCATTTTACGCGCTTTTTTCCTGTACCAAAATCCGATTTTGTATGGTATACTTTTTGATATGATGTGTGAAAAAACATCGGAATAAGAGGTTAGGGAAATATGGAAGATAAATACGCACTGCTGATTGACGCAGATAACGTCTCAGCCAAATACATCAAGCCAATTCTGGATGAACTCTCCAAATACGGAAATGTAACATACAAGAGAATCTACGGTGACTGGACAAGCACTTATAATTCAAGCTGGAAGGAAGTCCTGCTGGAAAATTCCATCACACCGATTCAGCAGTTCAGCTATACCCACGGAAAAAATGCCACAGACTCCGCCATGATCATTGATGCCATGGACATGCTGTACACCAGCGAATTGGAGGGCTTCTGCCTGGTTTCCAGCGACAGCGATTTTACAAAACTGGCAAGCCGCCTGAGGGAAAGCGGTAAAAATGTCATCGGTATGGGTGAAGACAAGACACCATCCTCTTTTAGAAAAGCCTGTGATATTTTTACGGTACTGGAACTTCTCCTTGAGGATAACGCCATAGAAAAAGAGGAAAAACCCACAATCCACGCAATGGAAAAAGGTGCAAAACAGATCAGTGCGGATGTAGTCTCCAAAACACAGATTGAGGAAGCTGTTGTCAAGATCATAACAGAGAATCAGAACAACGACAAGATAACAGGTCTTGGTGAGGTAGGCAGCCGCCTGGTGAAATTATATCCCGATTTTGATGTGAGACGCTACGGATACAGCCTTCTTTCCAAATTCCTGGAATCCTTTCCCAAATTAAAGCTGCAGCAGGAAGGAACTCAGGTATCAGTCACCCTCTATGAAGACAAGAGCAAAAAAGAGATGCTGGAGGAATACGCGGTCCAGCTTGTTAAAAATGCGGGCCGCCAGGGTGTCCCTCTGGGTACCCTCAGCAATAAGATCCGCAACCGATTCGGAGATTTCAAAGTGCGGGATTACGGTTTCTCCCAGTTCAAACAGTATATACAGAGTTTTCCGGAAATCCATATCCGGGAGGATGGAGAACAGAACTGGGCGGTCTATGATGCTTGAGTGCCATTCTTTTTATAAATATTTATACGGGTATATGGAGTGTAGTGCTCCACATACCCGTATTTTTTTGCAGCCCTATGTTCATATAAAATCACTGCTGTTCTTGTTCTGTAGTTCGGACAGATGTTTTAAGCGTTACCGCTCGATGAGGTTAAAATCTGTTTCCAGATATCCATGCAGAACATCCAGATAGTTCTCTCCATATCTCACCGCAAATTTTTCATCCACATTTTTTATGATCTCTTCCCCATCTGTAAAAACTGTACGCACATATTCCCCAAATGTTTTGTAATAATGACCACAGTGGTAGTCCCAGTCCTTCTTTGCATCTCGGGAGACCGGCACGCTGTTGTCAAGAGCGGCATTTTTAAACACAAGGCGGCAGCACGGTGCATTGTGGAGCACACTTTTCTGTTCAAACAACAGCTCAGGATTAAAGCCTCTGACAATCCCCCTGTCTATCTCTTTACAGTATACAAGGCCGCATTCCGCAAGATCCATCTCCCAAAAGGTATCATGCCATGCGCAGCTGTAAACCCGTGTCTCCGCGTCAGGATACTCCCCGGCCATCTCCGTTTTGCCCGGAATGGTGGCATATATCTCCCCATATGCCATGTATGTATTATAATCCAGAGGCATTTCATCCCGCATAGCCCTGAGAGCCATACGGTGTCCCCGCTGTTCCGCTGTTTTCTGGACAGCTTTTATAAAACATTCCACCCCTGCCGGGCCTTTGGCCGCTTTCATCTCCCTATAAAACGAACCGATCAAAAACGCATGTACTTTCTCATTAAAAACACAGCCTTCCGTCATATGATAAATCCTCCCCTGTTCTTAAAAATGTTCCAATGAGGCCAGATCTTTAATCGGTATACGTGTTTTTCCATGCCTGTCAGAGGGCTGGGGCGTCTCGTCACTATAACCCACTGCAAGTATATTAACAGGTTCCAGATTCTCAGAGATACCAAATTCTTTTCGCAGGACATCCGGCTTAAAATAACAGATCCAGACACTTCCAAGCCCTAAATCCGCTGCCTGCAGCATCATGTGGTCTGTCAGGATGGAAGCGTCAATATCACAGGTCTGTTTATGATCAAAAGGACGAACCCATGCTTTGTCGTGATCTGCACAGACCACAATGACAAGCGGTGCATGGTAAACATTTGCAGCCTTTGACAATTTTTCAAGACCTTCTTCCTCCTGTATCACCAGCAGCCGGACAGGCTGCAGATTGGCTGCTGTGGGTGCCGCATGGGCAGCCTCCAATATCTTTTCTAATTTTTCCTGCTCCACCTTCTTTCCATTATAGGAGCGTACAGAGTATCTCTTTTTTGCCAGTTCTGAAAATTCCATATAATTTCTTCCTTTCTCTTTCGATTTTTTATTGTCTATGCTATAATCTTACCACTGATTTTATTTTTAGCAAGAACGCACTTTTTTGGTATATAGTACCCAAAAAGTAACCATCCCCCCACGCATGATCTCTGCTGTGGAAAATACGAAAAAGAAAGGAACATCAAAATGAAAGTATGCAGCGACACTTACACCTGCCCTGTGGAGGCAACCATTCATCTGATCGGCGGAAAATATAAGGCAGTCATCCTCTGGCATCTGAGGGATCAGGTGCTCAGGTTCAGCGAACTGCACCGGCTTATCCCAAAAGCTACAACCAAGATGCTGACACAGCAGCTCAGGGAACTGGAAAGCGACGGCCTGATCAGCCGTACGGTTTACCCTGTTGTGCCTCCAAAAACAGAGTACGCACTGACGGAATTCGGCAAAACGCTTCTTCCTGTGTTGGAGTCTATGTGCGACTGGGGGCGCAGAATCTGCCCCTCCTAAAACAACTCATCCCAAAAATCAAGCTGGAATTCTCTCATCTTTTCCCGCAGCAGAGACATTTCTCTGTCATTCAGCACTGCAGTTTCCCGCAGTTCATTTTCCGTACATGACAGGATGTCCGTAACATACTCAATCCTGTGGTTTTTCAGTTTATCTGTCAGCTTTCTGCCAAGCCCCATCTCTTCTACATGGTTCGGCATTCTGCTTTTGGTTTCTTTACTCTTTTTGAGGAATTTACTCCGACCTGTTTCAATCATACCCTGCTCCCTCCGGTTTTCTGTCCTTCCTGCGGCTGCTTACTTACTACATAATAAGAATTATGTGGTAAAAAAAGATTATCTTCTAAAGGAATCTTATGAGAGGTGCAGCAGAATATGCCGTCTTTTCTTTTAAGCCTGCTTTTATCTGCCTGCAGGCTTCTTTTTGATATGTTTAAGACTTGGTAATTACAGATAATTTCTATACTCCGCTGTCCAAAAAAGACAAACCGAGTATATTTTGTTGACATTTTTTACCATATGTATTAAAATTTCTATAAACCAGATGCATTAACATTTATCTCAACTACATAATTCTTATTATGTTGTGTTAATGCTTTCCCTTATGGAACAATCAAATCCAACTGTTCTATCATTCCCTGAAATTTCTTCAGTGTATCCGCGGTATAAATCCTCGTCACTTCAAGACTGCTGTGTCCCAGAACATCCGCTAATGCGGCAAGGTTATTTGTGGCCTTATAAAAAGAGCGCGCAAAGAGATGGCGCAGATTGTGTGGGAATACTTTCTTTGGCTTGATTCCTGCCTGTTCCGCTAATACTTTCATCTCTGTCCATATGTTGCTCCTGTCCTTTGGCTTTCCGCTTCTGGTAATGAAGACAGGACCTGACTTGATACCCTGTTTTCCGGCGTAGCACAAAAGCTTCTTCCGCAGGCTCTCCGGAATCAGGACAATCCTTGTCTTTCCCTTGTTACAGACTTCCAGACGGCCGTCCTGAAGATTTTTCACTGTCAGATATTTCAGCTCGCTGACCCTGACCCCTGTGGCACAGATGGCCTCCAGTATTAGGGCAAGCTGGCTCTTCTCCTTCTTTCTTGCTGTCTCTACCAGTTTCCGGTATTCCGTCTTTGTCATTTCTTTTTCTGAATCCAGAAACATGCGCTTCTGCACTTTATAACTTTTTACTTTCAGCTCAGGAAAACACAGGTAATCCAAAAAGGAGTTGACTGCTGCCAGCATGGAATTGGCGCTGCTTACTGCGTACTGCTGTCTCAGCCACTCTTTATATTCCAGAAGACGGATTCTATGGACCTGTCTGTCCGTTCCCAGGTATCCCAAAAACGTCTTTAAATCCGTGGAATATTTTCTGATGGTTGCCGCTGTCTTTTCCTGGCTGTATAAGTGATAAGAAAATTCTTCGATCAATTCTGTCTTCATGGTAAAGGTGATTTCTTTCTGCATTGGCAGGCCTCCTGTGGGTATGGTTTTCTTCCACTATTATAGCTTTTGAGGAGAATAACGCAATCGCTGCGGAGGAATTACCATAATTTACCAGACTTCTCTCTTTCCTCTCTCATTTTCCCCATCCACACACTCACTGATTTCCTGTACTGAAGAGGCGACATCTCCATAATAGACCGGAACTGTCTCAGGAACGTATTTTCGCTTTCATACCCGCATTTTACAGCAATCTCCGCCACGCTGTCTGTACCTGTTTCCAGCAGGGAGGCTGCCCGGCAGATGCGGACCGTGTTGATGTATTTATTCAGGTTATGCCCGCAGCAGCGTCTGAATTCTTTGCTGATCGTAGTCGGATGAAGATAAAAGCGGCTGCTCAATGTCTTAAGCGTGAGCCGCTCCTGAAAATGAGTATCAATATACTCTTTTATTTCCCGCATAGCCTTATCCGCGGCTGTCGATGCTTCCGGGTTCCTCTCCATCCGGAAGGTTCTGAACAGAAGAACGGCTGTCTGGGTCAGGATTCCCCTCTGCATCTGTGTGCGTAACTCCTTTGTCCCCCGTTCTTCCTCCGCCAGATCCTGGAGCAGGCACACAAGTTTTTCAAATGTCTTTGGATCGACACGTTTATAATTCCGAACGAATGATTCCGGTGACGGTGTGGAAAATATTTTCTGCATATCTTTATCCGGAATCATACCTTTTAGATAAGCTGGTTTTACTGTCAGCCCATATCTCTGATAAGGAGGATTCGTAATCACGCTCCTGTGGTATTCCATGGCGCCTATGACCAGAATATCATAAGGCGCCACATGATATTTTTTCCCTGAAATATAATAATCCGCTTCTCCTGTCTCCACCAAAAGGATTTCACATGTATTATGTATATGGGACATTCTGAGCCTGTCATAGCCGCAGGTTCTTGAGACATTATAACAGTCCTCACAGATAGCCCGGAAATGTTCATGCTCCTCATAATCATTTACCCGAATCTGCATCTTTTCACCTCTATTTTGCTTTCGTTTTTCACTTTACCGATAATACATTATACCCTTTATTCTAAATCTTGAATACACCTGACTAAAAAATGGTGATTTTATACCAAATAATATCAACAATCTCCTGCAGAAAAATGTTATGCTTTCAGCAATAAATAACAAAGCGCATCTGCCGGATTTTAGAAACTGCCATAGAGTCCTTTTTTTCATCCGGCAGAGTAAGCAAAAATATGGAGGTAATTATGAAAGACATCACAATCCGAAATATCAGAACCTTTATCACCGCACCGCAAAAGGTCAATCTCGTAGTCGTGAAGGTGGAAACTTCAGAGCCTGAATTATACGGTATCGGCTGCGCCACTTTTACCTGGCGATGCAAAGCAGTTGTCACTGCCGTGGAGGAATATTTAAAACCCATGCTGGTGGGAAAGTCTGTCCACAATATTGAAGATATCTGGCAGTCCATGATGGGCAGCTCCTACTGGCGCGGCGGCCCGGTGCTCAACAATGCGCTGTCCGGCGTGGATGAAGCACTCTGGGACATAAAGGGCAAGCTGGCGGGCATGCCCCTCTACAGCCTGTTCGGAGGCAAATGCCGGGAGGGAATCGCGGTATACCGCCACGCGGACGGAACCACCATGGATCAGGTTGAGGATAAAATAAACGAATACATGGAACAGGGCTACCGCTACATCCGCTGCCACCTGGGCCTGTACGGCGGAAACGCAGGGGGCAGTATGCAGACCATGATCCATCCAGAAAACGCACCTGCAGGCGCTTACTATCATCCGAAAACCTATATGCAGAGTGTGGTAAAAATGTTTGAGCAGATCCGAAGGGATTTCGGATGGGACCTGGAAATCATGCATGATGTGCACGAACGGCTTTCCCCGGCAGATACCCTGAACTTTGCCAAAGAATTGGAGCCTTATAAACTGTTCTTCCTTGAAGATGCCCTTCCGCCGGAACAGGCCGGTTACTTTAAAATAATCAGGGAACAGACCTCTGTACCACTGGCAATGGGAGAACTTTTCACCAGCCCCGCTGAGTGGAGAACTATCGTACAGAATCAGTGGATTGATTTTATACGCGTTCATGTAAGCGATATCGGAGGGCTTACCCCTGCCAGAAAGCTGGCGCATTTCTGCGAAGCCTTTGGTGTGCGCACCGCCTTTCACGGCCCCAATGACCTGTCGCCTGTGGGAATGGCTGCGCAGATGCATCTGGATCTGTCCTGTACCAACTTTGGCATTCAGGAGTTCAGCGGATTCTGCGAAGCGGAAAAGGCGATTTTTCCGGGATGCCCGGAAGTCAGAAACGGATATGCCTATATCAGTGACCGCCCGGGAATCGGAATTGATTTTGATGAAAAGGAAGCCGCAAAATACCCATATACGGATATGGATTTCGGCTGGCTTTTCTCACGCCTGCCGGACGGCACTGCTGTCCGCCCATAGTCTGCTGTAAGTTTTTCCGGTTACGCCTCCAGGTCTATTTTAGATAAAACTACTTATGGGTATCACAAAGCGCAGCACTTTGTGATACCCATAGAACTATTTCTGTAACGATTCCTTTAGCTGAATCGTTGCCTACTTCTTATCGTACGGTTTTACCTCCACAGACTTTTTATCAAAATCAATAAAAAGCTGGTACGCGTATCCATCCTCACTGGTATCCCAGATCTCCACATATCCCGGCGACACTTCTATGAGGATTTCTGTATCCTCATGACTGTATTTGTTATAGCTCTCCCACAGATATTTTTTGTATCCCTCCTCAAATCTTCTTCCCGGTTCCTCCACCACCAGGCCTTTATTTCGCGCAGTTCCCTCTACCTGAACGCCGCTCCAGCACATGGCTACCCTGGGGTTTTCCAGAAGCTGTTTTGTCTTTCTGAAATTTTTGTCCGTTTTAAAATAAATCTTGTCATCGTAAAAAAGGCAGCTTACATTCCTTACCATGACATAGTCGTTAAGACTTGAGGCCAGTGCCATGATCTTGCTGTTCCCAAGCATTTCAAACATGCGCCCTACGGCCTCCTCATAACTGATGGATTTGTCCAGTGTAAATTTCATTTTTTTATCCCCCTTTATTTTTCTACAACACTTTTGATCACTCTGCTTAACCTTTTATATAACAGAAATGTCAGGACTGACGTCACTCCGTACTTTATCAAATTGAACGGCAGGATTCCTAAGACTGCCATGGAAAAAGCATTTTTCATGGCCGGGTTTACTGCACTACACATGGAAATGATCTCATCCATGGTCATGCCAAACAACCGCACATAAAACGGAATGATCAGATACAGGTTCGTAAAGATCGCCACAACTCCAACCAGCACTGTGCTGACGCCCATACCAGCCAATGCGGTCTTCTTCGTCTTATGTCTGTGATAGATCAGCAGCGCAGGCATGACATAGCAGCAGCTTAAAATAAAATTCTGTAACTCACCGGTTCCCAGAGAAAAGCTGCCCTGCATGACAAGCTGCAGCAGTATTTTGACCACAATGATCATAAGTGCTGCCCCGGGGCCGAACATAAATCCCCCCAGCATCTCCATCAGCCCCGACAGATCAAAGGACATAAATGGCGGCATAAAAGGAAGCGGAAACCTGAGAAGCATAAGAACAGCGCTCACTGCCCCCATAAGGCCGATGAAAGCAATCTTTTTCACCCGCATTTTAGCGCCGGTCCCGGCCCTCATACCCTTGTCAAAAGCTGCATTGGTTGTTTCGTTTGTCTGGTTCATAGTTTGTATCCTCCTTCAAAAAAATGAGCCCGGAACAAAAAATATGCTCCGGGCGTAGTTTCACAGAAAATGTCTTTTCTCATCCGGACTATACCGTCGGTGCTGGAATTCCCCTCTTCTATTAAGGAGTCACCAGCTCAGCCGCCAAAAGCGGGTCATGGACTATACCATCGGTAGGGACTTACACCCTGCCACAAAGACTTCAATATTCATTTTTTGAAATCAGAAATGCAGTAAACATCATCTGTTGTATCTGATTATATACCATAGTCTTCCATATGTAAACAAAAACAGGAAATAAAATGTTTATATCTCTTCCAGACAGATTTTTCTTAACTCCTCCTCCTTTTTCCGATAAAGCAGAGCTTCACTATATTGAAAATACGCATCACTTCCATTGCTGTTTATAAATTCCATGGCTCTTTCGCTTTTGGATAGTCCGGTTACAAAGAGCACCATCTCCTGCTCCCCACCAAAAGCATCCGCCAGAAACTGAAATGCATGTTCCAGATTTTCTCCCGCCTGTTTTACGATTTTCTGCCTCTTTTTCACTTCCTGCCCGAAAAGCTCCCGTACACAGGCCATACCCTCTTCTTTATCCGCAATATGTCTCTCCTTCAGATATACAGTAAAGGACTCCAGCCGTCCCACTGCCCACGCCTGTACTGCTGCCTCTTTTCCGGTAATCTTCTCCTCCAGTATCCGCTGTTCCAGTTCTCTTCTTCTGTTCTCCGCAAAAGTCTGAAGCACCTGCATATCTGCACTGTCATGCAAAATCTTCTTAAAATCATCCAGCGCCTCATAGAGAGCACAGACATTCCCGTCTGCCCTGATATATGTAGCAAATGACTGATCCAAATAGGCAAGCAGAAGGCCGGCCACTGTAAATCTCTCCTCAAAGGCAGCCTGGCGGGCCATATCCCTCCGCTTATCATAGTCCTCCTTTGACAAAGTACCTGCCGCTATTTCCGGAATGGCATAATCAGTCCCGTATTTTTGGTACAACCGGTAATACACGGCAAAGTCCCTGGCGATTTCCTCTTTCTGCAGATACTGGATCACCAGTTTCTCCGTGACAGGTATCTGAAATCTCTCATAGCTTTTCAATATTTCAGATAGATCCTCCCATCCTCTTGCAGTCACAAAAAATTTACCGTCCACCGTATTTTCCACAAGATAAAAATTTTCTTTCCTGATATTCAGATAGGAAAGCACAGCCCCGTGTATCTGCTGTGACCAGGCGTATTCCATCCAGACATCACAGTCCACTTCAATATCAATTTTCCTGACCCGGTCAAGCGTGACAATGTCAAATTCTCGGACCGATTTATTGTATTCCGGAGGATTTCCCGCTGCCGCGATCAGCCAGCCTTCCGGCACTTTATGGCTTCCAAATGTCTTGTTCTGCAGGAACTGCAGCATGGTGGGTGCCAGGGTTTCGGATACGCAGTTGATTTCATCAATAAACAGAATCCCCTCTTTTTTTCCCGTGCGCTCCATGCACTCATAGACAGAAGCTATGATCTCACTGAGGGTATACTCTGTTACACTCACAGACCGGCCCTGGTATATTCTGTTTTTGATACTTGGCAGCCCCACAGCACTCTGCCTCGTATGATGTGTAATGGTATAAGAGACCAGACCCACACCGCACTCCTCTGCCACCTGCTCCATGACAGCGGTCTTGCCGATGCCCGGCGGCCCCATGAGCAGTATGGGCCTCTGCCTGACCATAGGAAATACATAATTGCCCTGTTCGTCCTTCTCATGATAGGCCTTCAGTGTACTGCTGATCTCCATCTTTGCCTCTTTGATGTTCATTTCTTCCTCCTTATAGGGTATAAATTCATATCCGGGAATCCCCGGCTCTCTTCTTTTCATGAGATACCACCAGCTTCATGGCCCATGGCGGCACTCTGTCCATACCGGCACCTTCCTCCAAAAAGACGAATGCTGTCTCATACGCAGGCCTGCACTTCGGATAAATCCCATCGCCGTCTGTAAAATAAACCAGTGCTTTTAACTGCCTGATCACTCTCTTCTCCTTCTGCTCTGCCACATACTGAAATACAGGCCGAAAATCCGTCCCGCCCCGTCCCTGAATTTTTATCTCCCTGCTGTATGCTTTCCACTCCTCCTCCGAATGGATGACCACCGCTTCCTGTATCCTGCAGTCACACTGAACAAGGTGCACTTTCATCTTTTTGAAAAAATTCTCCCGCTCACTGAGTATACTGTAGGTCTCTGCCAGAAACTGCTGCACCGTCTCCCTGGAACATGACCCCGATGTATCCACAGCGATCACCAGCTCCTCCAGACGATTTACCTCTTTGTATTCCAAGGGTTCTATAAGCGGCATATCTCCGTAATGCTCCATCCCGAAATGATACATAATATAATCAAAACTCTCGGTATCAAGCTCCACTTCTTCCCTGGGGACAGCAAATTTTTTCAGGAATTTCCTGTAATCATAACGGCTTTTCCCGACGGTCACTGTCTCCTCCTCACCGTCACCTTCCCGGGTTCCTGTTTTCTGTTTCTTCTGATGCCTGTTTTGTCCTGTGTAGGCCAGAATCTTCTCCCACTTGCTTTTTGTCCTGGCTGTCCTCTCTGCATCCTGCTGCGCCGTCCAGAGACTGTGGTCATCAAAACAAAAGGCAGTCTGCATCTCCTCCAGACTGTCCGAAAATACGCCCTGCACCAGCATCCGGCAGATTCTCTCCGCGGAAAGGCTGCGCCCTCCCAGTTTTTCCAAACATCTCTTTCTGACCGGATGGTCCGGCAGGCGAAGCCCCGGCAGCGCCTCCCTCTCAATCACTTGTTCCACGGAAATATCACAGGCCAGATTCCAGATATCCTGCCTCTGCTCCTTGTTGGAAAACAGATGCAGGTACAAACAGTGCAGCATCATGTGCAGATATCCCCTGCGGATTACCTCCGGATTATTCCCGTAGCCTGCCAGCAGAAATACAGGGTCAAAGTAAAATACATTTCCCTCCGTACCGATTCCCTTTACCCCTTTGCCTGCCTCATATGAGACGCTGGCAAAGGCGCCGTCCAGATATGGGAAATAACTGTAAAGCTCATTTCTGCAGTTTTTCAGGATTTCCACTCCCAGAGCTGCTTTTTCTTCATTTGATCTCATTTTCTTTACCCTATGACATATTTATATTTTTCCGGTAATGATATCTCCGGGGTTCCCGGAATATCTACGGCCGGATGTTTTTTATTGTCATTATAATTATATAAGAAAGCTCTTTTCCGTATATCCGTACTTCTTATCTTTCAAATGCATCAGCCACACAAGAGAGGTGGTCTTCTGACGCTCTCGTGCTGTCTGGATGAAGATTTCCAACTGCTCCTCCCGAAACCAGCCCAGGCTTTCCAGATACGCCATTTTTTCCACCGCATCCTCCTCGATCAGCTCCTGCACTGCGGGCACGATCCAATCTTGTATACAGCGTCCAAAATCATCTCTCTGCTCCTTTGAAACGCCGCCTTTCAGAAAGAAGCCGCGAAGAGCCACGGCCAGACGCACGGCATCCTTTTTCGTCTCCCTGTATTTCCGGTACAGCTTTTCTCCTTCCTCCCAAGGGTCATCTCTCTTCTGTCTCTCCAGAGCCTGTACTACCACTTCCACATCTTTCCGGAAGTCACTTATCTCTCCCATGGTATTCCTCCGCGTTACGATTGCCAAATATTGTTAAACATCTATTTTAAATATACCACACCCCCTCTGTGTCAGGCAATCCAAACGCCCAAAGAATTCCCGGCTGAATCTATTTTTTCCTGAAATCCTTTTGGAAACATGACCGGACGGACTGGCGTATGTTTCTGCTCAGTGGATTTATCGACCTGGGTATCAACGGGATAAATAACCTTTTTACCTACGAAACCGACTTTCTTCTGCAGTGTATTGTGGGAATGCTGATTGTCCTGCTTTGTGAACGCATTTTCATCTGCCGATGGAATATTGTGGAGGGACCGGGCCTGTCTGTCGTGTGTATTCTGCCGGATGACTGAATCTGATATTTCATCCTGAAGCACAGGGAGGAAAAGCCTTACTATCAGATATTCGGGAAAACGCTGACCACCTATGAGAAAAAGGACTGAAGACCGCTTCGTCGAAAAAAACCACACTTTATACCAAAAACATCTTCTCATCTTCCATTCTGATATACTAAGAACACATGGTTTTTAAGCTTTATGTCCCTTTTTACCACATGGAGGCATCTTACGATAAAAAGCACACATTTTACCAAAATAAAGACACCGGAAAGAAAAGAATCTCTGTTATAATATAACCACAATTTATCAGCGGACAGTATCATCCGCATGACCGTAACCGACAAAAAGAAAAAATTAGGAGGACACATTATGACAAAGTATACCCTGCACGACATCCACATTGATCCGGAAAAGACCTGGCTTATGGACTTTGATGAATACTACGGAGGGAAGAAAACCTACTCCAAATATCTGATTGAACCTTATGGGCCATACCAGCACAATGAACTGCTGGACACTGTTTACGTGGACCCCAACCATGAAATGTGCTACCACGAACATACCCGCGGTGTGGAAACCTTTCTGGTGGACGGCGGCTCTGTGCTGACGGAAATCTGCGGCAAAAAAGCAGTGTGCACCAAAGGTGATATCGTACATATCTCAGCCTATACCCCGCATAAATTTACCTGGATCGATGCGGGAACCATATGGAGGGAGCTGTTCCAGGAAACCCAGATGGGGGAAGACTGTATTGCCAATCTGCGTTTTAAAGAATATAATAAAACTGAATTCGACATGGCAAAGGACGGACAGAGCACAGACAGCCTCTACTATACCTATACCCCTGTCACAGAGGAGGTTCCAAAGGAACAGATTTACCAGATCCGCCCGTACAACAGCGGCCTGTGTATCTACAGATTCGAGGGCTGCGAGCTGAGGCAGAAGGTAGCCCGCTGGGAGACAAAGGGACACAAGGAGATCTGGCAGCTCTGCATGGAGCCCGGTTTCCAGTTGAGCTGGAGTGCCCAGAATCCTTTCTACAGTCTGTTTATTGTGCAGGAGGGATTTGTGGAGGTCCGCATTGACGGCATGGAGAAGTTTACAGCAAAAGAACGTGACGTGCTGCACATTCCTACCCACCTCTCAGGCGAGATCACAGCACCCGACGGCGCCGTACTTTTTGACTATAACTGTGAAGGCTTCGGTCTTCGTGCCATCGAGGAACTGTATTCCCTGTATGCAGCCGACCCGGAAAAGGCAGAATCTGAAGCTGAGAATATTCTTTCCAAACATAAATGTTATGTACGCGGACGTCTCATAAAATAACAGGCAGCATAAACAGGCCGGAACCGGGAAGATTTCCCGGAGTTCCGGCCGTTTAGTTATGCTGAAAACCAAATGGAAAAAAGGAGATGGAAAAACAGGCATATGAAAATATTAGTTTACGGCAGTAGAGAATTTAAAGCAGGCTTTATGAAGGCACAAAGCCAGTGCGGTCACCAGGTTTTGTTCACCGACCGTCTTCCGTCTGCGGAAGATGCCATATCTTTCTCCCCGGATGCAGTGATCCTGATGGTCCAGAGGCCGGCATCCCGCATACAGGACTGCCTGGCTGTGCTCTATGAATCCTGCTCTACGCGCCGTTTTCTGCTGTTTGAACCGCATCCGAACGGAAATTGCTTTTTTGCAGAAACCACGCAGCAGGATGATTCCCTGCACGATTTCTTCCGCGAAGCAGCCGGATGGAAACACACCATACCGCTGCAGTATCCGGCACAGAGCTGGCAGCTCCGCTTTCCGGATGCCTTTGAAAACCTGCAGCGCAGAGAAGCCATGAAGACGATGCTGTACGGTGTCACCCGGGAAGAATTTGAAAAATACAAGAGGCAGTACCGTCTCCACATAAACACTTCGGATTTTTATCTTTTTATGTGGGAGCTTGACAAAACCGTGTTGGTTGACTATCCGGTAAACAAATCCATCCATTATTTTCTGCACGCTCTGCGCCTGGAGGATTTCAGTATGATACTGGAAGAAAACCAGGGAGGGGAAATCGTATTTTCTGATATTTCCTTTGCCTATATCCTTGTAAATGCTTCCCATCCTTCCTGCATCCGTACAAGAAGGCAGCAGGCAGACCATTTTGCCCTGGAATTTTCCAAAGCTGCCGGACAGATTTCCTCCCACTGTTTTATCAGTGACCTTTTACTGGGACCGGAAGATATCAGCCGCGGACATCAGGATTTTAAACGGACCTGCGCATACCGCTTTTTCTGCCGGGAAGCAGTGGCAATTTCCAATGATTATATCAAATCCCATCAGCGCTGGTTTAGCAGAGATGAGATTCAGAACACCATTGATGCCATTGAACATTATCTCAGCTTTGATATCAGCAGCAAGGAGCTTCCGGAGTTGATCCGGCGTCTGTATCTCAAGATCGTTAAGCCCAGTATGAGCTATAAGCTGTATTACCTGGTAAGTGAATCCATTCTGAAATCTCTGAAAAGTGAACTGTCCGTCAAACTGCTGATGGAGACTATAGACAGCCCCTGGCTTGTTCTGACCACGCAGTTAGGCACCATAGAGGAAAGCTGTACCCGTGTCCTGGACTGCATCCATACTCTGGCAAAACAGCAGGTAAAGACACACAATATCAGCAACCGTGTCGTCCGCCAGGTGCTCCGTTATATGGAAGAGCACTATGCAGAGCCCCTGTCTGTAAGCGATATTGCCAGAGACTTTAATGTAAGCCCTTCTTATTTGAGCCAGTGTTTTAAAAAAGAAACAGGCGCAAGTATGAAACATTATCTGACCATGCTGCGCATGCAGCAGGCAAAAAAGCTTCTTCTCACAACAGACGATTCCGTAAGTTCCATCGCCATAGCGGTTGGCTATGACGATTACCGCCAGTTTTCCAAAATGTTCAAAGTCTATACAGGCGTAACGCCGGTGCAGTGCAGGAAAGGGGTCATGTGATGGCATCCCCCTTACCTGCCATCTCTCATAAGAAGCCATACGGGTTCTCTGTAAACCCCCCTTTATCAGCCAGGCTGACCGGCTTTATCTTCTCCTCCCCGGGCAGACCGAACTGGAGACAAATGTCCAAGTTTTCTGTCCCGCGGTCGTCCCCAAAACGGCCGTCCGATATCAAAGAGGCATGCATCTATTGTCAATGCTTTTACAACATTTTCTCCCACTGCATAGTCCGAAACATAAATTTTCTTCCCTCCGTTGAACAAAATGGTTACGGTTTCCATTAGAAACTCCAATTTTTCTCTTCTATCCTCCTCCTCGCTTTTTTCAGTACCAAGATTTGTGTCAGACCTGAAAAAACCGTCTTTATATCCCCAAGTATCCCGGAGCCAGATTGTATTCTGGCACCTGTTCAAGAAATCGGAATTTTCTCACTTCCACAGGGATATCTACATCCAGATATACTTTGAAAATGTGGGATATGCTCTCACTGTTATATGGAAAGACGTTTGTCTGATATCAATCGACACTTCCGCGAAGGAAGTGACCCATGACAATACCGCATCAAGCCCGTATCCGTTATTTCAATCCACACTTCCGCGAAGGAAGTGACATTTATCGACTCCACAATCCCAGATACAACATTATATTTCAATCCACACTTCCGCGAAGGAAGTGACGATTGTATGGTAGTAGAAGCGCCCAGTAAACACGATTTCAATCCACACTTCCGCGAAGGAAGTGACGATTGCAATTAAACCAATACTTGCTGCCATCCACAATTTCAATCCACACTTCCGCGAAGGAAGTGACGCAATGAGTGGTTAAATAGAAGGGGTGAATTAAATATTTCAATCCACACTTCCGCGAAGGAAGTGACAGCAAACATGCACAATATTCCCAATAAATATTGTTTCTTTCTACCAAATTTTAACCCTTTTTGATTAATAATGCAACCTTTCCTACAAATATATCTTAAAAAAATCACTCCATCATCAATTTTTAACCATTTTTTCAAGTGCGAATCTCCCCGGCAAACTATGTTCACTCCACATTCGCACTTTATAAAATAAGCTTAGTAATCATCTTCTGAACAAATATTATATCATCTGCATTTTCTACAAAAAATTCAAGGCCGATTTTTATCACAATCCCTCTCAATCCAACTGTTTCCAGCCTTTTATTTCCCCATTATTTATCATAAGAAATATCATAATGTCCAAATCCAATGGTAGCACCTTTTCCTACCCGCAGATACTTACCCGCTTCCAAAATTGGCACAAAACTAGATAGATCCCCTTCATATAAAATCCAGCCAGTCCTGGATGAAAGTTTTAACTTTCCATCTTTCTGATTCATAGAATACCTGATGAACGGAACTTCTCTCCAATACTCATCTAAAGTCTTGATTTTCCTGGCCTGGTTCAGAAGTTCCTCCTCTTTCCATTCCAATTGAAAATCGGTGTAAGCCTTTGTCAACAGCGATATTCTGCGGATAAGAAACTGTATAAACGTATCAAAGGGAAGTTTATCAAATAGTTTATCCCCTGATACGATTCTAAGCGGTGTATCAAAAAAAAGGCTTGCATAAGAGGCATTTCGTCCTGTCGTCTGAAGCGGCTTTGGAGAAAGATTACGAAACCAGCATTTTCCCCCTGTATAAATCACATTGCCCGAATCTGAGTCGATAACCTGCATTAAACGAAAGGACAGCCTTGCCGCCCCCCATCCCCTTTTCTCTGCTGCCTGCAGTGCATCCAAATATATGCCTGCTCTTTCTGTTCCACTGCCAAGCAGATTAAGGTCAAATACGCATAAATCTCCTTTCTTCCATCTTTCTCTGCCTTCTCCATGTACATATAACACATATGGATTCACTGCACCTGCTTCTCCACCCGTATTGCTAAAACATTGCACATAGAGACAATTATCCTTTTTCTCACACTGAAAACATCTTTTATCAGGAAAATCACAGCAAAAATCCCGGATGCAATGGCCTAAAATTCCTCTTATTGTAGATCCCAAATATGAAGGCAGCCTTCCTTCTTCCTGACATTCATATGTTGCACGCAATGTTAATATTTTTATGAACTCGAACATATATCCTCCCTGACCTGACTATGATTTATTTTATTACATTATATCCTATATTTTTCCAAATAAAAACCTCTTTTCATTTCATCAAGTCATAATATATTAGCCACTTCAATCATAAAAATAAAATAAATCACCATAATCTGTAGCGCTGCCCTCCATTGGCTTAGATATACCAAAAGCCCTCCCTTAATCGTCCCTATACCGGCTGCAAAAACTATCTCTTTATAATACTAAGTATCTTTCCCAAAACATAAAATAAAAAGTACCTCTCAAACCATTATTATGCTATAATTTACCTGAAAACAGGAAAGGAAACAGAAAATGAAAATAGCTGTTATACATGGTCAAAGCCATAAAGGTTCAACCTATCATATCGCTAAAATGCTAACGGAAAAATTAAATGGCGAAGTCACGGAATTTTTTCTGCCAAAGGATTTTCATTCTTTTTGTATCGGATGTACAAATTGTTTTGAAAAATCAGAAACACTATGTCCTCACTTTAAGGACTTAAAGCCTATCACAGAAGCTATCGACCGTGCCGACGTAATCATTCTGGCAAGTCCTGTATACGTTTATCATACAACAGGAGCAATGAAAGCTTTTTTAGACCATTATGGATACCGGTGGATGGTGCATCGACCAGAAGAAAAAATGTTCCGCAAACAGGCTGTCTGCATATCCACAGCCGCTGGCGGAGGCATGAAAAGTACAAATAAAGATATGGCTGACAGCACATTCTTCTGGGGTGTTGCCAGAACTTATAAATATGGCGTAGGCGTTGCCGCAGTTTCATGGGATGCCGTGAATCCTGATCTAAAAAAACGTATAGAAAAAAAAATCACTGTAATAGCTGATAAAATTAATGAGAATATAGGGCACGTATCTCCTTCCATAAAAACCAGAGCATTTTTTAATATTATGCGATTGTTACAGCGGAGAGGATGGAATGAAGCGGATGTAAAATACTGGAAGGAAAAAGGATGGGCAGAAAAAGCCCGCCCATGGAAGCCTTGACTATCTCCCATAGGCAGCTCCGTTCATCTAACCTATTTTACCGATTATTTAACAAAAACTCTTTAATGACCACACTATCGGACAGATGCATCATATGATGACGAGTTATCGGCAGCAAAATAAGCCCTGCAAAAGTGTGCCGGCCCCAAAAATTTTTAAGCCAAATGGACCCTTTTACTTCCAGCAAACCACCTTCGCTGACCAGCCGCGCTAAATATTCTTCTCCGGGTTTCCGTTTCAAATCAAGTGGTGACAAGGATTTTAATATTTTGCGGGTCTGACAGCCTACCGCGTTTCTGTACTTTATCAGCTCCTGTTTATTTACCTGTTCACTAAAATCAATGATCTGCATGTCCGTCATTACGTTACCGGTATCTCTTACGGACACACTCATTTTTTCCATCCATTCTTCATTGAAAATTTGGGACTGTTCTGCTATAAGAAGATTTCCCACCAAATCTTCTATTCTCGCTATATGCCATAAATGCCAGGCTATTGTTTCGTCTTTCTCAGTCGGCATTATGCTGTAATCCTCATTCTCCAATCCCTCCAATAAATCATCACAAAATGTAGGACTGTCACTTAATGAAACCTTACCTGTGTGCGTCACTGCATGAATTTCCAATGCTAATTCAATTGCCTGATCAAAACGCCTGGACGATTTCAGCAGCTTTCGTAATTCATCAATCTTTAAATTGTAATCCTTTTCGATATCAAACATAAATAGCCTCTCCTTACGTTAATTTTCTTACCGCTCCAAAGTCTATATTGGAATAGAACTACCTCGAACTTTTCATGATTTTGAAACAAGAAATAATTACTAAAATACTTTAGTATATCAGATATAATTCCACCCAAACTTACGACTATAGATGCGAACGGTTATTCTTTTGAAACTTTGAATCTATATTAAGATTTAGATTATAAATATTATAACATTTTAAATGTGACATATGTCTGTCATAATAAAAATTCCGTTATTACTATTTCAATCATTTCATACTGGAGTAATTATATTAACCAGTATTCCAGGTTTCACGAGGCTCTAAAAAATGGAGCCCTGTTCCAAATCATACTCTCCCTGGCTGTTCAGGCTGCAATATTCTCATATAATTTCATTTCCGTTTGACACGCTCCTCTCTGCCCCTTACAATAAAAGTAGTTACAAATTTTATCACTATGGAGGTGTTTTTATGCTGCATGAAGTAAATTTTCTGTCTTACAACAAACGTGACCAGGTGCAGGGATGGATATACGTTCCGGCTGCCAGGCCGAAAGGAATCGTACAGATTATCCACGGATTCGGTGAGCATTCCAGAAGGTATCTGCATATGATCGTAAAATTCATGGACGCCGGTTATATTGTAGCGGCTGATGACCATGTGGGGCACGGAAAAACAGCCATGGTCAGCGGTGTATGGGGTGATTGGGGCGATGCGGGATTCCACACCATGATGGAGGATGAACACAGCCTGAAAAAACTGGTCTGTGAAAAATATCCGAATCTGCCGTATTTTATTTTCGGTCACAGCATGGGATCCTTTATAGCCAGAGATTATGCGGCAAAATATGGAGAAGACCTGGCAGGTGTCACGATCTGCGGTACAACGGGAGTCTTCCGGGGAGCGGATAAAGCCGCAGTGCTTCTCAAAAAAGCCATTGACGACGGACTGGGAATGAATTCCAATCCGGAATTTACAGGTGCCTTGATGGGATGGATGTGCGAACGGTGTGATGATGTTACCATCGGAAATGAATGGATCTGTTCAGACCCTTATGTACAGCGTGACCACGCGGAAGATCCTTTTGATGCCTTTACCAAACCAACCAGCAACCGGTCACTCTATGACTTTACCCAGATGATGCTGGCAATTGAAGGAACACAGTGGGCCGAGAGAGTTCCAAAGGACCTGCCGTTTTATAATATCGGCGGTGACCAGGACCCTGTTGGCGAATACGGAAAAGGTATCTATGAGGTCTCGAACTGGCTTTGTGATACCGGACATGACGTGAAAACCCGCGTATATTCCGGATATCGTCATGAAATACATAACTACAGTGAGATCAAGAATAATGTCGAGGAGGGAATTATCGCATTTATGGACGGAATTCTTGGAATTTAACTGCAATAGAGAACCCGCTTAAACATTGCGGGTTCTCCGTAACAAAATCACACTTCCATGAAAGTTCCCTTTCAGTAAAAATAAATTGTAAGTTTACTACACAGATGATATGATAGTGATACAGGGACAATAGCATATCTGGATCTGTCTGAAATAGGACAGCGTATCCAGCCGGATGGCGAGTCGCCGTCCGGTATAGAAAAAGAGACCAAAAGACTTCCAGATGCTCCGAGGTACTTCAGCACACTGCCGTGTGCAGGCGGCTTACGCCTGTGTACGTCTGCGCATCTTACAGAATCACCTTCTTGTATTGTCCCTGTATACGAGGTGAAAAAGAATCATATGACAACTACTTTATCAAACTATGACAATGATTTATGGAAATATTGTACAAAAGAACAGATCAAAGACATGCTGCTGTCCTTCCGGCTTCTACAGGGAGCACCTGTACGAGAGGAAAAAGAACTTGCATGTCTCTATGCTGTCAGTAATCATATAAAGAAACACTACCATACCGCCCAGATCCCAAAGCGAAACGGCAGTGTGCGCCGTCTGCTGGTACCGGACGCGTTACTGAATACCATACAGAAAAATCTACTTCATCATGTTCTGGACGGACTTTCCGTTTCCGTCTATGCCACTGCCTACAAAAAGAAAACCACAGTGCTGGACAATGCACTTTCCCATGTAGGACAGGAACAGGTCATGAAATTGGATATAGAAAACTTCTTTGAAAACATAACATTTCCTCTGGTTTACCAATCAGCCTTTCCGGCCATCTACTTTCCGCCTGCAGTAAGACGGATACTGGCAGAACTTTGCTGTTATGAAGATTATCTTCCACAGGGCGCACCTACTTCTCCGACAGTTTCCAATCTGGTCATGAAGTCGTTTGACAACTATATGGGAGCATGGTGCGAGGAAAGAGGGATTCATTATACACGTTACAGTGACGATATGACATTTTCCGGTGTATTCGATGAAGTCGAACTGAAAAATAAGGTCAAAAACTACCTTTTAACCATGGGATTTGTGCTGAATGAAAAGAAAACTAAGCTGCTTGGAAAACATACCAGACAAACCGTGACGGGAATCGTTGTGAACGAAAAGGCAGATGTTGGGCGTGCGTATAAAAGAGAGGTACGGGCAGAGGTATATTACTGTAAAAAATACGAGGTAATGGAGCATTTACGGCGTTGTAACAAGAAAGAATGGATGATAGAGGGGCAACCGGATCCTGTTCGTTATCTGCAGCATCTGCTGGGGAAAATTCAGTTTATTCTGCAGATTTCGCCGGAAGATGTACAATTTCGAGAAGCAAGGGAAGATATCCGCAGGCTGCTAAGGGACATATAGTACAAGCCCTTTTGCGCCTGGACCCGGTTCTGGATTGTTGTAATCCGAGAGTGTGAAACGCTGTAAATTCAATACTGACATCTATATATTGTGTCTGATTTAATCTAAAAATGGAATATCTGGTATAGATTTTCCAGATATTCCACCTTGTCCACAAGTTTTCGTGGCGGGATGTAGACATTTTAGAGACATTTCATAAATCTACGTTTATTGTCAACTTAAAAATATTTATCAAGTTGTTCTTGTGACCAGGAATCTCCCAATGAAACTGCTTTCAAATAATACTCTTTAGCCTTATCCATATCCTTACTTACTCCCATTGCATTCTGATAACACCAACCAATATTTGATGTACAAGTAACATTCCCTCGCCTATCACCTTCAGTAAACAACGCAAATGCTTTCTCTCCATCTATAGATACACCGAATCCATTACTATAACACCGCGCATACTCATTTACGGCAGCTAAATTATCATGCTCATATGCTTTTTTATAGTAATTAAAGGCTTTCTTTAAATCTTTTTCACACCCCCATCCATTTGCGTAATCTCTCCCAGCCTCGTATTCGGCTGGTGCATATCCAAAAACTGCAGCTCGCTCATATAATTCTAAGGCTTTCTCTAGATTTTTTTCTACGCCACTACCATTATCATACCTTTTTGCTAATCCATAAATACCTAATACATTTGGTGCTTTTCCAAAGCATTCAATTGCTTCGCCATAGTTATTTTCATCCGAAACACCCAAAAAGACAAGATTAATACAACATCTAGCATATTCTTCCGCTGCATACACATCGCCTTGCTTTACCATATTTTTCAGCAAATCTAGTATAGGTACAATTTTTTGTTTACACAGTTCTTGTTCAGCTTTTCGAAAAATTGGTATATACTTTCTTACTAATGCCGGCCAATACTCCTGTTCGATACATTCATCTAATAAATCATTCATCTTTTCATAATCTATTTCAATATCTGTATAACCAAGTTCATATATTAATGCCAATAAATATTTCGCCTTTACATAACCATAATCTGATAGTTCCTGGAGTATCGGATATACTTTCTCTATCTCGTTATATGAAAATAACAATTCTGCTTCTTTCATTTTTCCATCAAGTGTTTGGACATACATAATTTCTTTCACATATTCCAAATTATATAATAATTCAATTATGAAATCATATGTATTGATACTTGTACTAATATCAACATTAGCATACTTTTTTTCATAATTATCTAAAATACTCTCTTTAACCTCTTCTTCGACTAAGTGGCACCCATTGTCATCTAATAGTTTTATTGTACTATCTATAGTATACTGTTCACTCGTATCTAACAGTGTCTTTTTTTGTATTCCTGAAGCAATCGTCACATACTGTGAGTAATTTTCCACTCCCTTAAGAGATAACCCTTCAAATAGTTTTTCAAAAAGTTCTTGATTGCTTTGAATTGATAATATAAATTCCTTGTAATTAACATTTTCCTTTGGTTGTAAATTAATTGTTGACATCGCAGTTTTGAGTAAAAGCAAATCTGATGTTGTCCACTTCCCTTTAGTTAAATCATAAAAATCTCGAACAATACAAACAATTTTCTGATTTTTCTCTAAATCTGCATATTCAACGCCATTCCACATTTGATATTCTATTGAATTCTGCCAATTTAATAAATTGATGTTTTTTTCTAGTCGATCAACTCGGTTTTCAAGTTGTATAATATCACTCTTAGTCTGCTTAAAAAAAGTTACTAACGTGCCATATATTTTATTAATTTCTGCTTCAATTTCAATAACGGATGCATTTAATTTGTTATTAACTGCAGTGATTAGCTCAAAACTCATCAAATTTTGCTCTGCTAATTTTTGCAATGTCTGCTGAGAAGCATACTGTGCTCTTGCAAGACTATTATCTATTCCATTTTGCAATTTTCTGTTTTTTCCTGTAATCCCACCCCAAAATCTTTTCAGAGTACCTTGTGAATTAAGTTCATTTGAATAGTTTTCACTCTCTGTTAATGCAGCAACACTTTCAAAAACAAGTCGATTAACTTCATATCTATTATTCTTATGCTGGTTAATTATTCTATCAACTTCTTTATCAATTTCACTCTTATCACTTTCCTGCAGTGATGTTACTTCTACTGTTTTTATTGCAAGTTCCACCTTACTTTCCCCCTGTCATCTATTTTTATTGTCTTCAAAACAATTTTTAGCGTATTCATAACTAATATTAAATGTAGCCACTAGTTCATTTATAATCCAGTCATTTCTTTCCTTTATCTGTGTGATATGAACACCAGAACACTTTCTACAAAGCCGGTCTGCATATTCTTTGATTTCTTTTTCACTTGACATAGTGCTCCTCCAATCGTTATCAATTCTTCGTATTCTATATCCTATTACTTCCTTTCATCTATTTTTCAATTATTTTATTTAATTCTTGCTGATACAATTCTCTTTCATGATAAATATCATCACGTTTATTAATCATATTCTCATTACTTCTTTGAATTGATTTCATACATCTTTCCGCTTTCAATTGAGTTTTATTTATCTTCATAACGGGTTGCATAATGCTCATCACTTGTTCTTCTCTTATATTTGAATTTTCCAACAAATTTTGCTGAATATCTGCAACACTTGGTACAATTTCACTTGTATCAAATATGCCAACACCATCTATTGCATCTTCAATCAGCTCTTTAATTCCAGAAAGCATCAAATCTTCATCTGGACAGTCCACAAAAGTTCTTTTAATTAATACTGGATTTACGCATTCCATAATAACCGACTGTACATAAAGGCTTCTGTTTTGACTAACATATATATTTCTTATTTCCTTGAGTGTAAGTTTCTCCTTTAATTTCGGTAATATTTCGTATACTTCATTTTCTGTTATTAAATATTGTTCACATATACTGACAAATTCCGTTTCAACAATTCTCATCATTTTAATGGAATCATCTTCTATAACATTGTCCATTACTGTTTGCGTTGTGCCTCCTACAACAGTTCCACCTATTGCGCTTCCCGCAAATCCACCTATTTTTGATCCGATTTTTGCTCCAGTAGCAGTACCTGTTCCACCTGTTAATACTCCACCAACTGCTCCCCCAACAACGCCTCCTATTGCATTTCCGGCTCCCCATCCGACGGTGCCACCTGTTATAGTAGCTCCTGTTATCGTTACATCTTTAAACAACTGTTCTTTCGAAATACGACCTCTGAAAATATTTATTATATCACCTGACGAAAGAACAACCAATGACGCAAATCCAGCAATAATATTTCCTGCCAAAAGTTTTGAAACATTATTCATTGCAGCTGCACCATAAATATTTGTCCCATTTCGCAATGAATTAGCAATGTTCGAAGTAACTCTAGGTCCTAATTTTTGAACTACAATATCCGTTCCCAATCGAACCGTTGAATTTATTGAAGTTCTTGCTATCTGAGATGTAATAATAGTTGTCATAAATGACACTCCGCCTATCTTCAAGCCACTCAGTGCAGCATTTTGAAGTGCTGTCTGTAGATCTTCTCCATTCCAGATAGATGTTGCGAAAGAAATTGTAGCTGATATTCCCATTGCACTTGCACCAATAATCATTCCATTTGCTGCATCAAATGTGAGTGATTCAACAGTTCCTGCCTGTGCAATTCTTTTTACTTGTGAATATGTATAATGACCCTTTTTTACAATTTTTTCAGCATCATCAGGATTAGTAACACCCTCAACTTGATTATTTTCAATTCTTCGACGCATTGCTTTAACTGCATCTTCATACATATCCGATGGCACTTCAACCTGCATGGGTTCTCCATTTTTTGAATAATATCTATACTTACCATTGTGGAAACATTCTTGAATACATGCTGCTCCATTCCTACAATACTTAGACTGAATCTCCACCCCATTTACCAATCTATCTGCACCATCTTTTGCATTATTATCACCTAAGATTTGAGCATCTTTTCCATGTGCCAAGTCATTAATATGTTCTGCTCTCTCCGCAGCAAATCCATGTCCCTGCTTTGCATGAAACTTATTCATTTCATATGTAGTTTCTCCCACTCCGACATTGCTATAAACAACACCTGATGATTCAGCTATACTATTGCTATTGTTATCGACTTTATCCATAATAATCTCCTCTATGCTTATTTTCATGACATATTTTCCATAAATATCTCAAATTTTTCATCTAATAATGTTTGCTAAATGTCTTCTTAATATGAAATTAATGCCTTGGCATCCAATTCTTCCGTTCCTTCCATAACAACATCCGTAGCTTTATCAGCATCAAAAAAAGTATTGTTTTTTTCTTTGTCGGATATTTCATACAATACATCTATTAATTGCTTTATGTGGTCATATGTAAATATTACACTATCCTCTTTGGCTTCATAGATATATCTCCATTCCATAAAAGAATCAGCATTTCTTGCCACTATTTCTTTTAATTTTTGTTCATCAATTTTTTTCAAAATAGATTCCTGATATTCAATCGGTAGTTTTGAGTATAAAAAATTAAGATTATGTCCTTTAGGAATACGAATCATCTCTGCATTTTGGTCATTCTTTATCTCACGCACACCTATCAAAAACTTTATAAACAGCTCACATGCAAATGCTGCTAATGTAATACAATATGGTATTGGATATTCATCATGTACACTTCTGTGAAATTCCTTGCTTCTAAATTCAGTAACTTTTCGATTAAATTCTTTTTTAAAAGTATTTGCTTCAAAAAATATCATCAATACATTTGCTTTTTTAATCTCATTATATTTATTTTTCATTTTGTCACCTCATTATCGCTAAACTAGAATGACACAATCTGTTATTTCCTTCATTTTTTTCTCCAATTCCTATACTATCCCGTGGTAATCCTTCCATCACTCGGTTTCTCTGTTTCTGCCGGAATTGCCCAGATATGTCCAAATTTTACGGCTCCTTCTATTTTCCCATTTGTGCATAATTTTTGTACCCACCTTGGAGAAACGCACCATTGTTCAGCCTTTTCGCTTATTGTGTTATAATTATCCATTTTTCTTCATCTTTCTTCATAGCTTAATAAAATAACATCAACTTTTCCATTTCATTTATTGTATTCCGAAATGCGTACTTTGTCAATTTGGCATTTTTAATTTACCGTTTTATTTGCTACCCACTTTTACATTAGATTTATCTCTCACCATAAACCATCATCATTCCAATAGGAACCGCAATAATCCCAATCACTCCAAAGAAATGCACAAAAACCGCAAGCGCACCAACTCCGCCAACTGCAATCCCTGCGTATTTTAATATTTTCTTCTTAGCTTTCGTATTCTCCGCCTGAATAATTCCTCTCACAACTGTGTATAACATGAAGATTCCAAGAACCACCATAAACAGATTGATGGATAGGATTGATTTGATTATATCCGCCA
Source organism: Blautia sp. JLR.GB0024 (assembly GCF_037000545.1). Taxonomy (NCBI): domain Bacteria; kingdom Bacillati; phylum Bacillota; class Clostridia; order Lachnospirales; family Lachnospiraceae; genus Blautia; species Blautia sp. JLR.GB0024. Next base: position 187,270 of record NZ_JBANBF010000001.1, on the reverse strand, counting down.
TAAAAACAATTATTGCAAGTATAAACAGCCCTACATACACGGATATGGCATCTGCTTGCCTCTTTCTAAAGAAGTACACATATTTACTTCCTAATACCACTACAGACGCCCCTAGACCACCTATAATCGCTACACAGACGATTATGAGCAATACCCAGTGAACAATCAGGGAAGCTGTCGCATTTGGTATCATATCCCCTAATCGAGCCACAAATAGTCCTGCTATCTTTCTCCATTCAAACGTAGTCATAATTCCATTTCCAATCATATGAATGAATCCCATAAAATCTGCTCTAATAACTTCCGTCTTAATAGCCATAATAACTGTGGTAATGATTGCTTAAAACAATGTGAATCTTACCATCCCCTTGTATCCCGCAATCATTGCATCATATTTTCTCTGAAGCTTATGGTTTTTAATTTTCTTTGCTTCTGCCAATTCCTTTCTTTGTCTACTTGCAGCACTGGCAAGGACATTTATTTCTGCTTCGACCATTGCCAATGCTTTGTTCTTAATTTCAGCATCAATATTGTGTTCCTTAATAGTAACCAGTGTCTCTCTTTGACCTACACCTTCTTCTCTACCAGAAAGTGCTGATTCCTTCGCCTCAAAATTCTGCTTAACTTTTGCCACTTTCTCATCAGCTTGTTCCCTAGCGGCTTTTACCTTTGCTTCTGCTTCTTCCTCGATCTTCTTGGCATAATTCTGGAGTCTCGTGTTTTCTTTCTCCAGTTCTTCGTTCTTCTTCAACACAAGATCGCTCTCGCTCAGTTTCTCGATTCTCTCGTTCTGTGATACGATAATCTCGCTTTTCTTCTGAACTTCGCTCTTTAATTTCGAGTTCTGTAAGGAAAGCCTGGATATCGTCTTTTGTGCTTCTGAGGTCTTCTCTTGCTCCGCTTGAAGTTCCGTCTGTAATCCCTCTATTTGATCCTGCATCTCCTCCATCAATGAGAGAAGCTGATCTTCGTTCTTTAAGTTTTCTGAATCGCTCATCTCTATCTGCCTCCTTCTGCTGAATTAAGTCTCGGAGTTCTGCAATTCTACTATCTGTAACTGCAATTTCTCCGTCTGTTTTACTAATTTCTTGTTCTGTTTCGTCAGCTGTTCGTTTAAGTTCATCGATTCTTCTAACTCTTCCTTTAGACTTAGAATGATCTTGTCCTTTTCCTCCAGCTCTACCTGTTGTTTTTCCAGTACCTCCATCATCTGATCTTGAATATTCAATATCTCCATGACTTCTTCTAACTTCTTTAAATCTTCCATATATTGCCCTCGCTTTCTCTGTTATTAAATCTGTTAGTTCCTTTGCTATTTTTTTCATCTGTTCCCTGAAAGAATTTCGTTCCTTAATCTCACGACTCATCTGACAACGCTCTGCTATTTTACCTTCTGCTTCCATCTGTCTAGCTGTGACACCCTCATGAATACTTGGCTCCTTATCAACACCTTGACGCTCATAACTTCTATGATCTATCTGATGTTCTACATCCAAATATTTATTACAGTGTTCTGCCCAGGAAGCTCTCCATATTTCTGCTCTTGAATGATCATTCCAATCATTCGCAGGTATCGTGATTTTCTCCCAGAGATACTCCGTACCTTTTCCTTTTCGTACTCTGGTTTTCTGTTCTCCATTTTCATCTAATTGTGGAATACGATACTGAGAAGTAGCATCACGATTTTTAGAATCATAGACTGGTAATTCTAGATTATAGATAGCTCTATCACTTTCATCCCTTACATTTGCAAATACAGTTGTCTGCTTCTGCAACCACTCTTCATGCTCATCAATTCCACGCATCGTCAGAAGAATATGTGCATGAGGATTTCCATCTGCTTTATCATGAAGTGCCCAATCCACTATCATTCCCTGCTCTACAAAATTCTCATTAACAAATGCACGGATACATTCAATCTGCTGTTCTCGATTCATTTCTACAAGAAGAGCAACTTCAATTTCCCTGGCAAATTGTGCATCCGATCTCTTTTCGATTTTCTGAACTTCATTCCACAAAGTTTCTCTATCCTTATATCTCTCAGGAGCATTCACAGGTAAGATAATTTCATTCATAATCACACCACCTTTGTTCGTAAAATCATGAATGATTCCAGTTTCATCATTGTATAATTTCTCACCAGAGCGATATGCAGCTGATGCTACGGCAGAACGACCACCTGCTCTGCTGATAATTTTGATAGAACAATGATAAATTGACATTTTGCATTCCCCCCTTTCTTCTGTAATACATCTGCAAAATGAGTTTTCCAATTTGTTCCCCAACTTGGGGAACAAATGGAATGCCGTCTGCAAGACTTCATGCAAGTAACACTTGACACCGTCCGTGCAGGAGTTTTGCCAAAGCAAAACCAATAACCGCATTTTGGTTATTGCCCCTCGGAGAGTGCAGTCTGCATAAGACCCGCCGACTGAACGCGCCCGGCACGAAGTGACCGGTTGGTGCTTGCACCAAACTTATTCATGTGGGCTTCGCCCACATATAAGTGCGCCCTTAACAAGTTAAGGGAATAGTGAAATTCCCATATTACATTTCCACTGTTTCATCCGCTACTGATGAATTGTTCATTGCTTTAGAAAAGAATTTTCCGTTTGCTTCCTGCTTTTTGAGGAAATTAATGAATCTGATTTTATCTTCTTCTCTGGTATCTCTTCCAAGAACGGATTCCACAATTCCGCCTAGTTCAATCAATCTTCTTGTCCTCTTCTTTCTCTCTTCCTCCGTTTTTCTTTTCTTAATTGCCTTAGCCTGCGCCTCTAATTGCTCTTTCTTTTTCATAATATTTTCTAGCTGTTCATCATATGATTTCTGTGCCATTATCCTGCTCCTTTCCATAAAAGCTGTTTAAAATTTCTAATATGATTCGTAATGATTCTCGTGTCTCTGGATCTAATTCTGATAGATTACAATTCGTATCTATTGCTTCTGCAATTGCATCTAATATTGTTTTATCTGAAACAATAATTTCTGGCAACTGTATTTCTTTCTGTTCCGTTGTCACTGTTATCCCTTGTTGTTCTTTTGCCATAAGCTATGTCACCTTTCTCTAAACTTCATAATATAATTTATCCCATTTTTCGCTTTCCTTTCCGTGTACCGATGTTTTGAATTTATCACCCAACCACCTAACCTCACCGCCCCGAAATCTGATTTCTGGAGTGGCAATATATGCTTTTCCAATTCTGTTCACAACACCATTCTCCGTTTCAATAGCAAATATAACCGCCTGTCTCTCCATTTTATCAATCTCCTTATTTTCCATATCTCCTTTTCCGCTCCGCCACAAGCTGTGCCTGAAACCTCTTCGTCTCTTCCTCAATATATGCCTTCTCCTCTTCCAGCCTCTTTGCTCTTTCTTTATTGAGAACGATAACCAGCTTTCCCTCTTCACACTGGACAGTAACCGGCATATTAGCTGTAAATCCCCATTCCTCCAGCCATACACCTTTTAACATAAGCGTAGGGGTTGGCTTATATCTGTATCCAGATTGTTCACAGACCTTTAAGTCTCTTTTATCTTTTCTCATATTTTTTCCACCCTTTATAAAATTTACAGTATAGCTTGGATTTTTGTTCAGAAATATCTATGAACCTGATATACACGAAAATACATTAGACTAATTGGATATGTATGAAGCAACACTGTAAGATGACCTGGTTTATCGTTACATATTGCAAAAGATTGGGCGTTGTAAGATCCCTGACTTTCAGTAAATGAATCTGATTTATAGCTGTGGTACAAAAACACAGGTTTAACTCTCCCACAGCGCCCGGTTCACATTAAACCCGGCCGGAACTTGTCAACCAACATTACAACGCCCCCGTTGCAACCCGTCAGCATTTATAAGGACTTCGGACCTTCACACTTCCCAGTGTGGTTGCTTTAATCACTAATGTTAGCATATAAATTTTTACAATTAATTCAAGTTTCTTTTCAGTGTGTAAATACTCCTTTACAGTTCTATGATATAACTATTTAGTGAGTTCGTCAAGGACTTTATTCAATCTGGCAATTACTATTTCAAATCTATTAGATTGACAATTACACTATCTAGTTATATATTTAAAATAGGAAGGTGGTGCTAATAATGTCTATGACAGAAAAAATAAAAATTGTTCTTGTCAAAAGGAAAAAGACTGCAGCCGACTTAGCTTCATTACTTGGCTGCTCTTCAACCAATATATATAATAAAATGAAACGTGATAATTTTTCCGAAAAAGAATTAATTGAAATTGGAAATGTTTTGGATTGCGATTTTGTAGGACAATTCAAAATGAGAGATACCGGAGAAACAATATAAAAATAGAGCCAGCGTTACAAGAAAATCACCTTGTAACACTGGCTTTTCAATATCAATCTCTTTTTTATCTCTTTTAAAATCATATCACCTGGAGTCAGCAGCATATTACCGTGGTATCCTGTTTGTTCGTAAAACCTCAAATTCCTAAATCCCTCTATTGCCATAAAATAATCATCTTCACAAATTGAAACGAAAAAGCCTTTTTCAATGTTATATGTATCTATACAGTTTACTTGTTTGGAAGATTACATTTTTTAGTAGTTTCCTTCCTCAGAATGCAAAAATGACACACCACTGATTTCTCAATAGTGTGCCATCAACATTCTTATTATGTGTACCCAGTCACTGACTCTCGCTAACATTTAAACATCAGGCAAAATCCCCTTAAGCAATCGAGACCATTTCCAATCCCAATTTAGTCTCAAATAAGTCCCAATTTTCGGCGATTTCTTATGATATTTTACACTAAGTTACGATAGTTTCCAATTGACCTTACACATCCGATTTTCCTTGAAAACTCAAGGTTTCCGGTATCAAACAGGATACAGCAATTTATATTAGTTGCCACCCATCTGCTTAGCAACTTCCTCAGCAAAATTCTCTTCTTTCTTCTCAATACCTTCTCCGGTCTCGAAACGAACGAAGCCTTTTACTGTAATCTTAGCGTTGTTAGCTTTTGCAACTTCTTCAACGTATTTGGCAACGGTCTGTTTTCCGTCTTCTGCTTTTACATAAACCTGGTCTAACAGGCAGATTTCTTTCAGCTCTTTGTTGATACGGCCCATAACCATACCGCTGATGATCTTGTCGTTAGCGTCCGGTTTCTCGTTCTTAGCTGCTGCTGTCAGGATTTCTTTCTCATGCTCAATGTATTCCTGAGACACTTCACTTCTGTTTGTGTATACAGGTTTCAGAGCTGCTGCCTGCATGGCAATGTTTTTAGCCATTTCTTTTACAGCATCGTTGATGACATCTGTCTCAACATCAACCAGAACACCGATTTTGCCACCCATGTGTGTGTAGGATGCAACAAATCCGTTTTCTTCGGATACCTTTGTAAATCTTCTGATGTTCATGTTCTCACCGATAACAGCAATCTGGCCTGCCAGAGCTTCCTGAACGGTTTTTGTTGTATCGAATTTCCATGCTTCAGCTAAGAAAGCTTCCACATCGGCTGCTTCTGTATCCATAGCCTGCTCTGCAACCTGTGCAACATAGCCCTGGAATTTTTCGTTTTTAGCAACGAAGTCTGTCTCTGCGTTAACCTCTACAACAACTGCTTTCTTCTCGTCAGCAGATACCAGAGTTTTGCACAGACCTTCTGCTGCAACACGGCTTGCTTTTTTCTGTGCAGTAGCAAGTCCTTTTTCTCTCAGGAATTCAACTGCTTTATCCATATCGCCTTCTGTTGCTGCAAGAGCTTTCTTACAGTCCATCATGCCGGCGCCGGTCATCTCTCTTAATTCTTTTACCATTCCTGCTGTAATAGCCATCGTGATATTCCTCCTGAATTCTATTGGTTTTTTCTAAAGAACCGCCTTGGCAGTACAGCCAAGGCGCTTTGAATTATTCCTCTGTTGCTTCCTCTTCTGCTGCTTCCTCGAAGATTTCGCTGTCTTCAGCAACACCCTGGTTAGCTTCAATGACAGCATCTGCCATTTTGGAAACGATTAATTTTACGGCTCTGATGGCATCATCATTGCCCGGGATAACATAATCCAGTTCTTCCGGATCACAGTTTGTATCACAGATACCGATTAACGGAATACCTAATGTATGTGCTTCCTGAACGCAGATTCTTTCTTTTTTCGGGTCTACAATGAAGATGGCATCCGGGAGTTTCTTCATTTCTTTGATACCGCCCAGGTTCTTCTCTAATTTGGCCTGCTCTTTTTTCAGCTCGATAACTTCTTTTTTCGGCAGTACGTCGAAAGTTCCGTCAGCTTCCATAGCTTCGATTTCTTTCAGTCTTGCGATTCTGCTCTGGATGGTCTTGAAGTTTGTCAGCATTCCGCCTAACCATCTTTCGTTTACATAGAACATTCCGCAGCGCTCTGCTTCCACTTTGATAGCATCCTGAGCCTGTTTTTTAGTTCCTACGAACAGGATTGTGCCGCCGTCAGCTGCGATGTCTGCAACTGCTTTGTAAGCATCGTCAACCATTCCTACAGATTTCTGCAGGTCGATGATGTAGATGCCGTTTCTCTCTGTGTAGATGTAGGGAGCCATTTTAGGGTTCCATCTTCTGGTCTGATGTCCGAAATGAACACCTGCTTCCAGTAACTGTTTCATTGAAATAACGCTCATGTTTTTTCTCCTTTTTGGTTGTTTTCTTCCGTCTATTTCCTCTCCGCAGGGACACTGTCGGACGCTTGTCCGCAGGCACCGTCCTTTGGTATTCATAGACGTGGTTATTTTGCAACGTTGGTATTATAGCATAGCTGAGGTGTATGTTGCAAGCTGTTTTTAAGATTTTTTCCTGTTTTTACAAGGTTTATACTACTTATTTTCTTTTGCAGGCATTCTTAAGCCAAATGTTAAGCAGCGGCATCCAGCTCTGGCACTCTTTCTGTACACCGGTGCCGTCTGCACGCATCAGTGTCTCATTTGCCAGGGAGAGGCCATGACTGCCCTTGGGATAGAGATGGTATTCAGCCGGAACGCCCGCTTTTCCCATTGCCTCCACAAATAACAGGGAGTTCTGAAACGGCACGCTCTGGTCCTCAAAGGTATGCCAGAGAAAAGCCTGGGGCACATGGACATCTACCTGGGTTTCCAGTGCCATCTCCGCTTTTTTCTCTTCATAATCACTGCCCAGCAGATTATGGATGCTTTCCAGATGCCCGTAATCCTCCCTGGATGTGATCACCGGATAGCAGAGAATCAGACCTTTTACTTTTAAAATCTCCCTGCTGCATCCCACAGCCTCAGAAAGAAAATCCCTGTTCCAGAAAACACCGTAGCTGGCTGCCAGATGGCCTCCCGCTGAAAATCCCATAACAAAGATATTTTCCGTATCCACATGCCACGCCTCCGCCTTCTCATGTATCATCTGCACAGAGCGGGCCACCTCGGTCAGGGCTGCGGGAAATACACTGGGAGCACAGGAATAGCGCAGAACTGCCGCGTGATATCCCATGCTGTTAAACTGCAGAGCCACCATCTCCGCCTCTCTGTCAGCCGTAAAACGGTATGCGCCTCCGGGACAGATCAGTATCAGAGGCCGCGTTAAGTCTTCTGGCAGCTCCTCATACGCATCCAAAATATAAGTTGTCAAATGTGTCTCTTTGGAAGACCCTGACATTTGAATCGGAATATTTTCATGTATCATGTTTCTGCTCTCCTTTTATTCCTTCTCAATAATCTGGCCGTTTCTGTAGGCCTTCAGAAGTTGTCTCAGCTCATCAATGCTCTCCTGCAGGTGATGTCCGTTATCCGTATCCCCCACTGTTTTCCTAAGAGAGGTGCGTTTTACTAAAATACTGTCAGAGAGAATATCGCTCTCCCTTGTGATGGCATCCTCTGCAGAGGTAAATGGTTCATGGGCTGCCAGGATCATTCCCCAGGAATTATAAATCAACGTATATCCCGCAATCCCGGTCTCCTTCTGATATGCTTTTGAAAATCCACCGTCAATGACCAGCACTTTGCCGCCGCATTTGATGGGACTTTCCCCTGAGGTATGGTGTACCGGGACATGACCGTTTATAATATGGCAGCAGTCCCCTTCGATTCCGAACTCCCGGAAAATATTATCCACTACGCTTTCATCCTCCAAAAGTCTGTAGTAAGGATTCTTATTCTCCACATGGGTTTCCTTCTCGGCAAGGAAATACCGCTCAAAGGTAGCCATCTTATCCTTGCCGAACAGCGGAGACGAGGGACTGCTCCAGATAAACCACAGAATATCCCTGCCGCGCTGTTTTTCTTCCTTGTCCAGAGCAAAGAAAGCTTTCCGCACATAGGCTTCCAGCACGTCATAGAGCTCTCTTCCTTTATAAGTCCTGCCGTACACTTCAACCTCTTTAAAGCTGCCGTCCTCATTCAGAGGGACACAACCGTGATAAAGCAGGTTGTTGTTATATACCTTGTACAAACTTCCCTTCTTCAAAAGAAGCTGCATATGGCGCTGGAGCTTCTCACAGTTGGCAAAGGCGGAGACGAGGCGTTCCATAACCTCCTCCTCCTCTTTTGAAAGCTCATAGGGATTTTCCGGGTCCACGGTCGGGAAGACATGATCCAGAAGGTTGTATTCTTTTCCGTATAAACGGATGGTCCCCTCCTCATAGTTAATATCATCCAGAAGCGCCCGGTCTGCCATATGAAATTCTTTTCTCCTGATCAAAAGCTGCCCTTCCAGTTTGAACTGGATAACGGAAATAGCCTTGTGCATCTTCATGTTCAGCACAGTCTCTGCCGGATTGAGGGTATTTCCCCCTTTTATTTTAAAGCACTCACAGGGGTCATCCTGATAATACGTCAGGGCAAATGTAGCCAATGGCAGCAGATTAATGCCATATCCGTCTTCCAGAAGGTCCAGATTCGCATAGCGGGCACAGATACGGATCACATTGGCAATACAGGAACGCTGGCCTGCTGCCGCACCCATCCAGACAATGTCATGGTTGCCCCACTGGATATCCAGAGAGTGATATTCCTCCAACTTCTCCATGATATGGTGCGGCCCCGGCCCCCTGTCATAAATATCTCCCAGAATATGCAGATGGTCCACAACCAGACGCTGGATCAGCTCCGAAAGAGCGATGATAAACACTTCCGCCCTGCCTATGGCTATAATGGTCTCAATAATCTGCTCATAGTAAGCCTCTTTGTCATTGAGCTCCGGTTTCTCGGTGATAAGCTCCTCGATAACATATGCAAAATCAGGCGGCAGGGCTTTACGGACTTTGGATCGGGTGTATTTGGAGGCAACACGTTTACACACCTCGATCAGACGGTATAAGGTGATCTTGTACCAGTCCTCCATGTTTTCCTCCGTCTTTTTGATCAGCTCCATCTTTTCCTTCGGATAATAGATCAGTGTTGCCAGAAAACGCTTGTCCTGCTCATTGAGTGTATGGCCGAATACTTCGTTGATCTTTCGTCTCACAGAACCGGAACCATTTTTCAGCACATGGGAAAATGCCTCATATTCCCCGTGGATATCTGTCAGGAAATGTTCTGTTCCCTTGGGAAGGTTGAGAATTGACTGCAGGTTGATGATCTCCGTGGACGCCTTGGCGATCGTCGGATATAGTTCGGAAAGGCGTTCCAGATACTTTTGTTCCAGTTTTTCCATTTGGTCTCCCCCAATATTTATAAATTAATTTATGTTGCCATTGTAACACATTTTCCTCTCCCAGAAAACAAGAACACTGCCAATCAATAAAAAAATAATTCCGGCCGGATTTTCTTTCTGCATTTTTACAGCCTCCGGTACGGGCTCTGTGTCCGTTTCGGCATTTTCATTGGCAGGCATGGTAAAATCCCATGGTTCCATATCACTTATGTTTCCTGCTGTATCCTTAACAGACAGGGTTATTCTGTTTTTACCGTTTTTCAGGTATTTACTTGGGATTCTTAGTTTTCCTTCCTTCCACTCATAGAGAACCGGTTCCCCGTTCACCGAACAGGAAACAATTCGGACGGCGTCCACATTGTCCAGGGTTATTTCCGGTGTAAAGCCGCCGCTGTGGGCAATTTCCTCCCTGTCGTATACAAAGCTTGTGCCAGATTGATTGACGGAAAAGAGAAAGTGCTGTTCTGTCCGGTTGCCGTACAGGTCACATGCCTCGCAGATAAGCACATACTCATCATCCTCTGTCACCGGGTCCAGGGTCAGAGTCAGACAATTCCGGTTCTCCTCTTTCCGGAAGGAAATCGTTCTCTCACCTGTACGTTTCCCGGTAAGACGGATTTTTACACTGTCCTTGTCCAGATTCTCATCCTGTACTGTGATACATGGCGATACCTGCGTGTTGCTGGATGAAAGATTTTTCAGATTCACAAGGGCGATAACAGGATACACGCGGTCGGGGATTTCGATTTCTGTCATAGCCGTAGGAGTATCGTCCTCTTTCTCTTTTGAAGGCTGTCGGGCAGATTCGTTTTTTTCTGCCTCCTCTGAAGGCTGCCGGGCGGTTTCAGTTCTCCCTGCCTCCTCTGAAGGCTGCCGGACGGTTTCAATTCTCCCTGCCTCCTCATGTCCGTTACCATTTTCGGTTTCCTCCATATCTTTTATACCGTCTTCTGTGTTCTGCTTCTCATCTGCTGTACCTCCTTGAATTTCTTCTGCATCTTTATCTGTGTATGTATCACCTGTCTGTGTTTTCTCTAAATCCGCAGTATCCTTTCCGTTTTTATCAGATTTCATTTCGTCTGTATTTTCTTTTGAATCAGTCTTTTTCACCCTGATCTTATACCGAACCACCACTTCTGTTTCCCCTTCTTCAAGGGCCTCTATATTTCCGTTTCTTCCCGCGCAGGCAATGCGCTCATCTGCTATCTGTACCATGCCATTGCCGGGCAAAAAAAGCGCTTCTCCCTTCTGCAGTTCTACGATCTGTGTCATTTCCGGCAGAGTCTTGTCCGTATTTCCAAAATCTTCCTCGGCTGAAGCAAATACCGGAACCGCACTGCCTAAACATAAAAATATCACTGTCACTATAAAGAACATCCTTTTACGATTCATTCTGTTTCCTCCGTTTCCAAAGCCTTGATTTTATTTTTGATTTTTTCGCTGTTAAACCCATCCTTTTTTGCTCCTCTTTTTTCCATGAGAGAAAGCAGACTCTCTGCCTTTTTCTGGTTTTCCCGTTCTGCTGCTTCCATAAGGGCATAGGCGCAGTAGGCTTCTGCATCCTGGGGAAAATCGCTCAGATAACGTTCATAGCATTTTTCCGCTTCCATATACTCCTGCATCTGTCGGTACATGGCTGCAATTGACAGACGTGCTTCCTGTTCCAGGTTTACAGGGATTTTTTCTTCCAGAAGCAGTTCATAATACCGGATGCTTTTTACCGGATTATCCAGTTTTTCGTAAATCACGGCGAGCTGATAGTAAATTTCTACACGGTATACCGGTGCATATGTCTCCCGGCTGTTTTCCTTTACATTCTTTTCCGCCTGCAAAAGAAGACCCTGTGCTTTTTCCGCGCTTTCCTGATTGGAGAATCCCAGCTCGCTTTCATATGCCTGTACAATATTTGCCAGAAATATCTGTTCGCCCGCCTTCTCCCAGGAGGTGCCTGCGCTTTTTTCCAATGTTTCTATGGCAGCTCCGGCTTCTACCCAGTTTCTTTTTGACGGCGCCTCTTCTATGGCATCCAGGATTTTTCGGTACAGCTCTCCTTTTTCTGTCCCTTCCTGTTTTTTCAGGAAATACCTGCGTGCCTCCCTGTAATCCGCTGTATCCGCAAGACCGATGTCTTTGCGAAAGCCCAGCAGCCTTCCCGCATCAAGCAGCAGCTCCTGCCGCCTGACCTGCGCGCCTAAAAGGAGCAGAAAACCCACTGCCAGAAAAACGGAACCTGCGTAAACACGCTGCCTGGTGTGCATCCACTCTTCCAGATTCTGCAGTTCTCTCTTGACCGCACGGATGTTCCTGTAGCGTTTTCCCGGAGAGGTTTCCATACATTTGTCTGCAATGTGTCTCCACTTTTTATATATCTTAGATCTGTGTTCATCCGTCTGTTCCATGTAACGCAGGACAGCTCCCAATCCATAGATGTCCGTTCGTTCCTCTGCACTACCGGAAAACTGTTCCGGTGCGGCAAAACCGGGTGTTCCGTACCCGCTGCCGCTCTTATTGGCCAGGGACGCAATGCCGAAATCAAGAATCCGTATATCCCCTGAAATGTGTACCAGCAGATTGGAAGGTTTCATATCCTGGTAGATAATCCCTTTTGCCGGACCATGGAGGTATTCCAGCAGACTGCAGAGCTGTATGGCCCATCGGATCCGTTTGCTCCAGGGTATCTTTTTTCCGCTTTTCTTTATCTCCTCCAAAGTGAATCCTTCCAGATAGTCCATGACAAGATAACAGTATCCATCTGTCCTTAGTGTATCAACGATTCTGGGCAGCGCCGGATGTTCCAGGTACCGCATGATCTCAGCTTCTCTGCTGCTGCCAGCGGGAATCCTTTTGACAGCCCAGTATTTTTCCAGCTTTATGTCAAAGGCCAGATACACCTTCCCCTGTCCGCCTTTTCCCAGGATTTTATCCAGACGGTAGCGTTCTCCAAGAAGACGCTTTTCTCCATACACGAACAGCATCACCTCTTTATGTAATTCTTATATATTGTAGAATGAAAATGGAATGTCAGGCAGAAATGCCGAAATTTCAGATATTTTCAGACGGACTGCCGCATACGGCAGCCCGTCTTTTTATATTAGATCACATTCTCTCAGGTGCTTCAAATCCCAGCAGATCGATGCATGTCTCCAGTACATCTCTTGCCAGAACCAGCAGACGAATCCAGGAAGTCTTCTGTGCTTCGTTCTCCTCACTGAGAATCTTAGTTTCATGATAAAAACTGTTGAACGCATTTGCCAGATCATAGATATAAGAACAGATCTTATGCGGAGCTTTTTCCTCAAAGGCAGGGGCGATCACGGAATTGAATCTGGAGAGTTCCAGCATCAATGCCTTCTCGCTGGCATTTGCCGCCTGCAGTAGTGTGCCCATTTCCGGATTACCGCCCTCTTCGCGGTAGCGCTCCAGAATGGATTTGATACGCACAATTGTATACAGGATATAAGGCCCTGTATTGCCCTCAAAGGATGTGAAACGCTCTACGTCAAACACGTAATCTTTGGAAGCCTGATTGGACAGATCCCCGTATTTGATTGCGGAAAGTCCCACCATCTCAGCGGTCTTTTTCGCATCATCGCCTTTTACACTGCGGTTCTCAACGATTTTCTTGTACATTTCCTCATTGATCTCATTGATGAGGCGTTCCAGACGCATAACGCCGCCTTCTCTTGTCTTAAAGGGCTTACCGTCCTTACCGTTCATGGTTCCGAAGCCGACAAATGCAAGTCCGGTGTTCTCCTCCGTGAGTTTTGCCTTCTTGGCACAGCGGAACACCTGGATAAAATGCAGTTCCTGGCGCTTGTCCACCACATAGATCATCTCATCCGGATGGTAATCCTCCATACGCTGTACAATGGTAGCCAGGTCTGTGGTATTGTAAAGGGAAGCTCCGTCGGATTTGAGGATCATACAGGGAGGAATCTCCTTGGCATCACTTTCCTCTTTTACATCCACAACAAGAGCGCCCTGGTCCAGATATGCATACCCATTGTCCTTTAAATATGCCACCATATCCGGAATATAGGGATCTGCATCCGCTTCACCCTTCCAGAGGTCAAAATCCACATGCAGCTTCTCATAGTTCTTTTTCAGGTCCGCTACAGACACTTCCATGATGTGTCTCCAGAGTGCGCGGTATCCTCTTCTGCCCTGCTGAAGTTCCAGAGTAGCCTCCAGAGCTTCATTTCTGTAGTCCTCATCTTCCTTTGATTTTCCGCTGGCTGTGGGGTATATCTCCTCCAGCTCGCTGACGGTAAACGGCGCTTCCGCCGGATACTCCCCTTCATAGGATGCATCAAAATATACCAGTTCCGGAGAACGTTTTTTAAGCTCTGTGATGATCAGACCCATCTGCAGGCCCCAGTCGCCCAGATGCACATCGCCTATTACTTTGTGCCCAAGGAAACGTCCCATTCGTTTTAAGCTCTCACCGATAATGGCGGAACGGAGATGTCCCACATGAAGCGGTTTTGCCACATTTGGTCCGCCGTAGTCGATGATGATCGTCTTTGGTGACTCTGCTTTCTCAACGGAGAGATCAGCATCTGCCTGCATATCGTTCAGATAGGATGCCAGAAATTCAGGATTCAGCTTCAGATTGATAAATCCCGGATTCACAGCGTCTGCCTGGCTGAACATATCACTCTCTTTTATTTTTTCAACCACATCGTTTGCAATCATGATAGGTGCTTTTTTGTATGTCTTGGCTGCCGCCATCGCTCCGTTGCACTGATACTCGCACAGATCCGGGCGGTTGGATACATTCACCCGGGCAAATTTTTCGTCATATCCGGAAGCTGTGAATGCGTCTTTGATGACTGCTTCCATGCATTCGATGATTTTCTTCATAACTGTTCACTACTCCACTTCTACTTTTTTAGAAACTGCCACCGCAAGGGCACCCTGTCCAATGTGACAGGCAACACTCAGGGACAGAGGGTCCATATGCACTTCCATATCGAAATGCTTCTCAAGCTCTGCCTTCCACTCCAGTGCCTCCTCCTCATTGCCGGTGTAAGCCGCCTCCAGGCACATGAGGCCCTTTTTCCTGTTATCTTTAAAACGGTTCTTCAGGTCCTCCTCCATGGCTTTGACCATCACACGCTTTGCCTGTTTCTTTCCTCTGGCTTTTGAAAAGGCATCCAGTTTCTCTCCCTGAATCTGCAGGACCGGTTTCAGATTCAGCACAGTGCCGAGCGCAGCCGCCGCAGGTGTGATCCTGCCGCCTTTTTTCAGATATTTCAGTGTCTCCAGAGTGATATAGATACTGGATTCCCCTTTTTCGGCTTCCAGGATCTCTTTGATCTCCACCGCGTTTTTACCGGCTTTTGCCAGCTCAACTGCATCCAGTACAGATTGTCTCTGCGTGACGGAAATTCTCTGGTTGTCCACCACCTGTACACGCCCCTTATATTCTCTGGCCAGTACAAATGCTGTCTGACAGGAGTTGCTGAGACCGCTTGACATGGGAATATGCACAATCTCATCGTGGTCTGCAAGCAACCGCTCCCAGGTCTCCAGCACATCGGCAGGGGATGGCTGAGATGTGGAAATATCCGCATCCTGGGCCAGGCGTTCATAAAAATCCTCCTGGGTGAGTGTGATTCCCTCCAGGAAAAGCTGTTCATTAATATAAAAAGGCATTGGAAGAACCGTAATTCCCAGCTCCCCGGCACACTGCTGGGTAATGCCGCTGTTACTGTCCGTCACAACTGCAATCTTCTTTTTTTCCATTGCTTCTTTGACTCCTTTTCCCCATTTTGGGTTACTATTTTTAATAATATCATAGACCGGAGTTAAATACAATGTCTCCCCCGGGAAAATTTTGACGAAAAAATCACTGCATGCTATAATAGATTTCAGAAAAAATACTGATAAGGAGGAAAGTCATGTCATTTCAAACAGAATCTTATGCAAACACAGCCAAAACTATCCTGTCAAATCTGGAAAAAAGGAACATGAAGGGATATTACTGTGAAAATGCCGAAGAAGCAAGAAAGCTCATTCAAAGCCTGATCCCTGCCCATGCCACAGTGACCTGGGGCGGCTCGGAAACACTGGTGGAGACAGGAATTATGGACACCTTAAAGCAGGGTGACTACATACTGCTTGACCGAAAGGAAGCCAAAACACCTGAGGAATCCAGGGCCCTCTATGGCAGGATCGTCACTGCAGATTATTTTCTCACCGGCACCAATGCCATTACCCTGGACGGGGAACTGATCAATGTGGACGGCATGGGAAACCGTGTTGCCTGTCTGATCACAGGTCCGCAGCATGTACTGGTGGTGGCCGGCATGAACAAAGTGTCTGTCACAGAGGAGGACGGTATCCGCAGGGTCCGCAACATAGCAGCTCCCCCCAACAGTATCCGCGTCGGGGCCAATACCCCCTGCTCCAAAACAGGCGTCTGCAAAGACTGCCAGAGTCCTGACTGCATCTGCTGTCAGACGGTGATCACAAGACGCTCACGTGTAAAAGACAGGATCACAGTGATCCTAATCGGTGAATCTTACGGTTTCTGAGAAAAAAACGGCAGCTCCCTGGACACAGGAAAGCTGCTGTTTTTTTATTTTATACATTCTTTTTACATTCTCCGCAGAGCTTCGATCGGACTCAGATTCGCTGCCTTTATAGATGGCAGCAGTCCGAATACCAGACCGATGATCATAGAAAATACTACTGCCGCCGCTGCAGCGGGAATGCTGATGACCATAGGCGTCTGGGAAATCTTCGAGATAACCTTTGACAGTATAAAGCCTGCCGCCACACCCAGGACACCGCCTACACTGGTAAGCACTGCCGCTTCGGTCAAAAACTGGCCCAGGATTCTGCGCTTGTTGGCGCCTATGGCTTTTTTCAGGCCGATCTCACCGGTTCGTTCCGTGACAGACACCAGCATAATATTCATAACGCCGATACCGCCTACCAGAAGTGAGATGCTGGCGATCCAGATAAGCTGCCGGTTCGTGTTCTCACTGATCTGCTGAAGGCCCTTTGCCTTCTCCATAATATCCTCTGCCTTGTATTTGATGGAATCGGAGGTGGATGTTATGGACGCGTTGAGTATTTCCGCTGTCTTCTTGCCCGCTTTGCTCATGGCCTCCGGACTGGCAGCCCGGATGACCGCCTGCTGCGGCTCGTCATACTGATAGACAATGGGCCAGGTGGAATCCGGCATAAGGATCATGCCGCTGTCATCGCTGTAGTATGTATAGTAATCCTCCATACTGTTAATGACCGGTTCGTACTCATCTGATTTTTTAATGATTCCCACAACCGTAAAAGGTTCTCCTTTTATCTCGACGGTTTTGCCGATCTCCTTTCCCTTTTCAAAGAAGTTGTTGGAGGCAGTTTCATCCAGCAGGATCACTTTACGGAAATTGTCAAAATCCTTTTTTGAAAATCCGCGCCCCCGTACGATCTGATATCCGCAGGTGTCCAGATAATCTTTATCCACTCCCAGCACTTTGCCGCCTTCCATGCTTTGATTCTGATAGTAAACGCTGTCTGCATACTGGCGCAGCCTGTAGAGTGACGCATTCTCCACATTGTCCAGATCCAGGATCTGCTGTTTCTGCTCCTCTGTGGCAACCGGCACTCCCTGGGGAATCCCCTGATACTCCATTTGATATATGTTGCTGCCCTCGTTTAAGGTGATGTCAACAACATTGTCGCCCTCACCGATCAGGTTCTTTTTTATCTGCTCACTGGTTCCCTTGATCGTAGAGACAATGGAAATCAGGGATGCGATTCCGATGATTATGCCCAGCATTGTGAGAAAAGAACGCATCTTGTGTGCCCAGAGTCCCTGGAAGGACAATCTAATATTTTCTACCATGTTTTATCCTCCCTCCTCTAGTACATGCCATATAGTTCTTCTATGGTTGCATGTCTTACTTTGACGCCTTCTTTTACCTTCTTGCCATATGGGAAAGCAATGTTGTCCTCCTCTGTGAGACCGCTTTTAATTTCCAACATACTGCCGTAGAAATTTTTTCCCACCTGCACCGTCCGCTTTTCAAGCTGATGATCCTTGTTCTCCACGTAGACAAAATCCTTGCCGTCTTTATTCCGTACAAATTGCTTGCTGATGTAAAGACCTGCGGGATTCTCTGACTCTGCGGGAAGTTCCAGGCTGACACCCTCCATATTTTTAAGGCCGTCGCTGTTTTTGATATAGGCAGTAAAGGGGTAATAAGATACCTCTCTGCCGTAACCGTACATATTGTTGGAGGACGGGAAATTGGATATCTCTTTTACTTCCGCCTCCACGGGAAGTCCTGATTCGTATGTGAATCCTGTCAGGACAGAACCCGGCTGAAGCTGCTGAAGCTGATACTCATCTGCCAGACCTTTCACATAGCTGCCCTCTGCGCTTTCCACAACAAGAAATGCCTCGCCGTCCACTTCCCCTTTGCTCGGGTCTCCGACCTTCTTCACAACGCCGTTCAGAATGGATTCTACGGTCTGGTTCTCCAGCTTTTTCTCAACATTTTGAATTTTCAGATTGCTGCCGCGAATGTCCAATTCTGCGGTTTTTATCTCTTTTTTCTTCTCTGTAATCGCTTTGTCCAGTTCATCTTTTGTATAGCCGTTTATGATATCATCCTGGGGAACCTCTTCCATAAAATCCCAGTCATCCGGGAACTCTTCCCCATCCGGATCACCGTCCGGCATCTCTTCATCAGGTGTTTTCGGTTCCTCCTCCGTATACGTTCCAAGGTGGGTGAGGTACCATTTCTGCGGTTCCACTTTCTCTGTTATTTTACTTCCGTCAAGGTACAGAGCTGCGATGAGAAATCCGTCTTTTTCGCCCTTGTCTCTGACTTCCAGGACACAGTATACCGGTTCTTTTTCTTTGGTGTCTGCATTTCCGTATCCTGCGATTTGGTTTAGAAAGGCACCCTGGATCTTCACATCTTTTTTGCAGAGATAGTAGTATGGGTCTTCCTTTGTGCCCGTTCCCTTGTAAGGAATGGCGTTTTCTATTTTCTGGCCCGGTATAGTCTCAAGGGTAATGTCTCCGTAAAGTTTATCATAAACCATGGACGGTACCGGCTTCTCCGGTTTATCCGGGTTGTCCGGTTTATCCGAATTATCTGGATCATCCGGGTTATCTGGATTCTCCGGTTTATCCGGGTTATCTGGTTTGTCCGGGTTATCTGGATTGTCCGGGTTATCTGGATTGTCCGGGTTATCTGGGTTGTCCGGGTTATCTGGGTTGTCCGGGTTATCTGGATTATCCGGGTTATCTGGGTTGTCCGGGTTATCTGGGTTGTCCGGGTTGTCCGGGTTGTCTGGGTTGTCCGGGTTATCCGGATTACCTGCGTTATCCGGGTCACCGGATTCGGCGGCAGCTCTTGTATTTTGGGAAACTGCCATTTTACTGAATGCTGCATCCCATCGTCCGCCCATACCTGAGCCTGCATCTTTCATTCCCAGAGGCAGGATGCCTGCTTTGCTGCCTGCTCCCATGATGTTTCCGGTGGAACCTTCTTCATCGTCATCCTCTGATTTCTGGCTGTCAGGAATGATATCGGCATTTTTCAGTTTTTCCAGTTCTTTTTCCAGGCCCTTTTTCTTGACCAGAAGCTGCTCTTTATTGATTTTTTCCATCTCCAGGTCAATGTTGACCAGTGTCATGTCATACGAGAGAAGCGGCGTTCCTTCAACCACTTCCTGTCCTTCCTGTACATAAATCTGGTCCACCATCTGCTTTTCCATCAGATGAACCTCCTGTGTCACACTGGAGGTTATGGTTCCGTCTATACTGGTGCTCATACCCCAGATCTGCTGCTTCAGATCAGCTACGGGATAGACATCTACTTTCGTCTGGTCCATCTTCTTCACACCATACCAGATTCCTGTGCCGGCCAACGCTGCAGCTCCGACACAGATGACGGCAATGATGATTTTTTTATTTCTCGCCTTCATTTGCATCCTCCCCTCTACTGCGCCTCACCTTCCGGACTTGGGACTGCTGCCCCGTCTGCACCTTCCGCACCGGCTTCACCTTCCGGGGCATTTCCTTCCATTTCCGCACTGCCGGCTTCACCTTCCGAAGCATTGCCTTCCATTTCGGCAGCACCTTCTTCCCCTTCAACAGGAAGTGTATCTGCTCCGTCTGCAGGCAGGCCATCCATACCTTCCGGCATTTCACCGTCCGCAGGCATTGATTCCGGATCACTCATGGGAATCTCTTCATGTGTTGTCTTCATTCCCTCTTTTAAGAACTCCTGCGGAAAAGCAATGTAATCACTTACCTTCAGGCCGCTTTTAATCTGATACTGGAAGAGATTTTCATCGTGTTCACCGAGGGTCACATCACGTTTTTCAAGCTTTCCATCCTTGTTTTCCACCCATACACAGGGCTGCTTGTCCGCGTCCATGATAAAGCCTTCGTCCAGCCATATACCCTCTTTTTCTTCCATTCCCGTGTCATTTTCAATATACACATGCTGACCCAGCATCAGGCCGTCAGAGGTGTCCAGGTTAATATAAAAAGGATAGGAGGAGGACATCATTTCACCGCTGTCGCTGCCGCCTCCGTACATCATATTATTGTTGTTTCCCTCTCTGTTTTCCGTATCCACCGCTGTAAACGTACCTGTCCATGTCTTGCTTTCATCAACTCTGGAGCGGATGATTGCCTTTTGACCTTCCTGAACAGCGCCGATATTCTGTTCATTTACTTTTCCTTTTACCCTGTAAACACCGGTTGCAAGAATAGTCATAAATGCCTGTGAACTGCCGCTGTAAGGATCTGTCTCATTGCCCTCATTAATGCTTTTTACAACTCCCTGCATCTCACTGGTGACAGAAGAATTGGCAATCTTTTCATGTATCTGTGATATTTCCACTTCTTTGCTTTTCCGTTCATATTCGCTTTTCTTCAGGTCCATCTGTGCTGTCTGGATCTGGGTCGTGTAGGAAAACTGGTCATCCTCTGAGGCGGATTTCTTTTCTTTTTCCAACTGTGCGATCTGACTGCGCAGGTTCTCCATATCGGTGTCCGCCCGCTCCAGATCCAGCTGGGCCTGCTGCAGATCTGCTTCCAGTGTCTCCGTGTCATAGACAAAAAGGGCGGTTCCCACCTCCACTTCGCTTCCCACTTCCACCAGGATCTCTTTTACTTCCCGCTCTGCATTTTTCTGAATCTCCCATGTCTTCTGTGGTTCCACAACACCGGCCAGTCTCTGAACCTGGGAAGATGGATCCATGGAGGAGACACTGGTCACATAAGCCAGCTCTGTGCTCTTGTCCTCACCTTTTCCCCGCTGCTGCATATAAATTCCCGTACCGATCACGCCTGCCAGCAGCACAATGCCTGCTCCGATTAAAATCTTATTTCTTTTATTCATATATTTCCCCCTGTTTTTAAATTTAAAATTCACATACTATTTGTTTAAGAAGGCACTTTGAAGAAAACAACTTTACACAAAGTATAACAGATTTTAAAGATTCTGTCTTTTAACTTTTTATAACCTTTTGAAATCTTTATGTAATCTTTTGTGTTCTGATTTCGTATATAATATAACAGTCGTCTTTTTGTCGTAATTCGTCGAATTATTGCTTTATTTAACGGATTATGTCTATTTTTATCTAATCAGATATTTTTATGACTTTTTAAGTTATTCTTATTATTAATAAAATAATATATAACGAAGGGGGTATTTTATGAACGTGGAAAGTCTTGTTCACCGTCTTGGTATCTGCTCCATATATCGGGGCTATTCTTTCCTTATCTACGCAGTTGAACTGTCAGTCAGAAATGAAGAATATCTGCTCTACATAACAAAAGAATTGTATCCGGATGTGGCGAAACATTTCCATTCCACCAGCACAAGAATCGAACGGTCACTTCGTACGGTCATCACCACATGCTGGAACGAAGGAAACCGAGCGCTGCTGAATCATATCGCAGGGTATGAGCTGCAGCGAAAGCCTACTACGGGAGAATTTATTTCTATGCTTGCTTATTATGTGAGAAACCATAAAGACGAGGAGTAATCATTTCTCTTTACGCTGAAAGGGCATCTACAACGTATATGTAGGTGCCCTTTCCGTATCCTGTCAGCAGGGGGTATTTCCCAGCAGTTTTTCAGTCAGTTCTGTAAACGAAATCGCATTCGTTCTTTCTAAAAGTTCAATATCCTCCGTTTTAAAGCTTTCTGCTCCCTTATAGGCACCGCAGATACCACACGCCATAGCAGCAATGGTATCTGTATCACCGCCTATATTGGCCGCGTATTCGGCACACACTGCAGGGTCTCCTTCAGACAAGTAAAATAAAGCTGCCGCTGCCGGTATACTCTCGGCAGATGAAATTCCCGTCCCCACATAGTCATAAATATCTTTAAGTGCCTTTTGAGGTTCCTGCTCCGTAAAATGTCTTGCCATTTTCATGCGGCAGGCTACAGACGGTGAACCAATGGAATTTCCATATGCACTGCCCTTTTCTGCCATTTCCGTCATATATTCATAAATTTTTGATAAATCTTTTTCTCCGTGGACAGCCGCCGCTGCTCCTGCTGCGATGGCACATGCTGCGCTTATGGCGCAGGAAGTAAAATGTGTGGGTCTGCACAATTCAATGACCTGGTGGAGTAAATAATCTGAATCCCCCCCTTCTTTGCTGTTATACCCGGCAAGAAGACCTATTGGTACGATTTTCATGGCTGCACCGTTGGTGGTTCCTGTACTTCCCGCTTCCTCCATCGGCGTTCCGGCCTCAATCAGTTCCAGAGCCTTAGCGGTACTGGGGCCTACAACTGCCGAACTTTTATCTGAGTGTTTCATCCAATACCTCAATTTTTTAATAAAAACCTGCGCGTCGACCCTGCCCCCGTTCTCACTGAGCATCTCTGTGACCAAAATACTGTTGATCGTGTCATCCGTCACCTCACCTTTTGCAAATCCGGCGGATATCCTGTTATCCGGATGTCCGGGAAGAAAGGTTTTGATATACCCGAGCTTTTTCTGTATCAATTCCCGGCTCCACATTTCTGCCGGCATTCCGAAAGCATCTCCGTAAGCGATCCCGATGAAGCCTCCCTTTACCTGGTCAAATTTTTCCCTCATCCACAGCACCTCATTTCCAGACAAACGTTTCAGCGGTTTTAAGATCCGGTGAAAAACGGGCCCCTATTCCGGTACACGTATACCCTGCGCACATGGTCGCAAATTTCATGGATTCCTCTATGGACATGCCATTCAGACAATGCTGATAGATAAACGAACCCATATACGAATCCCCGGCCCCGGTGGAATCCACAACTTCCAGATCACAGCTCTTGACCGTATACTTCCTGTCCTGCTCATCATATGCAACAGATCCTTCTTTTCCGAGGGTGAACAGTAAAGTACCCTTACAGTAATCACGGAGGTATCTCACGCACGCATCTAAGTCCGTCGTTCCTGTCAGCTCGTACAGGCCGCCGCGGCACGGTGCAAAAATATCAGTGAACTTAAGTGCTGATAATATCTCCTCTTTTGATACATGCAGTCCCTGCATGGTGCCAAGGCCTACCTGCATGTTAAAGACGGTCTTCACCCCGGCTTTCCTTGCTTTTTTAAGTCCTGTAATGGCAGGCTCTTTGGGCAGTAAATCTGTGTAGAAAACCTTTGCTGAAGAGACGGCCGAATAATCCAATTCATCACTTGTCAGGCTTTCAAAGGCATCCCCCATATTGAGCATAATAAATTTTCTGCCCTCATCATCAATGACAATATCTGTATGCAAGGTTATCTTTCCCGGTTTAACGATCATACTCTTGGTATCTACGTTCTCATCCCGGAGACTTTTCAGAACATCTTTTCCCAGCGCATCATCTCCCACAGCCCCCATATAGCCACATTTTGCTGAGAGCCTCGCAAGCTGTACGATCACGTTTGTGCCGCTTCCTCCGGGCTGCCTGTCATTACTTTTCACAATACAGAATCCATCCTCTGAAGGAAGGTTATCAACCTTCATCAAAACATCCATAGCCAATGTACCTAAACCATATACTTCCATACGCCTTCTCCTTTTGTAACTATTTCGCCAACAGAACCATTATCTTCTTTAAAAATCAGGCAGAACAAAATGTTCTGCCTGATCTGCCCCCTGTTAACAATCTGATATTATAATTTTTCTATATTTATCATGTGTTCCGTTCTGCATGGATACACCTACTGCTCCAAAAAGATAAGGTTTCTCTTCGTCTACAGCCTCCAGACAGCAGCCCTCTATTTCTGCGCTTATCTTGTTGCCGATGACCTGAACATCGATGCAGTATTCTTTCCCGCAGCCCCAGTCAAATGGAGTTTCTGCCAGAATACGGTATCCGTTATCATTTTTCAGGATTGCCGCTTTGCCGTCAGGAAGAAGTCCCACCGCATAAGAACGAATGGCTCCCTGCACTCTCACATTTACCATATGATGCTTTCCTGTCAGCGGTGTAAAGAAGAATTTTGCCCTGTAATCTCCCCAGTCATGTCTGCCGGTATATGCTTCTGCAAAATCTGAACAGGACAAATGCATTTCCCCGTCATTCAGATACATCAGGCCTTTTAATTTTGTAAACTGGCTGATCTCTTTATGCAGAACGGTCCACTGCTCTTCCGTTTCATTGGCAAAATCAATGGAATAGTCAGCTTTTCCATCCGCGTACAGGTCATCTATAAGCCCCACAAAATCAAACACCTGTGTATGGGTACCCTGCACATGGAAACATAAGCCAATCTCATCGATCAGGGCGCCTTCCAGGCTTGGAATGGTAAACTCCAGTTCTTTCCACTGGCCTTTGCAGAGATTTTCTCTGTTTCCCTCATAGATTTTATCTGCCCTGCTGTCTCTTGCGTAGAGACTCACCAGTGCATCCTCACCATATTCGGGGATCATTGCACTTCCATGGATGATCTGTCCCGGATATACAAGCGGAGAGAAACACGGATCGTATCTGCTGTCATGAAAATCTGCAGGTCTGTAGTGTGTCTTTTTATAAACAAATACGTTTTCTCCCGGCTCAACGTGTTTTGCCACAAATTTCAGGGAACGTGATCCTGTATATGCAGATTCATCCGTATTGATCACCGTACATTCCCTGTCTTTTCTTGCCCGTTTATCCAGTCCATCCACCCGGACACGCATTGCGTGGGTAGATCCCGGATATTCAAAGTGGCAGCTGTCAATTCTCTTCTGCGTAATCGTATTCCAGGGTTCCGGCATCTTTTCTCCCGCCACAGCATATGCCAGTTTCGCTATATAAGAGGCACCATATGGGATATCCATAATATTCATGGAACCCATAACACTTGAGCAGGCCAGGAAATCATTGATCGGTTTTCTCCATTTTTCGTAGTTAATACCGTCCAGTCCGTTTCTCACGCCCATGATCGTCGCTACGTTGCCAACGTTGCAGTCTGTATCCCAGCCGCACATATTGCAGATATTCAGTGTGTCTGTAAAGTCACCTTCCCCGTATAACAGTGCCAGAATCATCACTGCGATATTGGGGATGATATGGCAGTTTCCGGGATATTTATCATAGCCGTAATTGTCAAATATGTACCGGAAGCAGGCCCTCCAGTCGCCGGGGTTTTCATCATAGTATACCATGACTGCCCGCACTACTTTTGCATACTCGCATTCTCTCGGAATATAAGAGAGACCTTTTTCAATGATTTTCCTGATGTCCTTCTCCACAAAAGCATAGCTTATACATACAGCAACAAAAATACCGCCGTAAATACCATTTCCGTCATGTGTCACACTGGCGGCCTCTTTCGCATATTTTGCTGCCAGATCCGGATTTCCCGGTGTCACAAGTCCCCAGGTATCAATGAAAATCTGTCCGCCTATCTGTTCTGCCGTTGTACTTCCGTTTTGTTCGATACTTCCGCTTCGCGGAGCCGGAATCCCGTTTCTCAGATTCAGATACGCTGTATGCTCAGTAGATATCCCATAACCGCCCCACCAGAAAAATCCGTGTTCAAACGGCGCATAATTCAGAAGGGCCTCTGCCACATCCTGTGCCTGCAGTTCGTAATCATGATGTCCGTCTTCCAGTGCCCTCAGGAAAAACAGCGGGCCGTTGCTGTCATCATCCGCAGCAAATTCGTGGTAGTCTACAGGATAATGGTCTAATTCACCGTAGATGTTTTTAATTTTTTCATAAGTCCATCCCTCTACCGGGGCACCCAGGCGGATACCGATGATCTTGGCAAGCCATCCTGCATAAATACCTTCAATAAACTCTGTTTTCATACTCAACCTCCCATCGAGCAGTCTGTTAATATTAACCTTTTACACTTCCGCTGGTCATACCTTCTATAAATTTACGGCTGAAGAACAGATACAGAATAATAACCGGTGCAATGGTAATCACACTGGCCGTGTAGATACGGGCCATATTGGAACCGTGCTGTCCTGTAAACACTACATATTTTGTCGCTACCGGTTTCAGAATCTCGGTTGTGATAAAAGTGTTGGACCAGAGAAATTCATTCCATACATTTACAAATACCAGAATGGCAATAGTCAAAAACATGGGTTTTGCAATAGGCAGGGTAACTCTGAGAAAACTGTTCAGTTCGTTACATCCGTCTATTTTTGCGGCTTCCTCCAGTTCTCTTGGAATTCCTCCCAGGAAAGTACGCAAAAGCAGCATATTGAAAGGAATCTGCATGGCAGTGTAGACAATCATAAGGCTCCAGCGAGTGTCCACAAGCCCCAATTTATTCATGATAAAATAATCCGGTACAATGTATAAAAATCCCGGCAGTGAAATTGCCACAAAAAAGTATGCCGTAAAAAATCCTCTTAGCTTAAAATTCAGCTTACTGATGGAATAAGCTCCCAGGCCTACCACAATCAGAACTACTACAATGACTACAAGAGCAGTAAAAAAGCTGTTAAAATAAGCCTGTGCATAACCGCCTATTTTCCAGGTTTCACCATAGTTTGTAAATACCCAGTCTTTCGGCAGACCTAAAGGCATGGTTTTTACTTCCCTGTCAGTCCTGAAAGAGTTAATAAATACCTGAAGCAGCGGTACTGCGGCAAACAAAAGCATAACTGTCAGGAAAAGAATTCTGAGGGTTGCGAAGAAGTAATACTTTCCCCCTTTATTCATGGTTTTAGTCATCTTCAATTCCTCCCTTTTTACTGATATACTTCTGCGCAAAGTACAAAAGGATACAAATACCACTCTGGATTACGCAAAGTGCGTTGGCATAACCTGCGCGATACTTGACAAAAGCATTTTTATAAATATATGTAGACATAATTTCCGTAGAGTTGGCAGGACCGCCTTTTGTCATAATATATACATAATCAAATGTCAGGAATGACCACATAATTGTCATGATTAAAACAAAGGCTATTGTCTGTCGGATACCGGGAATCGATACATGCAGAAGTTCCTGAAAACGATTTGCCCCATCCACTCTGGCTGCCTCATAAAGTGTAGGATCTACTTGCTGTAATGCCCCGAGGAACAGTACCATAATGAATCCCCACCAATGCCAGTTATCTACAAATGCTACAGAAAACAAAGCAATCTTGGGATTTCCAAGCCAAAGCACTTTTGACAATTCTTTTAATCCCATCTGCGCAAACACCTGATTCAATCCATAATATGGATTCATATATGCAGTCCATATTTTTCCTGCAACTGCTGCAGATATAACATATGGAACAAAGTAAATCGTTCTGAAAACCATCTGGGTCCTTCTAAGCTGGCTTACAAGGATAGCAACGATAAATCCAAGCAGCAGAGGAACCGTAATAAAAACAAGCAGCCACTGGATATTATGTACTACCGCCTGTTTTACAATAGTATCTTTTGTAAAAATTTCCTGGAAGTTCTTTAAACCTATAAATTTTGCTCCGCCCATACCGTTCCAGTCAAACAGCGACATAACAAGGGTGCTCAATGCAGGCCCCGTTACAATGCAGGCATGTATAATAAACGCTGGAAGTATAAATAAATACGGAACCATATTTTTCTTTTTTGTCAAATTCATTTTCCACCACCTCATCAAATCCTGAGTCTTTCGTCTGTCATGTATAAAAATGCCGTACAATCCCAAATATCATTCTGTCTGTGATCATATCGCTGTTTTAGATTGTACGGCATTTTACGCTTTATCTGCTATAACCCCTACTGTATAACAGAATCCGAATCTTTATGGAAGAACCGGAACGGTTCCTTTTTCAAGGGCATCGTCAATATAAGTCTGGGCATTCGCAAGATAATCGTCAAGACTCAGCTCTCCAAGGAATACTGCATCTGTATTCTCATTCATATATACACGCATCTCTGCCGGATAGAATGTCCAGGAGCAATATCCAATCTGATTATTTTCCTGTGCATCCATCAGTAATTTATACTGATCCAGAAGCTTTGCATCCATACCTTCCAGGTTTGAAATATCAAATGTTTTCAGAGGATATGGCTGATAGCTTGCTTCATTAATGGACTGATAATGTCTGTCTAAGGAAGTAAACAGATAGTTCAGTACCTCAGCCGCCAGATCCGCGTTTTTAGAATTGGCATTTACTGCATAGCCGCCTCCTGTTGCAAATGGAAGGATCTGTTTTTCACCTTCTTTAGGTGGCATCATTTCAGAATCCCAGTTGCAGTCCGGATATACTGTGACAAGCTGACTGGAAGCCCAGGTTCCATTGATCATCATTGCAGCTCTGCCTTCTGCAAAGAATGCCAGCATATCTTCATTTGTAATGGACTGGGAAGCATGATCGCCAAGCCATCCTTCGTTCCACCAGTCAACCATGGTCTGCAGGGAGTCTTTGATCGGAGCATCTGTATATTTTCCTTCTCCGGTCATGGCTTTCTTAACTGCCTCAGGACCTGCGTAACAGCTTGTAAATGTGGAATACAGCCAGTCAACAGCGCCCTGATAGTTTGAGTTTCCAAATGCTATAGGAATGATTCCGGCTTCCTGGATGGTTTTCATCAGCTCTACCAGTTCTTCCTGAGTTTTCGGGATCTCCCAGCCGTTCTCTTTAAATACATCTGTGTTATAATACATTACCATGCCTTCAAAAGATGTAGGCAGTGAATATAATTTTCCTTCATAGAAGCAGCTGTCATATGCCCAGTCATAGAAGATATCCTGCCATCCGTATTGCTCAGCATATTTTCCTAAATCCAGCACTCTGTCTGATTTTGCAAACTCAGCCACATCCGTTGGGCCATCCAAATCCAGAATATCAGGACCGCCGCCGCCGGCAACCTCTACCTGCAGGCTCTGTCTGTCATTATACATTTTGATCTCAATATCCACGTCCGGAAAAGCTTCCTTTAACGGCCCATCGATATATTTCTCACGTACTGCGACCTGACTGTCATCTGCCAGATAACAGGAAATTACCAGCTTCTCCTTTTCCTTACTGTCACTGCTGTCTTTTTCCTCATCTGTCTTTGCTGTGCTTTCGGTCTGTTTGTCTTCCTCTCCGGCTGCTTTGTCATCCCCCGACGAACCGCACGCTGCCATGGATACTGCCATTGCCCCCGTCAAACATAACGCTAAAAATTTCTTCATGTTTTTCATAACTTTCCTCCTTAGAATACATTATATTTTCTCTATTTTAATTTTGCTTCCCGCAAAATCAGAGACCCGCGTTACTCTTCCTTTTACTGAGTTCCTCCAGTTCTTCCCTGCCCGGAATGGAACTCTGAGCCCCCTTTCTGGTAACTGCCAGAGAGGACGCCATATTTGCGAATACGATCGCCTCATCAAAGCTCATTTCCTCTGCCAGACCGGTGACAAATGCGCCATTAAAGCAGTCCCCCGCCGCTGTTGTATCCACAGCGGTCACTTTTCTGGCCGGAAATAATTTTTCTTTCCTGTCATTGACAAATAATACGCCTTTGTCTCCCAGGGTAACCAGGATATTTTTCACACCTTTTTCAAGCAGAGCATGTGCACCGTTTCTGATGTTGTCCATGGTCATTTCCTGCTGTCCTGTCAGTTTTAACAATTCTGTCTCATTGGGGGTCAGGTAATCAATTTTCCCCCAAATATCTTCCGGCAGGCCATCCGGTGCCGGTGCCGGATTTAAGACCACGGTCTTTCCCAGCTCTTTTGCCCTTCTGATACCATAAAAAATGGTTTCATAGGGAATTTCCATCTGAAACATGACATAGTCACATTCTGCAAATAAAGCTTCATTTTGTTTTAAATACTCAACATCACAGGCTTCATTTGCACCGGAGATAACCACTATGCTGTTATCACCATCGTCATTTACATAGATAATTGCCGTACCCGTTGGCTTGCCTTCTATATTTCTGATATATGATGCATCCGTTCCGCTATTCGCAAGATTGTCTTTTAGTTTCTGTCCCAGGCTGTCATCTCCGACGCATCCGAGCATGGTTACTTTTCCGCCAAGTTTACCTGCTGCATATGCTTGATTCGCTCCTTTTCCTCCGGGTACATATGTAAGGTTTTTTCCAAGAACGGTCTCCCCTATCAACGGCATACGTTTCATTTCTATAACGATGTCCATATTCAAACTTCCGATAATCAGAATCCGTTTATCCAAGCTATTACCTCCATCAAATTTATTAAGAAAACCATTTCTTAAATTGTTTTCCTATGCATGTATTGTACAGCCCTCTCTGTGCACTGTCAATAGTTTTTCTATTTTTTGTGAAATAAAACTATTTAGGAAAATGTTTTCTTATGCATATTGCACATATATGCGATGTATTTTCCATTGACAAATCCCTCTCTATCCTTCATAATTAGAGAAAATAATGGTAAAAGAGGGATCTCATATGACAATCAAAGAAATCGCCAGCCTGGCCGGTGTCTCTATTTCAACGGTTTCCAAAATCGTTAACAACAAAGACCAGAATATCAATCCTGAGACCCGCAGCCGGGTACTGAAAATCGTAAAAGAATACAACTACACACCTTACGGCATGGTAAAAAATATATCCAATGCGAAGCGCTTTCTGCTGGGCGTCCTGCTGCGCACTGCCTCACAGACCAACCTGATGCTGAACGGTATCCTGCAGGCCGCCCAGGAACAGGGATATAATGTACTGCTTCTGGACAGTCTGAACAGCGCAGATACGGAGTTAAAGCACATCACATCTCTGTGCAAAAACAATGTGGACGGTGTGATCTGGGAGCCGGTGGATGAGAACAGTCCCCAGCATGAGCATTATTTTGCGGAACAGAATATCTCTGTCAGCTATATCAATGCTCCTTATACCCTGCCTGCCTACAATATAGATTTTGAAAAAATGGGATACGTCCTTACGCAGAAACTGCTGGAGTATAAACACAGCAAGATTGCCTGTCTCGTGAAGGAAAAAAGCAGGCGTTCCGGCATGGTGTTTGAGGGATTCAAGAAATGTCTCTTTGACAATCAGATCCCCTATCATAAAAAGATGAAGCTTTACATCTCTGACCCTGCCTGCTGCTCCAGGATACTGAGCCATGGTTTTTCAGGCATTGTCAGCTCACATTTTGCCTCCTCCCTGATCCTGTACGAGCAGATGAACAAACTGCACTACTACGTGCCCTCTGACCTGTCTCTGGTGAGCTTAAAGGATGATGTGCGGGAAGCAATCTCTTTCCCTCATATATCCAGTATCAAAATCCCTTACCGGGAGTTCGGTTACTATGTGTGCAGGAATCTGATCCAGAAATGTGAGAAAAAAGAGACGGCAGAACCGGAATATACTTTTGTCTCACAGTGCGATTTCGACAACGAGGACAGCCTTGACATTCCTTCCTTCTTCCGCGGGAAGAAGATTGTAGTGGTTGGCAGTATCAACACGGATATCACCTTCAATGTTGACTGGCTTCCCCAGGCGGGAAAGACCACCACGATTTTGAGTTCCACCACCACACTGGGAGGCAAAGGAGCCAACCAGTCTGTTGGCGCTGCCAAGCTTGGACGGGAAGTTTCTCTCATAGGGGAGATCGGCAATGACACGGATTCCACCTTTATTTTCGATATCCTGGAGAAAGAACAGGTGGCAACCCAGGGTGTGCACAGGGATATGAAGGCGCAGACCGGGAAGGCATATATCTATATTGAACGGGACGGCGAGGGAACCATCACGATCATGTCCGGAGCAAACGGCAATCTGAGCCCGGCAGACATACAGAAACGGCAGCATCTCTTTGAAAATGCCGGCTTCTGCCTGCTCTCCACTGAGATTCCCATTCAGACCGTTCTGGAGGCAGCGAAAACTGCCAGGAAATACGGAGCAAAAAATATTATAAAGCCCGCTGCCCTGAAATCCATACCGGAACAGCTTCTGCAGAATACAGATATCTTTATCCCCAACCGTAAGGAAGCGGCCGCCCTGTGTCCCAAGTACAATACAGTGGAGGAACAGGCCGAATACTTTTACCAGAAAGGGATCAAGACAGTGATCATTACGCTTGGACATGAAGGCTGTTATCTGAAAACCGAGGATAACGCAAAGTATTTTCCGGCTGCGGATTTCATTTCCATTGATACCACCGGCGGTGCAGATGCTTTTATCTCAGCTCTGGCCTCTTTCCTGATCGAGGGGTATTCTCTGGAAAAGTCCATCCGGATCGCCACGTATGCTGCAGGCTTCTGTGTATCCAGGCAGGGCGTTGTTCCCGCCCTTGTGGACCACAACACCCTGGAAACCCATATCAAAAAACTGGAACCGGAACTTCTCAAATAGAAAATACAGGCACTTTTCTTAAAAAGTTGACTTTTTCGTCATTTCTGGTAAACTAAACGAATACGGTAACTTCCGCAAACAGGAGATGACACATGAAGATTCGACATAAGAAATGGCTGTATGCCGCGGTTTTCCTGACTTCTGCCCTGCTGCTTGCAGGATGCGAGGGCAAGGAGAAGCGCGCGGTCAAGGAGGCAGTTTCCGCGGAACTTGACCAGCTGAAAAGCCCGGATAAAAAGACCATTGAAAAATATCTCTCCGTCCATGAGCTTTTCCCTGACACAGACAACGGGGAGGAAAATGTGGACCCTGACATTGTCAAAATCTTTTCACGGTATTTTAAAGATTTCTCTTACACCATAGACAATGTCAAGCTCAAAAATAAAAAGGCGGGCGCCACTGTCACCATCACCAACCTGGATGCCCATGCACTGGCAGAGGATTACACTGCCGCTGCGCTGAAAAAACGGATTACCTGCGACGCCAATCCCAGTCAGGTGGAATTTTCACTGAAGGATTCTTACCTGCTGCTCGGAGAGACGCTGAAAAAGAACGATTATAAACTGGTGGATACCACCTTTGACCTGACCCTCAGGCAAAAAGAAGAGACGTGGCATGTTGTTTATGACGAGAACCTGGACAATCAGATCACCGGCGGTTTTCTCTCCTACATGGCTGATTCCAATCTTCTGCCCCCTGAGGAAGTAGTCAAAATACACTTTGACACCATCAAAGATTTTGACACGGAACAGCTTAACATCTATCTGTCCCTGGACAGCCTTCTGGATACGGATGACACATACAGCAGCTCCATTGCGCATGCCATGGCGGAACAGATCCGTGCCTGTTTTGATTTTAAGATCCTGGACGCAAAAAAGGATGAGCGCAACGCCCAGGTGAAAGTTCAGATCACCAGCAGTGATTTCAAAAGTATTGTGGCTTCTTACCAGGAACAGCTTTCCGGATGGCTGCAGACTTCCCAGGCCATGGCAGGAGGAGCCGAGGGGCGCCGTGAGAAGGAAAGACAGCTTCTTCTGGAAAGTATAGAGAAGAACAATGCCTCCACCACACGGGACGTGGACATTACTCTGGTCAATGACGGAACAAGCTGGAAGATGCAGATGGATGAAAATGTGGCACAGGCCATTCTCGGAGGCGTGGACAGCGCCCTGGCAGATGTGTCAGAGGATGTGGAATAGACGCACTTGTGCAGACGAAAAACAGAACACGATAAATGCCCGGGCTTTAGCATATCCAAAGCCGGGCATTTTTTTATACAAAAAATCCAGATATAATTTTTATAAGCAGCAAAATAAGAACCGTGACCACAATGGGGCGAACAATCTTCGTCCCGTTTTTTATCACCATACCGGA
Source organism: Blautia sp. JLR.GB0024 (assembly GCF_037000545.1). Classification (NCBI taxonomy): domain Bacteria; kingdom Bacillati; phylum Bacillota; class Clostridia; order Lachnospirales; family Lachnospiraceae; genus Blautia; species Blautia sp. JLR.GB0024. The sequence goes on along the minus strand of NZ_JBANBF010000001.1, from coordinate 153,566 downwards.
ACCGATGTAGTGCCCTGCGATGCTGAACACGGCTGCCGCAAGTCCCAGAGAGATCACGATCTTGCCGCTGGAGAAAAAGGCAGCAAGGGCTGCCAGATTGGAAGCCAGATTGACAAGCTTCGTATTGCCTGAGGCTGTGCGGATATCCATGCCCGCAAGACCCGTGTAGACAAGCAGCAGAAAAGTACCTGTCCCCGGCCCGTAGAAGCCGTCATATGTCCCTATGACCAAAGAGGCAGTGATAACAATGGCATATTTCTGTCCTTTTGCAAGCTGCCTCTTCTGTTTTGGCTCCATGCTTTTATTTTTCAGCACATAAAATGCCACTACAGGGAGCACCACGATCAGCATGAGCTTCAGCACCCTGTCACTGGCAGTCAGCGCCAGATTTGCTCCCAAAAAGGAGCCCAAAAGCGCTGCCAGAACAGACGGTACCGCCAGCGGTATGTCCGCATATCCGTTTTTACAGTAGCGGGCCGTGGAGATGACTGTACCGGAGGCTGAGGACAGCTTATTGGTGGCAATGGCATTATGAATGGGAACTCCTGCCAAAAGATAAGCAGGCAGGGAGATCAATCCTCCCCCGCCTGCTATGGCATCTACAAAACTGGCTAAAAACACCAGCGGACATACGATCAGAAAGGAGACAGCACCTGGCTCCATTACTGCTCATCCTCCTGAACTTTCAGCGCGATCCCCAGTTCATCAAGCTGTTTTTCATCTACCGTGTTCGGTGCCTCGGACATCAGGCAGGAGGCATCCTTCACCTTCGGGAATGCGATAACTTCACGGATGGATTCCTCCTTAGCCATGAGCATGACCATACGGTCAAGGCCGTAAGCCAGTCCTGCGTGCGGCGGAACTCCGTATTTGAAGGCATCTAAAAGGAAACCGAACTGTTTATAAGCCTGCTCTTTTTCAAATCCCAGCGCTTCAAACATTTTTTCCTGCACATCGTTCTGATGGATACGCACGCTGCCTCCGCCAATCTCATTGCCGTTGAGTACAATATCATAGGCTTTTGCACGCACTGCACCCGGATCCGTATCCAGAAGCGGAATATCCTCCTCAAAAGGCATGGTGAACGGATGATGCATGGCTGTAAAACGGTTCTCTTCCTCTGACCACTCCAGAAGAGGGAACTCTGTGATCCACACAAAACGGTATTCCTCTTTATCAAACAACTCCATCTGACGCGCCAGTTCAAGACGCAGGGCACCCAATACATCCCATACAAGCTTCGTCTTGTCAGCGGCAAAGAGAAGCAGGTCGCCTGCCTCACCCTGCATGGCTTCTATGAGGGCCTTCATCTCCTCCTCTTTCATGAATTTGGCGAAGGAGGATTTTACACTGCCGTCCTCCTGGATGGCAATATAAGCCAAACCTTTGGCGCCGTATCCTTTGGCAAATTCCACCAGCTTGTCGATCTTCTTTCTCGGCATGCTGCCCTGTCCCTTGGCATTGATGCCGCGGACACTGCCGCCTGCCTCAAGGGCATTCTTGAACACAGCAAATTCACAGCCTTTTACCACCTCAGACACATCCGTAAGCTCCATGCCGAAACGCAGGTCCGGTTTGTCGGAGCCAAAGCGGTTCATAGCCTCTGTCCAGGTCATTCTCTGAATGGGAAGCTGCACCTCCACGCCCAGAACCTCTTTAAAGAGGAATGCCAGCATACGCTCATTGACATCAATGACATCATCCACATCCACAAAGGAGAGCTCCATATCAATCTGTGTAAATTCCGGCTGACGGTCAGCGCGAAGGTCCTCATCGCGGAAGCACTTGGCAATCTGGAAATACCTGTCATACCCGGAGCACATCAGAAGCTGTTTAAAAATCTGGGGAGACTGGGGCAGTGCATAAAAGCTGCCCGGATGCACACGGCTGGGAACCAGGTAATCCCTTGCCCCCTCCGGAGTGCTCTTATTCAGGATCGGCGTCTCAATCTCCAGAAAACCTTCATTTGCCAGGAACTGGCGTACCAGCACAGCTACCCGGGACCGCATGATCAGGTTTCTCTGCAGGTCCGGTCTTCTAAGATCAAGATAACGGTATTTTAAGCGCACTTCCTCTCTTGTCTTGCTGTTCTCCTCAATGGGGAACGGAGGTGTCTCAGACTCGGACAGGATGCGCAGGGCACCTGCCCGCACTTCTATCTCGCCTGTCTTCAGATTTTCATTCACAGCGCCGGAACGCGCCTCCACGCGTCCTGTCACAGCGATCACAAATTCGCTTCTCAGTCTTCCTGCTTTTTCAAAGCCTTCCTCATCAATATCGCCGTTTTCAAAGATGATCTGCATGATACCGGAACGGTCACGCAAATCCACGAAGACGATTCCGCCTTTGTTGCGGCTCTTCTGCACCCAGCCCATAAGGGTTACTGTGCTTCCGATCTCTGCTTTTGTCACTTCCGTACATCTATGGGTTCTTTTTAACCCGTTCATTGATTCTGCCATTGTGTCAGCTCTCCTTAATTCCTCATTTATGTTATTACAATGTAAGCCCGGTACCCAAAACCTGTCAGTCGTTGTATACCTCTTCGATGGTTTCGTATCCCTCTGCCATAAGTTGTTCTTTCTGGAATTTTTTGTTCTTCTTCATGTATACAATATTCACATTTTTGCCGGATTTTCTCTCTTCCCCGGCCTTTTTCACTATCTCCACCAGTTTTTCGGAACTCAGCTTCTTATCCAGCAGGTATGCTTTCTTATCCATGCTGCCCGGTACCTGGAATCCTCTCTCCATGAGCAGCATTACAATACGCTCAAATCCAATGGAAAATCCGGTTGCCGGTGTGGGGGTTCCCGTAAATTTGCCGATCATCTCATCGTAGCGTCCGCCGCCGCCCACGCTGCCTGCGAAACCGTCGATGCAGATCTCAAAGATGGGTCCTGTATAGTAAGACATACCGCGCACCAGTGTGGGGTCAAAGACGATCCTGAAGTTGGCAGTCTTTGCCTCTGTCACACTCTCAATGATCGTGGACATATTGTCAGCCACATCCGGGTCCAGGAAGCCTTCCAGTTTTTCTTTGCAGTAGTTTACACCGTCAATGCCCTCTCCGATAGCGTCGAACAGAGCGATGTATTTTTCAATGCCCTCTTTTGGGAATCCGGCCTCTTCCAGCTCTGCTGCAACGCCTTCCTTGCCGATCTTATCCATTTTATCCAGAATGATGAACACCTGGTCATAAGACTCCTCCGGGAATCCGCTGTAGGCAGCCATGGCTTTTAAGAAACGGCGGTCATTGATACGGATGGCAAAGCTCTCGAATTCCAGCCTGCCCACCAGTGTGGAAGTTGCCAGGATAACATCGATCTCAGCCAGATTGGTGGGATCACCCAAAATGTCAATATCACACTGCATAAACTGACGGAAACGTCCTCTCTGGGGCCTGTCCGCACGGAATACATTTCCCATCTGCAGAGCTTTGAAGGGGGACGGAAGCTCATTGGCGTTGTTGGAATAAAAACGGCTGAGCGGAACTGTCAGGTCATAGCGCAGACCGCTGTCAACCAAGTCATTCTCCTCTTTTGCCTCGTCGATTCTCAGTTTCTCTCCTCTTTTCAGAATACGGAAGATCAGTTTCTCATTGTCGCCGCCCTGTTTGCTGGTCAGGTTTTCAATGTGCTCCACACATGGTGTTTCCATGGATGTGAATCCAAACTCTTTGTAGGTCTCCTTGATCAGTCCGATCACATAATCACGGATTTCCATTTCTCTCGGCAGAATATCTTTCATTCCTGTAACTGGTTTTTTCTTTAACTGCATAATGTTCTCTCCTCTTCTCATTCATTTTCATGTATTGCTCTCTGAAATGCAAGAAAGACCTGCATGTCAAAATTCTTAACTTCATCAATCACCATCTTCATGGCCGTCTCGCTGGAAAAGGCATCACGGTACGTCCGTTTTGAGGTGAGCGCTGCGTATACGTCACAGATTCTCAGGATTCTGGCTCCCATGGGTATCTTTTCCCCCGCCAGATTTTCCGGGTATCCGCTTCCGTCATAATTCTCATGATGATAGTAAATGCTGTCCAGAACAAACCGGGAATAGCCCCTGTCCTTCAGACTCTCATATCCCAGCTCCGGATGGCGCCTGACATATTTCATCTCCTCCACTACCATGGGATTCTCCTCCCCGGCAATGTAGTTGTAAAGCCGCAGCTTCCCGATATCGTGAAGCACTCCGGCCACTGCCAGTTCATGACAGGTTTCCTCGGAAAGGCCCATCTGCTTTCCCACACGGAAAGCCAGGTTACTCACCTGAATGCCATGCTCGATTTCTTTTTCCAGATTGAAACTAATCAGATGCTTCTGTGTATTTGCCATTTCCGCCATCCCCGCTCTTTATATTCAGATACGTTTCCAGCCCAATCCGTTTTCTGTCCATCATTTCATCAATTCTGGTGATATAATTTGTCACGTCTTTTACATTCTCAGCCCGTTCTATGCGCTCCCCGTTTTGGAACACAAACTTGGTGGAGGCTCCCGCCCCTGCCGCCAGAATGGACTGCTTCTCTTCCATGATCAGAATATTGTAGATGCCGGCTTTTCCCGGTTTTGCATATCCCACATTCTCCAGGTTGCCTGACATATTCTTCTGTCTGTACAGATAGTAGGGACCCATGCCGCTCTCCCGGGCATAATCCATACACATATCCATGATCTCCTGGTTGTTTTCAAAGGTCATCTCTTCGTACTGCTCCCTGAACAGATGAAGCCTGGTGGCCCTCTTGACTGCCAGTGAATGTACGGTCAGGCTGTCCGGGTCCAGGGCCTTTACCTCCTCCAGTGTGTGCCTTACATCCTCTGCACATTCTCCGGGCAGGCCTACGATCAAATCCATATTGATATTATCAAATCCGCATTCCCTCGCCAGAGCGAAGGCATGTCGCGTGTCCTCCACCGTGTGCTTCCGTCCTATGAGATCCAGTGTCTTCTGGTTCATGGTCTGGGGATTCACGGAAATCCTTGTGACCGGATGCCTTTTGATCGCCATAAGCTTCTCTCTGGTGATACTGTCCGGCCTTCCTGCCTCCACAGTATATTCCTTCACCTGTTCCACCGGAAAACATGCCTCAATATGGCCAAGCAGCCGCTCCAGTTGTTCCGGTTCCAGGGTGGTGGGAGTCCCGCCGCCGATATATATGGTGTCAAGGGTGCGCACCTTCATCGTCTCTCCAATGTAAGTCAGTTCCCTGCAGAGCGCATCCAGATATTCATCCACTTTATCTCTCCATCTCGCTAAAGGAGATGAGCTGAAAGAACAGTACAGGCAGATACTCGGACAGAAGGGAATTCCCACATAGAGGCTGTACCCGTTCCGGTAGTCAATATCTTTTAACAGGTCCCGTTCCCGGTTGGCTATGGTAACTGCCAGCGCGGTCTTGGCATTACTGGTGAAATACGTGCGGCGCATATAGTCCGCAGTCTCCGCATTGCTCATCCCCGACTCGATCAGCCCCATGGCGATCTTGGTGGGACGGATACCCGTCAGGTTGCCCCAGGGAAGGGTGATTCCCGTCTCCTGTACAAGACCTCTGTATAAAATCTGTTTCAGTATGTTCTTTCTCTCTTTTCTGTCCTGCCCTTTTTCAAAGCGGGCCGCTTCTCCGAATATAATTTCTCCATCCCTCTCCAGGGAGAGGTGCGTCTCCTCCTCCCCGTAGGTGATTCTCACCAGCAGGTCCCAGGCTTTGTCCTCCTGCCCCTCTTCTGTATAGAAGTTCTCCACTTCCTCCTGGGGATAGAAGGCCTTGACCAGGGTATAGGCATCATATTCAAAATCTCTTTTATTAAATGAAATGCCAATCATATAGGTTCCTCTTTCCTGAACAGTTGCCTCTTTCTTTCGTATTTTATAGATAGGGATTATATGATCGCTCATGATGGATGCTGGTCTCCTCCCCGTGTCCGGGGTAAATCTTCACATCCTCAGGTAAATGGTTGATGATCTTATTCAAACTCTCCTGCATCTTCGCAAAATTGCCGCCGGGCAGATCACATCTGCCGCAGTTTTCACAGAAAATGGTGTCCCCGCTCATGAGCACACCTTCGTCTTCGATATAATAACAGCAGGACCCCTCCGTGTGTCCGGGAGTCAGGTACATTTTTATCTGAAAACCCGCAAGTTCAAAAACATCCCCATCCTCCAGAAAGCAGTCCGCCTTCACAGTGCAATTGGTGCCCTCCCAGGATGCGGACAGATTTAACCGGGGGTCTGTGAGCATTTCTTCCTCCGCTCTCGCCGCATAGACAGGCACCTGCCACTTTTTCTGCAGCTCACTTACTGCCATAATATGGTCATAGTGTCCGTGGGTCAGGAGTATCCCTGCCGGTTTTCCCCCGATCCGGTCAATCGTACGGCAGATACGCTCCGCCTCAGCTGCGGGGTCAACCACAAGGGTCTCCCCGCTCTGTGTATTTTTCAGGAAATAGCAGTTGGTCATGACCGGACCAACCACAATTCCTCTCAGGTTCAGATTCTTCATATCTCGACTCCTTAGCCGGTAGTACGCCCGATATCCAGGACGCTCTCTACCTGTCTGATTTTTTCCACCAGGCTGCCCAGTTCTTCCTTGCTCTTAATGTCAAAGGCAATGTTAATGGTGGCACGTCCCTGCTTGCTGGTTCTGGTATTCATGGACGTGATATCAATTTTCCTCTCTGTAAAGATCTTGGAAATGTCAACCAGAAGACCGGTGCGGTTATTGGCATACACATTGATCTCCGCCGTGTACTGCTCCCCGTCGCCTACGCTCTCTGCCTGCCATTCAGCATCGATCAGGCGCTCCCTGTCCTCCAGGGACATATTGATGATATTGATACAGTCTGTGCGGTGGATGGTAACGCCGCGTCCCCTTGTCACATAGCCTACGATCTCGTCGCCGGGAATAGGGTTGCAGCATCTGGAAAACCGGACGGAGACATCATGGATCCCCTTCACCACAATGCCGCTCTTGCTTTTGCGGATGTGCAGTTTATCTTTACTCTCCTCCGCGGCTTCCAGCACCTTCTCGTCTGTCAGTTCGCTCTTGTGGTCCTTCGTGTAAATCTCCAGGAGCTTGTTGATGACCTGGCCTTCCTTCAGACCGCCGTGTCCTACAGCCGCCAGTACGGAATCCCAGTCACGGAAACCGTATTTTTTCATAACGGATTCCAGGTATTTGGGCTTTGTCAGATTTCCCAGTCCGATGCCTTTTAGCTTAGCATATTGGGTGAGCATATCCTTGCCCTTTAAAATGTTGTCCTCTTTTAACTCCTGTTTGAACCACTGGTTGATCTTGTTCTTGGCCTGGGTGCTCTTCACCACCTTGAGCCAGTCGCGGCTTGGTCCTTTAGAGTTCTGAGAGGTGATGATCTCGATCCGGTCTCCGTTCTTGATCACATAGTCAATGGGAACCAGCTTTCCGTTCACTCTGGCACCCACCATCTTGTTGCCCACCGCACTATGTACATTATAGGCAAAGTCAATGGGAGTGGAGCCGTTCGGCAGTGTCTTCACATCTCCTGCCGGAGTAAAGCAGTACACACTCTCGGAAAACAGGTCCAGATCGCTTTTTAAGAGGCTTAAAAATTCCTTGTTGTCGGACATATCCCGCTGCCACTCCAGGATCTGGCGCAGCCAGCTCATCTTCTCCTCTTCCTGCTGGGTCACATTTGCCTTGCTGCTGTTTGATGCCTCCTTGTATTTCCAGTGGGCCGCAATACCGTATTCCGCGGTGCGGTGCATCTCAAAGGTACGGATCTGGATCTCAAAAGGCTGTCCGTTTGGTCCGATCAATGTGGTGTGCAGTGACTGGTACATATTGGGCTTTGGCATAGCAATGTAGTCCTTAAACCGGCCCGGAATGGGCTTGTACATCTCATGGATGATTCCCAGAGATGCGTAGCAGTCCTTCACTGTATCCACAATGATGCGGACCGCAAATAAATCATAGATCTGGTCCAGGGTCTTATCCTGGTTGACCATCTTCTTATATATACTGAAAAAATGCTTTACACGCCCGTCGATCTGGGCGTGAATGCCTGCATTCTCGATCTGGTCCCGGACGCCGTTCACGATTTCGCTTACAAAGGCTTCCCGCTCACTTCTGCGCAGGTTGATCTTTTCCACCAGGTCGTAGTAGACTTCCGGCTCCAGATATTTTAAGGACAGATCGTCCAGCTCGATCTTCACCTTGGAAATACCGAGTCTCTGGGCTATGGGAGCATAGATGTCCATGGTCTCCCTTGCCTTCTCCTTCTGCTTGTGGGGAGGCATGTATTTCAGTGTCCTCATATTGTGCAGCCTATCGGCCAGCTTTATCAGGATGACTCGGATATCTTTCGCCATGGCAAGGAACATTTTTCTTAAGTTCTCTGCCTGGACCTCCACCTTGTCGGCGGAGTAGTTCAACTGGCCCAGCTTGGTGACGCCGTCCACCAAAAGGGCCACCTCTGCGCCGAACTCCTGGGTGATCTCCTCCGTGGTCATGACCGTATCTTCCACCACATCATGGAGCAGGCCGGCCACGATCGTCTCCTTATCAAGCTCCAGATCCGCCAGGATGATCCCCACACAGAGGGGATGAATGATATAAGGCTCGCCGGACTTGCGCACCTGCCCTTCATGGGCATCTCTTGCAATCCGGTAAGCCTTCTCAATCATAGATATATCGGTGGAGGGATGGTACTTCTGCACACTGGAAATAAGCTCTTCATACAAAACAGAAGGGCTTGTAAAATCTTCCATTGTCTTCACACTTGCATCTGCCTTTTTAATTTTCGCTAATTCATCATCCAGAAGTGTTGCCTCTTTACTTTTCTCCATCTGCCATCACCTGATTTCTATTTACCTTCATAACATATAACGGAAGCCACATCGTAATCTTTTAAACGCTCTCTGCCATTGAGTCCGGCCAGTTCCATGAGGGTTATGATCTTCACCACTTTCCCTCCAAGCTCCTCCACCATTCTGGCTGTCGCTTCAATGGTACCGCCTGTGGCGATCAGATCATCCACCAGCACCACGTTCTGTCCCGGTGTGATGGAATCCTTATGCATCTCTATGGTCGCACTTCCGTATTCCAGCTCATAACTGCTCTCAATGGTCTCGCAGGGCAGTTTCCCCTTCTTTCGTATCAGTACAAAGGGCTTATGTAAATTGTAGGCAATAGGTGCCCCGAATATAAAGCCCCTGGACTCCGCGCCGGCAATCACATCCACCTCCACGCCGTCCAAAAGGGCCTGCATGGAATCCACCGCCAGTGCAAATCCATCTGCATCCTGCAATATGCTGGTCACATCTCTGAAAATGATTCCCGGCTCAGGAAAATCCGGGATACTGCGCACATATTCCTCAATCTTCTTCATAACTCTCTCCTGCCTTTAGTTTCATCAAATTATCTCACTATATGTCAACTATACTCAGATTTTGGGTGTAGTCTTTAGTATATCATCTTTTTTTAACATAATCAAATGTAATTTTGAACGATAATTTCAATACTTTCCCTGCCATTATAGGCATTTATGGATGGATAGTATGCAACAGACCATCTGGGCTTCTCTTTTATCCGCTCCACAAAGGCATCCCCTTCACCGAACCACACGCCCTGTGCCTCACATCCGTTCTCGTCAAAGAGCTTCATCTTCACCACATTCCTGTTCTTTCCGAAGACGCGGCAGTTCTCAATACGGACGTTTTTCTGTGCAAACAGAGGCTTGGTGTTTCCCTTGCCGAACGGCTCCAGCAGGGAAAGCTGGCGTATCAGAGGCATGTTCACATAAGAAATGGGCATGGGCACGTCAATCAGCACCTTCTGTGCCATGTCCTCCTCTGTAAGAGTACAATTTTCATTGAGCATCTGCCGGAAAGGCTCCACATTTTCCTCAGGAAGGGAAAGCCCCGCTGCCATGGGATGTCCGCCGAACTTTGACAGCAGCTCCCTGCATTTTGTAAGTTCCCTGAACATGTGGTAGGTCTCTATGGAGCGGCCGGAGCCCTTGACCCCCTCCTCCGCTTTTGTAAGGACAAATACCGGTTTGCTGTACCGCTCCCGGATACGGCCGGCAATAATGCCTGCCAGACTCTCATGACACTTGGGAAGGTAGATGACAAGTACTCTGTCCTCATGAAGAGATGTGTTCTCCACCATCTCTGCCGCTTCCTCCACACCTTTTGCTGTCATATCCTTTCTGCTGTCGTTGAGTGCTTTCAAATCCGCCGCCAGAACTGCCGCTTCCTCCCGGTCACGGCACAGAAGCAGGTTCAGCGCTCTTTTGGCTGTGCTCAGGCGCCCGCTGGCATTCATACAGGGACCGATAACAAAGCCGATATGGTAAGCGGTAAGAGGCCTGTCATCCAGATTATTGACATGAATCAGAGCTTTTAATCCCAGATTCTGCGTGTGCATGATTCTTTTCAGTCCTTCTTTTACCATGATCCTGTTCTCATCCTGCAGGTCCATCACATCCCCCACGGTGGCGATGGCTGCAAATTCAATGAGTTCCTCCGTCTCTGAAGCAGGAATTTCCATCCGCTCATAAAGGCCGCAGATGACCTTGTAGGCCACCATGGCCCCGCAGATTCCCTTGTAAGGATAAGGGCAGTCCTGCTGTTTTGGATTTACAATGGCATCCGCGTCCGGGACAAAGGTCCGCACACTGCCGTCCTCCTGCTCCTCATAGGGAATCTCATGATGGTCTGTCACCACCACGGTCATGCCGAGGCTTTTGGCGTAAGCGATCTGCTCCAGGGCGCTGATGCCGTTGTCGCAGGTCACAATGGTGTCTGTATTTGCCGCCAAAGCCAGGTCGATCAGTTCTTTGCTGATGCCGTATCCGTCTTTCATCCTGTCCGGAATATCCACATCCACACAGGCCCCTGCGCGGCGAAGGCCAATGAGCAGAATATAGGTGGAACAGATGCCGTCAATATCGTAATCCCCGATGATCCTGATCTTTTTTCCTTCCCTGATCTTATGTATCAGAATGTCAAGAGCTGTGTCCATTCCCTTTAACAGCTTCCAGGAGTGAAGGCCCGTAAGCTTTCCATGCAGATATCTGTCGATCTCCTCATCTGTTATCTGTTCCCTGTTCCGTATCAGTCTTGCTATGACCGGGTCCACGCCGAACTTCCGGCTTATCTCATAAAAATCCGCTTTCTTGGCGGAAATCACCCATTTTTCCATCTGCTGTACTCTCCCTCTTCTTCTATTTTAAAAGAAAGGAGCGCTGCCGCTGCAGCACCCCTTCCCCATTTTAAGCCATTTTCTTTTTGATTTTTGTCTTCATGACATACCACAGAGCGCCTGTGATGCACACGGAGGAATATCCGCCGCACACAATACCGACCATCAGCGGCAGGGCAAACTCTCTTACAGAGGAAACACCCAGCACGAACAGCAGGAACACCATGATAAAGGTTGTCAGTGAAGTATAGATACTTCTTGTCAGAGTCTGTGTGATACTGTTGTTGACCAGTTCCTCCAGATCCGCTTTCTTTCTGGACACTGCCATGTTCTCACGGATACGGTCAAAGATAACGATCGTGGCATTGATGGAGTAACCCACAATGGTCAGCATACATGCGATAAAGGTGTTGCCCACAGATACTCTGGCCACTGCATAGAAAGCCAGAACTACCAGCACATCGTGAAGCAGAGCTACAACCGCACTGCTGGCGAACCGGATATCCTTGAAACGCAGCCAGATGTACAGCAGCATAAGGATCGTGGCGATCACCACTGCCTTCACCGCGTCAGCACGCATCTCATTGCTGACAGTGGAGGAAATGCTCTCGGTTGCGATCAGATCTTCTTCCACATCAAACTCGTCCACCAGGGCCTTATTAAGAGCTTCTCTTGTCTTAACATCCAGTGTGATGGTCTTGATGATAACCTGGTTGGTGCCCACCACCTTTGTGGCCTGCACATTGTTGTCACCGGTAACCTCTTCCACAATGGGAACTACCTTTGCGTCAATCTCTTTGATGTCCATATTGTCATGAAATGTCACATTGGTGGATGTACCGCCTTTGAACTCCAGGCTGTATTTCAGCGCATCCCCTGTGCTGGCTTTGAACACGCCCATGGCAATGGGAGCGCAGAGAACCAGAATGATAGAAACCGCAAAGAAGATTTTTCTCTTCTGTAAAAAGCGGACCGGCTGTCTCTCTTTCTTTCTGCCGTAGAACTTTTCGTCGCGGATTCCCACAGCGAACATGGCATAGGCAATGAAACGGGAAACTACCAGCGCGGTGAACATGGACAGAACAATACCGAGTGCCAGTGTCTGTGCAAAACCTTTTACTGTACCGGAGCCAAGCCAGTTCAGCACAAACGCCGCGATCAGCGTAGTGATATTGCCGTCAAAGATCGCAGAGAACGCTTTCTGAAATCCGTTCTGGATGGCAGTCCGCACGTTTCTTCCAAGGGCGATCTCCTCCTGGATACGGGCGTATATGATGACGTTTGCATCCACCGCCATACCGATGGACAGGATAATACCTGCAATACCCGGCAGAGTCAGTGTCAGGTCAAACGCGTTCAGGCATATGAGATCCAGGCATGTGTAGATAATCAGCGCAATGCCGGATACAAGACCGGGAATCCTGTATACGAAGATCATGAACAGGATAACAAGTGCAAGTCCGATCCCTGCAGCCTTCACACTGCTGGCAATGGCTTCCTCACCTAACTGTGCGGCAACCACGTTGGAACGAAGCTCGCTCAGCTCCAGCTTCAGACCACCGATACGGATGGTGGAAGCCAGGTTTTCAGCCTCAGCAGAATCCTTCATACCAGAAATCTGGGCATTGCCGTCTTTGATCTCCGCGTTTACATTGGGTACACTGACGAATTTGCCGTCATAGTAGATACCAATGCTGTCATGGCTGTCCTCAAAGGCAGCTTTTGTGGCCTCCGCGAATTTTGTGGTTCCCTCCTCTGTCAGAGTCAGGTCCACCACATTTTCTTTGTTCTTTAAATCGTTTTCAATGATGGCAGCTTTTGCTGTCTTAACCTCTGTACCTGTCAGGACAATGGAACCATCCTTCTGCAATTCCTCAATGGTCTTGTTCAGAACATACTCTGTGCCGTTAAAGGTGTAGTTCTCAGAACCGTCAGAACCCTTGTGGGCAATAAAATACAGGGAGCCCGGTTTTCCCAGCTCTTCCAGAATCTGGTTGGCATCCGTAACACCCGGGATTTCCACGTTGATCCTGTTTGTACCCTCTTTGTAAACCTGGGCCTCGGAGCTGTACTGCTCCACTCGTTTTTGTAATTTGTAGATGGTGTCCGCCATCTCATCGTCTGTGGGGTTTTTCTTTGACGCCTCGTATGTAATGCTGACACCGCCTGCCAGATCAAGGCCGGTCTTAATGTGTTTTGCGGCACCTGTTCCGGTGGGACCCAGTCCGACTGCGGAGGTGAATACCAGGAAACCGGTAATCAGAACCGTCAGCACAAGTACGAGAATACCTCTGCTTTTCTTCATTGTTCTTTCCCTTCTTTACTTTTAGTCTTTATGTGTGTCATGATGTATGCTATTGTTCCGCCAAAGCAGCTTTTATCATAATGGCACATTCCACTCGCTTGCGCTGCAGTTCACAGCCAAGGTCATAGACATCATTGATGGAGCCGTGGAAATTATAGGAATTTGCCGCACATCCGCCGCTGCAGTAAAATCTGGCGAAGCACTCCCGGCATTTTTCCTTTGCATATACATTACACTCTTTGAACGCATCGCGGATCTCCGGTTTCTGTACACCGTCCCACACATTGCCCATGAGGAATTTTTCCTCACCGACAAACTGATGGCAGGGATACAGGTCACCCCATGGTGTCACAGCCAGATATTCGGTTCCGGAACCGCAGCCGGAAAGCCGCTTATACACACAGGGACCTCCCGTCAGGTCTATCATAAAGTGGAAAAAGTTAAAGCCTCTTCCCTCTTTTTCCCTCTTGATGATCTCTTTTGCCAGCTTGTCATACTCCTCACAGATTTTCGGGACATCCTCCCACTGAAGCGCATATTCTTCTTTTTCATCCGCCACCACAGGCTCCACGGAAATCTGTTCAAATCCCAGGTCCGCCAGATGGAGCACATCTTTGGAAAAATCCAGGTTATGACGGGTAAAGGTACCTCTGGCATAATATTTCTTCTGCCCTCTGCTGTCGGCAAATTTCTGGAATTTCGGTACCACCAGGTCATAGCTGCCCGCTCCTTTTCGGAAGGGACGCATAAAATCATGGACTTCCCTGCGGCCGTCAATACTGAGCACTACGTTGTCCATCTCTTTGTTGGCAAATTCCATAATCTCATCATTGAGCAGGACGCCGTTTGTTGTGAGTGTAAAGCGAAAATGCTTGTTGTGGATCTTTTCCTGGGAACGGCCGTAGGCCACAAGGTCTTTGACCACCTTCCAGTTCATAAGCGGCTCCCCGCCGAAGAAATCCACCTCCAGGTTCTTCCTGTTGCCGGAATTGGCGATCAGAAAATCCAGCGCCTGTTTTCCCACTTCATATGACATCATGGCTCTGCGTCCATGATACTCCCCTTCCTCCGCAAAACAGTAACGGCAGGCCAGGTTGCAGTCGTGGGCAATATGCAGGCAGAGAGCCTTCACCACTGTGGGCCTGTCCTTAAAACTGTTGATTGCTTTTTCGTACACATCCTCTGTAAACAGCATCTGCTCTTTTTTGAGCACCGCGCATTCCTCAAGAGCAGTTTTAATATCTTCCTCCTGATACCTGTCTTTCAGGGCAGTGAGTATCTCCTCCTCACTTTTTCCCTCATCCAGCAGACCGACCATGTCGTAGACAATCTCATCCACCACATGCACGGAACCGCTGTTTACATCGAGTACAATGTTGTATCCATTATTTTTATAACGATGAATCACAGTATTTTTCCTTTCTTCTCTTAGTATGCCGTACAATGAATAAGCAGCGGCTTTTATACCGCTGCTTCTGATGTCTTCCTATGACAGCAAATTATTCTTGATAACAGGAAGTTCGTGAAGCGCAGTTCCTGTTATTTATTCTCGCAGCTCTGATTTCCTACTGTGCAGGATGTTTTACAGGCTGACTGGCAGGATGTCTGGCACTCACCGCAACCGCCTTTTTTTACTGTATTCTGTAAGTTTTTTGTATTTAATGTTTTGATATGTTCCATGACATATTCCTCCCTGTGCTTAAATGTAATTCTATGCGTCTGCACGCTTGTGGCTATTATAGCATATCTATAACCGGCAAGGCAAGTATTTCTTTCGTAATTCAAGTGAACCTATCCCGGTTCCTGCAAGCGGAACTGTCACGACAACATACCGCCCAGGGCGCCTCCCAGAAAACAGAGAAAATAGGTGACTGCCATCTCCTTAAAATCAGCGGATATCTGATGCTCCGTCAAAAATGTGACTGCGGTCAGAAGCACTGCATAGCCAATCCCCAGCGCCATTCCCCACAGGTATCTCTGGTTTCCTACCTTTTTTCCAAGATAGAAGCCTCCCAGAAAACAGGACACTATGTAAATAATCAGGATACCCAGGTTCACCTGGTTTTCTCCCAGTCCCATCTTGTACAGAAGAAGCGCCAGAAGAAGCAGCATAAGGCCGGTTGCCAGGTAAGCTGCCAGCAGCGCCTTCATCATCAGTAGAGGTTTTGATTGTTTTGCAACTGTCTGCTCCATAAAGAAACCCTCCCATATGTATATATATGGGAGGGCATTCTGATGTATTACTATGTAATCATTTCTTTTTTCTTTTACCCAGGACTAAAAGGACCACCACAACAATGACTGCCGCAGCTGCCACCAGCACATAGGTAAGAATCGGTGACTCATCGCCTGTTCTGGGGTTTACCACCACTGCTCCGTTGTTTTTCTTAATGGAGGTGTTGGTTGGCTTTTTCACTGTGGAGGAACCATTGTTTCCGCCGTTCTTGTTGATGGAAGAACTGCCGCCGTTCCCTGTTGTGCCGGCTGACGGTACTGTAGGCTTATGGTTGGGGCTCTGTGTTCCGATTCCCACAAGCTGGCTGCCGCCTACATTGAAAGGACTCAGGGAGCCGGTTTCAAATACCAGGTATCCGCCTGAAACATTCATATTGCTTCCCAGTGTGAAATATTCATAACTGCCGGTCTCTTCCATATAATGTCCTATCACCAGCTTTTTGTAGAGATCTGCGTCCTTTGGCACCGGAATGGATACCGTCACCTTTTTGCCATCCGGAATCTTGTACTCTTTATCTGCTTTCAGATCCCAGAGTTCAATCTCATATGCCTGGAGAATCTGCTCAATATCCGCTGCCGGCAGACTGTCCACATCTGTATTCAGGGATACCCTGACTTCTACATAAGAGGGAATAAAATCACCGGATACTTTCACATCTGTGGCCTTGTCCCAAAGGCTGCCCACCGGTTCTTTTTCTGCCTTTTCGGAAGACTCCTTTTTCGATGATACATTCTCTTTTTTATCTGTGTTTTCCTTTTTGGAGGATTCTTCTTTTTTGGATGCGTCATCCTTTTTGGCTGACTCTTCTTTTTTGGTCTCTTCCTTCTTAGATGCGTCCTCTTTCTTGTCCTTTGCATCCTTTTTATCTTCTACGGGCTTTTCCGTCTTGTCTGTGTCTTTCTTATCGGCATCCGTATCCTTGTCATCTGCAGGCTTCTCAGCCTGGTCAGTCTTGCCGCTGTCCGTATCCTGCTTAGGTTCCTCTGTGCCGGCCTCTTCCTTCTTCGGCTCCTCTTTTTCTTCCGCAGAAGGCTCCGGCGCTTTCAGAGACTCCACATATACGGTCACACTTCGAACCACCTGCTGCCCCTCCGCGCTCCAGCCCGGGACTCCGGAATAGTCATATGTCTCCGTGTCATTGGGCGTAAAGATGATCTGATGGGTGCTCTCATAGGTATCCGGCACTTTCTCAGGCTCCGCGAAACGGAAGGTACCGTCACCGTTGAAACCGTCTCCCATGAACATGGACTCCAGTGTGGCCGGCTCCTTCATGGTCATGCTGTCCGGTACCGTCACCGCAGGTGCTTCCTGCTTTTTAACCGGTGCCTCCTCCTTGGGTTCTTCCTTGGGTTCTTCCTTTTGTTCCTCTTTTGCCTCTTCTTTAGACTCTTCTTTTGTATCCTCTTTTACCGCATCTTTATCTGCGCTGTTATCCTCTGAGGTGTTATCCTCTTTTTTTTGTTCCTGATTTTCTTTGTTCTCCTCTTTTGCCTTTTCACCCACTACAAAGGCATCGGCGCCCAGATTGGCGCTCTTGGTATCCACATCGGAGGCGCTCAGCCAACCGTAAGACAAGGTAAGCTTACCGCTTCCCTCCACCTTTATGATCGGTCCGCTGAAACCGTCCGCACGCTTGACTGTGATCCCGGAGGGCATGGTGAGCTTTGTCTCACCGGAAATGGTGATGGTTCCGCATACCAGGATGGTCGCGCTGTCGGCTGCCAGGGATTTGGCTTTCTCAAAGCTGGAAACCGCCGTATCCTTGGAGGTGCCGTCCCCGCTCTTCTTACCGCTGCCGCTTACATAGACAGTTTTTAGCTTTGCCGCATTGTCCGTCTGCTCCGCTGCTGCCACCTGGGATAATCCCATGTGCATGCCGGTGCCCGCTCCCTGTACCACCAGCATGGCTGCCAGTGTAATGCCGAGAGTTGTCTTCAGGATTCTGTTCTTATATGATCTGCTGTTATTTCCGCTGTAATTTTTCTTCATAATCTGCCCCTTTTTTCAATCTATCTCGTCGTGGTCTGCTATGTATCTTTTATATGTAAAAATTGTGTTTCTGCACATTGTGCAAATTAGACAATTTCGGTACTCTTTCTTTAGGCATAATCATCATGCCTCTATCGGAGACATTATAGCATATTTCTGTTTGTTTCGACACCCCTAAAATTCAATTTTTTTATTTTTTCTGCGATACTTGCAATCCTTCCCAAAATCATGTATCATTTCTTAATATAATTTTATATTACAAAGGAGTTGAAATTTAATTGGATTCCAGTGACGCCATACAGTTTCTCGTCTTGATTGTACTTATATGCCTCTCGGCATTCTTTTCATCCGCAGAAACTTCTATGACAACCGCAAACAAAATTCGTATCCAGACCCTGGCCGAACAGGGAAATAAGAAGGCAAAAACCCTTCTGAAGGTAACAGGCAATTCCGGAAAGATGCTCAGCACGATTCTGATCGGCAACAACCTGGTCAATATCGGGGCTTCTTCCCTTGCCACATCCATGGCTATCCGCATGTTCGGCAATGCCGCAGTGGGTATATGCACCGGTGTACTGACACTGCTGATCCTGATCTTCGGTGAGATCACGCCGAAGACCATGGCAACCCTCAACGCGGAACGGCTTGCACTTTCCTACGCCGGCCCCATCCACGGACTGATGGTGCTTCTCACACCGGTCATCTATATTGTAAATAAGCTTTCCGACGGCGTGCTGTCTCTGCTGCGCGTGGACCAAAGCGGAAAGGGCAACCGGATCACAGAGCACGAGCTGCGTACCATCGTCAATGTCAGCCACGAGGAGGGCGTCATTGAGAGCGAGGAACGCCAGATGATATATAATGTGTTCGACTTTGGGGATTCCCAGGCCAAGGATGTTATGGTTCCCCGCATTGATGTGGCTTTCGCGGATATCGGAAGTTCCTATGATGACCTGATTTCCATGTTCCGGGAGGAAAAGCATACACGGTTCCCGGTCTACGAAGATACCACCGACAATGTGGTAGGCATCGTCAATGTCAAAGACCTGCTGCTTATGGGGTCCAGGGATAATTTCTCTTTAAAAGAGATCATGCGGGAGCCTTACTTTACTTTTGAGTACAAGAAGACCTCTGAACTGCTGGTGGAAATGAAGGAAGAGAGCGTTTCTTTCGCTGTCGTTCTGGACGAGTACGGCGCTACAGCCGGAATCATCACCCTGGAGGACCTGTTGGAGGAGATTGTGGGGGATATCCACGATGAATACGATGACACCGAGGAGGATGACTTAACGGAGATCATTCCCGGAAGGGAATACGTGGCACTTGGGGCCGCGAGACTGGATGATTTAAATGAAGTGCTTCCCGTGCAGATCGAATCTGAGGACTATGATTCCATCGGCGGGTATATCATCGAACAGCTTGATCGCTTCCCGGAGCCCGGGGAAAGTATCACAACCCCGGACCATGTGCGCCTGGTTGTGGACAAGGTAGAAAAAAACAGAATCGAGGCTGTACACATTTTCCTGCCTGAGATACAGGAACAGCCCGAAGAAGAATGACCGGCAGCGGGAGGAAATCCCGGACATCTGCCATAAGAACAACAAATGGAAAGGACAACAAAGAATTATGAGCGGTTTTTTTAACATGGACAGCCCGGTTATGCGGTTTCTGTCCCGCGTATGTGACCTGATGATCTTAAATTTTATGTGCCTGATATGCTGCATTCCTATTGTAACCATAGGAGCATCTGTCACTGCGCTGTACTCTGTTACCCTGAAAATGGTAAGGGGGGAAGAATCTTATATCTTCAAAGGCTTCTTAAAGGCTTTCAAGGAGAACTTCAAAATATCCACGATTATCTGGCTGCTTCTGGCGGTACTGGGCCTGCTGATCTTCGCAGATTACAAGGCAACACAGTTTCTGCCCGACAATATGAAGAACATATTCCGCATCCTGGTAGGCGTTGTGATAACTTTCTACCTGCTGCTGATGACCTACGTTTTCCCCTATGTGGCAAGATTTGAGAACAACGTAAAAAACACGCTCAAGAACGCGCTGCTGATCAGTATTCTGAACCTGCCCCATACGGTTCTGGTTGTCTGTATTCCGGTGGGAATCGTGTTCATCACCATGTTCAACTCCACCACACTGGTTTACGGAAGCCTGTTCTGGTTCCTGATTGGACTTTCCTTTATCGCCTTCTGCAACTCCTACATATTCCGCAAGGTCTTTGCAAAGTATGAGCCTCAGGAGGAGGAAGAACAGGGAAATCCTGACGATTATACCGTACCGGAAGAAATAACCCCTGACAAACAGGATGTTATAGAAGAGATAGAAGAAAAGAAATAAAATCCTCCAAAGCGTGCCGGAATGAACTTTCCGGCACGTTTTAAACCAAGAGAAGCCGTTACGCATTACGCGTCCGGCTTCTTTTGGTTTTCTCTCATATCTTTCATGATCTCATGGAACTGCTCCCCGCAGCGGGCGATCTCACCGAGAACGGTATCACAGCTTTTTTCACTCAGATACCAATTGTCCCTGGTGATCTCACAATCATCTGCAGGGCAGACCAGAAGTTCCGCTTCCGGATACAGAAGCTGGTAATACAGAAGCGCCCGCCTGGCATGTGCCGGTTTACAGCAGATGATTCCCCGTTTCACCTGCAGTCCTGCCGCGTCTGTCACCTCCCTGGAACGGATGGCGTTCTCATATGTGTAGGTGGCCTTTTCCTCCCTCCATATGTGGCATTCCTTCACACCATGCTTTACAAGGACAGCCTTTAAAAATTCCCACTCTGTCCTGTACGTTCCCCTGTATTCCTCTTCCTTTGCCTGGACACCACCGAATCTGCCGCGCAGTATACTGTATTTTCCAGACGGCAGCACAAGCTCAGAAAATCCTTCTCTGTAGAGACTGGCCGCCTTCTCCGCGATCTGGGGAAATCCGCTGCCGGGGACAAAGATAATATCCGCCGGCTTTGGCTCCTGTTCCACAAAAATAAATTCTGTCATCTGGTCTAAAAATCTTTTGTTCCACATGATTCCTGTCCTCTCTTCGTTTCTTACAGGTACTTTTCGATGATCAGGTGAAGGAAGTACAGAATCTCCGGGTAGGTAAAAATCTCCTCTGTCCGTATCATGCGCTCCAGCTCCTCCCCGGTCACCCACCTGGCCTCCGCCACTTCCTCCGGGTCCAGGGTAAGCTTTGAGACAGGGATATCCCGGCGGGCAAGGAAAACTTCCCAGATCATATGACTTCCGTCTTCCCGGTTAATATGTGCCAGATGGATCAGTTCCTCCCTATCCAGGGCCAGCCCGATCTCCTCCTGCACTTCTCTGATACACCCTTCTTTGGCGTCCTCGCCGGCCTGTATCCTGCCGGCGGTCAGGGACCAGACATTGGGATAGTGGACACATCTGCTGCTTCTCTTCTGGATCAGAAATTCCCCCTCTGTGTTCACGATCCAGGCCTCCACCGCCACGTGGTACTCGCCGTCACCCAGTTCTTTTCCCTTTTCCATGACTCTCCCTGTAGGAATCCCTTTGCTGTCACATATATCCCAGAGCTCCATCCTTTGTCCTCCATTTACCGAATATCATACACACTTCTCAGGCGCAGGTCTTTTGGTTCCCCGCCCAGGATCCTGACGCGCTTCTCCCCTGCGTTCATGTCAAAGTAGTTGTCTGACAGGAGCAGGTCTTCCGCTTTATTTTGTATCTCCACGCTCTTTGCATAAGCCTGTGCCAGAACGACGATCTCATCCCCTTCCACTCTGCAGGAAAGCCCGGGGTCTGCATAGGCAAAATACTTGGGAAGGGAGAAGATGACAGTCCCCTCGGACAGGATTTCCCCGTTCTGCACAATCTCATAACTTACATATCTGTCAAAGATCTGGATATGCGGGAATTCCACTTTGTCCAGCCAGACACTGGACATAGCCGGAACACTGACAAGTTCTTCATGGGAGGAAAAAATCTCTGCCCTCCGGTTCCGCACCGCCCATCTGACCAGGACCTGCTGTTCCTTTCTTGTCTCATTTGTCACATTGAGACGGATGGACTTTTCAAACTCAAAATGCTCCCGGTTCATATCCGGCTTCTGTGTCAGCCAGCCCTCCTCCTGGCAGGACACCATAATGGGGGCGAAGAAACGTTTTGCGTAATAATGCAGCGCCTTCCACCGTCCGGTGTAGTCAATGGAGGACCAGGAGGCCACAGGCCAGCAGTCATTGAGCTGCCAGTAAATGGCTCCCATGCATCTTCCCCTGTTTCTCCTGAAATGTTCCACGCCGTAGCGGATGGCCTCCGCCTGGAGAAGCTGTGAAGCGTAGAGCACGGTTTCAAAAGAGGAGGGATAACGGAATGTCTGCTGCATGTAATTCATGATCTTACCGTTGGCGCCTGCATTTCTCTGGTGCTTTTCCATCACATAGGAAAAAATATTAAAGTCATCCGGATCATCCGTAAATGTCTTGACTGTGCTCAGGCAGGGAAAAGACTGGAATCCGAATTCTGACGCATAGCGGAAGAAATAATTTCTGTAATCCGAGAAGGGCTTGTTTCCGTGCCATACATCCCAGTAATGCACATCACCTCTGTCCGGATCATTCGGTTCGTCAAAGGAACCGCCGGAGGAAGGGCTTGCCGGCCAGTAAAAGGTCACAGGGTCATACTCCCTCAGCACCTCCGGGATCACTCTCTCATACATGAGCAGATAATCCCTCACCTCAGAGTGCTTTGATACCCAGTTTCCCTCCTTTACAAACATCTCCATCTCATTGTTGCCGCACCACAGACCTAAGGAAGCGTGATGGCGGATCCGTTTTATGTTGTCAGCCAGCTCTTTTCTCATATTCTCCTCAAAGGCAGGCGTCAGATCATAGACCGCACAGGCGAACATAAAGTCCTGCCATACCATAAGACCCAGTTCATCGCAGATATCGTAGAACCAGTCCTCAGGATAATACCCGCCGCCCCACACACGAACGGCATTGAAATTGGCTGCCCTGCAGTCCTTAAGCAGTTTTCTGGTCTTTGCCGGGGTAGTCCTGCCCAGCAGGTGGTCCTCGGGGATATAGTCAGCGCCCATGGCAAATACCTGTACCCCGTTAACCTCATGGGCAAAGCTCTCCCCGTATGCGTCCTTCTCCACATGCATGGTCATGGTGCGAAGACCGATGCGCTGTATCTTTTCATCCACTGCCGTATCCCCGCACATAAGCTCTGTCTTGACGGTATACAAGGGCTGTTCCCCAAGGCCGTTGGGCCACCAGAGTCTGGGATCTTCAATAACGATCTCCTCCGGGGAGCCGTCAAAGACACGTTTTGCCTTATCGGGATCCTCTATGGTGATCCGGTAGGAACAGCAGGAATCCTGTCCGTGGAGTTCCATGGGGTCTCCTGCCACCCGGTCCTTCACGATCCTTACATGCACCTGAGGCTTCAGTCTGACATATCCTGCCCGGTGCTCCTGGCGCAGATACACACTGTCAAGGCAGGCTTTCTGTATCCCCAGAAGGGATACCGGGCGGAAGATACCTGCATCCGGCAGATGAGCACCCCAGTCCCAGCCGAACATACAGTGCGCTTTCCGGATGTGCACAAAACCGTCCATGGCGTCCTCAGACCCTCTTGTGGGCGCCTCCGCGAATTTTTCCCTGATGTACGCAAGCGGTGAGTGGAAAAGTATCCGCAGGGAGTTTCCCTTTTCATGGAGAAGATGCCGCACGGAAAATTCCCAGGTCCGGTGCATATTGTCTGTTCTGCCTATATATTCATGATTCACATAGATGTCCGCAATGGTATCCAGCCCCTCAAAGCGCAGCAAAACGCTGTCACAGGAGAGAAGGTCCGTCCCACAGGCGAATATGGTCTCATATTCATAGTCGTTTTCCATCAGTGCCAGAGCTTTATTCTCATTGTCCTTCCAAAATGGATCCTCCATATTGCCGTTTCTCAAAAGATCCGTGTATACGGTTCCGGGTACCTGTGCCGGCTGCCAGTCGTCCCACCCCGCGGTATGCATTTCCCAGTTTTCATGAAGATTCTGTTTTATCATTTTGCTGCTTTCCCCTTTTCAGACTTCTTATTCTTCACTGCCGTCAAGCAGAAGATGACTATATTCCGGATGTTTTGCAAACCAGCCCACAGCATAAGAACATGTGGGAAGCACTTTTTTTCCGCTCTCATCCAGATACTGTGCCGCTGCCTGCATAAGCTTTCCCGCAATCCCCTGTCCGCGCAGAGATTCATCTACAAAGGTATGGTTGATATTCACCGTGTTTTTGTTTACAGCGGGAAATGTGACTTCTGCCAGTATTTTCCCCTCTTCATTGTAATAGGCGATTTTTGATTTTTCCTTCGTAAATTCCATAATCATTCTCCTCTTCACTTTTTTATTTCATAAAAGCCGGCTTAACCGGCTTTTATATTCCTACTTTTCTGCTGCTGCAAGCGCTTTTGTTTTCCACTTTCCTCTCCTGTAGAAAAACCAGGTGACAATGGCACCCAGTACCCAGGATACCAAGAGAGAGATAAAGATACACTCACTGCGGCCGTTGGGAAGTTCCGGTGTTCTGGTGGCCCAGGATATCCCGTAAGCCAGAGGCACACGAATCAGGACTGTGGTAATGATGGAGATCCACATAGGCGTCATGGTATCACCTGCTCCCCTCATGACTCCGGAAAGACTCTGGGTCACAGCCATGGCTATGTATCCCACTGCCAGTATGCACATCATGCGCATACTCAGATCCACAAGCTCAGAGGTGCCGGTAAAGATACCCATCAGATTCCTGCCGAACAGCAGGATGAGGACCGTGATCACAGCGGATGTGCCTGCCGCGATCATGGTGCCCTGTCTGGCTCCCTGTTCCACCCGGTCGTAGCTGTTTGCCCCCACATTCTGACCCGCATAAGTGGTCATGGTGGTGCCGAAGGAAAAGTTCGGCATCATGGCAAAGCCGTCCACACGCATAACGATCACATTGGCTGCTATGAGCATTTCCCCGAAGCTGTTGGTAAGGGACTGCACAATGACCATGGCCATGGAAAAAATAGCCTGGGTAAGCCCGGAGGGAAGTCCCAGACGGATAATATTCACGGCATGGTTCTTTTTCATCTTCAGATAGTGGAGTCTGAAATCAAAGACATCCTTCATGCGGGTCAGTTTCCACATGCAGAGGACTGCCGATACTGCCTGCGCAATGGCCGTGGCAAGGGCAACCCCCGGCACGCCCAGGCCCAGGCCGGCTACAAACCACAGATCCAGGATAATATTCAGCACCGTCGCCACAAGCAGATATATAAGGGCCGATACGGAATCTCCCAGACCCCTGAGGATTCCGCTCAGAATATTGTAGTAAGCCACACCTGCAATGCCGATGAACAAAATTCTCAGATAGGAATTACACCAGTCAATGATCGTATCCGGCGTATGCAGAAGCTCCAGCATAGGCATGATCACAAAGGGTGCCAGCGCCATGATAATGACTGAGGCAATGGCGGTCAGGGTGATACAGCTTCCTATGGTGCCGGAGAGTTCCTCCCTCTCCTTTGCCCCGAAATACTGGGAAACCATAACACTGCTTCCCACGGAAATACCGATAAATAAAACAAGCAGCAGGTTTAAGATCGGTCCGGCACTGCCCACCGCTGCCAGGGCATTGTCTCCCACATACCGTCCCACAATAATACTGTCCACCGTGTTGTAGAGCTGCTGCGCGATATTACCGATAACAAGCGGCACAGTAAAAGCCACGATCTTCTCCCACGGTCTGCCCTCTGTCATATCCACAGGGGCGAATAATTTCTTCAGTTGTCCTCCCATAATACGTTTACCTTCTTCTGTCACATTTTTCTCATACATATTCAGCTCCGCTGAATATGATATATACTTATCCTACTATAAAAAGACAGCCCGGTCAAAATGTATTTTTCTTTGACCGGGTGTTTTTTTCCGCTGTCCGCAGGTGCTGCGGCAAAAAGAGCAAATAGAAAGGCGGAAACGGCTCATCTCCTTCCGTTTCCGCCTATCCCCTTGGGGTTAAATCACCACAATGATTCCGCCGTCATTGGCATACATACTGCTGACGCCTGCGGTATCTAAAAGAACTACATCCTTTACCGGAATCCGTTTTACAATGGCGTCCTTCACGATCTCCGCCCGCTCCCGGCAGTTGCAGTGTGAGATGCCCAGTATTCTGTCCGCACTGTTCTCTGAGCGCTCCACAATATAATCCACCATTTTCATAAGGGCCTTGTTGATGCCTCTTGCCTGGTCAAGCTGTATGATCGTGCCCTCCGGGGTCGCTCCCATGACAGGCTTGATCTTCAGGGCCGTGGCCACAAATGCCTTCAGATTACTTAATCGTCCGTTCTTTCGCAGAGTTTCAAGGCTCTCCAGCACAAAATAGGTGTTCTGGCTCTCAATATAAGCCTCTACCTCCCGGACAATATCCTCAAATTCCATATTTTTACTCTCACACTCTTCAATCTTCAGAGCGATCAGGGTCTCGCCCACAGAAGCTGAGCGGGAATTGAATACATGGATTTTTTTCTCAGGACTGCTCTCCAAAAGCAGATTTCTGCCGAGTACGGCACTGTTATAGGAGCCGCTCAGTTCTGAGGAAAGCGTCACTGCATACACATGGTCTGCCTCACAGTCATAGGCTTCCATATATCTCTCCGGGGAGGGACATGAGGATTTGGGACAGTTCGGTGATTCTGCCACTCTTTTTAAGAAATATGCCTGATCAAAGCTCTCATCATCCACAATATCTTCTTCGTCGACAGTAAGGGTCAGGGATGCCCGTTCAATGGCCGGGTCTTCTTTCCAACGTTCTATTAATTCTCCGCAGCTGTCTATTACTATTTTATATCTCATCTTGCAACCTCTTATATGTAGTTTTTAATACTATGTTTTATGATAACACAAAACCATGCTGTTGAAAAGGGCTTTTTTCATGAAAGTACTTTGATTTTTCCCGTTTTTCGTATATACTATTCATTAGACTAATGACAGGAAGAGGAAATAATATCATGATAGCTTTACAGGTACAGGATGTAAAAGACTTTATGTCCCGTCTGCTTATCGGAACCGACTTCGATGCCTTCTGGCTGTGTGAGGCCAATGTGACCACCTTTGTCACTTACCATATTGACGGTTCCCTCCACAAGGAGTTCTTTGATTCAGAACAGGCGGAAATGCTCGCCCGGACAGAGCGCACCTTCTCAACGTGGAAGGAAATAAAACCCTTCTGCTTCTCCATCATGAAAGGAAAACATACCCCGCTGCACTTTAAAATTGTATTTCAGCTCTCCCGGCAGAATGTGGAAAAACTGCTTGTGGGAAGCGGACTTTCCCAGACACCGGCAGATGTCTTCGGCCTGTATCTGAACCTGCAGTACGACGGCAGTCATGTGACCTGCACAACAGGTACATCCCTGAGAACCTTTACCATGGACAAGTCCCTGGACCGGGTGTGGGATGAAATGGTGACCAAATTTTTCAAGCAGCAGCAGATTCCTGTGCTGCTTGTCTGATTTTATATTGATAATAGTTTATGTGAAAGAAGGAAAAGTATGCAAAATTATGAAAAAAATGACTTCAAACAGGAATGGATGGAAAATCTGACCCTGTTTGCCCGCGAGATGGATTACCCCCGGGAAGCTGCCGCCTCTCTTGCGCAGTCCCTGGATCAGGTTTTTAAAAATCGGGAAGTTCTCCGTATACTCACTGCTGCTGACCGGACATACAGTGAAAACATCCATATGGACTACGAAAAAATCCTGGAGGAATTAAAGGATGTCTCCCCGCGCTGCGGCATCCACACATATACCCTCCACATGCTCTTCTATATTATCCTGTCACGCAAAACCAGGAAAATCTACGAAGAACGCGGCATTGCGCCGGAAATCTTCCGTGCCTCCATGATGGACCTGCACTGGAAGCTTCTGGAATGCAGAAAAATGTTCGGCATATGGGGCACCAGCGTAGCGCAGTGGCAGATCTGGTGGTTTGAGGTCAGACGTTTTGCGCTTGGGCGTTTCCAGTATGAGCTGGTGCCCTTTCGGGAAACCTACGAAAAAGACGGCGTATCCCTACATCCCGGCGACCTTGTCATCAACGTGCACATCCCGTCCTGCGGCCCCTTAAAAAGGGAAGAATACATGAAGTCCTACGCCATGGCCGCAGACTTCTTCCGTGATTCCTTCAAGGACAGGCCCATTGTGTTCCTGTGCGAATCCTGGATGCTCTTTCCGGAACACAGGCTGTTCCTTCCGAAAACTTCCAATATTCTGGGATTTATGCAGGATTATGACATTTTCAGAGAGGAGTATAACAACGGGGATCTGTGGAGAATCTTTTATGAGGACTACAAAAAACCGGCTGACAAGCTTCCTGGTAACACAGGACTCCAGAGAGCTTACCGCTCCTGGTTAATGGAAGGACACATGGCCGGAATGGGATTCGGCGTTTTTATATATGATAAAAGAGTGACAGGAGAAGAATTATGATACAGGATATTGCACCGCATATTTACCACAACGAATATCTGCCCCACCATCCTCAAAAGAACAGTGTGCTGCTCTGTTACGATAAAGACCGGATATTCATGAATGTCACAGACGGAGAGATCGCATTTCCCACTTATGCAGAGGCGGAAGCCGTATATCCGGCTGTCAGAGACATGTGGACATATCTTTTCACCATAGATGAGACTGCATATTACCTTATATCCCGGCTCCCCTTTGAGGAGATGCCGGACTATACCTTTGAAAAGACCGACAGCCTGCGCACCTTAAGCCCCCGTCATCTTATCTTTGCAGGTATTACCGGACACCAGCTCTACAAATGGTATAAAGGGCGCCGCTTCTGCGGATCCTGCGGCCGTAAGATGAAGCCGGATAAAAAAGAACGTATGATGTACTGCCCCCACTGCCAAACTATGGAGTATCCAAAGCTCTCCCCCGCGGTCATTGTTGCCGTGAGAAACGGGGATAAGCTGCTGCTCTCCAAATACGCAGGACGTGAATTTACCAACTATGCCCTTATTGCCGGATTTGCGGAGATTGGAGAGCCTATAGAAGACACGGTGAGACGAGAAGTTATGGAGGAGGTAGGCTTAAAGGTCAAAAATATCCGCTTTTACAAAAGCCAGCCATGGTCTTTCAGTGATACTCTGCTCTTCGGCTTCTTCTGTGATTTAGACGGTGACGACACCATCCGGCTGGACGAGGAGGAGCTGGCCCTGGCAGAATGGCACGAGCGTTCCCAGATACCTGATGATGCATACGAAATCAGCCTCACCAGGGAGATGATGACACTGTTTAAAAACGGACTTGATGACAAATTGTCACTGTAATGTCATTTTCCCCTGCTATACTGTGTTTCCATAAGGAGGATACACAACTATGGAAATACTATCTTGTAAAAATCTGACGAAAATTTACGGCGCAGGGCCAAACGCGGTCACTGCCCTGGATCATGTCACTCTCTCCGTGGAAAGCGGAGAATTCGTAGCCATTGTAGGCGCTTCCGGTTCCGGAAAATCCACGCTTCTGCATCTTCTTGGAGGCGTGGACCGCCCTACAGAAGGCGAGATCCGTATTGAGGACACAGACATTTCCACCCTGAATGAGGAGGCACTCGCCGCCTTCAGGCGCCGGAAAGTCGGTCTGATCTATCAGTTTTATAATCTGATTCCCACTCTCACCATCCGGAAAAATATACTTCTGCCTGTTCTTCTGGACGGACGCAGGCCTGACCGGGAAAGATTTGACCAGATCGTCACGACTCTGGGTCTTACCGACCGGCTGGAACACCTTCCCGGAGAACTCTCCGGGGGACAGCAGCAGCGGGCTGCCATTGCCAGAAGCCTGATTTGCCGCCCTGCCATTTTGCTGGCAGATGAACCCACCGGCAACTTAGACCGGAAAAATTCCCGGGAGACCATGGATCTTCTGAAGCTGTCACACCGCAGGTTCGGACAGACCGTTCTTCTGATCACACACGATGAAAAGCTGGCACTGGAGGCTGACCGAATCCTGACCATGGAGGACGGCAGGGTAATCAAAGACCAGGTGAACCCATCATGAAGATTCTGAGAGAATATACCCTGGATTTTATCCGTCAGAACAAGCGCACAAGCTGTGCCATTATGATTGCCCTTTATCTGACCAGCACCTTCCTGGCCTCCCTCTGCGGCTTTTTGGAGACCATGTGGAAGGACACCATCACCCTCACCGTGTACAAATCCGGTGACTGGCATGGGGAACTGTTCGGGGAGACCTTCGGCCGGGATCTGCCTCTGATCAGGGATTACTCCACGGTGGAATCCCTGTTGATAAAAGGCGAATTTATCACGGCGAAGATCGAGGACCCCAGAAGAGAATATCTGTCCTTCCGCTGTGCCAATGCCCCATACTGGGAGCATATGTCTGATAAAAATGAGCTGACCGAAGGCCGCATTCCCAGAGCGTCCGATGAGATTGTCATCTCAAAACAGTATTTTGAGAACAATCCCCAGCTCAAAGTCGGGGATAGAATAACGCTTCCCATCGGGGATCGGGTAAAGGACGGTACAGTTCTGGAAGCCACAGAGCCGCTTCGCAGCGGGGAGAGTTTTTCCCAAAAAGGGGAACGCACCTTTACGATCGTGGGCATACTGGATGTCACAACAGCATCCACGGTCCCTATGTATTATGCTATGGGTTATATGGAGGAGGAAGAGATAAAACCGGAGGAGTCCGTCACAGTCTATCTGCGCTTTCATTCCATACACGACACCTACAGGGACCTTCCCAAGATAGCGGAACTGATCGGATGGGAAACAGATGAATACGGAAATTATAACCTGAAATACAATGCCGACTATCTGTCACAGCACTTTGTGTTTCCCAAAGGACAGCTTAGTTTTGACAGTGCCATGCAGATGCTGGCCTATCCCCTGATGTATCTGTTTCTGGCAGCACTGGTTGTGGGCCTTTTTATCCTCATCATACACAACGCCTTTTCCCTGTCCGCCAATTCCCGGATCACCCAGTTGGGCGTTCTGGCAAGCATCGGCGCCTCGCCCCGTCAGATTCGGCGGTCCGTCATCTGGGAGGGCCTGCTCCTCATGCTTCTGCCTCTGCCGGCCGGCCTTGCTACCGGATGGTTTCTGGACAGCCGGCTCATCCGGTATATTAACTCCATTAACAACTCCGCACGCCAGGAGGGGATGAAGGTAATTTTCTCCTACGGGCTTTTGAGCATACTGCCCGCTGTGCTCCTCACCTTCCTGACGGTCTGGTTTTCAGCCGGAATACCCGCCAAACGGATCGCACGCCTCACGCCTATAGAAGCCATACGGCAGGGTGGTATGGGAAATATAAAAAAGACACGTTCCAGGCATCTTCTGTCCCGGTTCTTCGGTATTGAGGGGGAGATGGCATCCAGTGCACTTTCCGCCCGGAAGAGATCCTACCGGACAGCCACGATTTCCCTGACTCTGTCTTTTCTTCTGCTGGCCTGCTTCTGGCATCTGAATGCCTTAAGGAGCGCCCAAACGGACGCAGCCGTCCAAAAGGATGAGGCTTCAAAAGCCCATATTGAATATTACCTGGATAACGGGCAGGCTCCGGAACAGGAGATACTCTATGACTTAAAAAAGCTTCCCCATGTAAAGGACGCTGTCTTTTATTCTTCCTTAAAATCCGCCCTGTGGATGACCGCAGACATGGAGTCCGAGGAACTGAAGCGCGCAGGAGGCATGGAAGCTGTAACAGATGCAGGAAAATATTATCCCATCAAAAGAGACGGGCAGTACCGGATCCAAAGTTACATTATGGGACTGGATGATGCGTCTTTCCGTGCATACTGCTCTCTGCTTGGCATTGACCCGGCACCTTATTTTGACACTGCGGACCCACGTGCTATTGTGTACAACCGGACTGCTGACAAGATAAACGGAAAGCCCTCCCACACAGAGGACATAGATTTTCTGAAACTTCAGGAGGGAGATACCCTGACCTTATCCGATAAGATCCTGGATGAGGAGGAGGGCGAATCCACTTTCCGTATAAAAGCCGGACATATTACAGACAAAACGCCCCTTCCCGGCGTAGAATTTCCGGGATATACCCTGATCCAGTTTGTGCCCATGAGCTCCATGGATGCCCTGGCTGAAAACTGCAGGGAAAAACGGCGGCTTGGTTCCTATCACGCCATTGGCCTTTTCTACGCTGACAGCAGAAAGCATATTGAGGGAATCCGTAAGAATATGGAAGCGTTCAGTAACAAGTATTATGGTTCCGGTGACTATTATATCTCCGACATTCTGGAGGAAGAGAAACTTGACCGGGATGCCAATAAGATGTACAGTGCTGTTATCTTCTTCATTTCCGGCCTGATGGCTGTCATTGGCCTGTCCAATGTGTGGGCAACGGTATCCGGGACCTTAAAAAGCCGCAGAAGGGAGCTTTCCACCCTGCGCTCCGTAGGGCTTTCCCCGCGGGCCCTGTCCCGTATCCTGTCACTGGAGGCTTTGCTTTTCGGTCTGACACCGATTCTTGTAAGCCTTCCCGTGCAGGTGCTCTTTGTAGCCTTCTTCCTGAACGTATCCGGGCTTCCTGTCAGCATCTATCTGGCGCACGCGCCGTTTTTAAAGATTCTTGCTTACACGGTCCTGCTGCTGGTTGTCATGCTGGGCACATACGCTCTGGGCAGCAGAAAATTACTGAAGGAAAATATCATCGACGCGCTGAAGGATGAGACGTTCTAACGGGAATCTGTATAGAACCGCACGGTAAAACAGGCGCCTCCGTCCTGCCCGTTGTCCGCCCGCAAAGTTCCGTTCTGGCGCTCGATCAGGGATTTTGACAGCGCAAGGCCAATGCCGATGCTGTCCCTGCCGGCGTTTTTCCCCCGGTAGAACCGCTGGAAAAGATGGGGGATATCCTCCTCATCAAATCCCGGGCCGTTATCTGCCACCAGAATCTCCGTATAGAGGGGGTTCTGGTGGTATTTTATTGTGATGCTCCCGCCCTCTTCTGCGTGCTCACTGCAGTTCTTAATCAGATTGGACAGAGCTTCGGCTGTCCAGTGTCTGTCCCCCTTAAAACAGGCCTGTATCTGCTGTGGAATGCTGAGCGTCTGTTCCCGCGCTCTGATCTGCGGCTCCAGCGGCTCACAGGCTTCAATGATGACGGACGCAGCATCCAGGTTTTCCTGCTCCAGTTCCAGTGTTCCCGCATCCAGTCTGGACAGGGTGAGAAGGCTGGCAACCAGATACTCCATCCGAAAAATCTGATCCTCCAGCCGGTCCAGATACACCTTTGTCCCCTGTATCTCCCCTTCCTGCTGCAGAAGCTGTACCATCAAGGACATGGAGGTAATGGGTGTCTTTAACTGGTGGGCAATATCCGCCAGATTATCCGCCAGGTTCTGCCGCTCCTGACAGGCCTCTTCCTTGGTCCTGCGAAGTTCCCGGACAGTCTTATATATCTCATCCTCCAGTATGGAAAATTCATCTTCCCTGCGGGACAACACGGTCTCACGGCCCTGGTTTACATCCTCCAGATATGCGGTGAGCTCCTCAATACGCTGCCCTTTCCCCTTCTCCGACCTTTTATACCAGCATAACCAGACTGCGAAGATCCCCAGAAAGCACAGACAAGAAATCCCCAGATACACCGGAAGCAGACCTCTTCTGTAATAAGCAGCCGTGTATCCGTATCTGTCCAGCCACTCCCTGCCCTCCCGGGATACGGAGGCGGTACTGCTTTCCTTTAATATAGCCGTCACTTTGCCGGCAAGCTCCGGCTCCTCCTTTATAGTGCAGGACATAATCTGTTCCACAGTCTTTCTCTGCATACCGGAGGAAACCGCCGCGAAGACCGTTCCAAGAAGCAGTCCCAGGCAGACTGCCGCGGCCAGCACTGCCGGTACGGTTCTCTTTTTTTCTCTTCTATCCATTCTCCCCTGTCTCCTCCATCCGATAGCCAATCCCCCGAAGGGTCTGAATCTGTTTTGGGTTATTCATTTTCTCCCGAAGGCGTTTCATGGTGACCGTAAGGGTATTGTCATTGACAAAATTTCCATCCGCATCCCACAGAAGTTCCAGCAGACGGTTCCTGGTGATCGCCTGGTTTTTATTTTCCATAAGCACACGCAGCAGGCGCAGCTCACCGGCTGTGAGAACCACTTCCTCTGTCCCCAGATAAGCTTTCATCTTCTCCGTATCCATGGAAATGTCACCACAGGTAAGTTTTCCCTTCTCCGCTGCCCTGGTGCTCCTTCTTAAGACAGCCCGAACTCTGGATAAGAGAACAGACAGCAGAAACGGCTTCACAATATAGTCATCCGCTCCCATATCCAGCCCTTTCACAATATCCTTCTCGTCATCGCGCACAGTCAGGAAGATCACAGGAAGGGTTTCATCAAAGGCCTTAACCTGACTGCAGAAAGCAAATCCGCTGCCATCCGGCAGGTTCAGGTCCAGAAGCACTAACTCCACTCTTCCGTCCAGACGGGCTTCTGCCTCCTTTAATGTCCTGCACCAGACCGTGGTGCTTCCCTCCTTCTCCATTGCGCACCGGATTCCGAAGGCAATGGTCTCATCATCCTCAAGCAGTAATATATGGGGCATGGTTTTTCTCCTTTATCAAAAATAAAACAAATCCTCGAATTTCTTATCAAGGGCAATACATAATATCAGCGCCAACTTTGCTGTTGGGTTAAACTGTCCCGTCTCAATGGAACTGATGGTGTTTCTGGACACCCCCACCATCTCTGCCAGTTGGTTCTGGGACAGCTTTTTCTCTGCCCTGGCTTCCTTTAAACGGTTTCTTAAAATCAGATTCTCTTCCATCCGCACACCTGTTTTCTATATAATTTCACTGATATAGCCGATAAACAGTGCCGCCGCGGTGAGCAGGGAAAGAATACCTAAAAACAACTCTCCTTTTTTATGCAGCTTCACCCCATTATACAGACGGGAGATTCCCATACCTGTAAAAAAGATGCAGTACACGTCACTCCATGGCTGTCCTGCCACGATCTTTGTGATCATCAGCGCCAGTGATACCAGAAGAATGACCATGAGTGCCAAAGTAAACCCTTTCTGGGAGACCTGCAGCTCCCACTCATCCATAGACCCTTTTCTGCTCTTCTGTACTCTCTCCAGAACTTCTTCTTTCTCCATTATGATACCTTCCTCTCTCTGCCAAGTTTTCTTGTCACTCTCAGTATATCATGCCAAGTTTTCTTGTCAATACCTTTTGCCAAGTTTTCTTTGCATCCTTTCAGGTATCTCGAGGCTGCCTGCCGAGAATTCCTGATTCCCGCATAAAAGTGCAGTCATCTGCGGCCCTCTTCCAATGGAACAAAGAGTCCGGCTTGCCGGACTCTCGCGCCGAAGCGCGGCCGTTTGCGGCCCTTTTCCAGTGCAAAAAAATACAGACGGAAAAGAATACTCTCTCTTCCGTCTGCACTGTCTGTTAAATTGCTGCGATTCTTTTATTTGGCAAGCATCATCATGATCTCATTGCTGCGTGCCACAAATTTTGTCATCTCCTCCGGAGTGAGCTGTCTGTGGCTCAGCACAGCCAAGTCATAGAGCTGCTCGCAGATGACTTTTGTATTGTCTGTGTCCCCGTTCTCCAGAACATACTGTACCAGCTTGTTGTTGGCATTCAGTATCAGTGTCTCCTGTCCGCCGAACATGGACGGGTCCATGCCGTACATGTTATACATCTTCATCATTTCCTGCATACGGCGGCTTTCCTCTGAAACGGTCATCATGGAAGAAACGTTCTCATTTTTCAGTTTCTCCACCTTAACTGTCAGGTTCTCTTTATTCAGCACTTTCTTGAACAGCTCGGAGAGTGTCTTTGTCTCCTCCTCAAGTGCTGCCGCGTCCTCCTCTTTTACGGATTCATTTATATCCGCATCAATGCGCAGGAATCTTACATTCTCCTTAAGCTGCTCTACATGGGAGATAAACGGAGAGTCAATATTGTGCTTCATGATAACAGCATCCTGACCCTGTTCCCTGAACATATTAATGTACTGGCTCTGCTGTACCTCGTCGGTCACATAGTAAACATTGGTCTTCTCAGGCTCTTTTTCCTCTTCGTCTTTCTTGTCTCCCTCAGCGCCTTCTTCTTTTGTCTCCTCAACCGTGGTCTCTTCTGCCTCTTTTGCATCTTCCGGTTTTTCATTCTCTTTGATGCAGTCTTCCAGAGTCAGATATTTGCCGTCAATATTCTTGTACAGGATGTAGTCCATCATTCTCTCAGAGAACTTGGTGTCTTTTAAGCAGCCGAATTTGATGAACGGGCTGATATCATCCCAGTATTTTTCATAGTTTTCTCTGTCTGTCTTGCACATGCCGGACAGTTTGTCAGCCACTTTTTTGCTGATATAATCAGAGATTTTCTTTACAAATCCGTCATTCTGCAGCGCACTTCTGGATACGTTCAGAGGCAGATCCGGGCAGTCGATGACACCCTTTAACAGCATCAGAAACTCAGGAATGACTTCTTTGATATTATCCGCAATGAATACCTGGTTGTTGTACAGTTTGATGGTTCCCTCAATGGATTCGTACTCCATATTGATCTTCGGGAAGTACAAAATACCTTTCAGATTGAAGGGGTAATCCATATTCAGGTGGATCCAGAACAGCGGCTCCTTGTAATCCATGAATACTTTCCTGTAGAAGTCCTTATACTCCTCATCGGTGCACTCATTGGGATGTTTTGTCCAAAGCGGATGGGTATCACTGAGAGATACCGGGCGCTTATTGATCTTAACTTTATCCCGGGCAGGAGATACCTCAACGATCTCTTTCTCGCCGTTCTCGTTTTCCTTTTCCTCTGTCTTGGCCTCCTCGTGGATGTGCTCAACCACCACGTCGTCATCTCTTAAATCAGCCTCGTCGATGGTCTCATATTCCTGCTCTGCGTTAGCTTTTGACAGGAAAATTTCAACAGGCATGAAGGAACAGTATTTTTCAATGATTTCCCTTGCACGGTATTCATTGGCAAACTCCAGAGCGTCCTCATTGAGGAACAGGGTGATCTCTGTACCGACTTTGGTACGATTTCCCTCACCGATCTCATATTCCGTGCCGCCGTCACATTCCCAGTGTACCGGTACGGCATCTTCCTTGTAGGAAAGTGTATCGATATGAACCTCGTCCGCTACCATGAAAGCGGAGTAGAATCCCAGACCGAAATGTCCGATGATCTGGTCTTCGTTTGTCTTGTCCTTATATTTCTCCAGGAACTCTGTTGCACCGGAAAATGCGATCTGAGTGATGTATTCTTCCACCTCGTCAGCAGTCATACCAAGACCGGTATCAATGAACTTCAGTGTCTTCTCTTCCGGATTCACGATCACTTCAATCTTGTTCTTATGTCCTTCCGGGAATGTATACTCACCCATAACCTCCAGTTTTTTCAGTTTGGTGATGGCATCACATCCGTTGGAAATCATCTCACGGAAAAAAATGTCATGGTCAGAATACAACCATTTCTTGATGATCGGAAAAATATTGTCGCTATTAATTGATAAGGTACCACGCTTGTTAGCCATGATATGCATCTCCTTTGCCTTTTCTGTGTGATTTTATTTTTTATTGCAAAAAACCTTACTCCGGTTTTCTGCTGCTAAAAATAATATTAATACCAGGGGAAAGAAAAGTCAAGAGAAAATTAGCACTCAATCTAATTGAGTGCTAACAAATTTTTATTAAGATTATAAACAAATTATAAATTCAGATTCTTTAATCCCTGTTGTCTATTTTCTGTGCCACAATAAATATATTCGGCGGATTTCTGTGCAGGTTTACGATTTCCAGCACAAGGAATCCCTTTTTCTGTATTTTTCTCATAAGACCGATCGGTGTGTCAAAAGCCACATAGGGCATCAGATGCAGCTTGCTTTTCAAAAACTTTTTCACGGAATCCTTTGAAAAATTCCTGCCCAGGCAGTCTGTGGCAGAGATAAACACACCGCCCGGCTTGAGAAGAGACCATATTTTTTCCAGGACTTCATCCCTGTCTGAGAGGTATAACAGCACATTGAACGCGGTGACCACATCAAAGCTTTCCGGTTCACCGCTGAAATTCATCAGGTCCGTATGACAAAAGGTAATGTTCCGGCACTCTTCCTGTGCTGCCTTCTGCACTGCTTTTTCCATCATCTCCTCTGAGGTATCAATCGCCACGATCTCCTTCACCTTCTGTGATATGGGAATGGTGGTGTTGCCCGTGCCGCATCCGAAATCCAGGACCTTTGCCTCCTCATTCAGATACGGCAGTGTACGTTTCACTGTCTTTTTATATGCTTTTTTATAGACCTTCCATACCTGGTCATCGTAAACTCTGGACCTCCTGTTCCAGAAATATTCATTGTCTGATGGTCTTTTTGACATCTTATGTTTCCCCTTTCTGAAATTACTGCGGACTGCTGCCGCTGTATGAAACCTTATAAAAATCTGCGGAGCAGCCACTCTTTCCCCTCCGTGTAAGGCTGATAACGGATGGGCAGATCGATAAGGTCTGACTTCTTCACCACGCTTTTTTTATGGCTGAAAGTATCAAAGCTTTCTCTTCCGTGATAGCTTCCCATACCGCTGCCGCCCACACCGCCGAAGCCCATATGCGGCGTAGCCAGATGAATGATGGTATCATTGATACAGCCTCCGCCAAAGGAGAGATTCACAAGAACCTTCCGTTCGGTCTTCTTATCTCTGGTAAAAAGGTAGAGGGCCAATGGCTTTTCCCTCTCTTTTACAAACTGAAGCGCTTCCTGTATCTCTTTAAACGTCAGCACAGGAAGCACAGGACCGAAGATCTCTTCCTGCATGACCGGCGATTTTTCCGTGATGCCTGTCAGTACCGTAGGCGCAATCTGCAGTCGTTTTTCGTCCCCATAACCGCCGATCTCAACCTTTTCATCTCTCAGAAGCCCCATGACCCTATGGTAATGTTTCTCATTGATCATACGGGGATAATCCGGGTTTTTCAAAGGCGCCTCACCGAACATCTCCCTGATATAATGTCTGACATATACCAGAAATTCTTCTTTGGCCCCTTCCTGCACGAGCAGATAATCCGGTGCCACACAGGTCTGTCCGCTGTTCAAATATTTACCGAAGACCAGTCGTTTCGCCGCCATCTTCAGATTAGCTGTCCTGTCCACAATACAGGGGCTTTTGCCGCCCAGTTCCAAGGTCACCGGTGTCAGATAACGGGCCGCCTTTTCCATCACCAGCCTGCCCACTGTCACGCCTCCGGTGAAAAAAATATAATCAAACCGCTGCTCCAAAAGCTCCTGGTTCTCCGCCCGTCCGCCTTCCACCACACACACAAACTCCGGCGGAAATGCCTGGCGGATCATCTTCGCGATCACAGCCGATACATGCCCCGAGTAAGCAGAAGGTTTCAAAATGCAGCAGTTCCCGGCAGCAATGGCCCCGATCAGAGGATCCAGACAGAGCATAAAAGGATAATTCCACGGTGCCATGACCAGTACCACACCATAAGGCTCATGCGTCACAAAACTCCTTGCCGGAAACTGTGCCAGTGGTGTGTGGACAGTCTTATCCTTCATCCACGATCTCAGGTGTCTCTTCACAAAAGACAGCTCACTTAAAACCATCCCCACCTCTGTCATATAAGACTCAAAAGAAGACTTATGCAAATCCTGATACAGCGCATGCCGGATTTCCCCTTCATGCTTCTTTATACTCTTCTCCAGCCGTTCAAGTGCCCGGAGTCTGAAAGCCAAAGTCAGGGTACATCCCTTATCGAAAAATTTTCTCTGACACTGCACCAGTTTATCTATTTCCATATTCATTCCTCTTTTCTGCACTTTTTCCTTATTGTAATACATTTTTTCGAAAAGAACAAGGTATGCCGGCGTTACAGCCTTTCGGTTTCATAGCAGCAAAAGCAACGGTTCAGCTTGTCTTTACTGTTACGGAACATTAAGGAATGCCTATAATTTTAAGATGTTAAATTGAAATAATAGGTAAAACAGAAAGAAAATTTAGCCAGGAACTTAAGAGATACCTATAATTTTAAAATCTCGGATTGAAATATAGGTAAAGCAGGAAGAAAAATTGGTCAGGAACTTAAGAAATACCTATAATTTTAAAATCTCAGATTGAAATATAGGTAAAGCAGGAAGAAAAATTGGTCAGGAACTTAAGAAATACCTATAATTTTAAAATCTCGGATTGAAATATAGGTAAAGCAGGAAGAAAAATTGGTCAGGAACTTAAGAAATACCTATAATTTTAAAATCTTGGATTGAAATATAGGTAAAGCAGGAAGAAAAATTGGTCAGAAACTTAAGAAATACCTATAATTTTAAAATCCCGGATTGAAATATAGGTAAAGCAGGAAGAGAATCTGATCAGAATCTCCAGAAATACCTATAATTCTAAGATATTGGAACAGAATAGCAGGTAATCTTTCATAGGCCAAGCCAGGCTCACTGGAAATGTCGGGACTTTCTGGATTTTTTGCACTTTCTCAAATGGCACGGAAAAATCGTGTGGGAAAAGAAGGTGGTTTTTCTTATATTTTACCGGCCAGTTGAATAGGATTTTTTCTTTTGCAGCAGAAGAGGCCGAAAAAAGGCACAATATCCCATCATACCTTTTTTCGGCCACACCCATCTGCATTACATTTCTATGCCACTTCAGCCGGCATTCATTTAAACACTTTCGCCGGCACGCAGTCCTCAATTTTCTGCCCCGATTCTATCAGCCTTCCACGATCAAATACTGACCGTTCGGAAGCACAAAAACCTCACTTGCCTCCTCAATCTCGTCCAGTGACATTCCATCCACATCCATCCCGTTTTCCTCAAAATAATCCCGGACTTCCTCAATAGAGTCCACTACAACTGCCATGCAGTCCTCCAGGAAGGCTTCCGCCTCCTCCACAGTCTCCGCCACCGGCTCGGCAAAAAGCTGCCCCTGATTCTGTAAAAATGTGAGTAAGCATTCATCGCTGAATTCGTTCATTCTGCATATCCTCCTTTAATAATTATTTTATTTAAAACGGTTTCCACCCGTTTTGTTTCTGCTCTGCACGCCTTTTTCACTGCATCCTTCGCGTCGCCTGCCGCATAACTGTACTTTACCTTTGACAGCATCTCCAGGTCGTTATAGTTGTCGCCAAAGGCTGCGCACTCCTCCGGCTTTATCTGCAGGCTCTGCTGCAGAATCTGCATGGCGTTTCCTTTATCCGCGCCTTTCGGCATCATATCCAGCCAGGCGAATCCGGAGGTGACAACTGTGGCCCGCTCCCCGAATTTTTCTTTCCAGTAGGGGTAGATATTCTCCACGCCCGCCTCCTCATACACCGATATCTTCAGGTATGGCTCCTCTATACGAAAAATATCATCCATCAGAGTCACATCATTTTTTACAAAATTGGCGATATGGTCATAAAAAGAGGGCTTCTTTGGCTGGATGTAGCATGTACTCTCACCGGAGACCAGTGCCTCCGCGCTTTCCTTCTCCAGTATGCTTTCCAGTATCTCATCTCCTAATGTCCTGTCAAACACATCTTTATGTAGGACTCTGCCCTGATAGACCACAAGTGCGCCATTTTCACAAATATATGCAATATCATCCTTCACAGGTTCAAACAGTCTTCGCAGATTGGGGTACTGCCTGCCGCTGGCTGCCGCAAATAAAATGCCCATTTCGGATAATTTTTTGATCATTGCAACCGCTTCCCGGGAGATTTCCCTTGTTCCCTGCAGAAGCGTCCCGTCCAAATCACTGGCAATGAGTTTCAGCATGGTTTCTCTCCTTTGCAAATGCCAGTACCTCGTCCGGTCTGTCCACTATTTTTTTCGCCTCATGCTCCTCAAGCTCTCTTCTCGGGCGAAATCCCCATGTAACGCCTACGGTAAACATACCCGCTGCC
Organism: Blautia sp. JLR.GB0024; assembly: GCF_037000545.1. Classification (NCBI taxonomy): domain Bacteria; kingdom Bacillati; phylum Bacillota; class Clostridia; order Lachnospirales; family Lachnospiraceae; genus Blautia; species Blautia sp. JLR.GB0024. Next base: position 111,921 of record NZ_JBANBF010000001.1, on the reverse strand, counting down.
TTTCCGGTATCCATATCCGTGTTGGTATCCCCCAGATACAGACATTCCTCCGGAGTGACGCCAAGCCTGTCTGCAATGGCCAGCGCCCCCACAGGCGAAGGCTTTCTCGGCACTTGGGCGGTCTGGCCCTGCACTTCATCGAACAGGCCCTCTCCGAAAATCTTCTTCACAACATCCACTGCTGCGTGATGAGGCTTATTGGAAAATACAGCGATCCGTATTCCCTCCTCCTTCAGTCCCCGAAGCAGTTCCGGAATACCCTCAAAGGGCTTTACATGGTAAAAGGGGTCCTCCTCGAACCATTTCCTGTAAAGCACTCTCGCCTCCTCATAATCCACCTTGTCAGTGCCTTTGGAGGCTTTTAAGATCCGTTTTACCAGTTCATCGGCTCCGTCCCCTGCATAATAATTATACTCCTGAATCGGCTGTTCGGGAAGCCCATAATGGCGAAGAAGCCTGTTTCCCACAACACCGATGGATTCCACTGTGTCCGCGATCGTTCCGTCCAAATCAAATATACATGCCCGAATCATGAATGCCACTCCTTTATGTCTATTCCCATCTGTTTTAATTCCTGATAGAGCCTTGCCAGGGGAAGTCCGACCACATTGCTGTAATCACCATCTATCTTCTCCACAAAGACTGCGGATTTTCCCTGAATCCCATAGGCGCCCGCCTTGTCCATAGGCTCCCCGGTCCTCACATAGGCGTCAATCTCCTCCCCGGTCATGGGATAAAAGACGACCTCTGTCTTCTCATAAAAGCTCTTCTGCGTTACCGTGCCGCCCTGCCGTAACAGAAGGGTCACGCCTGTGTATACCTGATGGGTATTGCCCTGGAGACGTAAAAGCATATCCCGGGCCATGGCTGCGTCCGCCGGTTTTCCCAGAATGGAATCCTGAAATGCCACCACAGTGTCTGCTCCGATCACCAGCACATCCCCGGATGTCCTCTCAAAAACTTCACTTCCCTTACAGCGGGACAGTTCCTGTACTACTTCCCGGGGAACACTGGACGTCATAATTTCCTCCGCATTGCTCGGGCAGACTTCAAAGACAGCCCCAATCTGCTCCAGCAGTTCCCTGCGTCTGGGAGAAGCACTGGCTAATATTATTTTTCTCATTTATGCTCCCTGCCTCCTATTCATGCTTTTTTAAGTATAGCGTCTCTCACTCTTCCATGCAATATAATTTTTTGCCAAATTTTTCATCTGTGTTTTACAAAATCTGATATTATTTTACCAGAATCCCGTTGGAATATTCAGCCGGATATTTCCCGTCCCGCGCAGGAACTTATGTTCCCTTGGAAAAACAGAAAATATGGGATATAATAAACACCAGGTAACCCCTCAACAAAGAATAAAGGAGTGCTCTATGAAAATACTTTTTACTGATCTGGACGGCACACTGCTCAACGACGAAAAACAGATTCCAGAAGAAAATTCCATTGCTGTAAAGCGTACTCTTCAGAACGGAAATGCTGTGGTGCTCTGCACGGGCCGCTCCTATTTTTCCGCCAAAAAGTTTGTGGACAGACTTGGACTGAACCGGGAAGGATGCTATGCCATTCTCTACAACGGAGGCATGATTTACGACTGCTGCAGCGGGGAGATTCTCTATCAGAACACCATGCCTCTGTCCTACGTAAAATACATTTTTGACCAGGCCGCCCGCTTTGACCTCTACTGCCAGACCTATGAGGGAGATTATGTGGTCACCCCTGAGGACCGGCCGGAAGCGGCTCAGTACCACTGGTCTTCCCAGATGGAGGTACGGGTGGACCCGAACCTTCTGGAGCATCTGAAGGAGGAGCCTGTGAAGGTGCTGACCTCCTGTCTGGACGACAGAAAAAAGCATGAGGCATACCGTGACGCTATGCTTCCGTGGGCCAAAGGAAAGGTTTCCATCTTTTTCTCCAGTGAATATTATCTGGAACATGTGATGGAGGGTGTTTCAAAAGGCGCTGCCATCCGCTGGCTCTGCCGGTATCTGCATGTGCCCATAGAGCAGACCATAGGCGCAGGGGACGCGGAAAACGACCTGTCCATGCTGGATGCCGCAGGCTTTGCCGTGTGCATGAAAAACGGCACCCCGGAGGCAAAAAAACACGCGGATTATATTACCCGGCGTGACAACAACCAGGGCGGTGTGGCGGAAATCATTGAAAAATTCATGTAAAACAACACTTTTTAGCAAATTTCATGTAAAATTTATGAATTAGGTCTTCCAATATTCTGTTAAAAAGTATTATAATGGTAATACTAAAAATAGTCATTTGAAAGGAAAGGGATTAATATGGGTAGCTTTGGAAAAAAATTATTGGGGTTCAGTGTAATCGGTGCGGCTGCCGGTGCAGCTTTTTATTATTTGAAAAAACAAAAAGAAGAAGATCCTGATCTGGAAGAAGATTTCGCCGACTTTCAGGACAATGTAAAAGAAACGGCTGCATCTGCCAAAAATGTGGCAAGCAAGCTCAAAGAAAAAGTGGAAAAAACGGTTGAGGAAACGGTAAATAAAGTAAAAGAACACACAGATGATATTCTGGATGATCTGGATGATGAGGACATCTTCGAGGATGACGACATGGATCTGGATGATATCAAAGAGGATGTCAAAGAGGCGGCCAAGGATGTTAAGGAAGATTTAGAAGACGCTGCCGGAACTGCCAAGGAATGCGCTGCGGAAACAGCCGAAAACGTGAAGGAAGCCGTGGAAAAAAGTGTGGAACAGGTATCTGAGGACCTGAAGGCAAGAATGGAAAACGCAAAAAAAGCCATGGAGAACACCACCGCTGAATCTTCAGACAAAACAGAATAATATACAGAACCCGGGGCGGCTGTACAAGCCGTATCCCGGGTCTTTTTTTATATCCTTTATGACTCCTGGCTGCCATTCAGCTTCTCCAGTATCTGCCTTTTATAACTCAGAAATTCATCTGTCAGATTGAAATCACTGCGCCTTGGGCGCGGTTCCTGTATGCATATCTCCTCTGTGATCCGTCCCGGTTTTCCTGTGAGCAGATAAATCCTGTCCGACAATAAAATAGCCTCATCCATGTCATGAGTGATAAAGATCGTGGACAGATGGATCTGCTCCATCACCTGCAGATACCACCTGTGCATGGCACTCTTGGTCAATGTATCAAGAGCTGAAAAGGGCTCATCCAAAAGGGCCAGTTTCCGTGAAAACAGGTACGTCCTTAAAAGGGCAGCCCTCTGGCGCATCCCCCCTGAGAGCTGGGCCGGATACTTTTTCTGGGTCCCTTCCAGTCCGAATTCCTGAAAATAAGGCTGTACTTTTTCCCTGGCAGCCTTTTTCTTCTCCCCTTTTATGAGAAGGGGAAGAGCCACATTGTCCTCTATGGTGCGGTACGGGAGAAGCATGTCCTTCTGCAGCATATAGCTGACATTTCCGGGACAACCTGTGATCTCCCGGCCATCCAGATATACATGCCCGGTCTCCGGCTTTTCCAGACCGGATATCACATTGAAAAGTGTTGTCTTGCCGCCGCCGCTGACACCTAAAAGGCTGACCAGCTCCTGGTCATGGAGTTCTATGCTGATATCCTCCAGGATCTTCACTCCGTCAAAGGATTTGCTCACATTTGAAACCTTTAATTCCGCCATATCTCCTCCTCCGAAAACTGCCTTTATTCCGGCAGATAGTCATTGGAAAATCCGGCATTTTCCGGAAGCTCTGCCTCTGACAAACCGTTTTCATTCAGCCAGCCGTAAAAGGCATTCCATCTGGCAGGGTCAATATATCCCCACTGCTTTACATCCGCTTTATACTGGTCCTTTAAATACTCCTGACTGGCTTTTACCAGTTCCTCATCCAGCTCCGGGGAAGCTTCCAGAAGAATAGATGCTGCTTCGTCCGGGTCTGCAATGGCATCCTCATAACCCTGCTTCAAAGCCCGGAGAAAAGCCTTTGCCGTATCTGGCTTCTCTTCCAGAAAATCATTGTTTGCTATCACAACCGGTGTATAGTAATCAAATACAGGATTGATATCCTTAAAGGCAAAGTAATCCGTCTCCAGATCTGCTACCTCTGTGGCAACTCCTGCCCACGCATAGAAAATCCAGATGGCATCCACGGATTTTGATTTCAGCGCGGAGACCTCGTCTGTGACCGTACTTGGGATCAGTTCCACTTTAGAGAAATCCCCGCCGTCTTTTTCCACCACATTCTGCATCATGGCTTTCTCAATGGGGGCATCCCAGGTGGCGTATTTCTTTCCTTCCAGACCTTTGGGGCGCTCCATCCCCTCCCCTTTTCTGGAGATAATGCCGGATGTATTGTGCTGGATCAGGGCTGCTACCGCTGTATTTGGCAGTGCGTTGTCACCTGCCACACCCGGTGCCATGCTGTCCTGGAAAGAGACACCAAACTGGGCTTTTCCCGATGCCACAAGAGCGTCCGCGCCGTCCTCCGGTGGCTGTACGATCTCTACATCCAGTCCCTCCTTCTCAAAATATCCCTTCTCTTTCGCCACGTAAAGACCTGTATGGTTTGTATTGGGGGTCCAGTCCAGCACGAAAGTGATCTTCTCCAAATCTTCGGAACCGCTGTCCTTCTTCCCGCTGTCTTCGCTGCTGCCGCACGCCGCCACAGATGTGAGCATACAGGCTGTCAGGACAGCCGCCAGAATCTTCTTTTTCATCCTCCATTGTCCTCTCTGTTCTGTCTTATTTTGCCCGTTCCCAGAGCATGCTTTTTTTCTGCAGAATATCCACCAGCTTCATGAGAAGAAGGCTGATAATGGATATGAGAAAAATAACTGCAAACATTTTGTCAAAGGCAAACGCCTTTTTCACACGTGTCATATACACACCGAGGCCGGAAAAACCGCCCAGCCACTCAGAGATAACCGCTCCCACCACGGAGTAGGAGGCAGATATGCGCAGGCTTGCATAAAACCGGCCCATGGCCCCCGGCATCTTGATATATCGGAAGATCTGAAGCCTGCCGGCCCCCATGCTTCGTAAAAGGTTCATCATATCCTTGTCTGCGGAGCGGAATCCTTCCAAAAGCCCAATGGTGATAGGGAAAAAGGTCACGATCACGATCAGAATGACCTTTGGCAGCATCTCATATCCGAACCACAGCACCAAAAGAGGCGCGATGGCTACGGTAGGCACGGTCTGTGTAATAACGATCAGCGGATAAAACGCCTTGTAAAGCTTGTCAAAGCGGTCCATAAGAACTGCCATGACAAACCCGAAAACCACACCGCAGAAAAGCCCTGCAGCCGCCTCCAAAAGCGTCACCCTGGAATTCTCCATGAGCAGGGGAAATTCACTGATAAACGCCCTCACCACCTGTACCGGCGAGGGCAGCATATACCCCGGGACCAGGCCTGCCATGGAGACAGCCTGCCAGATGACCAGAATGGCGGCCAGGGCTGCAGATGCCCATAGCTTACTGGTGGTGCTTTGTAACTTTTTTCTCAATGGTCAGCACATCTCCTTCTGGCTTATAGGACACTTTAATATAGGCCGCAACAGAAGGCGCGCCTGCACGGACAGCGATGTGCTGGCATTCTTTTACAATATCCATAAGTTCATCATAGTCACCCTCAATGGCTGTCTCAAAAGGCCCTACATAATAGTTCAGCCCCGTACTCTTAATATAGTCAATGACCTCATCGACTATACGGATCAGTTCCTCGTCATTTGCTGCCTCCGGCAGTGTCTGGATTGCTACGCTTGCGTTCATTTTCTTTTCCTCCTTAGAAATTTATCATCGTTTTCTGCCGGGGAATCTGTGCAAAAGAAAAAGCCCCCGACAGGTTTTACCCGATCAGGAGCTGTTTTTCAGAACAAATGCGCACCGGTCTATGGTGCCTCTCTTATGCTCCCTACGCCGGCATTACCCGGATCAGGTTAAGGGTGAAAAACGATTACGGTTTTACTCTCAGCCGGACTTCTCTCCAGCTCCCCTGTTGTCTTCTCAAGTTTACTTCATTGTAAATTGATTGTCAAGTCAATCTCATATATCTTTATCGCCGTACAGCGCAATTTCCTCTTTCTGTCTCTCATCATACTCCCTGCACACGGTCTCTACGTCCGCCCCCTCACAGAGCTCTACGCAGAGTTCCTTGATGGTATTCCAGGTATTAAACGGGAGCGTGAAATCCTGATTGGGAATCTGGCCTCCGGATGCCAGACAGGATACAAACTTCTCAGCCTGGGGCAGCGTGGTGGCCTCATTTCCGCGTGCTGAGGATACCTTCCCCAGCTCCCCTGCAAATGCATTGAGCGTATCTGTGGTACACAGGTTTTCCAGGATTGCAAGCGCCTCGCCAAGATGCTCTGTATTGGGATTGACAGCCAGCCTCTGGTCCGCACCCACAACACAGACGGGGCCTTCCTTCAGCACCGGCAGCGCGGTCATCTCGGCTGCAAACGGGTAGTCCCTGGCAAACGCTGCCGCGCGGCAGAGAGAACTGATAAACGCGCATTTTCCCTCAGCGAAAAAGGCGGCCTCCTCGTCACTGCCCGGCAGGGTCTCCAAGGAGCGTTCCACATCCAGATATTCCCTGTCGATCATGGTCTGCAGAAAAGCAAAGCCGTCCCGCATATAGGTACTGACAGGCGTTTCCCCCTTTGCAAGAGCGGCAGTAAGCGCCTCACTCTCAGGATTCTGATACAGCGGCCCCAGTCCCGCACACATGGCAGGAACACTCAGTCCAAAATCCTTATTGGCCCCGTAGGGAAGGATGCCGTTCTGCTTTAATACATCACAGACGTTCCAGAACTCGTCCAGTGTCTCCGGAATCTCCAGCTGATACTGATGGAGCATATCCACATTCCAGATCAGGCCAAAACCGGTATAGGACAGAGGGACCGAAAACACCTTCCCCTTATATGTACTCTGCCGGAGGGCATCCTCAGAAAGGCTGCTGATACAGTCAAGACCGGATAAATCATAGATAAAACCTTTCTGGTCAAACTCCAGCACATCCTCCGCCGGTATGATATACAGGTCATCTGCCTGTCCGCTTTCCATGCGCTTCAGCAGAAGTTCCCGGTAAGAAAGCCCTTCCTCCGCATAGAAATCCGCGAAATCACTGTACAGGATAATATTGCCCTTTGTTTTTGGATTGATCACATCAGAACAGCACTTATTTATGATCTCTGATATGTTTTCCCCCTGGGTAAAGAGGGTGATCACAACATCCGGCTCATTTTTATCAATGTATACTTCCGGCTCTTCCTTCTCTCCGGAACAGCCGCTGCATAAAAGCATACATGCAAGTGCCGCTGCCGTTAACCTTCTATATCTTCTCTTCATTTTTTCCATCCCCGCTTTCCTTATCCGCATATATCCGGATGACTTCAAAAAGCCTTGCTATATCGATCGGTTTGGATATATGGGCATCCATTCCGGCATTTTTACATTTTAAAACATCCTCCTCAAAGGCATCGGCAGTCATGGCTATAATGGGAATATGTTCCGCACTGTTCTTCTGGAGCGCCCGGATCTCTCCCGTGGCTGTAAAGCCGTCCATCACAGGCATATGGATATCCATAAAGATCATATCATAATATCCCGGCCCGGTCTGCTCCACTTTCCTGACAGCCTGCAGACCGTCCTCCACGCTGTCCACCAAAATACCGCTGTCCCGCAGCAGTTCCTCCACAATTTCCCGGTTCAGTTCATTATCCTCAGCCATCAGAACATGCAGGCCTTCAAACCGTCCGCGGGTTTCACTGTCCATGATTTCCTGTACTTTTGCGGAAGACCCCATGATATAATAACGCAGCTTCTGCACCAGTTCAGAGCGGAAAACAGGCTTTGTCAAAAATCCATTGATTCCCGCTTCCAGAGCTTCCTGCTCCACTTCCTCCCAATTGTAGGCTGACAACAGAATGATCGGGATATCACTGCCGAGATCCGCCCGGATACGGCGGGCAGTCTCCACCCCGTCCATCTCCGGCATCTTCCAGTCCAAAATCACCGCAAAGTAATCCCGGCCCATCCGGCGGGCCCTGTTGGCGGCTTTTACAGCCTCCCCGCCGCTCAGTGCCCAATCCACATGCACCCCGGCTTCCTCAAGCATGAGCTGGATGCCCTCGCAGGTATCCGGGCTGTCATCCACCACAAGCACCGTATGTCCCGCCAGCACGCCGGTCTCCTGTTTGTCAGGTTCCATAAGAACCATGGGCAGAACCACCGTAAACTTTGACCCTGCACCGAGCGTACTTTCCACATGGATCGTACCGCTCATCACATCCACAATGTTTTTTGTGATGGCCATTCCCAGGCCGGTGCCTGTCACCTTGCTCAGACGGTTATCCTCTGCCCGCTCAAAAGGATTGAAGATACGTTTTACAAAGTCAGGTTCCATTCCGATGCCGTTGTCTTCCACCTGGAATACAATATCGATCATCCGGTCATCCCGCTTTTTTTCCTGGAGCCGGATCGTGATCTCTCCGCCCTGCGGCGTGTATTTCACAGCGTTTGATAAGAGGTTCAGAAGGATCTTCTGAATATGCAAAGCATCCCCGATCACGATATCATAATCCAGGACAGACGATTTTACATGCATGGTGTGGCCTTTTTTTGTCATTTCCGGCTTAATGAGGAGCAGAACATTGGAGATCAGCTCCGGCAGGTTCACAGGCTCCTTTTTCAGGCTGAATTTACCGCTCTCGATACGCGACATATCCAGCACCTCATTGATGAGGGCAAGCAGATGATCAGATGCCGTGGATATTTTTTCCAGGCTGTCCTTAACCTTATCCGGGTTATTCAGATTAGCCCGCGCAATGGCTGTCATGCCGATGATGCCGTTCATTGGCGTACGGATATCATGTGACATGGAGGAAAAGAAGGCGTTTCTGGCCCGGTTGTTCTCCTGTGCCTGCCGCAGGGCATCCGCAAGGTCATCCCGCATATGGTGCTCGCCTGTGGTATCATGCAGGACAGCCAGGTACTGCCCGTTATCCGCGGGAAGAAGATGCACCTCTGTCCAGCGCTGCAGCTCATTGTCTGTGCCTGTCTTATACTCCTTTCGCATCTTCTTCACCAGACTGCCGTTAAAGAAGGAAATGCGGTCCCTGTCATCCCCCGGCATCCCACAGTGGTCAAAGAGGATTTCCGGCCTGGACATGACCTGCCCCGGTTCCACATCAAACAGCATCCTGACATTGTCGGAAACCATTTCCACGCTTCTGTCCGCAGGGTTGTAGACAAGAAAAGCAAAATCTATGTTGGAAGAAATGTTCTGGAAAAGCCGTTCCCGGTAAATCCTTCCCTGTTCACGCCCCTTCATGGATTCGCGGCTGAGCAGCAGTCCTGTGATCAGGATCAGCGCCACTGCCAGCTCTGTAAATGTGACGGCCACCATCTTGATGATCTCAGATGACTCCTGCTGCAGAACGCGTTTGGGCAGGATAGAAATGAGATACCAGTTATAAGAATCCCTTATGGGCAAAAAGCATAAAATGCCGCTCTCCCCCTGAAATTCCAGGCTGATGGTTCCCGCCTCTTTCTTCCTCATAAGGTCCTGCAGGGTACTCAGCATCTTTTCCCCGTTGTTGTGCTGCGCCAGAAAACCGTAGATGTCATCTGTCTTTGAACCTGTGCTTTCAATCACCCAGGAACCGCTGTCGCCATCCACTACATAAGCGTACCCGGATCCCCCGCTGAAAGTAAAAAGGGCAGGGTCATTGTATTTGGAAAGTGTCTTGTCAGCGTAAAGAGCTCCCACCTGTCTGCCACCCGCACAGACAGGGGCCTGGAAGGTGATCTGAGGCCGTCCGCTGCTCCCCACGTAGGCATCCGAATACCCGGATTTTCCCCGGGACAGCGCTGTTTCCTCAAAGGGAAAAGACGCAGTATCCACCGGTTCCGCGCTGCTGTCAATACCGGTTCCATCCATCCCCACATAATAAAACCGGTAGAAATCCGAAGACTCCGCGTAGTTGGCAAGTGTCTCAAAAGACGCCGCATCCCCACCGCTTAAAGCAAACAGATTGGCATTGGATATGACCTGCTGCTCATCATTTTCAAATTTACTGTTGATACTGCTTTGGATCATACGTGTGGAATTCATCAGCGTCTCATTGGATCCCTGGTTCATCTTGGCATTGATACGGTCCAGAAAGGAGAGCATAAAGACAACAGTAAACGCAAGCAGAAGGATGACACTGATCAGGATCGCAACAGACCGTTTCTTATATTTCTTCATACCCTCACCTCAAATTATGGCAGGCCGGAATTCCAAAATGTGCGTTGAAAAATTCCATTCTGCTTTCTATAAAAATCTGCCACGCATCTGCAAAGTCATACAGACGGCCGGCGCGCAGATATTTTTCCGACAGTTCCAGCACTGCCTCAGGACTTGGGGGAAGCTGACCTGATTTCATCATCACTGCAGACAGAATATATCCCCATGTGATCAGTTCCCTTAATTTTCTGCAGCATTCCCGGATCATGGGTGACGGGCACTCCCGGATGATAAAGCTCAGTAACACATCCATACAGAGAATACTGCTCTTTGTCCCCCTGACCTTACCCAGTTCCCGCAGAAATTCTTCACCTCTTTGCTGCGGCGATGACTCCAGGGTAAACAGCAAGATACCCCTGACCGTCAGGGCCAGGATCTGAAGGCTCTCGCCATGCAGACGCAGACTTTCCCTGATCTCCGCTGCATTCCAGTTAAAATCCGTATTTCCAAGGCATACCTCTGTGCCGATCCCCATATGTGACTTTGTCACTCCCAGGGATTCCAGCAAAGCCAATGTGCGGCGCACTGTGCTCAGTGACACATGATACAGTTCTGCCATCTTAGGCTGTGAAGGCAGATAACTGCCCATGGAATAACGCCCGGAAAAAATCTCACGGATAATAACAGAAGCCAGCGTATACCTCACCTGAGGGCGCTGGCGGTAGATATCCCAATGAAACGGAATCTGACCGATATTTTCCAGATGATACTTTTCACGCGCACGTTCAATAAAATCCAGTACTTCTTCTTCAGCATTGACATACCGGTACCCGGATTGGGAATCCGGACTGCCTGCTGTTTGTTCCGCTAATATTTCCTCCGCACAGTTTCTGGGATTTGACCGGTTCTGCGGGTAAAGAAAATTCACATAGCGCAGACACTGCCAGTAAAGATTCAGCATGAGGGCATTGTCAAAGACACGAAAGGTATCAATACAGAGCTTTACCGGTATGGGTATGGCGCCGGACACGACAGCGTTATGTCTGCTGTTTTCCTCCTCTGCCGCTTTCCTGTCCAGTCTGCGCAGACCGGCCTCCCAAAGAGGCAGAAATAAAATCTTTCCCGCCCGGGCAATATCCCGGATTCCATCCCTGCGGGGCACAAAATAATCCGCGGCATTTTTTTCAAACTCCTCACTCGTTCCTCTGTATACCACCTCTGCGGCCCTGCGCTCCTCGGTTACGATATACCCTTCTTCCTCCAGCTTGGCAAGCGCCGCCCGGACTGTATTCCGCCCCACCTGAAATGTAGAACAAATCACGGAAACCGATGATAGGGAATCTCCGTATTTATAATATCCGAACAGAATACGGGATTCATAATACTCATAAATCAACTCGTAAAGCCCTTTGTCTTTTTTCATATTTTTCTCCTAAAAGAAATCATCTCAGATTCGGCGAAAACAACCCTGTTCATGTTGGTCAATATTATAATCTTACCATAACTGACATTATTATGCAATGTCAGACAAGAAGCTTTATGTATCTGCATGGACACAGATATACGAATAATTTATCTGTTAAGTCCACCGGCAAAAATAGGGCAGCCATCCGGCTGCTGCCCGCCGAATGACTGCCCTATTCAAATTTCCGTGCCGCTCCAGGCGGCTGTAAGCCTTTTTATCCCCTCCTCCAGGTCTTCCTCCGGCATGGTGGCATACCCCAGAAGGACAGTGGACTGCATGGGCGGCGTCTGCCCGCTGACCAGAAATTCAGACAGGCCGTAGACCCTGACACCAAAACGGGCTGCTTTTTCCACGGCTTCCTGTTCAGACAAGCCATTTTTTAACTGTACCAGAAGATGTACGCCTGCGTGTTCGCCGAAATACGTGCACACATTTCCCATGCTGTCCTTCAGCCAGCGCAGAAGCAGGTCATGTTTTCCTTTGTAAAGGCTGCGCATTCTGTTCAAATGCCGCTCATAATGGCCTTCTCTGAGAAAACGCTCCAGTATTTTCTGGTCCGCCCTGGATACGGTGACAGAGAAAGGATTTTCTCCGCTCAGATACCGCCTCATAAGCTTTTTTGGAAGTACCATATAACTGATTCGGATGGAGGGAGCTATGGATTTTGAGAAGGTTCCAAGATAAATGACACGCTCCTCCTTGTCAAATCCCTGTAAAGCAGGTATGGGTTTTCCCTTATAACGGAACTCACTGTCATAGTCATCCTCTATGATATAGCGCTCCCCCCTCCCTGCCCATTTGAGCAGAGAGAGGCGGCGTTTCAGGGGCATGACCGTGCCCATGGGGAACTGATGGGAGGGCATGACATATACCATGTCCGCCCCGGTTTGCTCCAGATCTTTCACATCAATTCCCTGTTCATCCTGATTTACGACACACCGTTCAAATCCCATATGTCCAAAATCATGCCAGGCACTTCTGTATGTAGGATTCTCCATGGCGATCCTTCTGTCACGTCCAAGGATCGTGCACAGAAGCATCAGCAGATAATCGTTCCCCGCCCCCACAAGGATCTGCTCCGGTTCGCAGTGCACACCTCTCGCCCGGTAAAGATACTCTGCGATGGCTTCCCGAAGGGACAGTTCCCCGCAGGGATCGCCCAGCGCAAAGAGTGAATCCTGCGCATCTGTCAGTACCTGCCGTGACAATCTGCGCCAGGCATTGTGAGGAAAGCTGCCGGGGGCGATTCCGTTCAGAGCAAAATCATATACAAACCCATCCCTGTCTTTGAAAGATTCCCGGTCCGCCTGCCTTTTCGTTTCGTGCGGTCTGCCTTTTAACGCACCTTCCTGTGATGCACCGCTTCCCGCGTCCGTCTGCTCCTGTCTTCTGCCAGTGCCGTAATAAAGCCCTTCAATGTCGCATACATAGTACCCCTTGCACGGAACCGCTTCAATATATCCTTCCGACACAAGCTGGTCATAGGCCAGATCCACTGTACTCCTGCTCACTGCCAAATTTCCCGCAAGTGCACGGGAGGACGGCAGCCGCACACCTGCGGCCAGCCGTCCTTCCTGGATTTCCTGTTTAAAATATTCACATATCTGTTCGTACAAAGGCGCATCAGCCTTTGTATCCAGTGAAATGATCAAATCGTTCATTCTTTTCTCTCACACTCATGGCCCATAGAAAATATGACGGACATAATTTCTATAATTTAAAGGAGCTCTTCAAAGACACGATCCTGTTAAATACCGGTTCTCCCGGTTTGGAATCGTGGCAGTCTGCGCAGAAGAAACCGTTTCTCACAAACTGGAAGCTGTCATATGCCTCCGCCTGGGCAAGTGCCGGTTCCACATAGCAGTCTTTCAGCACGACCAGGGAATTGGGGTTCAGATTCAGGCTTCCGTCCTCTTTGTTGTACACACCTTTCTCCTCATCCACAATGTTCTCATAGAGACGGCACTCCACATTCACTGCAGTTTTCTGCGCTACCCAGTGAATGGTTCCCTTAACTTTTCTTCCGTCCGGGGAATTTCCGCCCTTAGACTCAGGGTCATAGGTACAGTGTACCACTGTGATATTGCCGTTCTCGTCTTTTTCAAAACCGGTGCATTTTACAAAATAAGCGTTCATCAGGCGCACTTCATTGTCCGGATAGAGACGTTTGTATTTCTTCGGCGGCACTTCCATGAAGTCCTCACGCTCAATATACAGTTCTCTTCCGAAAGGCACTTTTCTGCTGCCAAGCTCAGGATTTTCCATGTTGTTGGCAACGTCCAGATACTCAATCTGGTCTTCCGGATAATTGTCAATGACCAGCTTCAGCGGGTCCAACACTGCCATCATACGGGGCTTTTTCATTTTCAAATCCTCGCGGATGCAGTACTCCAGCATCGCGTAATCCACAGAGCTGTTTGCCTTTGACACTCCGCAGAGATCCACAAACATTTTGATGGATTCCGGGGTAAATCCGCGTCTTCTCAACGCCGCAATGGACACCAGACGGGGATCATCCCATCCGTCCACAATGCCGTCCTCAACCAGTTTTTTAATATAACGCTTGCCTGTCACCACATTGGTCAGGTACAGCTTTGCAAATTCAATCTGTTTCGGCGGATGGGGATATTCAAGCTCCCTTACCACCCAGTCATACAGGGGGCGGTGGTCCTCAAATTCCAGGGTACAGATGGAATGTGTCACGCCCTCAATGGCATCCTCAATGGGATGAGCAAAGTCATACATGGGATAAATGCACCATTTGTCGCCTGTATTGTGATGTGTCATGTGGGCCACACGGTAGATGACCGGGTCTCTCATATTGATATTCGGGGAAGCCATATCAATCTTAGCCCGGAGCACTTTGCTTCCGTCCTCAAACTCCCCGTTTTTCATGCGCTCAAACAGGTCCAGGTTCTCCTCCACACTTCTGTCTCTGTATGGGCTTTCCTTTCCCGGCTCTGTGAGGGTTCCGCGGTATTCACGGATCTGCTCTGCAGTCAGATCACAGACAAACGCTTTTCCTTTTTTGATCAGCTTTACCGCTGCCTCATACATCTGTTCAAAATAATCGGAGGCAAAATACAGACGGTCCTCCCAGTCTGCGCCCAGCCATTTGATATCCGCCTTGATGGATTCCACAAACTCCACCTTTTCTTTTGTGGGGTTGGTATCGTCAAAACGCATGTTGAACTTTCCATGGTATTTCTGTGCCAGGCCGTAGTTGAGCAGGATTGATTTTGCATGGCCGATATGCAGATAACCGTTGGGTTCCGGCGGGAAACGGGTACAGATCTCCTCGTATTTTCCTTCCTCCAGATCCTTGTCAATAATCTGTTCAATAAAGTTTTTAGAAACGGTTTCTTTTGCTGTTTCCTTTTCCACTTACAGTTCCTCCATCATCTATCATTTATGGTAATTTTTTGTCTAAGAAATATACTACCATAAAAATGGCATTTTTCAAAGGCTTTCTATTAAAAAATTTAGAAAGGCAAGTGTTGGGATACTGTTCACACGTCACTGTCCCGCGAGGTGTTTTCAGGCCGGTGCCCGGCCTAAACCGCAGCACCGGCCTGAAACCGGACCTTTATTTTCCGTATTACGGAATCATGTACCCGTAATCGGTTATGACTGCATCCATGATTTTTCTAAGCCCAGCCGGAACCGCGGGATTCTCATCATCCAGAAGGATTTCCACCGGTCCGCCGAAGAGGCGTACTTTTACACGTTTCTCTTCCCTGTCCAGAACTGTAAAACCATTATTCTCACTGTCTTCCATATCCGCTTCATTGGCAAACAGGGTAAATTTATCCTTATACGGAGCGCTTGCGTACGGACAGAATGTCTTACAGTTGCCGCACTCGTTACACATGTAATCCACATGGACGATCTGGCGCATAGCCATTCCCGGCACTTTCACCGCCACATTGGCCCTGTTTGGACATACATCTGTACAGTTTTCGCAGACTGCCGCGCAGTTCAGGCATCTGCCGCTTTCTTCTGCCGGTTCCCTCTCACTGTCCAGTATACCCTTTTTGCTGTAACAGGATTCCTCACAGCCGTCCTTTTTAAGCTCAGAGACAACTGCTTTTTGAAGGAATGCCGCTGCTGCCTTCTGGGCATCCCGGATTCCCTCCACTACGGTTGCAGGACCGCCAAGTCCGTCGCCGATCACGTAGACACCGCTTGAGGCTTCCAGTGTCCTGCTGTCAGCCACAACCTTTCCCCTGTTGTCAAGAGGAAGTCCGTTTGCCTGATAGAGCTCAGTGTCCACACGCTCTCCTACGGCTGCTATGACGGTATCCGCAGGTACTGTTTCCGTCTCACCGGTCTCCTCCACAGAGGCCCTTCCGGAAGCGTCCATAGCGCCAAGCTTCATCTTCCTGCACAGCAGTTTTCCATCCTCCACGGATACAGGGGACAGCAGTTCACGAAATTCAATGCCTTCCTCCTGCACAAGTGTCAGTTCCTCCGCGTCTGCAGGCATATAGCGTCTTGTTCTTCTGTATACCAGATATACATGCTCCACGCCTTTGGTGCGCTTTGCGGCTCTGGCTGTGTCCATGGCTGTGTTGCCTCCGCCGATGACCACCACATGCTTTCCAAGGTCCACATTGCCGTCTTTTGCCTTGAATTCTTTCAGGAATTCAGCGGCATCCAACGGTGTTTTGTTCTCCAGTTTTAATACTCCGGGTTTTCCTGCTCCTGCTGCGAAAAATACAGCGTCAAAGCCCTGGTCTTTCAGCTCTTTGACAGAAGTTATCTCTTTTCCAAGCTCCACCTTCACACCCATTTTGCGGATGATGGCAGCGTCTTTTTCTATGGCCTCTTTTGTGATCCTGAAATCAGGAATCACGTGTGCAACCACGCCGCCCAGAGCCTTTTCTTTTTCAAATATGGTCACATCCGCGCCGCCTCTTGCCAGGAAATACGCTGCCGCCATACCGGAGGGGCCGCCGCCGATGACTGCCGCTTTTCTGCCGTCTGTCTTCTCGGGCACAGCCAGCTTCTCCATCACTGCATCGTATGCTTTTTCGGCTGCCTCCAGCTTCACATTTCTGATATGAACCGGCTCCTCATAGAAGTTCCTGGTACATTTGCTCATGCAGTTGTGGGCACAGATAGTTCCTGTGATGAAAGGAAGCGGATTCTTGTCGAGGATCACCTCCAGAGCCTCCTCATACTTACCTGCAGAAGCCAGTTCCATATAATTGCTCACATCCTGATGGATGGGACATCCCGCCTCGCAGGGTGCCATAAAGCAGTCCATAAGGGGAACACTGTCTTTTACCTTGCGGTTTGGAAGGGGCTTAATGGGTTTTACATGGTGCACATCACGTTTTGCATCCTCGGCAAGCTTTGTGACTGCCTCCACATCAATTCCCGCAAACGGCTTCAGGCCTTCTTCTGCCAGCAGTTTTGCCATCTGCGCACTGCGGTTGTATCCGCCCGGTTTTAAGAGGGTAGTAGCCACTGTCACAGGCCAGATGCCGGCTCCTACGATCCTGGATATATTGTAGTAATCCGCGCCGCCGGAATAAGCGATCCGCAGACGTCCGTCAAATTCCTTCGCAAGCTTTGCAGCCAGGGAAATAGACAGGGGGAACAGTGCCTTGCCGGACATATACATCTCCTCGCTTGGCAGCTCCTCTCTTGTCACATCCACCGGGAAGGTGTTGGTTATCTTCACGCCAA
Organism: Blautia sp. JLR.GB0024; assembly: GCF_037000545.1. Taxonomy (NCBI): domain Bacteria; kingdom Bacillati; phylum Bacillota; class Clostridia; order Lachnospirales; family Lachnospiraceae; genus Blautia; species Blautia sp. JLR.GB0024. The sequence continues at coordinate 94,586 of NZ_JBANBF010000001.1, read as the reverse complement.
AGGACAGTCCCAGATCTTCGGACAGCTTCATAAGCCTTGTGAACATGGGCACAGCATCCGCGTACTGCAGGTCATCCTTAAAGTGGAAGTCCCCGAACATCATATAGTCATATCCCATCTCATCCATAGTCTTTCTGGCAAATTCGTATCCCAGAAGGGTTGGATTACATTTTACAAAGGTATTGATATGTTTTTCCGTGAGCAGATAGTTGGCTATGCTCTCGATCTCATGAGGCGGACATCCGTGAAGGGTGGAAATGGTGGCGGAATTGCAGATATCCTCCGGTATGGACTCCACGTCCTCTTTCGTGTAATGTTCAAATTTTTCTATGTTTTCCAGCAGCCAGTTCCTGCACTCGGCAAATGTGGCATCCTGTCCTGCATGCATCATGGTATCAATGAAATGGTTGATCTTTTCGGATTTGATGCCTGCCAGGTCATAGCCCACACTGATGTTGAACTGGAACCCGTCCTGGGCACCCAGGCCGAACTCTTTTGCCATTACATGCAGGGCAAACCAGGCCTTAATATACTCGCTCATGGCATCCGGTACGGTGAGCTCTGTGGACCATTCGCAGTTATAGCCTTCGTCCTCAGCCAGAATACAGGGTTTGTTCACACAGGCGGAAAGCTCTGCCCCGTCCATGATCTGCACAGTCTTCAGCTCAAAGAAACGGCTTCCCGTATAATACGCTGCAATGATATTCTGCGCAAGCTGCGTGTGGGGGCCGGCTGCCGGACCGATGGGAGTCTCCAGATTCCTGCCGAAGATCTCCGCTTTTTCCTCTCCTGCCACGTACTTTTTATGTGTTCCGAATACTGTTTTACCCGCCTTTTTCTCTTCCAGAACCCAGTTCATGATCTGGGAAAACGGCATACATGTCATCTTATCGCCCATAATAAAAACCTCCCATAAATCCCTTATCTTCCATTAATAGAATCTGCTAATTTCTTCGCTTCTTCCCTGCATTTTGCCATTACTTCCGCTTCATCCGCCACTAAGACTTCCCTGTCTTTCATAAGGATCTTTCCGTTGCAGACTGTGGTATTTACCTGTCTTCCGCTCATGCCGAACAGTACATGGCTGTTGATATTTCCTGCGTGCATAGGGGTGAGCGGATCGTAATCCATAACGATCACATCTGCTGCTGCGCCCTCTTTCAGCACGCCCAGGTCTTTCTTAAAATAGCGTCCCGCGATTTGCGCATTGCCTTCAAAGAGCATTTTGGGAACCTCTCCCCATGCTGCGTTGGGGTCGCAGAGGTGATGTTTGTGAAGGACATTTGCCACCTTGTAGGACTCCAGCATATCATGGGTATAGCCGTCTGTGCCAAGGCCGGTCAGGATTCCCTTCTCCACGATCTTCATGGTTGGCGGGCATCCGCAGGCATTTCCCATGTTGGATTCCGGGTTATGTACGACCATGGTGTCCGTCTCTTTTAAGAGATCCATCTCATGCTCATTGATATAAATGCAGTGCCCGAGAAGTGTCTTCTCTCCCAGAATGCCGCAGTCCATCAGACGGTCCACGATTCTCTTTCCGTAGTGTTTCAGGCAGTGATGCAGGTCCTCGATTCCCTCTGCCACATGGATGTGATAACCGACCCCGTCCGGCTTATGAGCTGCTGCCATCTCCATGGTCTCATTGGAGATGGTGAAGGATGCGTGCATACCCATCATGCCTGCGATCATATCGCTGTCATCTGCCAGAGCATAGCGTGCAAACCTCTCATTTTCCAGTACGGATTCACGGGCCTTTTCCATCCCGTCCCTGTCTGAGATCTCATAACAGAGGCAGGTGCGGATTCCCAGGTCTTTTGCCGCCTCACTGATGGTAAACAGACTGTCAGGTATCCGACAGAAACTGGCATGATGGTCAAATACGGTGGTCACACCATTTTTAATACTGTCCAGATATGTGGCATAAGCACTGTATTTTGTCCCCTCCAAGGTCAGATGGCGGTCAATGGTCCACCACATGCCGTCCAGGATATCCAGAAAACCGTGGGGATCATAACCGTCAATGGACAGGCCCCTGGCAAACGCGCTGTAAATATGCTCATGAGCATTGATAAATGCCGGCATGATCACACCGCCCTTTGCATCCACATATTCAGCATCGGGAAATTCCTTTTTAAGCTCAGCTTCTTCCCCTGCCTTTTTAACCACATTGCCGTCCAGAACTACTGCCCCGTGTTCAAAAAAAGGCGCCTGGTCATCTCTTGTCACAAGTCTTCCGTTCCCAATCATTAACATAGTTTTACCTCCTTGCGCATTCCATACTTGATAAGTATTCTGCATTTCCCATATTCATTAACTCTAGTTTATCATCACCGTGAAGTAATAGCAAGTGTTTTTCTAAAAATTTTTGAGGTATCACAAATTTTTTTGTATTTCTTTGTAAATCCTTATTTTTTCCGCAGAAAAGCCACCCCGGATCTCCTCTTACGGATATCCGTGATGGCTTTTTATCAGTCTCTCTGGAGCATAAAATTTACCATGGCTGATGCCAGAAGTTTTCCTGTCTTCTCAGAGCGGCATTCTGTATGTATATTGGCCAGATGTTTTCCGATCCTGTCTGCTTTTGCCGTCACCAGAAGTGCGTCTTCCCTGGTTCCGGGAAGCAGATAATTGATATTCAGATTGATGGTGGGTGTCACTGCACATCCGGTCAAATTACGTGTAAGCGCACCGCTGGTGGTATCCACAGCCGCAGCTATGAGCCCTCCGTGCATGGTGGACATGTGGTTCAGCTCCCATTCCTGCACCGGATAGCGCAGAGTCAGGGAACGCTCGGCCGCACTGCAGGAATGAAACTCCAGACCCATCCGGCAGTATAGATGTTCCGGATTCTTTGGGTACATTTTTTCTATATCGTGCTGAATTTCTGTCTCCATTTTCTTCTGCTTTTCTTCTGTTGTCATATTACTGTTTATCCTTTCTTTTCCAGCAGCAGTTCTTCCAGCCTGACAAGAGGAACTGCCGGGCTGTACAGATATCCCTGGTACAGACAGCACCCCATGCTTTCCAAAAGGCTGCGGATCTCCTCTGTCTCCACATATTCGGCCATCACCACAAAATCCAGGTTCCTGCCGAGAGAGATGATGGAAGATACGATTTCCTGATTTCTTTTGTTCTCCACTATGCCTCTGACCAGACCGCCGTCCAGCTTGATGGCATAAAAACTGTTGTGCTGCAGGTATTTCAGGCTGGTCCGGCCCATGCTGAAGTCATCCACAGCAGCCAGGATACCTGCTGCCTTCAGCCTGCTGATGTGATAGGGAATCTCCTCCATTTTGTCCACAGCAGATTCCTCTGTGATCTCCAGACAGTAATGTCCCGCCACGCCGTATGTCTCTGCCATTCGTATGACCTTCTCCACAAACCGCGGTGAGTTAAGCTGTTCTGCCGTTATATTGGCTGAAATGGTGACAGGTTCGCCAAGATTCAGAAGTCTGCTGCACGCCTTCATGGAAGTCTCTATGACACACTCCGTCAGCCGGTCAAAAAAACCGTCCTCCTGTGCAAGCGCCACAGCCAGAGGAGGGTAAACCGCCTCATCCATATAGCGCCAGCGCAGAAGCGCTTCTGCCCCTGCCATCCTGTTTCGGCAGTCATACTGGGGCTGGTATCCCATGGTCAGATTCTTCTCCTCCACATCAATGCGGAGCTGGGATGCCATATTTCTTGCCAGGATTCCCATACTGTCCCGGCGTTCCAGAAGGCTTACAGCCGCACCGGCTTCCTGATGCTCCTTCAGATACTCCGTTAACTCTTGCTGCAGCATTTCTGCCTGAAGCTTCCGCACCTGTTCGGAGACTTTTACAAAAGGCGTATAGATGGCTGTTCCGACAAACACGATCACCGCCTGCACCGCCGCACCCCGCCAGGAACCGGAGGACAGATATCCGCTGAAGAATACCGGTGTGGTCCAGGTCACAGTCTCTCCCAAAAGAGGCAGGAAACCGCTCACTGCAGCCCCGTAAGCGATCAGCAGGGAACACAGGGGTGTCAATATAAACGGAATGACCATGATCGGATTCAATACGATCGGGAGTCCGTACACGAGAATTTCATTGATGTTAAAAAAGACTGCCGGGGCTGCGGAACGGGCAAGCTGCCGGTTATCCCTGCTTCCGGCAAACAACAGCAGCGCTATCACAAGGCAGATGGAAGTACCACATCCGCCCATCAGCGCGAAATTGTCCAAAAAAGATTTTGATATGACAGCTCCTGAGACCGTATCATTTGGCACCAGATATGTCTGGGATACCTGTTCCAGGGCATTGCCACCGTGAATCCCAAAGGCCCACAGCAGGTCCAGCACCAGCACATAAAGTACACCCGCCCCCAGACCGTCATTTACATTGTGAAACAGATTTACAATAAAATTTGTGATCAGGTCATTCAGATTATCCGCCTTAAACACTGTTTTGATCAGCAGGTTCAGCGCCACAAAAAGGAGTGTGCAGAACAAAAGCGGATAAATAGCGGAAAGGGAATTGCGGTAATCCACATCTGACCCGGCAGAACGAAACCGGAATGCCGGGGACAGCTTTTCACAGAAAAAATAAAAGATCCTGGTCGCCGCAATGGCGGCAAACATGGCCGTAAAAACTCCAACCGGCCCCAGATCGCTTAATTCCATGGAGCCGCTGGCAGCGCCAAAGGACACGGCAAAGCAGATGGCAGAGACCACCATTGCCATGACCTGAAGGAACTGGTCCCTGTCTTTCATGGTCGCTGCATAATAATAACTGATACTCATCACAAGGTAAATGGACATAAAACCAACGGTGGCATCAAAGAGAAAACTCAGTATCTGATGCAGGACACCCCCTGCCCATTTCTCAATAAACGTCTGAAACGCAGGCACCGGAAAACTTCTGAAAAGCAGGGCAAAAGCCCCCACCAGCAGGGCGGGAATCAGAAGCGTAAACCCCTTCCGGACGGAGGAGATGATGCTGTTATTCTCTATTCTGTAGATTATCCTCAATACTTTTCCATACATAACCGGCCCCCTCTGTTACCCCGTATAAAACCGGGGACGAAACAATATTGCCATACATTTTATTTTACATGCCTTACTCGTCTTTTGCAATCTAAAATCTCTTTGTTTTCCTTACTTTCCCTTTTCCAAAATATACCAGAAGCCGCCTTGTGACCATCAATACTCTACCTCAAGAAGCGTCAGCCCCTGGGCGGGCGCTGTAAATCCGGCCGCACCTCTGTCACAGGCTGACAAAATCCCTTTCATTTCCTCCGGCTTTCTGGTTCCTCTTCCTGCCTCGATCAGGGTACCTGTAAGAATCCGCACCATGTTGTAGAGAAATCCGTCTCCGGTGTATGTGATCCTCAGTTCATTCGGCAAAGATTCCACTCGTATACTGTATATAGTCCGTACTGTGGACTTTTTCATTTTCTTATTGGAGCAGAAGCTTTTAAAGTCATGGGTGCCTGTCAGCAGCTCTGCCGCTGCTTTTATGGCATCCACATCAAATTCCTCATGCAGGGGGCACTGGTATTTTCTCTCAAATACATTTTTGTGATGGCCTGTTGCTATTCTGTACTGATAGACTTTTTTCTTTGCCAGAAGGCGGCTGTGGAAGCGCTCCTGCACCTGGGTGACTTTATAAATTTCAATATCCTCCGGAAGATAGCGGTTCAGGTATGCGCAGATCTCCTCACAGTTTTTCTCTGTATCCATGTGCACATTAGCCACCTGGCCTTTTGCGTGTACGCCTGCATCTGTTCTTCCCGCGCCGTCGATCTGAACAGGTGCATCCAGCATCCTGGACAAGACTTCTTCGATTTTCCCCTGAATGGTATTGCCCGTTGTCTTCTGCCTCTGCCAGCCCTCATAGCGCGTTCCGTCATACTGTATATCCAGTCTGTAATTCATTTTCCATCCCTCTTTCCGAATAAAGTTTCCTTTCGTATCTGTCTATTCTATCAGACATCCCATCCGGCGAAAAGAGATATTTTTCGATTTTGCCTATTGACAAATCCGCTTTCACCAACTATAGTGATAAACATAAAATAAATCATGTAACAGCGAAACCGTAGAATAAGAGTAGTAGATATCCAGGTTTTATTGATAACGGCAGGTCATGCTGCCGGCAGAGAGTCTTAAAGTGGTGGGATTAAGATAATAAAACGGATGTTGAATGGACTTATGAGGTCGGGAAGAAAGGAATTTTCTGAGTAATGCCCGACGGGATGTTCACCCGTTATCAAGGAACCGTGTATGAAAGTACATGAACAGAGTGGATGATTGATTCATCAAGCCGGGTGGTACCGCAGAAGACTGTATAACAAGCTTCTGTCCCTGCAGAAATTGCAGAGACAGGGGCTTTTTTTATTGCCGCTGTACCCCAAACTTCATCTCCGGGATTCGCGCCATAAGAAAGGAGAACACAATTATGAAAAAAATTCCGCACAGAGTATATTTAACCGAGGAGCAGATGCCTAAGCAGTGGTATAACCTGAGGGCAGACATGAAGGACCTTCCCGACCCTCTTTTAAACCCGGGCACAGGCAGACCGATCACCGAGGAGGAACTCTATCCCGTATTCTGTGAAAAACTGGCACATCAGGAACTGGACAATACGACACGTTACATTGACATCCCGGAAGAGGTCCAGGACTTTTATAAAATGTACCGCCCCTCCCCTCTCATCCGCGCCTACAATCTGGAGAAATATCTGGACACACCAGCTAAGATTTATTATAAATTCGAGGGCAATAACACCTCCGGAAGCCACAAGTTAAACTCCGCTGTAGCTCAGGCATATTACGCAAAAGAACAGGGATTAAAGGGCCTGACAACAGAGACAGGCGCCGGTCAGTGGGGAACCGCCCTGGCAGAAGCGTGCTCCTTCTACCATCTGCCTCTGATCGTCTATATGGTAAAATGCTCCTACGAGCAGAAACCATTCCGCAAGTCCGTGATCCACACCTTTGATGCGGAGATCGTTCCAAGCCCCAGCGAGACCACAGAGATCGGCCGTAAAATCCTGGCTGAAAATCCCGGCACTTCAGGCAGCCTGGGCTGTGCCATCTCCGAAGCTGTGGAAAAAGCGGTTTCCACGGACGGCTATAAATACGTGCTGGGTTCTGTGCTGAACCAAGTGCTGCTCCATCAGTCCATCATCGGCCTGGAGTCCAAGACAGCCATGGAACTGCTGGATGAGTACCCGGACGTTGTGGTGGGATGCGCAGGCGGCGGCTCCAATCTGGGCGGCCTGATCTCACCATTTATGCAGGATAAACTCACAGGAAAGGCTGACCCGCGCATCGTGGCAGTGGAACCGGCTTCCTGTCCGTCCCTTACCCGCGGAAAATACGCCTACGATTTCTGTGATACCGGAAAGGTGACGCCGCTTGCCAGAATGTACACTCTGGGCTGTGACTTCATCCCATCCGCAAACCATGCAGGCGGTCTGCGTTACCACGGCATGTCCCCTATCCTCTCCAAGCTGTATCATGACGGCTATATGGAGGCCATTTCCGTAGAACAGACAAAAGTATTTGAGGCAGCCACCATGTTTGCGAAACAGGAGACCATCCTGCCTGCACCTGAGTCCGCACATGCCATCTATGGTGCCGTACAGGAGGCTCTGAAATGCAAAGAATCCGGGGAAGCCAAAACGATTCTCTTCGGCCTGACAGGAACCGGATATTTCGATATGTATGCGTATCAGTCCTATATGGACGGAACAATGAAAGATTATATTCCTACGGATGCGGAGCTGGAAAAGAGTTTTGCAAGACTGCCTAAAATACCTGGAATCCAGGAATAAGAGCAAATACAAAAGCCCGTTTTTCAGATTTTCAGTCTGAAAAAGCGGGCTTTTACTATGGATTGTATTCCTGTCAGGCACTCACATCTGACTCTTCCAACCGCACAGCAGGCATACCTTCATCCACAGGCAGTTTTTTCAGAAATGACGCTACCAGAGGAAGAGAGATAGCAAAGGTCAGGACATCCGCCACTGCCTGCGCGATCTGGACTCCTCTCAGCCCCATCACTGCCGGTAGTATGAGAATGAGGGGAATAAAGCAGATTCCGCTCCTGAGCGCAGAGAGAAGGGATGCTTTTTTGCTCTCGCCCACACTCTGCAGCATCATGTTGGTACAGACAGAAAGAGGCTGGAAGAAGAAAGCAATGCACTGACATCGAAGGGCAAAGACACCGATGGCGATTACCTGCGGGTCATCCCGGAACACCCCGATGATGCCTGAGGATACGAAAAGGCAGATAATCGCAAAGCTTCCAAGCATGATCTCCCCTGAGCCTGCCGTAAACCAGAACCCCTTCTTTACACGGGAATATTTCCCGGCGCCGTAATTAAATGCCGCCACCGGCTGAAATCCCTGACCCAGACCCAGCCCTACTGAGAATACCAGCATGCAGATCCTGTTCACAATACTCATAGCCGCCACTGCCGCGTCTCCATACACTGCTGCCTGATGATTGAGGAGCATGGTGGACACACTGCCCAGCCCCTGCCGGATCAGACTTGGAAATCCTGTCGCAACGATCAGTCCCACCTCGCGGATATCTCTTGTCACAAGCCGTATGGACAATCTGCTCTGGGTCTTCTTCGCCACAAACATATAGAGAAGGATAAAAAAGCTGATCATCTGGGATAGGGCTGTGGCAAGCCCGGCGCCCAATACCCCCATATTCAGGCCGAACATAAGGATCGGGTCACCTATCATATTCAGAATGCCGCCTGTTGTCAGTCCTATCATGGCATAAGCAGCCATGCCCTCGTATCGCAGAATATTGTTCAGCACACAGCTCCCCGTCATAAAAGGACCTGCCAGCAGAATAAAAAGTCCATACTGTTTGGCAAACGGCAGGATTGTCGGGGTACTTCCCAGTGCCCGCATAAACGGAGTTAAAAACGTAATCCCCACCGCGCCGATCAGTGTTCCCGTCAGAATAGACAGAAAAAAACTGGTGGATGCAAATCTGCTTGCACTCTCCCGGTCTCTTTTTCCAAGCTTTCTGGATATGATACTGCCTGCCCCGTGTCCGAACATAAACCCAAAAGCCTGCAGAATGGCCATCAGGCTGAACACCACTCCCACCGCCCCGCTGGCGCTGGTTCCTAAACGGCTGACAAAATATGTATCTGCAGTGTTATAGATATTGGTGATCAGCATACTTATAATAGTAGGAATGCCCAGACGCACGATCAGGTTGGATACCGGCGTCTGCGTCATCTTCTCATATTGTTTTCGTTCCCGCTCCTCCGCTGTGATTTCCGATGCTGTCATAATCTTTCTTTCTCCCCCTCTCTCATTACAAGTACCGCCAGACTTTCCACCATATACCGAAAACTGGTACTGCTGTCCGGATTTTCATAGGTAAGATACCCTTCCTGTTCCAAAGAGACAAAGCCGTGAAGGGCACTCCGTATGGTTCGCTGAAGGTTCACTGTCTTTTCGTGGTCTTTTACCTCCCTGCCGATGAGCACCAGGAAAGGATGGATGATCCGCTGGATGGCATGTTTCAGCTCCTCATTTTCGGAGGTGCGCATCTCTATGATGGCCTGGTAGAGTTCCGGGCTTTCCATGGCGAATTTACGGTAAGCATCCGCCATGATACCCAGCGCCTCTGTAAAATCAGAATATGTATATGCCTGTTTCAGGGCTTTTTCCAATTCTGTTATACCGTGCATGCCAACTGCCGTGTTGACCTCCTCAATGCCATTTACATGATTATAGAGAGAGGCCGGCTGCACGCCCAGACGAGCTGCCAGCTCACGCATGGAAAAATTCCGGTATCCCTTCTCTTCCACCAGTTCTATGGCTGCCTCCATGATCACTTCCGCATTCAATCCTCTTCTTCCCATGACGGTCTCCTTTTTCCGGACAAAATTGATATGCCGCGTGCGGTATTTTCCATTGCGGCAAAAAACTAACACCGTTCGTATAATCTATATTATATACGAACGGTGTTAGTTTTGTCAAATATACTTAGTCAAAGGCTGCCTCTGCCGCATTTTTCATCAATTGTTCCATATCGCTGTAGGTAATATGAAAATACTCTTTTAAAAGTTCCAGCTCCTTCGTTATCGTCGTGCCGCTCACGGTCCTGTTATCCGTGTTCACCGTAACGGGAATCCCGGCTTCCATAAACTCCAGGATCGGGTAATCCTTCAGGCTGTCCACAGCTTTTGTCTGCAGATTGCTGGTGGGACACATTTCAAGAGGAATCCTCCGCTGTGCACACAGTGCCTTCAGATTCTTATCCTTCCTGACCGCGATTCCATGGCCTATCCTGTCAGCTCCCAGTTCAATGGCGTCCCACACGCTCTGCGCGCTGCCGCACTCGCCTGCATGGATCGTAAAGGGCATACCCAGTCTCTTTGCTTTCCGGAACATTTCCGCCTGGGTCTTTACCGGAAATGCAGCTTCATCCCCGGCCAGATCAACGGCAGCCACGCCCCGGCCCAGATACTCTCTGGCTGTTTCTACCAGCTCCACGTTTTTTTCCGCCGGCATATGACGCATACCGCAGAGGATCAGATTTCCGCCTACACCATACTTTTCCCGGCCTTCCCGCAGACCATCCAGAGCTCCTTCAATGATCTCCCTGCATGTAAGTCCCTCCCGCACGGACAGAAGCGGCGCAAAACGAATCTCCATGTATACCACATTCTCCTTTGCCCCATCTCCTAAAAGCTGGGACACAGCCATGCGGAAACTATCCCGGTCCGCCAGACAGGACAGGGGCAGGTCGAACTTTTCCAGATATTCTTTCAGGCTTTTGCAGTCCGGCTGTACCTGAAGAAGATCCATAAGCTTTTCCCCTGCAGGAATGTCCACCCCGGCACCGGATGCCAGTTTTCTTATGACTGCCTCCGATAGGGAGCCGTCCAGGTGGCAGTGCAGGTCATATTTTTTCAGTTCCTCAATGGCATTCATCTGCATTCCTCCATATAATTCCGGGATATCCGAATCGTTCCTTCTGGCATGGGTATACCGAAATTCTCCGCCACACAGGCGCCGACTGCCGCAAAGGAATCCGCCTGGGGCAGCGCTTTTCCTTCCTGTATGGACGGCGAATACAACAAAAACGGCACCTGCTCTCTTGTGTGGTCTGTCCCCTGGTAAGTAGGGTCATTTCCATGGTCCGCCGTGATGATGAGCATATCGTCTTCCCTCATGGCGTCCAGAAAAACTCCCAGCTTTTCATCAAAACGTTCCAGCTCCCCGGCATATCCTTCCGGATCCCTTCTGTGCCCCCAAAGGGCATCAAAATCTACCAGATTCACAAAACACAGCCCGTGAAAATCATCCTCCTCTGCTTCCCGGATGGTCTGTTCCATGCCGTGGACAGAGCTCTTTGATTTCAGAGCTTTTGTGATTCCTTCTCCGGCGAAGATATCATTGATCTTGCCAATGGAGATCACATCCAGCCCCGCATCCTTCAGGGCATTCAGCACGGTTTTCCCAAAGGGTTTGACCGCGTAGTCATGGCGGTTGCTGGTCCGTCTGAACTCTCCCTTCTTTCTGCCCACATAAGGCCTCGCAATGACTCTTCCCACCTTCCACTCATCTTTCATGGTAAGCTCCCTTGCGATCTCACAGCACCGGTACAGCTCCTCCAGGCCGAAAGTCTCCTCATTGCCGCAGATCTGCAGTACAGAATCCGCGGAGGTGTAGACGATCATATGTCCGGTGGCAATTTCCTCCTCACCAAGTTCATCCAGAATCTCTGTGCCGCTGGCGCTCTTATTGCCGATCACCTTATGCCCGGTTCGTCTTTCCAGCTCCGCGATCAGTTCAGGTGGAAATCCTGTCTCAGTGAACGTGATAAAAGGCTTTTCTGTCTTCAGGCCCATCATCTCCCAGTGGCCTGTCATGGTGTCCTTTCCCCTGCTGGTCTCATTGAGTTTTGTGTAATATGCCAGAGGATGTTTTACAGGTTCTATTCCCTCCAGCGGGTGAAGATTGGCAATTCCCAGCTTCTGCATATTGGGAACAGAAAATCCCTTCACATGCGAGGCAATGTGCCCAAGAGTATCTGCCCCTGCATCACCAAACTGCTCCGCATCCACGGCACCGCCCACCCCCAGGGAATCTATAACGATCACAAACACTCTTCTGAATCTTTCTTTACATTCCATCTGCTACCTCTTTTCTGTTATGCCATATTTTCCGCTCCGGATCACTTTTTTTCCTTTCGGATCAGTTCCCGGACTGCTTCCACTGCCACCTGTATGGCGCCCTCCGTATCGTGTACGACAGGATTCGGCAGATCCTTTTTCGCCCGCTCCTGGTTAGCCACCACCAGAAAAACGCTGCCTGCCCGGACTTTCAGATAACTGGCTACAATGAAAATAGCTGCGGATTCCATCTCCGATGCTTTACAGCCCAGTTTCAGCCATGCATCCCATTTGTTCAGCAGTTCATAGCCCACCGGTTTCGTCTCCGGGGAATGCTGTCCGAAAAAGGAATCCTTACACTGCACCACTCCCACATGGTAAGGCTTCTTCAGCGTTTCTGCTGCATTTACAAGGGCATTGGTCACACCAAAATCCGGTACTGCCGGGAACTCAATGGGCGCGTATTCCTTGCTGGTCCCCTCCATGCGGATGGCTCCGTTGGCAATGACGATATCGCCGCTTTTTACATCCAGATCCATGCCTCCGCAGGTTCCTATCCGGATAAATGTATCAGCGCCTGACATGACCAGTTCCTCCATGGCGATGGACGCAGAAGGGCCGCCGATGCCGGTGGATGTCACACTGACCATTTCCCCCTCCAGGGTACCCGTGTAGGTCACATACTCCCTGCTGTCCGCGATCAGCCTGGGATGGTCAAAATATTTGGCGATCTTTTCACAGCGCTTTGGGTCACCCGGCATGATAACATAACGCCCCACATCCCCTCTGCCAACCTGTGTGTGATATTGCTTTCCCTCTACCTCTGAATAATTTATCATATATTCATCCCTTTCCTGTAATTTACGTGGTTCATAGATTTATTATAACAAATCACAGGAAATAAAAAAGGTCATGTGTCTCTTTTTTACAAAAACCTGTTTTCATGTTACAATAACCTCAGGTTTCACTTCCCTGACGCCTGCCCACTCTGAAAACTCTGCTTCCACTGCGGACACTCACCAGGAGGTAAAAAAATGACATGGAACTTATTATTAATTTCATCTGTAATTCTGCTCTGTATTGTACTGCATCGGATTTCCGATAAGATCGGTGTACCCATGCTGCTGGCCTTTATCCTTCTCGGTATGGCTTTCGGAACAGACGGTATCGTAAAAATCTCTTTCGACAATTATCCGCTGGCGGAAAATATCTGCTCCACAGCACTGATCTTCATTATGTTCTACGGCGGTTTCGGCACCAACTGGAATGAGGCCAGACCTGTTGCCGTCAAATCTGTGTTCCTCTCCACTCTGGGAGTTGTGATCACCGCCGCCCTCACAGGTTTCTTCTGTTATTTTGTCCTGAAATTCAGCTTTCTGGACAGCATGCTCATAGGCTCTGTCATCAGCTCCACGGACGCGGCCTCTGTCTTCTCCATACTCCGTTCTAAAAATATGGGCCTCAAATACGGCACAGCCTCCATGCTGGAACTGGAAAGCGGCAGCAATGACCCCTGTTCCTATATGCTGACAGCAGTGGTTCTCTCTGCCATGAGCGGTACGGCAAGCGCAGGCTCTGTCTTTTATATGATTTTTGCGCAGCTCTTTTTCGGTATTCTCTTTGGATGCCTCATTGCTTTTGCAGCCCGTTTTATCCTGCAGCATATCCGTTTTGATATTGCGGGATTTGATATGGCTTTTGTCATCGCGGCAGCGCTGCTCTCCTATGCACTGCCTTCCATGGCGGGCGGCAACGGATACTTAAGTGCCTATATGGTAGGAATCATTCTCGGCAATACCAAGATCAGGAACAAAAAATCACTGGTAAACTTCTTCGACGGTATCACAGGACTTATGCAGATGCTCATCTTCTTTCTCCTTGGTCTGCTGGCAACGCCCTCAAAGCTTCCCCATATTTTCCTTCCGGCACTGGCAATCGCCCTGTTTTTGACCCTGGCGGCACGGCCTCTGGCGGTCCTGGCCATACTGACGCCATTCAAATGCCGTCTCAATCAGCAGGCCCTTGTCTCCTTTGCAGGGCTCAGAGGTGCAGCGTCCATTGTTTTTGCCATTATGGCCACTGTGGATGAGGCTTATACCGGCTTTGATGTCTATCATATTGTATTTTGTATTGTACTGCTCTCCATCTTATTCCAGGGAAGTTTTCTCTCCCAGGCAGCGAAGAAACTGAATATGAGTGACACAGAGGCGGATGTCATGAAGACCTTCAGTGATTACTCTGAGGAAGTTGACCTGCAGTTTATCCGCATCCGCATAACAGAGACACACTCCTGGAGCCATACGGCTGTGAAGGACATTCCCCTTCCCCCGGACACTCTTTTTCTCATGCTTCTGCGGGGGGACAAGACCGTGATTCCAAGCGGAGAAACCATTTTTCTCCCCGGGGATACGGCTGTATTAAGCGCCCGCGGATATCAGGAACAGGAAAATCTGGAGCTGACGGAAATGCGGATAACCGCAAAAAGTCCCTGGATCGGTATTAAGATTTCCGACTTCTCTCCCTATCCCGGCGAACTGGTCATTATGATTCTGCGCGGGGAGGAAACGGTTGTTCCGAACGGGGACACAGTCATTATGGAAAATGACCTGCTTGTGATCTATTCCGTACCGGAATACCGGAAAAATCTGCCCGTAAAAGAATTACCTGCCGGATAAGTCAAAAGCAGCTCCGCGGTTTTATTTTCCGCAGAGCTGCTCTTTTTTACATATAAGATCTCCAGTATCCTACATGTCTTTCATTGATTTCCCTGATAATTTCCGGTTCTATCTTAAAGTTTCTTTCCATATCCATAAGACCGTTGATCTCCTGCTGTACATCTGTCACCTGTGTGTAGCAGAAGCCGCAGATATAAGGTACCTTCTTCACAGCAGTCGTGATCTCATCAAAACGCCGGATGAACTCCTCCCTGCTGTTCACTTTATTGCCGTATCCCCAGCCGCTGTCGTCATTGTTGAAGGCAATTCCGCCGTATTCACTGATCAGGACCGGCTGGCCTTTGTATTCGTATCCGTTTGCCATTGCGGATTTGCTGCTGCTGTGATACATCTCTGTACTCAGAATCTCTTCTTTATGTCCTGCATACCGGTCATAGAAAATATCGCCGCATTCTTCATAATCATGAAGCGTAATGATATCGGAAACTGTATGCTCCCAACCGTCATTGACTACCACCGGGCGGTATCCGTCCATGCTCTTTGTGAGATGGTAAACTGCCTCTGTAAAATGCTGTTGTTTTCTATCCACTTCCACCCTCTGGATTCCCCAGGATTCGTTAAACGGAGTCCAGGTGATGATGGACGGATGGTTGTAATTCTGACGCACAATGTCGATCCATTCCTTTGTGAACAGCTCCACGGCATAATCTGAAAATCCATAGGCAGCGGCAGCCTCACTCCACACCAACATGCCTTTAACATCACACCAGTACAGGAAACGCTCATCCTCGATCTTCTGATGTTTGCGCAGGCCGTTGTAACCAAGCGCATGGATCTTGTCGATATCTTCGATCAGCGCCTCCTCACTTGGCGGGGTCAGATGGGAATCCTTCCAGTATCCCTGGTCAAGAATGAGTCTCTGATACAGTGGTTTGCCGTTCAGCAGAATGTTTGGTCCATCAATGCGGATTTCCCGCATGCCGAAATAAGAACCCACCTCATCACATATCTCTCCTTTGTACCGAACGCGGAAAGTAATGTCATACAGATCAGGCTCCTCCGGTGACCAGGTTCTTACGCCCCAGACAAAGGCATTCTCCCCTGAACCGGAGACTTCCAGCACGGTTTTTGCGTGGGAAGCAGCCATGAAAACCGTTCCTTTTGCCACAAACATTCCGTCAAAACTGACTACCGCTTCCACCGAAAGCTCATCGCCGAAGCATTCCGCGGCGGCGGCTATTTCATACTCCAGCTCCACCGCATTGTCTGTGAGTACAGGTGTTATCTTTACGTGGTCCAGTCTGATCTCCGGCACGTATTCCATCCATACGGTTTTCCAGATGCCTGTTGTCTGCACATACCAGCAGGCAAAATTTTCTTTAATCCAGCGCTGTTTTCCTCTTGGCTGGCGGATGTCAGTGGAATCCTCCACCTTCACTACAAGCTCATTTTCCCCGTCACGCACAAGGTCTGTCACGTCAAAGGAAAAGCGGGAATATCCGCCTCTGTGACTGCCCGCAAAACTGCCGTTTACCCACACTTTTGTCAGGAAATCACTGCCTTCAAAATGCAGGAGAAGCCTTTTGCCGCAAAGCATTTCGCCATTTACCGCAAAGCTGCGTCTGTACCAGACATTTTCATGGATCTCCTCCTCGCCGATACCGCTCAAGTTGGTCTCGTAGGTAAAGGGAACCTGAATCTGTCTCTCTCCTTTAAACTTCTCATACCATGCCTCTTTTTCTCCGCGGTTTTCGTCATCGAATCCAAAATCCCATGTCCCGTTTAAATTCATCCAGTTGTCACGCACAAACTGGGGTCTCGGATAGTCTTTTTTGTAGCATTTCATTTCTGTTTGTCCTCCTTATAGGTAAATGTCAATTACTTTTCCTGTCATCCCTTGACGCCGGACATGGTGATGCCTTCCACGATCTGACGCTCAAACAGGATATAAATAAGAATAACAGGCACCGCTGCTATCATATTTGCTGTCATTGGTTTTACATAGTCCACCGTATAAGTTCCCGCAAAGGTCGGAATACCTATGGGAAGGGTGAACTTGCTGCTGCTCATGGAACAGAGCAGGGGCCAGAGATAATTGTTCCAGCTTCCGATAAAGGCGAAAATACAGACAGTTGAGATAACCGCCTTTGACAAGGGCAGCACCACTTTGAAGAATGCGGTCAGCTCTCCTCCCCCGTCAATCTGCACTGCCTCCAGAAGCTCGTTTGGCAGTCCTTTAAAAAAGGTCACCATTATGATCAGATTCATGGAACCCGCAATTGTGGGCAATACAAGGCCTGCGTAGGAATCAATGAGATTCAGGCCGTTTGCCGTGATAAAAAGAGGTACAATGGTTGCTTCCCCCGGCACCATCAATCCCAGAAGAAAATAGAAATATAGCGCATTGTTCCCCTTAAATTTGATCTTTGCCAGAGCATACGCAGCCATGGCAGAAAGGATCACGGTCAGAACTGTAGTCAACACAGCGATAAATACACTGTTGAACAGCCATTTTGTAACATCCGAACCCAGAATAAGATCCGGGTAATTCTGGAATGTATACGGTGGTGTGAACCAGTCCAGTATACTATTGATCTGCTTTCCCTCTTTCTGGAAGGAAACTGCCAGAGACCACAGAATCGGCGTCATAAAGATCGCCGCCAGGATCACGGATATGATGGATAATACAATACTGCCCGGTTTTTTCTTTGCCTTAGAATTCATCAGCCTCTGCCCCCTTTCTCTCAATCGTCTTCTGCACAATAGTCAATACTACAAGTATCAGAAACAGTACATAGGACATGGCTGCCGCATACCCCATGTTGTTTTTCTTGAAGGCTGTCTCATATACGTACTGGATCAGCGGCCTTGTAGATCCTGCCGGCCCGCCTACTGTGATCATATAAATCTGTCCAAATACTTTGAAACAAGCAATGACCTGCAGAAGTACCACCAGATAAGTAGTCGGCTTCAAAAGCGGCAGTACGATGGAGAAAAGCTGCTGTCTCTTGGTTGCGCCGTCTATGGATGCGGCCTCATATATCTGGGGCGATATATCCTGAAGCGCAGACAGATACAGAAGCATGGAAAATCCAACCGTCCACCAGATCGTCATGGCTGTGATGGCTGACCAGGCAAGACCGCTCTCGTTGAGCCACTGCAGCTCCCTGTCCGGGGGAAGGACCTTAATAAAATGCAGAAATCCGTTGATAAATCCCCGGTACGGCGTGAACATATATTTTGCTATAAATGCCGCAACAGACACAGACAGTACACTGGGAAGATAATAACAGATACGCAGGCCCTTCTTTAATTTGTTCGGCCGGTTGGCAAACAGGGCTAGAATCAGTGCCATGATCACCAGAAGGGGTGTGGTGATCAGTACGAAATACGTAGTGTGCCATAGGGCGTCCAGAAACTTTTTATCCCCCAGGAATTTTATGTAGTTGTCAAGTCCCACGAACTTTACTTTTCCCATCAGAGACCATTTATGAAGGCTGACATAGACACCCTGGATCACCGGCCAAATGGTAAATACTGTATACAGGATAAAAAAGGGAAGTATGAATCCCAGTCCTGCCATCAGGTTTTTGAGCTTTCTTTTTTTACTCACTTGATTTCCTCCTTACAGCTTCCCGCTCACGATAGTTTTGCTGTCTGCAAGGGAAAGGAGAGCCTTATGCTCCCCCTTCTCTGCCCTGCTTATTTACGGAAGATTCGTATCAAGTTCGTCGTAAAGCATACCGACTGCCTCTTCTGCGTCAGTATCACCTGACCACAGAGTATTCAGACTGTCAATCATACCTGACTTCATAGCATTAAATGTAGAAACCTTTGAGGGAAGAACTGCTGTCTCCAAAGCTTCCATATAGCTGCTTCTGTAGGGCATATCCAGATATTCCTGGCTTTCCCTGACTGCATTGCTGGCAGGTATCTGACCTGAGCCTGCCCATGTAAGGCCGCCTTTTTCGGAAGCACTTACCATAAATTCCACTGCTGCTTTGCTGTCCTCCTCGCTTCTGTCTTTCTTAGTCGGAAGAATCAGTGTATGGGAGTCTGCCCAGCATGCATTCTTGTCAAACATCTGCGGATAAGGCATGGCACCGAAATTCAGGTTTTCTGTTTTCTCCAGGGCTCCGGTTCCCCATGTACCACCAATATAGATGCCGGCTTTTCCGCTCTGGAAAAACTGCTGGTGGTCATCAATTCCTTCTGCCACATAGCCCTTGTCATAGAGGCTCTTTACAAATTCCGCCGCCTTTACCGCAATGTCTTTATCCATGGTGACTTCACTGCCGTCTTCATTCACAAGAGGGGTTCCTCCCATCTGGAAGTAAGTCGCCCACCATACACGATATGGGTCATCACCATTATTTGTCAGAGAGATAACTGAGCCTCCCTCCGGGATAACCGCTTTGATCTTATCACAAACTGCGTAGAAATCGTCTTCACTGGCAATAGCAAGCTGGCCCTTGTCATTCAGCGCGACGCCTGCCTGGTCCAGGATATCTTTGTTGAAATACATGATCTCTGCATGGGTATCCAGCGGAACCGCGTAAATAGAGCCGTCAAAGGTTACAGATTCCAGGGATGTCTCGGAATACATGGTGCTCAGGTCCACGCCCAGTTCATCCAGATAATCGTCCAGAGGGGCAACCACACCCTGTTCTACCAGTTCCGGAAGGGATGATGCATGGGAAACACCAATATCAGGGCCTTTGCCTGCCGCCACTGCTGTCTGCAGCTTTGTATAGTAATCTGCCCATACCAGCATAATGGACTGTACCTGCTTTTCCGGGCCACCCTCATTGTATTCGCTTATCATCTTATCCATGAATTCCCCGTCGCCGCCGCTGAACAGAGACCAGAATACCAATTTATTTTTGTCTACAGCTACTGCTTCCGGATTGTTGACTGTTCCATCGTCGTTAACATCCGCTGAGGCCTCTTCACCCTGCTCTTCGGTTCCTTCTTCCTGAGAGGATTTTACCCCCCCCTCGCTTTTTTCTGAATTTTCGCTTCCACAGCCGGAAAGGACTGCTGCTGCAGTTAATGTAAGTGCCAGGATCGATGCGATTGCTTTACGTTTCATACTTTCTCTTCCTCCTTGAAATTTGGTTTCTTATCCTTTTGTGACCGGTCATAAAAACAATATTACTGTTGGTTATTTCTTTGTAAGAGCCTCATTTAAAACAGTTTTATTGTTCTTTATGTATCTATAATACCGTCATTTCGTCAGTATGTCAAGTTTTATTTTGCTAATTTTTGTGTTTTTGACCATTTATAACAGTATTTCTATTTATATACAACAGTATTACTGTTTTATTAAGTATCTTTTTACTGTTTGTTTTCAGTATTTCTGTCATAACTGAGTGGGTGTGCTTCTTGTTCTCATAATTATTTGGCATGTGATGTCAAAACTGCAGGCTCCCGCAGTAAGCCAAAAAGTCCAAAGACAGAATTCCTCTGCTTATAATTTAAAAATATAATTTACAATAGGATTTTTCATATACCAGATCTGGTATAGATTTGTAAGACAGGGATGCCGCTGTCAGATTAAGCAGCATCCGCTCTCAGAATTTCGGTTATGTTATCAGGTCTCAGAAGCAGCGGATCAAATTTTATCCATTTTATCCATAAATTCGGCAACGGAGCCGACATGTGCCGCCAGCTTCAAATACTTTAAAAGGACGTCCCGATTCCTCTCCCCCAGGATTTTATCTCTGAGTTCATCGGAAACAGGCCCCAGATCCTGCAGTAAGAACAGGACTGACTCAGACTTGCCTTCCGTTTTGCCTTCCGCGCGCTCATCTCTCAATAACTCTTCCAGCAGCATGAATTTCTCCTCCATTTCCCGGCTGCTCTTGATTTTTATCATAGACTCCTGGATTTTTTTTATAAAATCATCCCGGTAATCCTGAGTGCTCTCAGGCAGATCAGCCTTAACAAATTTCAGAAACTTAACTAGATTTTCAGGTACTTCTTTCTCATTTTCCCCACAGGCGCTTAAAAATATGGTAACTCTCCCGTCCGAAACGGTTCTCTTTGTCTCTGCACAGATATTCTGAAGCGTATAGCGGTATTTCTTCAGGCCAAAGGGGTCAAAATCACAGATAAAGATCACATAAGCTGCGGGAAGCCGTTCATAATCCTCCCCTGTAAGCAGCAGCTCCATGTCCATCTGGCTGTGATAGTATCTGGCCCTTTTCTCCAAAAAAGACTTTTTTGCCACCTGCATTTCTACATTGTAATGTGTTCGGTTCTCATCTTTGGCTATGATGTCAAGTCGTATCCCCCGGTATTCCGGATGATAAATCATGCTTTTCTCTCTGCTGATTTCTACCTTTTCAATAGGAAAACCCACAGCCATCTCCAGAAAATCACGGCAGATTTCTTCATTTACCATAACTGCACCAAACATAAAATTGTCTTTGAACATCAGTTGTGCCAGTTTTCTGTTTTGATTCATAAACAACCTCCGCATAAGCAGAGGAATTCTGTTCTGATTATATCACATCAGATTTGCAATTGCCATATTTAATTTTATATATTCGAATTTTCCTTTTGAGTCACTGCTCTTCCCAAACAGTAAGCAGGCAAGCCTGACGCCCATAAGGCAGGAGGTACTGTTTCCTCCGTGCCGGCCAATACGCTTGGCGCTGCACAGATCGGGAAGATTCTGCTCCATATGGCACCGACAGCCTGTACAACAGATTTGATTTAATACTCCACACTCATTACAATATCCTGCTCATAGTTTCCAAAAGACTTTCCAAACAGATTAAATCCGCCTATATACCTGGCGTCCTCCTTATTTCCTATCCGTACATCAATGTATGGCTTCTCCATGAGGAAGAGGTCCTCCAGTGTGGCTTCCGCTGCCTTGTTTCCATTGATAAAACAGCCGTCTCCAAGTATCTCCCAGGTCATGAGCATTCCGTACTGGGTAGAGCCGTCCGGCCATACGGCGGGATTCAGTCTGCCTCTTCTGCTTCCGAAATCGCCTGGGCATGTCCAGGTTCCGCAGTCCACACCGTTTATCCATACCGTGATATCTGATTTCCAGTCCTCCCTGTATCCCGGAGCCTCGGAACAGATTTCCATGGACAGGCTCAGGCTCTTGGCATGACGGTTCTTTGGCACTGCGTTTGCGAATTTGTATTCCACATAGCCGGCAGATGTCCAGAAAAGTCCGGCTCTTATTTTCTCCGGATCATAAAAGCTGTACTCGGTATCCTCCATACCGATGACGCCTTCCGGGGAGTACAGGCCGCAGGTGGGATGGACCTTGCAGCCCGTATAACTGCCGATGGGCATTTCCACACTGACGATCTCATTGACGTCCAGGTTCCGCCTGAGCAGACACATATTTACAAAATCAAATTTTCTGCTGCACACCTTCATGGTTCCCCTGCTGCCCGGCTGTTCCTCCATACGGATCAAATCCGCCTTCTCTAAAAGCTTCAGATGAAAGGCAGCACTGGACTGGGGAATGTCCAGCGCCTTTGCGATCTCTCCTATGATCATATTGTCAGAATAGAGAAGCTTCAGGATTTCCACACGCACAGGGGAAGATAAAGCCTTTCCCACGTCACAGAGCGTCTCCACATTCTCCATATCCAGCTCTCTTATTTTTGCCATAATTCACCAACCCGTTTCTTTTTCTGATACAGCCATATGCGGTATCTCCATAGATTTTGTTTTTAGTATATCATCTTCTCCTGGCAGCAGCAAGAAAGTTTATGGCTGTATTCTCTTACCTTTTTTCTTTTTATCGGCTATGTATTTCACTTCCCGTCCCAAAAAGAACAGCGCCAGCAGATTCGGAATTGCCATCATACCGTTCAATGTATCGGACAGTTCCCATATAACACCCGGGGAAAGCATGCAGCCCGGCAGGGTCAGCAGAATATAACAGAACCGGTACGCTGCGGCGCCCTTTTCCTTACAGAGATAAGCAGCGGTCCGTTCTCCGAAGCAGGACCATCCCACAATGGTGGCAAAGGCAAACAGTACGGTGGCAGCAGCCAGAAACTGTTTTCCGAAAGGTATGGCCGTGGAAAATGCCATTCCCGTAAGTGTGGTGCCGTCAATATTCTCAATGCCTGCGGCCAGGTTCTGCAGACAGATTTCCGGCTGATAGACGCCGCTGACCAAAATAACAAGAGCTGTGACCGTGCAGACTAAAATCGTGTCTATGAAAATTTCTGCGATTCCCCACATTCCCTGGGTTTCCGGGTCTTTGACATCGGACTGCGCATGGGCGATCACCGAGGAACCAAGACCTGCCTCATTGGAAAAGATACCGCGGGCAACGCCCATCTGCAGCGCCCTGCTGATTCCGTATCCCGCTGCACCGCCCACTGCTGCCTTCACACGGAACGCCTCCCGGAATATGATACCGAATGCATCCGGTATCATCTCCTTATGGGCCCACAAAACCACCAGCGCCCCCAAAAGGTAAGCAGCCGCCATAACCGGGACCAGTTTCTCTGTGAGTGCTGCCACGCGCTTCAATCCTCCGTTCAGCACATAAGCGGTTGCCAGCATAGTCACAACACCTGTGAAAAAGGCCGGTATATGAAAGGCCTCCTCCAGGCCTTTTGCCATGGAATTCCCCTGTACCATGTTTCCCATGCCAAAAGAAGCGCCCAGGCAGCAGAGTGAAAAAATAACGGCCATCCATCTGCAGTGAAGCCCTTTGTCCATATAAACCATGGCTCCCCCCACCCAGCCGCCGTTTTCATCCCTGTAGCGGTAACGGATTCCCAGATAGTTCTCCGCGTAATTGGTCATCATTCCAAAGAATGCGGAAACCCACATCCAAAATATAGCGCCGGGTCCGCCGGCCATGAGCGCAGTTGCCACCCCCGTGATATTTCCGGTTCCCAAAGTTGCCGCCAGCGCAGTGCAGAAAGACTGGAACTGGGAGATGGAATGCTCCTCTTTTGTTTTTCTCACCTCTTCTTTTTTCAGCAGGGAACCCAGTGTGGTGCTAAACCATTCCTTTGCATGGGTGATCTGGAAAAATCTTGATTTTATGGTAAATCGTATGCCTGTTGCCAGAAAGAAAAACAGCATCCCCGGACTCCAGACAAATTCGTGAAGCGTGTGCAGAAAGTTTGACATGCAGGACCTGCCCAAAAAGATATTCATAGCAGTATATGAGAGTGCTGTCCGAACTATGAACAGCCGGAAAGAGCGGGAAGAGAAAAAGGCTGCTCCGGTCATCCCGAAACAGCCTTAAATACATATGTTTTACAGCGGAATTACTCGAAAGCTTTTCCTACAGAACCAAACAGTTCCATTTTCTCTTTGATAGTAGCACAGATAGCGTCAAAGCCCGGTTTTAATAATTTACGCGGGTCATAGCCTTTGCCCTGGTTATCTTTTCCTGCTTCGATGTACTCACGTGTAGCAGCAGCGAAAGTAAGCTGGCACTCTGTGTTTACGTTGATCTTGGATACGCCAAGGTCGATGGCTTTTTTGATCATATCAGCCGGGATACCTGTACCGCCGTGCAGAACTAACGGCATCTCGCCTGTCAGTTTCTGGATGTCATCCAGAACGTCAAAACGAAGGCCAGCCCAGTTTTCCGGGTATTTTCCATGAATATTTCCAATACCTGCTGCCAGCATGTCCACACCCAGATCAGCGATCATCTTGCATTCCTTCGGGTCTGCGCACTCGCCCATTCCCACAACGCCGTCTTCCTCGCCGCCGATGGAACCAACTTCAGCTTCCAGAGATAAGCCGAGGCCTTTGCAGACACCTGCTAACTCTTTTGTCTTCTCAACGTTCTCTTCGATGGGGTAATGAGAACCATCAAACATGATGGATGAGAATCCGGCTTTGATACATTTGTAGCATCCTTCATAAGTACCGTGATCCAAATGCAGAGCCACCGGAACAGTGATGTTCAGCTCTTCAATCATAGCCTTTGTCATTTCCGCAACGGTCTTGAAACCGGTCATGTATTTTCCGGCTCCTTCGGATACACCCAGGATGATCGGGGATTTGCACTCTTCTGCTGTTAACAGAGCTGCTTTTGTCCACTCCAGGTTATTGATATTGAACTGTCCTACTGCATAGTGTCCTGCTTTTGCTTTTTTAAGCATTTCAGCTGCTGATACTAACATAAATATAACCTCCACTAATTGAAAATTCTCGCTTTTCCCATCCCTGCTCAGACGAATGGCCTGTTCATAAGGAAAGAACGATTTGTTATTATTATAACACATTTCCCCCTTCTGGCAAGCTTTTCTTACGCAAATTTACCAATACTGAGCACCTGCTGTTATCCCTTAACGCCTCCGGCAGTCATACCCGCTATAAAATATTTCTGAAAAGCCAGGAAAAGTATCAACACGGGAATGATTGCCATAACTGACCCTGCAAGCAGAATATCATAATTATTTCCATAAGGAGTCATCAATGTTGAAAGTCCGATAGGCAGAGTCATTTTGCTGTTACTCTTCAATACGATCAAAGGCCACAGAAAATTATTCCAGCTGATCATACCCTGGTATATTCCCATGGAAGCAAATGCCGGAGCCATCAGCGGAAGAATGATCTTCACAAAAATACCAATCTCTGTACAGCCATCTACCCGAGCCGCATCCAAAAAGGCTGTTGATATACCTTTTAAGAACTGGTAAAAAAAGAAAATGGGGATAGGTGCTGCAATAAAAGGAAGAAGAACACCGGTAAATCTATCAATGAGCTGAAAAGTAATCATCTCTTTATAAAGAGGCAGCATAATAATCTCCATTGGTATCATCATTATCAAAAGCATACAGGAAAACCACAATTTTTTCATTTTAAATTCATACATAGCAAATCCATAGGCCACAGATGCACTTACAAATAAGGACAACAGTGTCTGCACAATTGTCAGCAGAAAACTATTTTTAAACCAGATAAAGTACTCTGTTCCGGATGTAAACAGGCTCTTAAAATTAAAAAAGCCCATAATATCCAAATCTATCCTGGCATTCAACCCGGAACGTATAATCTCTGATGAAGGCTTTAGTGCTCCAATTACCAGGCAAAGTATGGGAAATAACACAATCACGGAAAGAATCAAAAAAATCAGCATAATACCTGCGTTTATCTTCTTTTTAGTCATTTATGCCCTCTCCTTTTTATTTGAAATATACATCTGCACTGCATTAAATGCCAAAGTCACGATCAGCAGAAATACACCAATGGAAGATCCGAATCCCATATTATTCTGTTCCCATCCTGCTCTGTACAGATATCCCACAATTGTAAGTCCCATATCATTCGGTGAACTGTTCCCTGCCCACAGCATATAACTCTCTGTGAACATAGCAAGACCGCCGTAGATAGAAATGGTCAGGACATACGTTGTTATTGGCCTCAACATAGGCACCGTGATATATCTAAACTTCTGCCATGTATTTACACCATCCAGATCTGCAGACTCATAAATTTCTTCCGGAATGCTCTGAAGACCGGAAAGAAAATACAGCAGATTTATCCCTACCCATCTCCAGAATGCCAGAAAGATCAGAACCATAAAACCAGTGGTACCATTTCTTAACCATTTTACCGGACTTTTCCCGAAGACACCAATAATCTGATTCATCAGCGCGCCGTCAGATTCGGCAAACAGAAGCCGAAAAATAATGCCCGCCACTACAACAGATGTCAATGTGGGCACAAATAATGCAGACTTAAAAAATGTCTTTCCCACCATTTTTTTGCTGTTGATCATACAAGCCAAAATCATTGGCACAGGTATTAAAATTGCAAGTGTAATCAGTGTATACGCCAGACTGTTTTTTACTGCCTTAAAAAATGTTGGGTTTAACAGATTTCTATAATTCTCCATACCGATATATTCCACCATTCCAGGCAGTACCGACTGGAAACTCATCTGTACAATGGAAATAACAGGGTACAGAAAAAATATCAGAAAAGACAACATAAAAGGCAGAATAAACAAGTATGGCGCTGCTTTTTTTGAATAACCAAACTGTTTGATTCTTTTCACCATATTAACCCCTTTTCCTTTATCAGAAATCCGGCACGGAATATACCCTTGACAGAATATATTCCGTTTATTCCGGTTAACCTTTTACTTTAATGAAGCAGCCTCTTCACTGCAGACAACTGCCGGATTCTCTTTCTCTTCAAATGCCCTGTACATCACTTTTGTATTCATGGCACTCACTACATCAGGGAAGTTCTCCCCTACTGTTATGGCCGGAATTTCGTCTTTTACTTCCAGTAATGCTTCAAAAGGATTATTCTTAAAATACTTTGTGTATTTTGTATCAGCTTTTTTCACTTCATCCATATCCCAGACATCACTGCGCATGGGATCAAATCCTAAAATTGTATATTCTCTTACAGCTCCTTCCTCAGAAAGTTTTGCAAAGGCAAGAAATTCTGCTGCGAGCTCCTGATTTTCACATTGTACAGTGACTGCTGTTCCGGTACCGCCAAGGCCAACCGACCGGTCCTGTCCCTCTTCCCATACTGGATTAGGCGCGATTATAATTTTCCCGCTCAAATCAGGCATATAATCTGTAAAACGCCCCATATACCACATAGGCATCATAGCCGAAGCTGCGCCCCCCTCATTCATAAAGCCCCAATACTCCTCACATTGATGGCTGCCGCCCGGAGAGACAACAGCAGTTCCGTCATCCAGCATTTCCTGAAGGAACGTAAGTGTCTTTATCATCTCAGGAGAATTTACATTATTGGTACCGTCTTCTTTTAAAAGCCCGCCGCCCTGCTGAGCAAGAAAAGGCATGAGAAAAAACGGATCATTTCCGGTATCTACTGTGCACATAGGTTTCCCTGTTTTTTCAAGCACTGTCCTGCCGGCTTCATGGAAATCATCCCATGTCTTAATCTGTGTATAATCCACACCGGCTTCCTCAAGAATTTCCGCATTGTAGTATGTCATAGATGCACCTACATGAAAATCCAAACCGTAACAGTTGTCATCTTTGGTATAAATATCAAGCCTGGACTGCACCACATTATCTTTATACTGTGCAATGGCATCATTTAAAGATACCAGCTGCGGTTCACCCTTTAGAAAATTGGCAAATTTTCCGAGTTCGATATCAGCCATATCAGGAGCGCCTGTCCCTGCCTGCAGGGCAATGAGAAGTTTATTGTGCATATCCTCATACGGCAGTACAGAATATGTCAGTTTTATCTGTTTATCCGGATTTTCTTCATTCCAGAGTGCCTGCATTTCATCGTAAAAATCACAGTGAAGTTCCGTGGTCAGCCATATTTCAAAATCTGTTGCGGCTTTATTTCCTGCGGTCTCCTCCTCTGTATTTGTGTCACTCTTTTTTTCATTTTCTGTACTCTGGCTGCTGTTATTCCCACATCCTGCAAGCAGACCAAACGCCAAAACTACCCCAATGGCATAAGCAATTGTTTTTCTCTTCATAA
The DNA here is from genome assembly GCF_037000545.1 of Blautia sp. JLR.GB0024. Lineage (NCBI taxonomy): Bacteria > Bacillati > Bacillota > Clostridia > Lachnospirales > Lachnospiraceae > Blautia > Blautia sp. JLR.GB0024. The sequence continues at coordinate 66,340 of NZ_JBANBF010000001.1, read as the reverse complement.
ATAAATACCTCCTTTAGCGTATACTTAGAATTTACTGTTTTCTTCCCGCTGCCCTCCTTCTACAGCCTTATCAATAAAACACTTCTCGGTGGAATTTCGAAATCTATTCCCCGTTCCGTCATTTTATAGTCATAAAATTGTACTTTTTTCACACAGTCAGACGCCTGCACAGTATTGTGCGCATTCATCGCCCCGTGAAGAATAAACGCTTCTGCCTCGTCTGCCTTACCACCTAAAATTTCACATTCTATATCATAAGAAGTATCTGCAGAAAAATTCACAATTGTAATATTTAACTTCCCATCATCCCCGATAGATACGGAATGATTCATATTCACTATTCTGTCAGCTTCCGGACCAATCTCCTCTGTTTCCAGATAGCTATCCAAAAGTATAGCGTTTTGATGATATTTGAACATATCATATACATAATAAGTAGGTGTTTTAACAACTTTATCTTTCTCCGTGATAAGAACAGACTGCAGAACATTAACAGCTTGTGCTATATTAGCCATGGAGATTCTGTCACTGTACTGATTAAAAATATTAAGGTTCGCAGCTGCAGTCACCGCATCACGGACTGTATTCTGCTGAAACAGATGTCCCGGATTCGTGCCGGGTTCCGGATTATACCAGTTTCCCCACTCGTCTATGATGAAATCGACTCTTCCCTTCGGGTCATACCTGCGCATAATTCCTGTATGTATACGAATCAGATTTTCCATTTTCAAAGACTGTGAGATTGTGTGATACCATTCACTCTCTCCGAATTTTATGGACTCTCCCTTCTGTCCTTCTATGTTTACACCCGGATATGTATAGTAATGCAGAGAAATCGCATCCAGATTATTCGCTGCCTTTTTCATCAGAACATCTGTCCATTCGTAATCATCATCCAGCGGTCCGCAGGCAATTTTGTAAACAGATTCCTCACCATAGCTTCTGACGTAAGTTTGAAACTGATTATAAACATCCGCATAATAACCTGCAGTCATGTTTCCTCCGCAAAGCCAGTTTTCATTTCCTATTCCCAGGTATTTCAGTTTCCAGGGCTTCTCCTGCCCATTTTTTTTTCTGAGATGAGTAAGGGAAGAATCTCCTGCAAATGTCATATATTCAATCCATTTCTGCATCTCTTCCACTCTTCCGCTTCCCAAATTCACGTTTATATAGGGTTCACAGCCAATCTGTCTGCAGAGCTCAAAAAACTCGTGTGTTCCAAAACTATTATCTTCCACATCACCTCCCCAATGTGTATTTATGGTTCTACGCCTTTCACTGCGTGTGCCAATTCCGTCCATCCAGTGATATTCGTCTGCAAAATTCCCTCCCGGCCAGCGCAAAACAGGAACGCGTATTTCTCTGAGAGCTGACACTACGTCTTTTCTCATTCCTTTTTCATTTGGTATACCGGAGTTCTCACCGACATAAATCCCTTCGTAAATGCAGCGCCCCAGATGTTCTGTAAAATGCCCGTATATATTTTTATTAATGCGGTTTTTCCGATGATAACCATTGATGACCAGTCTGCTCATGGACTTTCCTCCCTTAATTTAACTTTTTAATTTAATATTTAATGTTTTGATTGATTAATTGTATAGTATCACTATTTTATTGACATGTCAACGCTTTTATTAGTCATTATTCAACATTTTTTAATGTATTTAACATTTATATTAAATATATTTCTTATTATTAAATATATTTTCAAACAAATATTTAGTCTTTTTGTACGTTGCCATGTTTTTTTTTAAATGTTATAATCTGGTAATAGAAAGCGTATCTATGAAAGGAAATCCTTATGCTGTATTTTAAAAACCCAGAACAGGCTCTGCCTGTCTTTAAAGCATTGTCATCAGAAGTCAGGCTGAAAATCCTGAATATCATTTCAGAAAACGAAGGAAAAAATCTGAATGAAATTGCTCAGATGCTTAGTCTTACCAACAGTGCAATCTCAACCCATATCAACAAATTGCTGGAAGCGGATTTAATTGAAATCCATTCTGTATCCGGTACAAGAGGTTCCATGAAAATCTGTAAACCCAAACATAATAATCTGATCGTTGAATTGCAGCCATCCATCACCCAGGAGAACTGTTATCATCAGGACATCCGTATTGGTCATTATACTGCCTGTCAGGTAAAGCCAACTTGCGGTCTGGCCACTGTAAACGGCCTGATTGGTGAATTTGATGATCCCAGATATTTTTATTTTGCTCAGAGATTTGAGGCTTCTGTTTTATGGTTCTCCTCAGGATATATCGAATACAATATTCCCAATGATTTAAAAGCGGGGGAACGTCTGGTTGAACTGCAGCTGTCTTTTGAAATTTCGTCTGAGGCACCGGGCTTTCAGGATGTCTATCCCTCAGATATTTATTTTTCAGTCAATGATGTCCCACTTGGTTACTGGGTAAGTCCTGGAGATTATGGCTCAAAACGCGGCCGTTTTAATCCCTCCTGGTATCCGGACGGCAACAATCAATACGGGCTGCTCAAAATGCTCATTGTCAATAAAAACGGAACCTTCATCGATGGAAGCACTAAAATCTCAGATACCACCATTGATGACCTGCATATTGATTACAGCCATCCCATCACCCTGCGTTTTTCTAATCCGGAGGACACCCGAAATCCCGGAGGATTTACTATTTTCGGTGCAGGTTTTGGAAATCACAATCAATCCATCAAAGCAAAGCTTTTATATGAATGACAACCTGACAACAAAAAAGCCCTTTGCCATATGCATTCTCAGCACACAGCAAAGGGCTTTTATATCATAATTTACTCTATTATTTACAACCGCATCTTAAAATCCTCATACCCAAACGCCTTCACCACCTCGCACTCCCCATGTTCCCGCTCCACAGCAATTGCGGGCAGACACATACCGTTAAAGGTATTATTCTTCACCATGGTATAGATGGCCATATCGCCGAATTCCAGGCGTTCCCCCACTGACAGGGGATGGTCAAAGGAATAGGTTCCTATCACATCGCCGGCCAGACACGTCGGCCCGGCCAGACGATACGTGTATGGGTATTCCCCAGCCTCCCTGCTTCCGGCCAGAGGCGGTCTGTAGGGCATCTCCAGTACATCGGGCATATGGCAGGCAGCAGAGGCATCTAAAATGGCGATGCCGCCGTCCTGGTAAAAGGTATCCAGCACCTTTGTAAGAAGCACCCCCGCGTTTAATGCCACCGCCTCACCGGGTTCCAGATAGACGGTGACCCGGTATTTTTCCCGAATGCGCCGGATACATTCCTCCAAAAGCCCGATGTTGTAACCCGGTCTGGTAATATGGTGTCCGCCGCCGAAATTTACCCATTTCATCCGGTACAGATACTCACCGAACTTCTCCTCCACAGCATCCAGTGTTGTTTTCAAATCATCTGCGTCCTGCTCGCAGAGTGTGTGGAAATGTATTCCCTCCACACCTTCCAGAAGCTCCGGCCGAAACCGTTCCCTCGTCACACCCAGTCGGGAACCGGGTGCACAGGGGTCATAGACGGCATGTCCTTCCTGCGTGGAACACTGGGGATTGATCCGTATCCCCATACTTTTTCCCGCGTCCAGCACCCGTTTCCCGTATTTTTCTATCTGCGCAAAAGAATTGAATACAATATGCCCGCAGTAAGAAAGGATCTCCTCAAACTCCTCCTCCTTATAGGCTGGGGAATAGATGTGGTTTTCCTTTCCCATCTCCTTCGCCCCCAGTCTTGCCTCGAAAAGTCCGCTGGCAGCCGTACCGCTCAAATAACTGCCGATCAGCGGATAGAGGCTGTACATGGAAAACGCCTTCTGTGCCAGCAGTATCCTGCACCCGGTCCGGTCCATGATTCCTTTTAAAAGGCGCAGGTTTTTCTCCAGATCCGGTAAGGAGACCAAATAGCACGGCGTGGGCAGTTCCTCCCGTCTCATAGGCCTACTCCACCAGGCAGGGGGTCTCATTTATCTGATACGGCAGCCCCCACTCCTTCAGTGCCTCCATAAACGGGTCCGGATCAAACTCCTCGATATTGTGCACACCTGGCTTGTTCCAGGTACCGGTCATAAGCATCATGGCACCGATCATGGCCGGCACTCCGGTGGTGTAGGACACTGCCTGGGAACCGGTCTCCTTATAACACTCCTGATGGTCACACACATTATAAATATACAGATGCTGTTCCTTCCCATTCTTTTTGCCTGTAAATATACAGCCGATATTAGTCTTGCCCTTTGTCCTGGGCCCCAGGGCAGCCGGGTCAGGAAGCACAGCTTTTAAAAACTGCAGCGGCACGATCTCCTTTCCCTCATACAGTATGGGTTCAATGGATGTCATTCCCACATTTTCCAGACATTTCAGATGTGTAAGATAACTCTCCCCGAAAGTCATGAAGAAACGTATCCTTTTGATCCCCGGAATATTCAGCGCAAGAGATTCCAGTTCCTCATGGTGGAGCAGATACATATCCTTTTCCCCCACTTCCGCGAAATTATATACCCGCTTGATCTCCATGGGTTCTGTCTCCACCCAGTGCCCGTCCTCCCAATAGGAGCCTTTGGCGGAAACCTCGCGGATGTTGATCTCCGGATTGAAATTGGTGGCAAAAGGATACCCATGGTCCCCGCCGTTACAGTCCAGAATATCAATATAGTTGATCTCATCAAAATAATGTTTCAGCGCATAAGCGGAGAATACTCCCGTGACACCCGGGTCAAATCCGCTCCCCAGCAGTGCGGTGATGCCGGCCTTCTCAAACTTTTCCCGGTAGGCCCACTGCCATTTGTATTCAAATTTCGCCGTATCTTCCGGTTCATAATTGGCAGTATCCACATAGTGAGTCCCGGTGGCCAGACAGGCCTCCATGATCGTCAGGTCCTGATAGGGAAGCGCCAGATTCAAAACCACCTGCGGTTTTTCCCTCTCGATCAGAGCTGTCAGCTCCGCCACATTGCCTGCATCCACCTGCGCGGTTGTGATCCTAGTCTTTGTCTTTCCCTCCAGTTCCGCCTTCAGGGCATCGCATTTTGACAGCGTCCTGCTTGCAATACAGACCTCGTCGAATACCCGGCTGTTTGCACAGCATTTGCGGATCGCAACGCCTGCCACACCGCCGCAGCCGATCACCATTACTTTTCCCATATTCTTTTCCTCCTGTCATTTATTTTTTTGTAAACGTGAGATAGCTGTTCAATCATGTCTGCGCATTTACAGAGCAAGCAGCATCTCTCTCACGATTTTTCCTGCCGTAGCTGTGGATACACCGCTCTGGTCAAAAGGCGGACACAGCTCATTCACGTCACATGCTATAACCCGGCATTTTCCGCACACCAAAAGCACTGCCTGCAGAAGTTCCAAAAAGGTTACGCCTCCTGCCTCCGGAGTACCCGTTCCCGGAAATACGGAGGGGTCCAGCACATCCAGGTCCAGCGTAAAATACACCGGCTTTCCCGAAATTCTGTCAACTGCCTGGGAGATTCCCTTCAGATCAAAGGGATGCATGTTTACATGCCCTTTTTCTGCCCACAGAAATTCTTCCCGGTCACCGGAACGAATGCCGAACTGAAAAATGCGGTCATCCCCCACCAATTCCCAGCAGCGCCTCAGCACACAGGCATGGGAGAGCTCTACCCCCAAATAATCCTGCCGCAGATCCGCATGAGCGTCAAAATGCACGATACAGAGGTCAGGATACTTCTTTGCTGCTGCCCGCACACTTCCCAGGGTCACCAAATGTTCCCCGCCGATCATAAAGGGCAGCTTGCCGTCTCTCAAAATCTCCCCTGCCCGGTCCTCAATCTGGTAAAGCACCCGGGCGGTATCCCCGATGGGAAGCTCCAGATCCCCGCTGTCAAATATTTTGAAATCTGTCAGGTCTTTTTTCTGATAAGGACTGTATGTCTCAAGGCCATAGGATTCATTCCGGATGGCCTGGCTTCCAAACCGGGTTCCCGGCCTGAAGGATGTGGTGGAGTCAAAAGGCGCTCCGAATATGACAATACGCGACTCCTCATATTCCCCGCCGCATCCGATAAAATTCACAATATTTTTACTCAACATCTTTCAGCATCTCCTCCACATAAGCCGGCAGGGCAAAGACTCCCGCATGAAGCCTGGGCAGATAATATCTGGTGTGTATCCCCAGAAGCTTCCATCTGACCCCATCCAGGTCGTCCACCGGATGATATTTCTTTGAAGCAAAACCAAACAGCCAGTGTCCCGATGGGTAGGAGGGAATATGGGCCTGGTAAACCCTGCTCACCGGAAAGGACTCCACGATCCGCTTGTGCATTCTGAGACACCAGAAAGCCTCCTCATCGTAAAAGGGGCTCTCATGCTGGTTGATCATGATCCCATCCTCATGAAGCGCGTTAAAACAGTTCCCGTAAAACTCTTTTGTGAACAGCCCCTCTGCCGCCCCGAAAGGATTGGGGGAGTCAATAATGATCAGATCATAGGCATCTGAACGGCTGCGGATGAATTTCAGTCCGTCCTCATGATAGATATTCACTCTCCTGTCATTTAAGCTGCAGGCCATCTGCGGAAAATACCTTCTGCAGACTTCCACCAGAAGCGGGTCTGCCTCCACCACGTCAATCTGCTCTACATCCTCATATTTGACCAGCTCCCGGACAACGCCGCCGTCACCGCCGCCGATGACAAGGATCTGCTTCACATCGGGATGGACCGCCATGGGTACATGGCTTATCATTTCATGGTATATGAATTCATCCTTTTCCGTCAGAGCCAGATCCCCATCCACTACCAGTATCTTCCCGAATTCCCTGGAGCTTAACACGTCCAGACGCTGAAGCTCACTGTTGGCGGAAAAGAGCTGTTCATCCACCCGGATGGATAATTTTACATTGGGTGTATGTACATCCGAAAACCACATTTCCATCATACAGCCCCTCCTTTTAGCACATTGAGACGCCGGATGCCCGCATCCTCAGGCCCTGTCATGGAACAACCTTTTTCCTTTGCATAGACGATATAGTCTAAAATATCCTCTGTGATCTCTTCCCCGGGGGCCAGGATCGGGATTCCCGGCGGGTAACACATGACAAACTCACTGCATATCCTTCCGGCCGTCTCTTCCAAAGGCAGGGATTCTTTCGGCGCATAGAAGGCCTCCTGGGGTGTTGCCACTACTTTGGGGTCTATATACTCCTGGGTCAGCATGCCTGCGCGGTCCTTTTTATACCGCCGCTTTACCTCTGCAAGAGCGCTCACCAAACGTTCCACCTCCTGTCTGCGGTCCCCGATAGACAGGTAAGCCAGAATATTGCCGATGTCGCCAAACTCGATCTGGATGTCATATTCATCCCGCAGAATGTCATAGACCTCAATCCCGGCCAGCCCAATCTCCAGCGTATGCACAGAGAGCTTGGTGCGGTCAAAGGCAAAGATACTGTTTCCGTTTACCAGTTCCTCGGAAAAAGCATAATAGCCGCCGATATTGTTGATCTCCTCCCGGGCGTATTCCGCCAGACCAATAACCTTTTCAAACTCCCGGCGCCCGCGAAGAGCCAGATTTCTCCTGGAAATGTCCAGGCTTGAGAGCAGCAGGTAGGAGCCGCTTGTGGTCTGGGTCAGATTGATGATCTGCCGTACATGCCCCACACTGACTCCCGGCCCTGTCAAAAGAAAAGAGCTCTGCGTCAGGCTCCCCCCTGACTTGTGCATACTCACTGCTGCAATATCAGCCCCGGCAGCCATGGCGGACACGGGAAGCCCCTCCCCGAAGTAAAAGTGTGTCCCGTGGGCTTCATCTGCCAGCACAAGCATACCGTGCTCATGTGCCAGCTTTACGATGGAACGCAGGTCGGAACAGACACCGTAATACGTGGGGTTATTTACAAACACTGCCACTGCATCCGGATTGTTCCGAATCGCCGCCTCCACCTGCTCCAGGCGCATCCCCAGAGAGATTCCCAGCCTGCAGTCCACATCGGGATTCACGTATATCGGCTGCGCGCCGCAGAGGACCAGGGCATTGATGGCGCTTCTGTGTACATTTCTGGGCATGATGATCTTATCTCCCCGCTTGCAGCAGGACAGAACCATGCTCTGCACAGAGGATGTGGTACCTCCCACCATGAGAAACGCGTGGGCCGCGCCGAAAGCCTCCGCCGCCAGCTCCTCCGCCTCACGGATCACAGAGACAGGATGGCAGAGATTATCAAGAGGCTTCATGGAATTAACATCGATCCCCACACATTTTTCTCCCAGAAGCTCCACAAGTTCCGGGTTTCCTTTTCCGTGCTTATGTCCCGGAACATCAAAGGGCACGACCCGCATTTTTCTGAAACGTTCCAGCGCCTCATAGATAGGCGCCCGTTCCTGCTTTAATTCTGACATGTTCGACCTCCTTTTCCGATTCCTGCCTGCACACGGGTGTGCTGTATGTATATACACAAAAAAAGCAAGCAGGACCGTATACATTGTCCTTTGCTTGCTTCTGTTCATCATTATTATAGAACTCCACCGTCCCCCCGTCTGCACCGGGTCTCAAATAAGCCCCTACCCGGGTGAACATGGCTGTTATTCTTTTTCACAAAAACAGATATGGTTTAGAGTCTATATAGCAAATATTTATACTTTTAATACTCTTATTGACCGTTTCACAAGTTTGACGTTTTGTATACGCACTAGTTATAAAGTAACCAACTTATAAAATTTGAGCTTCTAACTCAATCAATAAGGCAATTAAATTGCCGGAAATATTTGCATGGAAATCTTCACCTTTATCTGTCTTCCATACATGCCATACTTTACCATAGCTTTATCAAAATAGCAAGAAAAAATTTAGACAACGCCTGCAAATTTCTGTTTTCACCCCCGGATATCTGTGGTATGATATATTTGTAGCAAAATTTCTGATTCGTAAGGAAAGGAGGGTATAATTGCCGGAATATTGATGACTGTTCAGACCTGCTGGACAGTGACAAATACTGCAGTTATACAGAGAATACAGAATTATGGAAATGAAAAATATGATCGTCGGCCAGTCCGGCGGCCCTACTGCTGCCATTAACAGCAGCCTGTACGGTGTGGTATCGGAGGGACTTCGCCAGAAAGAATTTATCGGACGTGTCTATGGAATGGTAAACGGAATTGAGGGGTTTTTGGAGGGCCATATCCTGGACTTTGAGGACGCACTTCCCGGCGGCATACTGGAAGGGCTGAAAACCACCCCCGGTGCTTACCTGGGATCCTGCCGTTATAAACTGCCGGAAGATTTGTCCGACCCGGTCTATCCTGAGCTGTTTGCCAAGTTTGAGGAGCTGCAGATAGGCTATGTCTTCTACATCGGAGGCAATGACTCCATGGATACTGTGAGCAAGCTCTCCCGCTATGCCGCCTCCGCAGGCAGCGAGATCCGTTTTATCGGAGAGCCGAAGACTGTGGACAACGACCTGGTCCTCACAGACCACACCCCCGGGTTTGGAAGCGCTGCCAGATATGTGGCCTCCACTGTGCGGGAAATCGTCATTGACGCCAATGTTTATGAGAAAAAATCAGTGACCATCATAGAGATCATGGGACGCCACGCCGGCTGGCTCACAGCCGCTTCCGCCCTGGCAAGAAAATATAAAGGGGACAATCCACTGCTCATCTACCTGCCGGAGACAGCCTTTGACCAGGAAGCCTTCCTCAAAAAAGTGAAAGAATGCTTTGAAAAGACGCCCAATGTCATTGTATGCGTTTCTGAGGGCATCCATGATGACAAGGGAACCTTTATCTGTGAATACGACAACCATGTAGGCACCGACACCTTTGGCCATAAAATGCTGGCCGGATGCGGCAAATACCTGGAGAACCTGGTGAGAAACCGCCTGGGTGTCAAGGCTCGCTCCGTAGAGCTGAATGTAAGCCAGCGCTGTTCCTCCTCCATGATGTCCCAGGCAGACCAAAAAGAGGCCGTCATGGCCGGTGAATTCGGCGTCCGCGCTGCACTCAAAGGATATACAGGGAAAATGGTGGCATACAAAAGGACATGCAACCTGCCTTACGCTATCACCTTGGGACTTGAGGATGTAAATGAAATCTGCAACAAGGAAAAAACCGTTCCCCTTGCATGGATCACTGGGGATGGTTCAGACGTAAGCGATGATTTCATCATTTATGCCCTTCCCCTCATTCAGGGAACGGTTGAGGTACCCACAGGTACAGACGGCCTGCCCGCATTTGTATATAGAAAATAAAATCTTTCATACCAAGAGAGAGGGAATCCCGCTTACCGCCGAATCCCCTCTCTCTTATTTCTGTTCTTCGCTGCTGCTGAAAGCCAGCAGAATATTTCTCTGTAAAAATTCTTTCGTCTGCTCTCTCGGAACCTCCTCTGTCTCCAGTCCCTGAAGCAGGTATACAAAATAACTCATAAATCCGGCCATCAATACCATGGTCACAAATGTTTCCGGCATCTTTACAGGGATGGTCCCTTCCTGCTTTCCCTGTTCCATGAGAATGCGGAGCACATTCTCCACCTGGCACTGGGGGCCGCCGAATTTTGTAAATTCCCTGTACAGATTCTCCTTCATTCTGCACTCTTGCCCCTGCAGACGCATAAGCTGTGTGCTGCATCTGCTCTCACTCATCTCTGTCTCGATGAAATCCAGCACTGCCATAATCTGTCCCTTCAGGCTTCCGGTCGTTCGGAGTATCTCCATAATTTTCTGAAACATTTTCTCCCCGGACCAGATGATGGCTTTTGCCACCATCTCCTCCTTACTGGAAAAGTATTCATACGCCGTGCCTTTTCCGATCCCGGCCCGGTTGGTAATATCAGATACTTTAATGGAGTGAATGTCCGCATCTTCCTCTATCAGGTCAATGACCGCCTGAAAAAGAGCCAGTTCCTTCTCACTGAGCTTCTCCTTCATCCACTAATCTCTCCTCATCCTTTTTATAATGACGGCGGTTCAGTATATCATAGATACACGGCACCACAAACAGGGTCAGCAGTGTACCGTAGATCAAACCTCCGATCGTGACGATTGCCATGGGCTGCACCATATCCGCACCCATACCCATGCCCATAGCCATAGTGACAAGGCCGAGGATGGTGGTGAGCGCTGTCATTACAATGGGGCGCAGACGGGCACGGCCGGCTTCCTCGATCGCTGCCCTCTTTTCCATGCCGTCCTTGCGGAGCTGATTGATGTAATCCACAAGCACGATACCATTGTTTACAATGATGCCCGACAGCATGACAAATCCAACCATTGCCACAATGCTGACCGGCTTGTTGCTGACAAGAAGGCCCAGGAAACCGCCTGTAAATGCCAGTGGAATGGTGAACATGATAATGAACGGGGAGAGCAGGGACTGGAACTGTGCCACCATGATCAGGTACATGAACACAAGCGCCAGCGCCAGCATCTGAAGGAGCTGCCCCATGGCCTCATTGATGCTCTCGTCCTCACCTTTCATTTCAACTGTGTACCCCTCCGGTATGGTGTATTTGTCAAGGATCTTCTGTACATCTTGGCTTACAAGCCCGATGTTATAACCGGACGCGATCTCCGCTGTCACGGACATATAGCGTGACTGTCCGTCCCTGTTGATCGCCTGGGGGCTTACGGAATCCTCAAAGTCGGCGATATCCCCCACTTTTATCTCTTCTGTCTCCCCTTCCGCATTGGTAGTCTGGATGGTTATGTCCGCAATCTGTTCCCTTGTGAGGGATTCATCCTTCTCGCTTCTGACATATACGTCGTAATCCTTGGTTGCTGTGGAGATAGTGGTGGCACTTGTGGCCTCAGCGATCTTCTTATTTATCTCCTGGAACACCTGCGCCACAGTCAGGCCGTGCCGCATGGCTTTTGATTTATCCACAACCACCTTGTACTGGGCGTCTGTCTCCTCCATGCCGTCACTGACATTCTGGGTGCCCTCCACTTTTTCAATCTTGCCGGCCAGGTCTGTGGCAATCTCCTGGAGCTGTTCCAGGTCTTTTCCCTTGATCTCTATCTGTATGCCGCTGCCGCCGAGGGCGCTCATATCCATATTGGAAGTGGAAACCACCACCTCACAGCCCTCTACATCCTTGGTTCTTTTCAGTATTTCTTTCTCAAGCTGTCCGTTGTCCAGCTTCTTATCTTCCTTCAGCACCAGGTACATGGTAACTTCATTGGTGGAACTTCCGCCCATAGACATGGCGGAACCTCCGGCCATGGCTCCGATGGTCTCAATATCATCTATATCGGAAATTTTTTCAATGACCTCATCTGCTTTCGCCGCAGTCTCCTTCAGCGGCGTTCCCTTATCCGTGGTCACAGTCATGCTTGCCTGTGTGCTCTCCATGGACGGGAAAAATTCTGTACCCTTGCGCACGGACAGGTACATGCTTCCCAGAAACAAAACCAGGGCTCCCAAAAGCACCCAGGCTTTGTGCGTCAGTGTCTTATGGATCATACGACCGTAAAAGTTCTGTACCTTATCCAAAAACTTTGACGGCTTTGCCTCCGCCCGCTTTAAAAGTCCGGCGGACATCATGGGCACCAGTGTCAGCGCCACGACAAGGCTGGCCACCAGGGAATAGAAGATGGTCAGACCCATATCCACAAAGAGCTGACGGGTAATTCCCTCTGTAAATACAATGGGCGCAAATACGCACACCGTTGTCAAAGTGGAGGAGACGATGGCTCCCGCCACCTGCTTCGCGCCCTCCACAGCAGCTTTTCTGGCAGGTATTCCCAGGCTTCGCATGCGGTATATATTCTCTATAACAACAATGGAGTTATCCACCAGCATGCCGACACCAAGGGCAAGTCCTGAGAGGGAAATAATATTAAGCGTAACTCCTGAGAAATACATGAGCACCAGAGCTGCCACCACACTGATGGGGATGGAGCAGGCAATGACAAAAGTAGGCTTAATATCCCGCAGGAATAAAAACAGCACCAGGATTGCCAGAATACCGCCGTACAGCATATTCTGCAGAACGGAATTAACAACCATATCAATATAAATACCCTGATTCATCAGCGTTGTAAAATGCAGACCGTTGTTTTCCTTTTCCAGTTCATCCATACGCTCCAGAATCTTATCTGCCACATCCCCCGTGGAATATCCGGTCTGCTTCTCTATGGAGAGCATCACGCCGGGGTTGCCGTTGATCTTGGCATACACGTCTGCGGAGTTATCGGTAACGCTGATATCAGCCACATCAGACAGACGGATGGATGCAAGTCCGTCCAGCTTCAGATCCAGAAGGACCAGATCCCCCAGACTGTCCACATCCTGCACCTTATCTCCTACTCTGACCAGATACTCCTTGTTGTCCTCCGTCACATAGCCTGCAGGCATGGCAAAGTTCTCTGCCGTGAGGATACCCTTAACCATATCAGATGTCAGGATCGTATTTAAATCCGCTTTGTCCTGCGCCTGTTCCTTCGCCTCATCTAACTGTTCCCTGCCTGAGTCAAGCTGGGACTGGGCTGCCTCCAACTGGGCCGTTCCCATGGCAATCTTGGAAGAAGCGGAACTGAGCTGAATGGAGGCCATGATCTTCTGGGTCTCAAGCTGGACCTGGGCTGCGCTCATCTGGGACTGTCCTGCCTCGATCTGGGCCTTTGCCTCCTGCAGCTTTTGAATCCCTGCGCTTAACTGGGCCTGGCCCTCTGCAAGCTGGGCTTTTGCCCCTGCGATTTCCTGCAGTCCTTTGTTAGCGGCATCCAGCCCTTTATCCACTACCTCAACAGGGTCAAGCTTGGAAAGCTGCTCATTCAGAGCGGCAAGCTGCTGCTCCATCTCCGCCTTTTTGTTCTCCATCTCCTCTTTGGCTGCTGTGAGCTGGGCAATGGCCTGCTGCCATTCCTCATCTGTCATACTGTCAGGTTTTTCAGGTGTCAGGGCACTCAGCTGTTCTTCCAGCTCTTCTATCTGCCCCTGAATCGCCGCGATCCCTTCCTCCAGCTTCTGGCTCCCCTCCTGGGCCTCCAGGAGTTTATTCTTTGCCTCTGTCAGCTTTTCCACAGTCAGGTTCAGGCCTTCCTCTGTGGCCTGCAGCAGCTTGGACTGACTGTCAAGCTCCGTCTGTTTGCTCTCCAGGTTCTGAAGCTGCATATCCACCTCAGCCGCACTTTTTGTCAGCTCACTCTGGGCCTGGGAGAGCTGTCCGCTTCCCTCCCCAATCTGGGAGGCCGCTTCATTCTGGCCGTTTTCCAGTTCACTCTGACCGCTTTCCAGCTCACTTTTTCCGGAATCCAGCTCTGCCTGGGCATCATTGAGCTTCTGCTCCTCCTCGGCGAACTTGCCGTTTATGGCATCCTGAACCTTACGGTTCATGGCATCCAACTTCTCCTGGTTGATCCGCACCTCAACACTCTCGGTGACGCCGCCGCTTTGGGAAACCCTGGCAACCCCATCTATGCTCTCGATATTGGGCTGTACATTATCTTCTATGTAATCGGTAAGCTCCGCAGCCGTAAGGCCATCCACATCCACGGCCGCCACCAGGACCGGAAGCATATCCGGGTTCAGCTTCATAATAATAGGATTACTCACCGAGTCATCCCAGTACCCTTTGATCTGATCCAGATTCTCCCGCATCTCCAGTGACACGGAATCCATATTGGTGGTCTCCTCAAACTCCAGGATCACCATGGATACATTTTCCCTGGAAACAGAGCTTACATTCTTGATATTGCTGACTGTTGCCATACTCTGTTCAATAGGCTTTGTAACAGTCTCCTCCACCGATTCGGGGCTGGCTCCCACATAGGTGGTCATTACAATTGCATAGGGCAGATTCATGCTGGGCAGCAGATCCGTGTTCATCTTCGTCACAGACACCACGCCCAAAAGAATCACCAGCACCACCGCCACAATGACGGTATAGGGCTTTTTCACACTAAAACGCGATAACATTTGAAGTCCTCCTGTATTTTTGATCGGCCGACCGACTGACCGGTCAGTCTAATGTAAAAATTATATGTCTTTCCAGTAGGTGTGTCAACAAATCTATTTATTAAAGTTGCATAAACTTCCAAATATATTACGGTTCACGGCATGCCCGGCAGCCTGAATATTCAGACATCTTTCCGGGACAGGCCCACGCAGAGGCCTGCCAGCAGAAAATAAAAAGGTGTGATCACCGGCTGAAGGATTCCGATGAACCCCTGAAGAAACATACAGAGAAAGGGAATCAGCCAGGGATATATCTCCTCTCTTCTGTTTTTCCACACCGCGCGGCATACACCGGCAAAACACCCCGCCCAGGCGGCTGCCCCGAAGATTCCGGTGGTAAGGAGCAGATGCAGGAGATCATTGTGGGCACTGTCGTAAATCTGTCCCGTCTTTTCTACCATCTCCCCGCTGCTTGTCTGCATCATGAGAAGTTTCAGTGTATCAGGTCCATATCCGAACAGCTTCCGCACAGGCGGCGCCTCCAAAAAAAGCTCCCAGGTCCGTTTCCAGATATATCCCCGGTTACTGCCCCAAAAGTCCGTGACCCGAAGAAAACCCGGTCCCTGCAGCACTCCTGCGTTCACCAGCCCGAAAGCAAGTACCCCTATCGCCGCCACCCCGCCCAGGCAAAGCATATAATAACGGTGCACTCCGGCTGCCGCCTGTTTCCACCAATCCTCTTTCAGGCCCCATCTCACTGCCGCGTACAGACAGGCAGATAACACCAGTCCCGCTGCCGCTGTCTGCCAGGATGCCAGGTATCCGGGCAGTGCCGTATAACTGCAGACTGCCTTTTTCCCCAGAAGCCAGGCTGCAAAGCAGGCCGCAGAAAAGGCAGCCCCTGTCTGTGTGATCCTGTACAGATATATCTTACTTTTGTAAAAGGCTGCGGGCAGGAAAAGGAATCCGGCGAAAACTCCCAGAAAGCCCCCGTCACTGTTTCCTGCGAACAATCCCAGAAATCCTATAAAACAGACAGCCAGAACCTCCCGCTCCCCGCCCAGGCAGAATCCCGCCATAGCGGAAACCGCCAGCAGTGCGCAGAACCCGGAAAAAATGTTGTTGTACCCAATGGTGGAAAGATAGGCTCCTGTAAGCCCCTCAGGAACGTGTTCCAGAAACCCCCAGAAATCCACGCCCGCAAAGTGCAGAATCCCTACCGCTGCGGTCACTGCCCCGATGGTATAGAATATAAGGGAAAAGAAGGATAGGTCGCAGCAGTTCCTTGATACCAGCAGATAACACAGGCACATACACACATACAGCAGGGCTCCCGCCCATCTCCCTCCGCTTCCCGTAAAGGATGCCATCCCGTAAGGGGACAGGACCGAGGATACCAGCACCGCTGCCCCCAGAGACAAGAAGCAGATATCCGCCGTCTCCGCCTTCCGGTTTCCTCTTTGCCCCATAAACGCTGTCACACACCAAAAAACGGCCGCGGCAATGGTAACCGCAATAAAAAAACAGCTTTTTGACTTCTGTATATTATAATAATAATCTGTAAAGAACAGCGGAAACACGCCCGCCACCAGACAGATGTAAACCTTTCTTCCTTTTTCGCACAGTTCGCTCATAGTCTTCCTCCCACAACATTTAGATATATTATATCAAAAAAAGTGAAAACAAGAAAGATTATTCGTCATTTTAACCATTTCTTCCTTTACTTATTTTCATATCATGGTATAATGATATTTATAAGTGCAATACCAACAAATATATGGGGGCACAGAAAGCATGAACAGAAACAGCAAATGGTTCCGTATTTTATTTCTGGTGATCGCAGCTATATTTGTGATCAGCACCTGTGCTTTTGTGAACACAAAGGTTCAGGACGCAAAAGCGCAGAAGGAATATGAACGGCTGCAGGAACTGGCACGAAAGCAGCAGGAGGAAGAGGATAAAAAAGCAGAAGAGGAAATGAAACGGCAGGAAGAGGAAGAAGCACAGCGGGCTAAAAAAGCTGCGGAGGAGGAAGCCGCAAGGCAGGCAGCTCTTGAAAAAGAAAAGAAAAGGAAATCCTTCCCCATTGATTTTGAAGGGCTGAGAGAACAGAATGAAGATATCTTTGCCTGGATCACCATTCCCGATACCGTCATAGACTATCCGCTCCTATGCCATCCGTCAGACGATACCTACTATCTCAACCACGACCCGGCAGGTAATCAGGTACAGCCCGGCGCCATTTTCATTGAGAGCATCAACAGCCTGGATATGAGTGATTCCAACACCATTCTCTATGGACATAACCAGCGAGATCAGTCCATGTTCGGCTCTCTCCATCAGTATGAAGATCAGGCTTATTTTGATACGCATCCCACGATTCTTATCTATACAAAAGATTATAAACTGCTTACATATACTGTCTTTAACTGCGGACAGATTGATGACAGCCATATTCTGGGGGAACCCAGCATGAACGGGGATACCGCTTTATTCCAGTCCTATCTGGACAATATAAAGAGCGGTACCATGCCGAAACAGCATCTGCGAAAAGATGTACAGGTAACTTCTGCGGATAAGATCATTACCCTGTCTACATGCGAAAACGGAGGACAAAATGACAGGCGTTTTATTGTACAGGCAGTGCTCACTTCCAGCGAGGATTACTGAGACACAGCCGTCAGGGGGAATATAAAGCAGCACGGCTTTATATAATATTTCTACTTTGAAAGGAGATTTAAAAAGATGAAGATGAAAAAGTTATTGGCTGTAGTGACTGCAGCAGTGCTGACCATGGCAACCGCCATGACCGCTTACGCCGCGCCTGTTGCCAGCGGAGGGGATGTATCAAAAGAAGACCCTGATGATGACGGCCTGACACCGGAGGAAGAAGAGTTCCTCAAAAAGGCTGCAACTGACAAAGTATCTGCTGTGGGGGAAAACGGCACTTCTCTTGTCACCATCGCCCTGGATTACAACAAAGTGGATGAAGATGTGGTAAAAGAGTTATCGAAACAGATCGACACAAGCAAAGCTCCCGGAAAGCTGGTCGGCTTATATGAAGTAGGCGTTGCAACTGCAGCCGGCGAAGAATACAGCGGCAAAGTTACTCTGACCTTTAAAGTTGACGGTGTAAAACCAGGTGATACCGTGACCGTGGTTCATTATCTCACAGATGCGGACGGAAACTTGACCGGAGAAATTGAATATATTAAGCCGGACAGTGTGGGCAACGGAACCGTGACAGCCACCTTCACAAGCCTTTCTCCAATCGGTATTGTGGTACAGGTTGCAAAAGCAGAAAAAACTCCGGCCAAAACAACAGCAGCCAAAACAAAGAAGACAACCACTGCTGCCAAAAAATCCCCGAAGACAGGAAACGAGGACTACACCATGATCATGCTCCTCTCTGCAGCAGCACTTGGCGTAATGACCGCAGTTTCCAAAAAGGGTAAAAAAGCCTGATTGACAAAATCCTTCTTATAAAATACAGAGACAGCCCCGGCAGCGAATCCGCCGGGGCTGTCTCTGTATTTATAGGAAGGATTTTATTATTTGTCATAGAGATGACAGGCGACCATATGTCCGTTTCCATTATCCTTTAATTCCGGGATCACCGTATCGCACCCTTCTGTCTTCTTAAAGCAGCGGGAACAGAAGCGGCAGCCTGCCGGAGGATTTATGGGTGTGGGAACATCTCCTGTCAGGATGATCCTCTCTTTTTTCTTTGTAATATCCGTGGAGGGGATGGCTGACAGCAGTGCCTGTGTGTAAGGGTTCAGCGGGTTATCATAGATCTCACGCTTATCTGCCACCTCCATCAGCTTGCCCAGGTACATAACGCCAACCCGGTCGCTGATGTGTTTCACCACATTCAGTCCGTGGGCGATGAACAGATAGGTAAGGCCGAACTCCTCCTTTAAGTCATCCAGCAGGTTCAGTACCTGTGCCTGAATGGATACGTCCAGCGCGGATACCGGCTCATCACAGACGATCAGCTTGGGCTGTACAGCCAGCGCACGGGCAATGCCCACCCTCTGCCTCTGTCCGCCTGAGAACTCATGGGGATAACGGTTTCTCTGGTGGTTTGCAAGGCCTACACAGTTCATGAGATATGTAACCCTGTCCTCCACCTGGTCATCCGGCATCAGTTTGTTGATGCGGATCGGCTCTCCGATAATATCCCCCACTGTCATACGGGGATTTAAGGATGCATAGGGGTCCTGGAAAATGAGCTGAATATCCTTACAGTATTTCCGCCTCTCCTTTGTGGAGAGCTTGGAGATATCCTTTCCGTCGTACAGGATCTCACCAGCGGTTGGTTTGTACAAATCCACCAGCATTTTGCCGATGGTGGATTTGCCGCAGCCGGACTCTCCTACCAGGCCCAGGGCCTCGCCTTTATATATTTTAAATGATACATCGTCCACAGCTTTTAAAACAGCGGTGGGTTTTCCGAAGAAATTTGTCTCCACATCGAAATACTTTTTCAGGTGTTTTACCTCCAAAAGGACTTCTTTCTTCTCTTCACTCATCTTACTCACCCTCCACTTCGTCGCTTACCAGGAAGCATCTTACTTTTCTTCCATCCTCTGTGACGGACAGCTTCGGCATATGCTCTCTACACTTTTCCATGCATTTGTCACAGCGGTCTGCAAAGGAACATCCCTTTGGCAGATGGATGGGGTCCGGTACGATACCTTTGATCATATAAAGCCGCTCTCTGTCCTCATCCATTTTCGGGATGGAATCCAGAAGCCCCTGTGTATAGGGGTGCAGAGGTTTCGTGAAAAGCTGCTCCACGGTTGCCTGCTCCACTACACGGCCGCAGTACATAACCACTACTTTGTCTGCAGTCTCAGCCACAACACCCAGATCATGGGTGATCAGCAGCACTGCCATACCCAGCTTTTCCCTCAGCCGGTTGATCAGATCCAGAATCTGTGCCTGGATGGTCACGTCAAGGGCTGTTGTAGGCTCATCCGCGATCAGCAGCTCCGGGTCACAGGCCAGTGCCATGGCGATCATGACACGCTGGCGCATACCTCCTGACATCTGATGGGGATAGTCGTTCACGCGCTGTTCCGGCGCAGGAATCCCTACCAGATCCAGCATTTCAATGGCTCTTTTAAGAGCCTCCTTTTTGTTCATGGTGGTGTGGGTCAGAATCGTCTCCATGATCTGGTCTTTGACTCTGTACACCGGGTTTAAGGAGGTCATTGGCTCCTGGAAGATCATGGAGATCTTGTCCCCGCGGACAGCCTGCATCTCCTTTGTGCTCTTCTTTAACAGGTTCTCACCGTTAAACAGGATCTCTCCCCCTGCCACACGGCCCGGATCACGGATCAGGCCCATAACGGAGAGGGAGGTAACACTTTTTCCGGAACCGGACTCTCCCACAACTGCTAGGATCTCTCCCTTGTCCACTTCAAAGCTGACACCGTTTACCGCCTTGACCGTACCTCTTTTTACTTTAAATTCTGTCTCCAGATCTTTTACTTCCAACAACATGATACGGTCCTCCTTATACTCGTTCTTTCGGGTCCAGCGCGTCCCGCAGGCCGTCACCAAACAGGTTGAATGCCAGCACTGCCAGGGTAATGGCAAGACCCGGGAAAATCAGTGTGTAGGGAGCGGAGAATATATAAGTTCTCGCACGCCCCAGCATATCTCCCCACTCTGCCATGGGAGGCTGCACGCCCATACCTAAAAATCCAAGAGCTGCCGTATCCAGAATGGCAGTGGAGATACCCAGGGTTGCCCTTACCACAATGGAGCTGACCACGTTAGGAAGGATGTGGTGGAAAATGATCCTCCTGTCAGAGTTTCCCACAACCTTGGCAGCCGCCACATAATCATTTTCCTTGACAGACAAAATGGAGCTTCGCACAATACGCGCGTACTCCGGAATGGATACCGTACCGATGGCAATGATGGCCTTGTCAAGTCCTTTGCCAAGGGCTGCCATCAAGGTGATGGCCAGAAGAATGGATGGGATTGAGAGCATGATGTCCATACATCTCATGATAAAGGAGTCCACCTTCCCTCCGAAATAGCCTGCCACTGAGCCAAGCACGGTCCCGATCAGCAGGGAATAAGCCACAGCAGCCACACCTACAAAAAGAGAAATCTTCGTACCCGAAAGCACACGTGAAAAGATATCACGTCCAAGCTGGTCTGTTCCGAAATAGTAATCCCTGCAGGGTGCCACAAATGTGTGCCCCATATCAGAGTATTCCGGGTCATAGGGAGCCAGCCAGTCTCCCATAACAGCTAAAAATAGGAAAAACAGAATCACTACAAGGCCTGCCACTGCTGCTTTGTTCTTTTTCAGGGTGTCCCACATCACGCGGATTTGGGATTCCGGTTTTTCCAGTGCCTCCCCTGTTGTCTGTACCTGTTGTTTTTTCCGCATGACGGTTACACCTCCTTCTTCTCAAACTTAATACGCGGATCCAGAAACGCATAGATCACATCCACAATAAGATTCATCAGCACGAATATCACTGCAATGAGCAGAACCACGCCCTGCACCACCGGGAAATCCGATTTCATAATACACTGTACTGTGTAGTTGCCGATACCCGGCCATGCGTACACAGATTCTGTCAGCACAGCACCTCCTAAAAGAGAGCCGAGCTGCAGACCGATAACGGTGGTGACGGGAAGCATTGCATTTCTCAGCGCATGTTTTCTTGTCACCTTGCCTTCGCTGATACCTTTTGCCCTGGCTGTACGGATATAATCCTGGTTCAGGGTCTCCAGCATACTGGAACGTGTCATACGGGCAATGATGGCCATGGAATACAGACTCAGGGTCACTGCCGGAAGTACCATATGTACGACAGCGTCCTTCAAAGCTACCGTATCTCCCTGGATGATACTGTCAATGATCATAAAACCTGTCACTGTGTCCGGGCGCAGAGACGGGTCAATACGTCCACTGGAAGGCAGCCAGTGAAGGATGCCGGAAAACAGGATGATCAGCATGATTCCGAGCCAGAAAATAGGCACCGATACACCGACCAGGGACAGCAGCATACCTCCGTTATCAAATATGGAGTTCTTCTTCACAGAAGACACCACGCCGATAATAATACCGAAAATAGCTGCCAGGATGATCGCTATAATAGCCAGCTCCACTGTTGCCGGAAAACGGCTGGCAATCTCTTTTGTCACAGGTGCTTTTGTATAATAGGAAGTTCCCAGATCACCGGTGACTGCTCCTTTGATAAAATCAACATACTGTGTGACCACAGGTTCATTCAGCCCATTGGCTTCACGCCATTCCTCCATGCTCTCCCTGGTTGCGTGCTGACCCAGAACGATAGGCGCCGGGTCCGGTGCGCATACACGCATAAGAAAGAACACAATCAGGGATACACCGAAGAGAACGGGTATGAGCTGTAAAAGCCGTTTAATTATGTACTTAAACATGTCTTGACCTCTCTTTTTCTTTTGTTTCAATCTGCGCTCGGTAATTTGTCTCCGCCCGCCGCTGTTTTGCTGAATTCCTCCGGAACAATTCATTTCTCAAGGGGTTTATCCTGCAGAGCCCTTTCAGAGATGAACTGTTCCCCGGTAAAACAAGCTTTTAGACCGCATATAAGGGCAGATTTCTCTGCCCTTATGCAATCCCGTTTTACCTGATTAGTTCTTATATGTCTTGCTCAAGAAAACATTTCCTGTCGGATGTGCGATGAAGTTCTGTACATTAGATACATAGCCTGACAGGTTCTGCTGATGGGAAATCGGCAGCCAGATATTCTCGTCTGCGATCTTCTGTTCCATCTTGGCATATGCTGCATTTCTGTCGTCACCGTTTTCCATGGAGGCTGCTTCGGAAAGCATGGTATTGTACTCCTCATTGCGGTACAGGGCAACGTTCATCTCCGGGTCCTCATGAGCTAACAGATACATAAAGTTATCCGGGTCACCATTGTCACCGATCCAGCCGTACAGGCACATGTCATAATCGCCTGCGCCCAGCTTCTCTTTGTATGTTGTCCAGTCATAGGAATCAATGGAAACTTTTACGCCTACCTTGTCAAAGTATCCCTGCAGAGCCTCTGCCAATGTCTGGCCTGTTGCAGTATTGTAAGGTCTCGGGTTTGTATAAGCCATCATCTTCAGTTCCGTGATGCCCTTTTCTTCCAGTATCTTCTTAGCGTCATCCGGGTTGTACGCTGTCTGTTTTACATCTGCGCTGTAGCCCGGCATAAAGGTAGGAAGAATGCTGGTAGCCTGGGAAGCGTATCCCTTGTAAAGGCTATCAACCAGTTCCGGAATATTTACTGCCTCAGATAATGCTTTTCTCACATCAGGGTCTGTCACTTTCTGTGTGTTATATGCCATATAGTTGATATTCATACCTTCTGCCTGGTATAACAGACAGCCTGCAGATGTGATCTGGTCAACTACAGTAGCGTCGATACCGTCGATGATATCTACTTCCCCGTTTGTCAGGGCAACTACACGTGCGGAGTTATCGGGAATGGTTGAGAAGATGATCTCTTTTGCAACTCCCTTGTCACCCCAGTAGTCTTCGTTTCTTTCCATAACAACTGCTTCGTTCTTATCCCATCTTACGAATTTGTAAGGGCCTGTTCCGCACGGAGCTTCATTTAAGTTTCCGTTTGCCGCGTCACATGCGGTTGGGCTAACCATCGGTGCACCCAGAGACATAGCCAGGTTGTTTAAGAACGGTGTGGATTTTTTGGTGAGTTTGAACTCTACGGTATATTCATCCACTACGTTGCACTCTGCAACATCACCGTATACGAAGTCAGCGTAGAGCATGTCCTCTGTTTTATTGACTGTCTGTCTGTCAACATTATATTTTACTGCTTCCGCGTTGAAATCTGTTCCGTCGTGGAATTTTACGCCTTCTCTTAACTTGAAGGTATAGGTAAGGCCGTCCTCACTGATCTCCCATGACTCAGCCAGGCAGGGCTCTACCTCTGTATCGCTGTCGCCGTATTTCAGAAGGCCTTCATACATCTGGCAGATTGGTTTGGAGGACTCACCGTCATCGATCATAGCCGGGTCAAGACCACGTGGGTCGGCGCCCTGCGCATATCTCAGTGTCTGCTCCTTGTCCACATCTTCCGGAACATCAGCAAATTTTGTCAGCATCTCGCCGCTTGCTTTTTTCTCGGTTGTTCCGGTTTCCGTCTCTGCATCCGCATCCGCATTTCCTTCATCACCGGCAGTTTCTGTTTTTGTTGTGTCACTGGCATTGTCTGCGCCAGTCTTCTTGTTGCTTCCGCATCCTGCCATCAGGGTGATTGCCATAGATGTGCAGAGCAAAGCCGCAATTACTTTTCTCTTCATAGAAAATCCCTCCTTTGATTCACGCAGCGCTCCCTGTGTCCTGTCATTTTGACATCACTTTGACGTGGTAAACACAAAGAACTCTGTGCTAACCATTTTACTATAGATAGAGAAAAATTACAAGTTTTAATTTCTTATCCTGCATTTATTGTATGATTATGCGTAACCGTTACAGTCACTTAGACGTGGGCCGGATGCCTGCCGGCACTGCCTTTTCGTGCGGTGAACGCAGTAAATACGCAGACCGGTCTGGGCTGTTATGGTTATGCAGACCGGTTTTATCTGGCTTTGATTTGTATATAAGTATAGAAATGATATTTTATTCAGGATGAATGTATATTTATATTCATCATTTGCAAGTTGGCTTTGTTTTTCCTGCAAATTTTTCTGTATAGATTTTTATATGCATGATGTGCGAGTGTACATTTGTCTTTTTATGGAAGACATTTTTGTATAAACCGCTGTAATTTTAGATGTTTTGGCGGGAAATGTCTCTCATTAAAAGACATGTGAGGTATTTCTCTATATAGTTGCCGGGATATTATAAGGGTATCCTGCAAGTGATAATCAGAATATGCAAAAGAGAACCCGTCAAACATTACACGGATTCTCTCTTTATAGGGAATACTCATGGCAGGTTAATTACCTTACCGGAAGTTTTCCCAGTATCTCCATCTCGTCTGCAATGTATTTCAGCCCATATTTCTCCCAGATATCTCTGTATGGCCATGCAGTCTTCCTATCCCATCCTCTGGTATCGTAATACATGTCTACTAAATGGTTGAAATCATCCCAGTCTGCTGTTTCCCCCCAGGAGTCCGGTATACAGATTCCCGGCCATACGGCATTTACTTCCATTTCCCGGTCACGGCCAAAATTACGAATCAGGATTGCACGGAACAGCAGCTTTGAACGCACTGCAGAATCCCTCAGTTCTTCCTCTGTCATGGGATATCCCGTTGCCGCTTCATACATCTCAGCTTCCATGGAGTTCCACCACAAGTCCGGACTCTGCCAGTCACAGCAGGTAACTCCATCCTTGATCTCCCCCTTATTTTCATTCATGATGATGCTGTCCACAAGAGCCTGGCTGTGGTATGGGTCTTTTCGGATTTCCAGCAGATTCTCATATTTATCATGATGATGCTCTATGGTCTGCATATCCCTGGAGGATGTCATCAGCTCAATGGTGGTTGCCAGCCAGGTTTCTTTGGTGATACTGGCCTCAAATCCCCGGCCCTGCCAGTGAAAACTATGCCCCCATGCTGTCTCCATACTGATAGGCAGATCCACCCGGGGATTGCCGGGGAGCATCTGTGATCGTCTGCCGTGATAGATGGTATCCCCAAACTTCTCCTTGCCAAGCCTGCGGATCGCCCGGGCCATTCCCTCTGCCAAAAGATTTCCGTAGTAACCCTTTCTGTATACGATCATATCCATTAGATATGCCACAAACTCCCTGGATTCCACATCAATGGGCATTCCAAAATCAATCTCATCAAAGACACCTTCCCTGCTCCCCATAGACAGCCAGGGAAGCAGCCATACAATCACATCCCATTTATCCACTCCATATTCATTGCACAACTCATTTATCATATTTCCTTTTTCAAAATCGGGTTTCCAGAACCCCAGTATATCCGGCAGTATAGGTTCATTGATTTCCTTAAAATAGGGATCTGTAGGGTCTGGTTCCGGAAATTCCTGGCTCAGCAGCTTGCAGGGCAGTACATGATTTTCCTTTGTCATCCAGTTGGCTCCCGGTGTATTCGGCACATCTGTCTCAAAACCATAGGCAAAAATACTCACACACTTTTCAATATGGTTGATCTTTTCATCGCTGAAAAATGAATCCGTGTTCATCATCAGACAGTTACAGTGCTGGTTACATCCATGGGAACAGGCAACATTTCCTCTCACCCACTTTCCCGGCGCTTCATTACCCGGCAGTCCCTGTGACTCCTTTTGAAGTACCGGTGACGGACGCATATAGGGACTGCCCATACGCATCCGCAGTTTTAGTATCTTTTCCACATTGGCAACAGCTACTACCCCTGTTCCATGACAGGTTACAGCCTTCAGATTCTTGGATCCCCACACAGCACCGAAACCGCTTTTAGCCATGACATTATCATTGCTTGTGGTAATGGAGGCGTTGCGGACCAGATTCTCACCGGCAGGACCTATCACCATACTCTTAAATTCTTTGCCGTGGGTTGTCTCCAGCCATTTCTGGGAATCATGGACTTTTTTCCCCCACAGGTTTCTTGCGGAAAGAAATTCCACTTTATCGTCATCTATGGCAATATACACCGGCTCCTGAGCCTTGCCCTCAAGGATAAATCCGTCATATCCCGCGAATTTCAATTCAGCTCCAAACCATCCCCCGATACCGCTGAAAGAATATTGTTCCGGATAGTTGTTGGCCGCTATCCCTGTCATCTCTGTCCTTCCCCCTGTAGGGATACCGGTTCCTGTAGTTGCCCCTGTCATGTAGATCAGCTTATTTTCCGGGTCAAAAGCTTTTGTTCCCGGCTTCACCTCATCCCAGAATATCTTATTACACAGTGCTCTTCCCCCTAAATACTTTGGAACATATTCGTAGGTAGATATAATCTCCGTCTTCTGCTCCGTCAGGTTGATGCGCAGGATTTTCCCCACATAGCCTCCCAGTCTGTGTATATTCAGAGGATTATTTAAGATATCATCTGCTGTATAATTCGGCATTTTCCTTCTCCTCCTATTTTGGATTTCTGATTTCACTGCCTGTATCTTTACTCACACCAAGGCAGCGTACCGGACAATACTGAACACAGGCAGGTCCCTCCGGCCTGGTACGGCATAAGTCACACTTTTTCGCCTTCCATTTCTTACGGCTGCTGTTCTTTGCCATATGAATCCTGGGAGGATCAAAACGACATGCTTTTATACATTTTCCGCATCCAATACAATTTTCCTCCCTTATATAGGCTATACCCTTATCATCTAAGCACATAGCCTCATCTTTTTTTGGACAGGCATCATAGCAGGGATGGTCTGTACAGTGCTGACAGGATGCAATATGGCACACCATATTCCTGGTGCCTCCGCGGATCAGGGATATACGGCTGTAACTAGGACTTACCAGACCGTCATGGACCAGACTGCATATGATTTCGCAGGATGTACAGCCGGCACATAAAGAATATTCGGGAGAATATTGGACAACATGCTCCCCATATGGCTCCGCCAAACGATTTTCTTTCATCTTCATCCTCTCTCTCTTTTAAGAATTGACCGAACTTTTATTTTTCTGAAGTTCAGGCAGGAAAATCACCAGTATGCTCATCAGAATCATACATCCACCAGCAAGCAGGAACATCAGGGAAAAATTTTCTCCCGCAATGGGTGTGATGATATATGTAGGAATAATTACCGCTCCTAAAAGCTCCAGGGTTGTGATCGCGCCGCCGGCACTTCCTGCATATTGCGGCCCGATTTCCGGAAGCAGCATGGGAAAGGACATGTATAACGGTATCAAAGTTCCAATACAAAAGCCTGCCAAAAGTAAAGATACCACAATAAGAGGCGGCGCCCCCATCCAACCGAAAGCGGCACACACTCCGGCAATCACGCCCAGCCCAATGAGGAATCCTTTCATGGACGGCATCCTGCCGCAGACTGCAGGTCCCAAAAGGCTTCCCAGTAAACTGCCCACAGTCAGGACAGACGCCATAATACCGGATGTTCCTGCACTGATTCCCCTGCTTTGGAGTGCTGTGGGAAGAAACGCGCTGACAGCTACGTTACATCCCAGCACACACATTAGACAAAGTCCCACCAGCCAGATATTCCTGCTTTTTAATACTACTTTCAGACTTTCCAGGGGTGACTCCTGATACTTTTGTCCGCTCTCACCGTCTTTCATAAACAGTATCCATAATACAAAAACCACAACAGCAGCAATTCCCGAAACTGCAAACGCAAAAGTATAGGAAGGCATCATGGCCGTAGTGGCTGTGCCCACTGTCATTCCCAGGGTACTGCCCACCATGGCGATTCCCACCATAGATCCCACCTTTTCCG
This sequence comes from Blautia sp. JLR.GB0024, assembly GCF_037000545.1. Classification (NCBI taxonomy): domain Bacteria; kingdom Bacillati; phylum Bacillota; class Clostridia; order Lachnospirales; family Lachnospiraceae; genus Blautia; species Blautia sp. JLR.GB0024. The sequence goes on along the minus strand of NZ_JBANBF010000001.1, from coordinate 38,100 downwards.
GAGGATACCAGCCGCCGATGATTTTTGACATATTGACATTTAAAAATGTAACCCCGATACCTCCCAAGATCATAGTGCCCATCATGGAAGCATATCCTGCAGCAAAAGGCCTGAGACACAGTCCCAAAGCGGTCACAGCCAGGCCTATGGCGGCTACCCGCTTCACACCATATTTATCAGAAAGCATCCCTGCTATGATTCCCAGAAAAATTGCGGGAATCATCGGGGATGAAAACACACTGGAAAATTGGCTGGAGGAAAGTCCCATATCCTCCATAAGCACCGGTCCCAGAGGTGAAAGCTGGTACTGGAAATAATTTCCCAGGACTAAAGCTGTAAACAAAATAATAACCACGATTTTTCCATAGGAGCCTTTTTTCTTCCTCATTTTTTCTCCCTTTCCCAAGCTCTTGATTTATGCCTGAAACTAGTTGCTGATGCATACACCTCCGTCCACTACCATCTCTGTGGCAGTCACGAAGGAGGACTCATCTGACCCCAGATATACGGCTGCGTACGCGATATCGTCCGGTACTCCCAAACGTCCCAGCATACATACGGTGTTGATCATCTCCTGCTGTACCTCTTTGTTGTTTTTCACATCAGCCGGCGTCATATTTGTGTTGATCGGACCCGGAAGAATGCAGTTTATGCGGATACCTTTTCTGGCATACTCTTTTGCCACATTTCTGGAAATATTTGTCACTGCTGCTTTCATTGCCCCGTAAAAATAGGAATTCAGTTCCGGCCATATGGAAGAAATTGAGGCCACATTGATGACAGACCCCTTCCCTGCCTTTTCCATTTCAGGAATAAATGCCTGCATCATCCACACATAGGCTCTGTAATTCGTTTCCATGATCAGATTAAAATCTTCATCGTTCTGCTCCAAAAAGGGTTTATGTACTAAGACACCTGCTGCATTGAACAACACATCTACCCTCTGAAACTTATCCATGGCGGCCTTTTTCAGCGCACAGATATCTTCCTTTTTCCTCAGGTCACACCTTACAAAAATGGCCTCACGCCCCATTGCTGTGATCTTATCAACAACCTCCTGTCCTTTTTTCTCATTACGGCCGACAGCTACAATATCTGCCCCTTCCTTTGCATACATAAGCGCAACTGCTTCCCCGATTCCTGATGTAGCTCCTGTAACCACTGCGATTTTGTTTTCCATACGTCCCATAATGAATTACCTCCTGTTTTTTATATACGCACATTTTATCAATCTGCTGTTAAAAAGTAATCCATCTGAAAACATGAAAATTCAGCGGATTTTTCCGCTTGCGAACACGAAAGAGCTCCACCCTCACCGGATGAAGCTCTTTTGAAATTAATTATTTATAGGTATTCAGATATTGCAGGATTTCACAGGATAATAAAATTGACTGCCGTACATCCGAGTCATTCAGATTTAACGTCACCATTCTCTCCACTTTCAACAGACGGTAACCCAATGTGCTTTTATGTATATTTAGGATTTCCGCCGCTTTTGATAAACTCATGTTTTCTTTCATATATACATAAAAACTCTGCATCAGGATACCATCTTTATCATTCTCGTGCAGATGCAGGATTTCCGGATTGCACAGAAGTTTTAAATCGATCTTTTCTGCGAGAATGTCCATTATATGAATAATTCTGTATTTGCTATAGGGATAAAAATATTTTTCACGGTCGATTCTGGTCCCTAGTCTGATGGCCGCTGTTGTCAAATACGCCTGTTCATAAATATTTATAATATCAGGGAAACGGTAACTGACACTGGAATTCAATTTATATTTGACCAGTTTTTCTTTCACCAATTCCAGCTTTTCTTCAAAATTTTCTGTTTTTTTCTCATTAAATATAAAGTACAAATCACTGCCAAGCTGCAGTGGTATGCATCCTTTCAGGACTTTCTCAATCAGATTTATCACATAAAGCTGCATATCTGTTGCCACATCCTCTTTTGACATCTGTACTTTCAGGAGGTAAAAGCCATCTTCTCTCCCCCATCTTTGCTGTTTCAAGGAATAGTTCAGCGCTCCCGGTTCCAGGCTCTGTCCCTGAAGCCTGCCCGTCAGCATATTTTTCAACTGACTGTATTTTTCCTTATGCTGTCTGTTTTCGCTGAATACTCTCCGGTAAATCAATTCCTTTAAATATTCAAGCAGAATACTGTGAACAGGCAGAAGTTTTATATCCGTCTCAACGACTGCAAATACTGCAAATTTTTCATCCTCATGATACAGGTTACAGCAGATACTTGGAAGTCCTCCGTTTCCGGGATTTATATATGCTGTCCTGTGCGTAGTCCCCGCAGAGCGCAGCCCGCCGCTCTCTTTAAAATTTTTAATAAAGTGTTCACTCAGGTATCCCTTTTCCAGAGTTTCCTTCCATTCGGAATCTTCCATCAGCTTTTCACAATTCCCACCAACCGCAATGACATTCATTCCGGAATCGTATAAAATCACAGGATTATCCATGATTTCACTGCAGATACCCAGTATTTCACTCAAAGGTGCTTCCCGGATAACAGATAGCATCAAATTCTGATTCTGTTCCTGATAGCGCTCTATAATCCGATTAGCCTTTGATATCCATTCTCTTACATTTCCACCCTGTACAATCAGATAGTCAAGGTATTCACTCATTCTGTCCAGTTTGCTGCAGGCATTTCGATAGGAAGCAGGACCGGACTGCTGCTGGAAAATATGCTGTGTATCCACAGCGATCACGCTGATGCCTTCTAATTTTTCCCTTCCATCTAATTCCAGCAGTTCTTCCAATGTTCCAACAAGGAGATGTCCGGATTCCCGGGCGATCTCATTATCCTCCGGAAATATACCTGCACCGGTAATTGTACGGTTTCCACAATAAAAAGAAAATGCAGCAACGGCTTCTTCCTGCATCCTGGTATATATCATTTCTAAATTCACCTGCATTTTATGCCTCCCATGATAGCAGCACTTCTAAATCACAGCTCTAAAAATATATCTGAAATATAGTTGGAGGTATTTTATCATATTCAAATATTTCACGCAATATAATTGCGCACACCATTTGCAGCCGCTTATGAATTTCGGTCCTATTTTCCAAACACCGGGCCTGCTGATCATATGGTTCATCCCCATTTATCTCTCCTGTATGGTAACCTTAATCCTGTCCCCCGGCTGCTTCCCTGTTTTCTGTCTGATATCTTTCCTTACTCCTATAATATGGCCTGGTGTTTTCATCCGCACCAGGCTTCCGTCATACGGCTCACCATCAAAGGTTGCATGGACTTTCACTCTTCCTTTTCCGAACTCTTCCCGTACATCAAAAGGAAATTCAATATATGCGCCATCTATATCCGGCACCTTTTTTATAACCGCCTCAAATTCATATATTCTTGTATTCATGCCTCATTCCCTCCTGATTTCCTAAAATATAGCCTGCCGGCCAACAGAAGAAATACTCATACTTGCTTCCGTTCAAATAATGCCCCGTCTGTAATTACGGCTCCCGCATTCTCCTCTGTGAGAGATACATCCGCGGACTTCTCCTGTATAAATTTCAATGTATTTTCATCTACTACCTCAAAGACATACCGGCTCCCTTTTTCTTTATCCGTCGCGATCAGTTCCCCATCCGTGATCTCATACGTTCCCATAGGAATATAGGAACTGAGGACATCATACGAAAAGACAAAATTATCCTTATCCAGAAGTGTCAGACAGGGAAGACTCTGCTCTGTCTTTCCCAGCTCCTCTGCATTCATATAATAATTCTTTACGGATGAGATCTCCGCCTTATCCCTCTGGGGATTTACATCATCCAGCAGACTGATCCTGCTTACATCCTGTATCTGCGCAGGATAACTTTCCTGAACTCCTCCCGAAAATGTGATGGATATATGCTGTCCGGGCATCAGTTCGGTTAAGGCTATATCGGTATGATGCCATTCTATCTTTGTATCAGCGGTAACCTGAAAACTAAACTCGCCTCTGTAATTCACATCATTTTCCTTCAGCCCTGATACCAGCATGGATCTGCCGTCTATTTCCAGTATCTCAGCATAAAAAACAGCGGAATCACCAAAATCCTCCTGATCCATACGGTTCGTTCCTACCGTATATCCTGCCCAAAAGATAAGTAAAACAAACAGCAATATCATAACACCTTTTAAAAAATTCTTCATACCCAATCCCCCCGTATCACTCATTTACAGATACATAAACATTAACCAGAAACACAATATGAAACAATTTTTTTGTTTTCTATTGTAATTATACCTTTTATTCCCGCACAGTCCAACCGTTATTTATGTAACATCATAATCCTTTTCTCCGGCATCCCTGTGGGAACGGAAAAATCATGCTCCGCCGCAATATACCACTCAGCCATTTTTTCAAGCTCAACATGAACCACCTGATGATACATCCTCCATGCATAAGGCATCTGATCACGGACCATCCCCTTTGCCACACCTGTATAAAAAATGGATGAAAGGTCCAAAAATTGTGTGTATAAATTGGTATTTTTCTCTCTTCTGTGTTAGAATATATGCATCAGATACAGAAAATACGAAAGACAAAATGTCTTCGTCAGGAAGGAATGAGAGTATACTCGTGAAAAAACAGATAAAACTGAAAAAACAAACAAAACCCCAGCTATCTGACAGTCAAGAGGAAAAAAAGGACCGCAGGATTCCAACCACCCGGTATCATCCGGATTACAAAACCGGGCTTACCAGCCAGCAGGTGCAGGAGCACAGACTTCACGGCTGGACCAACAAAGCGGTGGACCCGCCGTCCAAGACCACAAAGGAAATCATACATGACAATGTCTTCACATATTTTAACTTAATCTTCGTAGTGCTGGCAGTCCTGCTCTGTATCGTGGGATCTTTCCGGGATTTGACCTTTCTCCCGGTCATCATTGCCAACACTCTGATCGGTATTATTCAGGAGGTGCGTGCCAAACAGGTCCTGGATAATCTGACCATGTTAAATGCCCCCAATGCCTCAGTGGTGCGGAACGGCAAAACTTCAGTGGTTAATGCCGAGGAACTGGTGCTGGATGATATGGTCATCTTCAAAGCCGGCAACCAGGTCTGCGCAGACGCAGAGGTCAGCGCCGGGGAAGTGCAGGTAAATGAATCCCTGCTCACCGGTGAATCGGATGAGATCACCAAGAAAAAAGGCGACCGGCTCATGTCAGGCAGCTTCATCGTATCCGGCCAGTGTCATGCAAGACTTGACAAAGTGGGGAAGGATTCCTACATCTCCCGCCTGACTCTGGAGGCCAAGGAAATGCAGAGCGGGGAACAGTCAGAGATGATACGCTCCCTGGATAAGCTGGTAAAATTCGTGGGCATCGCCATTATCCCCATTGGCCTTGTGCTGTTCATACAGGCATTTTTCTTCCAGCATGAGGCGTTCCGCTCCAGCGTCACCTCCATGGTGGCTGCTGTCATCGGCATGATCCCCGAAGGGCTGTACCTTCTCGCAAGCGTGGCTCTGGCCGTAAGCTCCATCCGCCTGGCCCAGAAAAAAGTCCTGCTGCACGATATGAAATGCATTGAAACGCTGGCAAGGGTCAACGTGCTCTGTGTGGATAAGACGGGAACCATCACGGAAAACTCCATGGAAGTCCAGGAGGTCATTGCAACGGAAGATTACGACTCCGAAGAGATGGAACCACTGTCTGTGATGATCGGGGATTTTGCAGCGGCCATGAGCAGTGACAACATCACCATGGCTGCCATCAAAAAACATTTCAAAACCACCTCCGGCAAAAAGGCCGTGAGCAAAACAGGCTTCTCCTCTGCCACCAAATACAGCAGTGTGACCTTTGAGGATGTGACCTGTGTATTGGGCGCCCCGGAGTTTGTACTGAAAGAGGATTATGAGGATTACAGAGATGAAATATTAGAATACGCCTCCAAAGGTTCCCGCGTCCTGGTATTCGGAACTTACGAGGAAAAGATTGACGGCAAAGCGCTCCAATGCCCCATCATCCCCTTAGGTTACATTCTCCTTGCAAATCCCATCCGCAGGCAGGCAAAGGAGACTTTTACTTACTTTGCCGAGCAGGGTGTGGAGGTGAAGGTGATTTCCGGGGATAATCCCACTACGGTATCTGAAGTGGCAAAGCAGGCAGGTATCGCCGGGGCTGAGAATTATGTGGATGCCTCGGAACTGGAGACAGACGCGGAAATGCGGGAGGCTGTCCTGAACAGCACCGTCTTCGGGCGTGTCACTCCCAACCAGAAGAGACAGTTTGTACAGATCTTAAAGGAAGCCGGCAAAACAGTTGCCATGACAGGAGACGGTGTCAACGATGTGCTGGCCCTGAAGGATGCGGACTGCAGCATTGCCATGGCCTCAGGAAGTGACGCGGCAGCCCAGGCTTCCCAGCTTGTACTGCTGGAATCTGATTTTTCCTGTATGCCGCAGGTGGTTCTGGAAGGACGGCGGGTGGTAAACAATATCCAGCGTTCCGCCAGTTTGTTCCTGGTTAAGAATATTTTTTCCTTCCTGCTCTCCCTGTTCTCAGTTGTATTTATGCTGACCTATCCGCTGGAACCCTCACAGGTATCCCTGATCAGCATGTTCACCATCGGCATCCCGGCCTTTTTCCTGGCGCTGGAGCCGAATAAAAATATCATCAAGGGGCATTTTCTCACCAATGTATGCCTGAAAGCCATGCCGGCGGCACTGACGGACGTTCTGGCAGTAGGAGCGCTGGTGGTGTTCGGGCGGACCTTTGGAGTAAACTCCACGGATATCTCAACCGCGGCCACCATGCTGCTGGCAATCGTGGGATTTATGATCCTCTACAAGATCAGCGCGCCCATGAACAAGATCCGTGTGGGGATTTTGCTGGGAACCATTGCCGGGCTTATCTTCTGCAGTCTGTTTTTAAACAACCTGTTTGCCCTCACCGGCATGTCCACCAAATGTATTATGCTCTTCGTGGTATTTGCCATTGCCACAGAACCGGTGCTCAGATACCTCACCATGGCAATCGAAAAATGCCGCAATCTTTATCTCCGTCTAAAAGAGCACGGGATAAACGGATTATCATAAAAGGAGTGCAGGCTGCCGCCGCTTACCGCCGGTATCCTGCACTCGTTTCTTTTATTTCTGCATAATGAAATGTGTTGCTATGCGCTCCTCATATTCCGGTAACGAAATACCCTTTTCACGGCCCGCCTCAATGCATTTCAGCAGCCATGCCATATTCTCTCCCAAAGTACGCATGGTCTGCAGTCCTTCCCCGTCTTTTCTCACATCTTCCGGCGTAAATCCGTGTACCTGATTCCAATACTGGGATGAGACAACTGGCATGCTGCTGATGGTGAAATATTTGTTCAGCCGGTCAAATGCTGCGCTGGCACCGCCTCTTCTGCAGGATACCACGCTGGCTCCCAGCTTTCCGGCCATTCTGCCGCCGCCGCTGTAGAACAAACGGTCCAGAAATGCGGTGAGCTGCCCGCTGGGGCCTGCATAGTAGACCGGAGAGCCGACTACAATAGCGTCAATGCTGTCCAGTTTATCTATCACCTCATTTACCTTGTCGTCAAAGACACATTTTCCTGTCTCTCTGCATTTGCCGCAGGCAATGCAGCCCGCCACCGGCTTTTTGCCCAGATACAGGATCTCTGTATCAATCCCGTGTTTCTGCAGCGTTTCCGCTGTCTCTGAGAGGGCTGTGTAGGTACAGCCGTGTTCGTTTGGACTTCCGTTGATCAAAAGAACTTTCATTTATCTGCCTTCTTTCCCGTCTGCTGACGCTGCCTTTTCCGCACATTTTTATGAAAAAACGCGTTTCAGGACCTCCGCTGCTTTTTTCACCGGTATGATCTCCAGCTTTTCCTTCACCTCCTCTGCCACTTCCTCCAGGTCTTCCACATTTTCATAAGGGATAAATACTTTCTTCACACCCGCTCTCTGGGCTGCCATCAGTTTCTCGGGAAGGCCGCCGATAGGCATAACACCGCCGCGGAGTGAAACCTCACCTGTCATGGCATATTCCGGGCTGACCGCATTTCCTGTCACAAGGGAGGACAGGGCAGTCACCAGGGTGATTCCCGCAGATGGGCCGTCCTTTGGAACCGCTCCTGAGGGGACATGGATATGCAGGTCCTTCTCGTCAAGCTGCTTCGTCTCCTCCGGGTACATGGCCTTTACCAGTGTCAGGGCTATCTCAGCGGATTCTTTCATTACATCTCCCAATTGTCCGGTGATCCTCACCTTTCCGCTTCCCCTGGTCAGCGTTGTCTCCACGAACAGGATCTCTCCTCCCGCCCTGGTCCAGGCCAGACCTGTCACCACACCGGGTACGGCTTCCTGAAGAATCCCCTCGTGATGCATGGCGTTCCTTCCTAAAAATTCAGGGACACGTTTTTCACTGACTGTGATGCTCTTCTGTTCTCCCCTGACCAGCTTCACCGCAGCAAAGCGGCACAGGATATCCATCTGTTTTTTCAGACCGCGGACACCGGCCTCTGCCGTATAATCGCTGATGATCTTCATAATGGCCTCATCCGTCACCTTCAGGTTCTGGGCCTTGATGCCCATACTCTTCATAGCCTTGGGAAGCAGATGCTTTCTTGCAATATGGGACTTTTCAATGGGTGTATATCCCGGGAACTGGATCACTTCCATGCGGTTTAAAAGCGGCTCCGGTATGGTGTCTGTGCTGTTGGCCGTGCAGACGAAGAATACGTTTGACAGGTCATAGGGCACATTCATATAGTGGTCTGTAAAGCTGTTGTTCTGTTCCGGGTCCAGCACCTCCAGAAGTGCACTTGCCGGATCACCGCCGTAATCCTTTGCCAGCTTATCCACTTCATCCAATACCATGACCGGGTTCATGGCTCCGCTTCGCTTCATGCCCTCCATGATCCGACCGGGCATGGCGCCTACATACGTCCTTCTGTGTCCCCTTATCTCCGCCTCATCCCGGATACCGCCAAGGCTGATCCTTACATATTCCCTGTGGAGGGCTTTTGCAATACTCTGCCCGATACTTGTCTTTCCGGTACCGGGGGCACCTACAAAGAGAAGAATGGAGCCTGACTGTTTTTTATTCAATGCCATGACAGCGATCTGCTGGATGATCCTGTCCTTTACTTTTTTCAGTCCGTAATGTTCCTCATCCAGGATTTTTTCCGCTTCTCCCAGATCAATGTCAGGGTTCTCACCAGTTTTCCAGGACAGGCTTGTCACAAAATCCAGATAATCGTAGAGAAGACCGTACTCGTGACTGTCCTTGCCCTCCTGCTTCATACGGTTTAATACCTTTTCAGCCTCTTTTCGTGCCTCCTCGTTCATACCCGACTCTTTTAGTTTGTTCTCAAATCTGCGCACATCGGAAATGTTTTCAGGATGCATCTCATCCAACTGATTCTGCAGAAAATCAATCTGTTTTTTAATGGCTGACTCTCTGTACGCCTGTTCATGCGTCTCCTTCTGGGCACTCTGGGCCTCCTCGCTGACTTTGAACAGCTCGATAAACTCGTAAATGGCCTTCTCGATCCGTTCACATCTCTGTCCTCTGGTATCAGCCTCCAAAACAGCATATTTTTCCGGCCAGGACAGATTCAGGTAGCCGGAGAGGGCGCAGAGGATCTCATTCATATTTTTCCAGTGCAGGATAAAGCTCCTTGCCCACACGCCCCACTGAAACATCTGCACAAATCTCAGTAAATCTCTTTTCAGTGTCTCAAAACGCTTCTGCATCTCTTCATCGGAAATATCCTCCACTTCACCGCAGATGGCTGCTGAGGCGGATATGGACTGCATGGTCACCTCCACATCGGAGATTGTGACCCGTTCCTTTGTACGGACACGAATATTTCCTTCCTCGTCTATGCTTTCGATCTTACCGGAAACCCCTATGGGACAGATATCCTCCGGTGTCATGTCCTCCCGTTTCTTATCCTGCTTCATCATCAGGAACAGAACATCCTCGCCCACATGCTCTGCTGTTATCTCCTGGTCTGTAAAAATATCTTTTTTGAAAAAAAAGGTAACGCCCGGCAGTATCATCATATCAAAAATAGGTATTGTAATCATATGCATCCTCCTCACTTTATCAGCACTCAACCCAATCGAGTGCTAGCATCAAGTTAAAATATATAGCGAATCCGTTGGAATCCGCCAAGTATTGTGATATAATTTTACCATTCAATAATTATTTTACAAGTACGCAGTATTTTCATACCTGGTATGCTTTTTCATACCTACTCAGATCCTATAGAAAGGAAAAGGCAGCTGTTCAACTGACTGAATGGCTGCAGGAAAGGATTTATGTACGCATCATCCATGGAAAAAGAGGAAAACAACACGGTCTGTCCGCTGAAGTACGCCCTGAATATGGTGGGAGGAAAATGGAAGCTCCCCATTATCTGTATCCTGGCACGGGAAGAATCCGTGCGGTACAACAGCCTGAAACGAAAGCTTGTAGGTATCACTAATATGATGCTCTCCCAGTCTCTAAAAGAACTGGAAGAAAACGGAATTGTCCACCGGGAGCAGTATAATGAGATACCGCCCCGGGTGGAATATTCCCTCACAAAAGAAGGGCGCAGCATTCTGGAGCCGCTTGAAAGCCTGTCCAAATGGGGGAAACTCCATATGGATAAACTCCGGACACAATCCCCCTACTGCGGAGAATGCAGGGAGGTAAAATAGGTGCTGCCCGCACTTTCATCTGCCTGCTCAAAGGATGCCTGTTCTGAAATAATATCAAATACCAGCCCGTCCCCCAGCCAGAATTCATATCTGACGCGGCAGGAAGGGCTTTCCCGGATCGTGCGGGTCATCTCCCCGCGCACGGGGGCTTTCAGGTCATGGGATGCCTCCTCCAGCCTGTGTACACAGAGCCGCATCTTTCCCTGCCTGACAGTCACTTGGCCCTCCCCGTATTCCTCTATGCGGACGCCCAGATAAGTTGCCATTCTGTATTCCCTGCCCCTGCAGTGTACCACACAGATACACCCCTGAAAATGAAAACCCAAAAAGGGAATATCCGCAGCAGACAGCATAACACTGCTGCGTTCCCCGAATCCGCACTGCGTCCAGAGATAGGACTTCGGAAAGGAACGGCCTTTGTCTGTCTCAATATACCCTCTTCCGCCTGTCATAGGGATTTTCCTGCCGTTTACCGTCAGTCCGCCTCTGAGACTGTGATGCATGCTCAGTACGCCGTGGCTGCACTGCAGGAAGGGAATATATTTAAAAAATCCCATAATATCATACCTCAGCCTGTCAAAAGGCCCATACGCAATACTTCCCTTTACCGTCAAATCTCTGCTTTTTATATCCAGTTGTATTCCCTTTTCCGTGAAAATATTTCTTCCAATCCTTACAGCAAAGGGCTTTCTGCTGACGCGGCAGGCCTCCTTGGGATAAGTAAAATACCAGGAACCCTCCTCAGTCACGATCTGCAGGGATACGGTCCACTGTCCGTTCTGATCCGCATGGACTGCGGGAATAAATGCAATGGTATCGTCCCGGTTCTGGTGTTTCAGATACCAGCCTTCAAAATAAGGGAACAAAAATGCCGCACATCCCTTATGAATACATGTTTCTTTCATGTTCTTCACCTCTATGTCTCAATTCATCTGCACATGGGCACCGGTGTTTTACCGGCTGTGCCCATATGACTGCGTCTGTTTTATTGACATAGTTAGGATGTACGGCATTTCTAAACGCTATACGCTGTTTGTTCAGGCGTTTTTCTGTTCTTCTATTTTTTCCGCCAGGTCATTCAGATAGACCCAGCGCTCCATCTTCTCTTCCAGTTCTGCCTCCGCCTTTTCCTTCTCGGCAGTAATCTCAGACAGCTTTAATGAATTGGTGGCATTTGCCATCATATCTCTGTCCAGTTTTTCTATCTTCTCCTCCAGAGCCGCAATGTCATCGTCGATGGTATCATACTCTCTCTGTTCCTTGAACGTAAATTTCAGTTTGGCCGGACGGCTCTGCTTCCACTCTTTGGCCCCTTCTTTTTTCTCCGGTACCTCCTTTTTCAGGGAAACACCGCTGTCCGTACCTGCAGACCTGTTTTTCCTGGCTTCCAGATAATCCGTGTATCCGCCCTCATACTGCTGCAGATGGCCATTGCCGTCAAATTCAAAGATCCGGTCCACCACATTATCCAGAAAATATCTGTCATGGGACACTGTGATCACGATCCCGGAAAAGGAATTCAGATAATCTTCCAAAATGGTGAGTGTGGGGATATCCACGTTGTTGGATGGCTCATCCAGAATGTACACATTGGCTCCGCTTATGAGCACGGAAAGCAGATACAGTCTTCTCTTCTCACCGCCGGAGAGTTTACACACAGGCGTGTACTGCATATCCGGAGTAAATAAAAAGCGTTCCAGGAGCTGGGAGGCACTGATCTTTCCATCTCTTGTCTGCACATACTCTGCAATATCCTTGATATAGTCGATCACCCGCTGGTTCGTATCCAGATCCGGTTCTTCCTGTGCCAGATAGCCGATCTTTATGGTCTCCCCGATTTCAATCTCTCCCGCGTCCGGCTGTATCAGACCTGCGATCATTCTGATCAGGGTGGATTTTCCGCAGCCATTGGGACCGATAATGCCCAGTCTCTGGTTTCTCAGCACAATGTAGTCAAAATCATCCACCAATTTGGTTTCACCATAGCTTTTGCTCACATGGTGCAGTTCGATGGTCTTTTTCCCCATCCTTGTCTCCACGGAATCCATCTCCACCGCCTGGTCCTGTACCGGAGCCTTTCCGTTTTTCAGAGCTTCCAGGCGTTCCAGCCTTGCCCTCTGCTTTGTACTCCTTGCTCTGCAGCCGCGCTTCGCCCACTCCAGCTCCATCCGAAGGACACTCTGCCGTTTGCGCTCAGATGCCACTTCCATCTCCTCCCGCTCGGCCTTCAGCTCCAGGAATCTGGAATAATTGGCATCATAGCTGTACATATTTCCCCGGCTGATCTCCAGGATCCGGTTGGAGACCTTGTCCAGGAAGTAGCGGTCATGGGTCACCATGAGTACCACGCCCCTGTACTCCCGCAGGTACTCTTCCAGCCAGACGATCATCTCCTCATCCAGATGATTGGTAGGCTCGTCAAGCAGCAGAACGTCAAAATCAGAGGCCAGCACTTTAGCCATAGCCACCTTCCTTCTCTGCCCTCCTGACAACTGTGCAAGCGGTGTGTCATACTCCGCGATTCCAAGCTTCGTCAGATTGCTCTGCACCTTCCAGTCTGTCTCCGCCGACTTTCCGAGGGCATAGGAAGAAACCGTTGCATCTTGAGGAAATTCCGGGTTCTGAGGCAGATATGCAATACGCAGTCCGTTCTGTCTGACGATCTGTCCTGCATCCGGCTCCTCGATTCCCGCAACCATTCTGAGAAGTGTGGTCTTTCCTGTGCCGTTGATCCCGATGATGCCTATCTTATCACCTTCGTGGATACCGAAAGATGCATCCTCGAAGATTGTCTTTTCTCCGTATATTTTACTGATATGTTCTATATTTAATATGTTCATTTGTGACGCTCCTCTTATTCTCATTCTGACCATATTCATCATAAATGATTTTTAACAGAACGTCAACTTCTATCCGGACAGCCTTCCCTTGTTACTGTTCACGGCCCTGCAAAAGCACAGTTCTGTGATCAGTAACACGCTTCGCGATGCACACAAAATGCAATAAATTGCATTTTGGCGCTGGCTAACTCGGGATTTTGATTCGCATCGCGCAGCATCCCCTTGGGGAAAACACCTCCCGGGACATTGGCCGTGAACAGTAACCTTCCCTTATCTATGGCATACACCACGTCCGCCGGATGCATGGTGGATTTCCTGTCAGGATGTTGAAGACTTCAGGCTGCTGTGCCCTCATATGGGTTCATGATAGAAAGGTTTTGCATCATTTGTAAAATTATTTTGCATTTGATACCTCATATTCAGCCAGGATTTGTGCATTGCTGTAGTCAGGGTATTGATTCTGCAGTTCCACAATCCTCTCAATATATACCTTGTCCATATCAAGCCAATGACTGATGGCTGCCGGTGTGAGTTCATTTTTCAGCAGTTTGCGGATCACATGAATCTCTTCTTCCATTTTTGCTTCTTCTTTTAATTCTTCCAATGCTCTGCACATGGTAAATTCCTCCTTATCCTTTTCTGCTTTTATATCCCGGCCCAGCATGGTAAGCAGAGCTCTGCTTGCTTTCGCCGATAATTCTTCCAGTTCTTTTTCATGACTTTCTACATATCTTAACAGATCATCCTTACAGTTTCCGCATCTCAATGTTTCCAGGATCACTTTCCAATCACCCGAAAATTTATCCGGGTCTGTGTTCCTGGCATCGATCAAATGCACTTTATACCCCGGCAGATACTCCTTTAATTCTGCCGTATCATCCGGCAGCAGAATCATTTCCTCCATGCTGAGCGGTCCGTCCCAGGGACTGTCTCCATAATAAAAAATAACGCTTACTACCGGCATAAGTTTCTCTCCTTTATGAAGACCAGACAGAAACTCCGCTGATGTTTTCAAGTCTCCGGTTTTCTTATTTTCTCTCTGCCTCTTTTTCATCTGTTCTCCATATTGGACAGAATCGTATAGAAGCATACGCACCGGCATTCCATAATGCACCTCACTTTGATTTTCACAAATAAAGATCACGTACATTGTATGAAAATATGCCTGTTTCACTGTATCTCTTATCAAGGTCTTTTGATTTGATCTGCCATCCGTTTCCCAGGGAAGCTGCATGATCAATTCTCTTGGTAACTGTTCTATGTTTTCCGGCCGCAATACCTGTTTTCCTTTAAAAACAGCACCGTTTATAAAATCACAGAACACAGTAGAGTCCTCAAAATACGGCGTAATGATATTATCTTTTACTCCCATTTTTCCTCCTTATATCATTTTTAATTTCTGGAAATCGTCTGGCCGAACGGCCGGAATGGATACATATGCTGCTAGATGCAGCGATTTGATGTTTCCAGAATATCATGCGGAGAAAAAAAGAGCAAATGAACTTTCTATAAAATTTAATAAGAACAAATAAACATTATTTCTTCTGCTTATACTCCTATTATATAATGCATATTATTATATTGCAATATCTGTTTTTAATATTGCTCAAGAACAACTATATACCGGTACTCCTATAGACAACAGCACACTTTGAAGCAAAAAAACAGGAGTATCCGATTCCCAAAGACGGAACGATACCCCTGTTTCCTATGCATTATGTAATTTCTTTATACCCTTAACAAAAAAACACAGTGCCCTGATTTAGTATGCAAGAATCCTGGCCGGATTGTTTACAGTCATATTGCGGACAGCCAGGTCAGAGACCTCACCGTATTTCTTCAGGGCAGGCACACCGAACTTTGTCAGCCTGCAGTATCCCTCTCCGCCAAACTGTCTGCACATGGTCTTTACACACATGTCTGTGCCGAGTACGATCTGGCGGCTGTATCCCTGCTGGATAAGGCGCACAATGCCTGCCATTTTCATCCAGTCCGGAATCGGCGCGGTTCCGAGGGCCTCCAGGCCGATGTCACCTGATAAAAATTCCACTGAAAAATTTGCACCTTTATCCAGCACACGTTTTGCCACGTCAAGATCCAATCCCCATTTTTCCGGATAGAGGACCATTTCCTTCATGGGTCTTTTCACGGTTGTCTCCATGTGGGCGATAACAATCTTCTCCGGATTCACGCCTTCTTCCATGAGAATCTCCACGATCTCACCCGGCGTGCCGCCGAAGGCATAATCCGGATGTACGGTAATGGACATCCCCGTGTCTTTTGCCGCCTGGCCGCCGGCTCTCAGCGCTTTTTCCTCTGCCTCTGTAAAATCGTTTAGTGCAATCTTTACACAGCCCGGCCGGATCTGCGTATCCTCGATTCCGTTTTCGATCTCATCCATCAGATGGTCATAAAACTGCCGGATACTCCATCCGTCATATTTTCCATTCCAGGAAGTCTCCACATAATAACCGGCAGCGGTAATGACATGGACGCCTGTCTTCTCTGAGATTCGTCTGACTGCTTCCACATCCAGACGGATTCCGGGGACACTCAGCTCCACCATGGAATCTCCGCCGGAATCTTTATATTCCTGCACTTCCCGGGTCATGGCGGCCTCGTCGTTCAGATCCATGGCATCCTGCACCAGCGGAAAGTTTCTCTTCAAAAATCCGATATTCTCCAGGGAGACCTTATCCTCGTATTTGACCGGCAGGTCCGTGGGCATGGCCGGTCTGCAGATTGCCCCCATATCTGCGCCGTTGAACATAATGTGTTCATGCATATCCGTAAATCCCAATTCTTCCGGAGCAATATCCCCGCACACGGTTGTTACTCGTTTCATAAATGTAAAACCCTCCAATCCATAAATATACGCCGGAGCGTGTCTGAAAATTGCTTTCAGCAGCCTGTACGTCACACTTTGCTGGAGATTTTCCGGCCCAAAAGCACCTTCTCTACGTCTTTCCGTTTCCCTGTCAAAGACCCCTGTACCATGGGTGGTCTGCCGCCGCCTTTTCCGCTGCAGGCCTGATTCATCTCTTTTGCAAGAGCAGTGATATCTCTTCCTGAACTGCCCAGAACATAGCGGTAGCCCGCCTTGTCACTGCCTACAAATACTCCGCAGATACCCTCAGTGATCTCCATGGCATCATTGACAAAACGACGCATGGCGGCCGGGTCCAGCTCCTCCTCAAACAGAAGCACTGCCGGTGTATCAGGTGTGACCTCTGACAAACGGCGTTTCAGATAGTGTTCCTGCAGACGTTTGATCTTCTCTTTCTGTCCGGCAATCTCTTCCTCCAGGCGGGAAACTGCCTGCACGACCTCCTCCTGTCTGGCTGAAAGTCTGACCGATATGGCTGCCACGCTCTCCTCTTTTCTGTTATAATCTTCAAGCGCCCGGAAACCACAGAGCATATTCACCCGCATGCCGCCTTTATAATGGATAGCACCGGTGATCTTGATCATTCCCACCGCTCCTGTTGTCTTTACATGGGGCGCACAGCAGGCACAGGTATCATATCCCGGAATACGGACAATGCGGACCTGACCCTCAATCTCGATCTTACTGCGGTAGACCATGGTATCCAGCTCCTCCTCAGTGGGATACAGGACTTCTATGGGGATATCCTCTGCCACTGCCCGATTGGCTTCCCACTCGATCCTGCGCAGCTCCTCCCCGGAAAGAGGGCCGTCATAATCCATGGTCACAGCTTCATCTCCCAGATGAAATCCCACATTCCGGTAACCGAAATGCCGGTTTACGATCCCGGATACAATGTGCTCTCCCGTATGCTGCTGCATTTTGGAAAAACGCTCCTCAAAATCCAGTACCCCCGTAACAGCAGTCCCGGGCTCTGCCGGTCTGTCCGTACAATGAAGGACAATGCCGTCCTGCTCTCTCACATCCAGAACGCGGATCTGCGAATCCGCCAGGCGCAGAACACCGGTATCCGCATACTGGCCTCCCCCCACCGGGAAAAAGGCGGTTCTGTCAAGAACCACCTCATAGTTTATTCCTCTATTTGTATATTCTTCCTCAGACAGCGGGCTGCAGGAAACCACCTTCGCCTGAAATTCTTTTATCATGCTGTCTCTGTAAAATAATTTTTCAGTCATGTTCAGTCTCCATACACGCGGATCAGGGCCGAAACCTTATGTACCACACTCATGCCCTCGATTATCATCATGGCATCATTGAAATTGCCTTCCCGCACCTTTGATGTCACGACCACGATCTCAGCCAGATCCCCGTCTTTATTTTTCTGTATCATCTGCGCAATACTCACGTCGTTATTGCCTAACACACTGGCGATGCTGGCCAGCACACCAGGTCTGTCATCCACCTGCAGGCGCAGGAAGAAGCGGCTGTCCATGTCATCTGCCTTCTTCACAGGCAGCTCTTTGTAACAGGTACAGCTTATCCTTCCGGTACAGCCGAACCGGATATTCCTTACAATATCAAATACATCCCCAACAATGGCACTGGCTGTGGGCATTTCTCCGGCACCTCGGCCGTAGAACATGGTATCTCCCACAGCGTCTCCTCTTACGAAGACCGCATTGAAGGAGTCATTCACAGAAGCCAGGGGATGGCTCTCGGAGATCAGCATGGGCTGTACCCGCACTTCGATTCCCGTCTCTGTGTTCCTTGCAAGTCCCAGCAGCTTAATCAGACAGCCCAGCTCTTTTGCATAGCGGATATCCTTTGCTGTGATATGAGTGATGCCCTCAGTGGTCACATCCTCAAAAGTCACCCGTGAGTTAAAAGCAATAGATGCCATGATCGCCATCTTGCGCCCTGCGTCATATCCCCTGATGTCCGCAGTCGGGTCCGCCTCCGCATAGCCAAGCTCTGTGGCCAGAGCCAGCGCCTCAGAGAACTCCATCCCCTCCTGGGTCATTTTGGTCAGGATAAAGTTGGTAGTGCCGTTTACAATGCCAATGACTTCCTCAATATGATTGCCGGCCAGACACTGCTTCAGCGGCCGGATAATGGGTATGCCCCCGGCCACTGCTGCTTCAAAAAGGAAATCACACTGGTGCTCAGCCGCACAGTCTAACAGCTCCCCGCCATTGGAGGCCACCAGATCCTTGTTTGCCGTCACCACATGCTTGCCTGCCCGCAGCGCTTCCAGAATATAAGTCCTTGCAGGCTCAAATCCACCCATGACCTCGATCACGATCTCAATGGACGGATCCTCCAGAATGGCATTCCAGTCATTGGTCAGTATGGAAGGATCTTCCACCTTGGCAGCCGCTTTCTTCAGATTGCGGACCAGGATCTTTTCCACCTGCACCACGGCTCCGATTTTTTTCTCCATCTCTTCTCTCTGGTTTTTCAGAACTTTATATACACCGTTTCCAACGGTTCCAAGCCCCAGCAGGGCAGCTTTTATCACTTTTTCACTCATAACTATTCTTCTCCGTCCTCCGGCTCCTCCTTTTTGGGTTTCACAACCTGCTCCACCCTCTCGATAAACCCTTTTTTCATCTTGTTATTCCGTTTAAAGGCCTTGCTCCATCCACCAATCTTGTTGTAGACCCAAAAGGAATGGACCAGAACCGCATTGGCCTTACCTATTTTGTCCTTGGTGGTCTTATTATAGATCTCGCCGCCGCACTCAAACTTGGTGCCTTTGATGATCTCCGTGATCAGATCCGATTCACAGGTAATGGTGTCCGGCACCTCTGTGTATGCTTTTCCCACACAGTCAGCCCTGTGGGCGTCACTTCCGCCCGTGCCTGTCAGATTGTACTTCTCTGCCAGCCTGGCTGCCCTTTCATTGACCTCTAAGGATTCACAGGCATTAAAGGTCTCAATAAAATCAAATTCTTTTAAAATATCAGGATTCCTCTTATAGGCCTTGGCATTCATAAAGCTCATGTATTTTTCCCCGCAGGGATGAGCCGGTCCCAGGATTCCGCCATAGTTGTGTACTATGGGAATCAGCATCTGAATGGGAATCCCCCGCAGCTCCAGCAGACGAAGCTTGATGCTTTCCGGCATAATGACAATAATATGTCCTGCATCCAGCGTGTCATACTCGATTCCTTTGAGCACCACAAAATCTGAGTATTTCTGACCCTTGATATTCTTTTTCCAATGACGGAATCCCCCATAAGAATCATGATCCGTCACGAGCATTCCGCCGAATCCCTGGTTTCTCAGCATACGGATATATTCTTCGATGCTCACTTTGCCGTCTATAGATCCTTCTTTTGTATGGCAGTGCATGTCAATTTTCACGACAAAACATCTCCTTCCCAACAGGCTGCAGATCTCAAAACAAATCTACAGCTTTAAAATTCGTCTCGCATTCTCCCCCAAAATGGCTTCTTTTTCATCCTCTTTCATATTCATTTCCCGTAAACGGGATAAAAATTCCTTCTGACCATCCCATGGACTGTCCGTGGCAAACAAAATTTTATCCACGCCGTGTTTTTGGGACAGACGTATGAACTGTTCATCCTCCATATGTCCCAGGCTGTAAGCGGTATCAAAATAAAGCCTGCTGCCTGCCAGATACTTCTCCACATCCTCCCAGCAGTTCCAGCCGCCCATGTGTGCCATTACCAGGATTCCCCCGTCTATCTGGCGAAGCACATGTTCCACACGTTTTGGTGTACAGTGTACCACTTCAGGAAGCCCCACGTCCACCCCTGCATGGGCAACGACAATGAGTCCCCGCTCTGCCGCCCGGTCCATAATACGCATGTACCTGATATCGTCAATAAATACTCTCTGATAGTCCGGATGCAGCTTGATCCCCTTCAGACCCATATCCGCGATCTGGTCCACCTCTGCCTTATAATTCTCCGTGTCCGGATGGATGCCGCCAAAGGAGAGAAACTCACCGCCGCCGCAGAACTCTTCCGGAGTGATCTCCCTTGCGTAGCGGTTAATGGACGAAAACTGCTGCGGCTTTGTCACCACCGGCAGGACTACGGATATATCCACCCCGGACTCTTCCATGGATCTTTTAAGTCCGTCCTTGGTTCCGTCAGTATATGCCGGAGAATCGGATGCTTTTGAAAGCTTTTCTATGGTCGCCCCGGCTATTTTATCCGGGAATATATGTGTATGGAAATCTATGATCATTTTGGATGCCCCGCCTATTTGCTTTCTTTCTGGATTCCGAAACGCTTCAGCAGGTTTTCAAACTGTTCACTCATGACAATAAGATTAAAGCCCTGGGGATTGACCACAACGCCTTTTGCCAGCGGAATTAATATTTTGTCCAGATTTTTAAATTCTACCACGACAGCCTTAAACTTCTTATCTTTGTTGAACTTTGCGAATTCGCCCGGGTCTGTAAAAATAGGCTGGAATACATCGCCGTTCTTGTTCTTGATATAGGGGACCTGGACATTTTCCTGGCCTTCCTCCTGCTTCTCCACTGCCACCAGAAATTTGCTCTTTACCAGATTGGCTGCCATCTCTTCTTCCAGCTCATTGATGTTCGCCTTCTCAGACATTTCCACGCCCCTTCTGAATTCCTGCATGAAATAAATGCCTGTGAGCTGAAGCTGGGGATTAAACAGCGGTCTCTGGTTCTCCGGGAGCTGGGAAAAATCCGGTCTGCGCACGATCTCCTCCAGGTCAAATTCCGTGGTCTTATCCTTTTCCACAAAAACCACCTCATTGACACCCAGTGTAAAAAGTGTGGAATAAAAATTCAGGAAACTTTTGTTCTCCACCTTGATGGAGGCCACAGGATTTTTCTGCTCCATATACGGTTTTGCCTTTTCCTCCAAATCCTTGCTGTCCTCAAAGACCCACACCTGATCATTATATGTCTCCGGGTCGCAGATGATAAAAGGATTGTTGGTTCCTCTGGAAAAAAGCACGTAAAAGGCTTCCATCTGCTGAATTTTCTTAATTGTCTCCATTCTTACTTTGTCCATTGTTCTATGTTCTCCTGTTGTATATTTTTTTAACGGCAGAGATCTGCCAGCTTTTTCTTCTTTTAGTATACACCTAAATCCTGTTCTTGTCCTCAAAAATTTGCATTCTGTGTTATGGCAGGAAATTTACAAATTACTGTTCACACGCCACTGTCCCGCGAGGTGTTTTCAGGCCGAAGGCATGAAAATCCCGAGACAGCCAGCGCGATATGGAGCAGAATGCTCCATATCTGTGCATCGCGAAGCGGGTTGCTGGGCACGCAGGGAACAGTAACCTCAAAACTCCAGCACCTGTCCGGTCTCCGGCAGGATACAGGAATCTCCAAATGCCGCTGCCATCATACCTGCTGCCCTTTTTCCCGTACAGTGGACCGGCATGAGCACCGGGATGTTCATCTTCTGCAGGCTCTCAATCGTCCCTGTGATCTGTTTTTCCCCTGCCCTGCCAAGATGCATACCTGCAAATACACTGTAAACAGGTATATCCGGCAAGGCTTCCTCTGCCCGCAGAATGCAGTTGACCACACCTCTGTGGCTGCAGCCCATGAACAGGCACAGTCCTTTTTTTGTGCTCACGGCCAGTATCTGTTCATCTTCCATCTCATCTGCCCGCCAGCAAAGCCCTCCGTCTTTTTTGTCCCGGATCCAGAAGCCGGCAGGCCGCTTTTCAAAATCCGTGCGGTACGGGATCTTCCCGATCAGCCAGAAGCCTGGGGCAATCTCTTCCAGGTCTTTGGTATAGCGGACATGGGCCATCCAGTCAGCGTGGCTGTCCGGAATGCCGATGAAGCGCTTGTCTTCTTCCATACCGCTGTATTTCTTTTCAAAGGCGCTTTTTTGTATGTACACAGGAGGCATCCCGCCGCTGCCATCCAGATATTCCATGCCTCCGCAGTGGTCATAATGGCCGTGGCTCAGTATGATACCGTCCAGTTTTGTCAGGTCCACACCCAGGGTCTCCGCATTTTTTAAAAACACATCGCTCTGCCCTGTATCCATCAGAAACCTTCTGTCATTCTCCTCGATCAGAACAGACAGCCCGTGTTCTGCAAAAAGCCCCTGTCTGTAAACTGTATTTTCATTCAATATCGTTATCTTCATCTGCTGCCTCCTCTACTGCAGGGAAGGCATGGGGAAGGTCTGAAATCCGTATTCCGCTTCCCCGTTGTCCCATTTCACTTTTACACTGTAGATAAATCCCGGTTCTGCCTGCAGGACACTGCCCTCTTCCCCCGCAGAGACCGCCACGGATTCCCCCTCAGGTTCTGTCCCTGACTCCCCTGCCTGTCCCTGCATGGAAGAGTCGTACCGGGTCACCGTGATCTCTTCCGGTTCTTTTGAAAACACAAGTTTTACTTCCGTATGCTCCTGTATCTTTATCTCCTCATACTGGCTCCACTGCAGAATGGAAGGTGCGTCTGTGGTTTCACTGACCGTCTCACCGTCCTCATTTTCATATTCCCAGCGGTAGCCGCCGACAGTGTTTACTGCTGCTGTGACATTTGCCTGAGGCTGGCTGTACTCCAGATTCAAAAAAGGCAGGGAGGAGGCTTCTTCCTGGAAACTGAACTGCTTCAGAAGTTCACCGTATTGTTCCAGCAGCTCCCGGTTCTCTTTTTCTATCCTTACGATTTTGGTGATACCCGGATACTGACCCGGATAGGACATGGTCATAGCGCCGTTGCCGTAGATTTTTACCACGTCGCCGTTTTCAAGCTCCCACGATTCCAGCTCATCTCCCCGTTCATCCAGAACAGCACCCTCCGGAAGAGGGCCTGTAAAAGGGGTTCCGTTTCTGGTATCTACGAACAGATAGTTTCCCACCGTCTCACCGGTCCCGTCCCGCAAAAACAGGGCTTCCAAAGCCGCAGCTTCTGCCTCCCTGTCCCTTTTTTCCTTTCCAAACCAGAAAACCGAAACAGCCGCAGCAGCGGCCAGCACACCTGTTACTGCAATTATAATCAATGTCTTTTTTTTCATGGCGTTTTCCTTTCCTGTTTCTATTCCATATTATACCCTAAGTTTCCGTTTATTCCAATGACAGATATAACCATAAAACAATAAAAACACAAAAGCTGCCGCTCCTTCTCTGTCGGAGCCTGCAGCCTTTGTGCTTTTCTTTTCACAGGTCAGATATTCTTTTATTGATAAGCAAATCCGCCGTTGTGGGTGACCTTTGCTTCATAGAGCGCTTCATCTGCCGCCTTTGCCAGGGAAAGATAGGTATCCCCGTGTCCGGCGATCACAGCGCCTGCTGACAGGGTGATGGACGGCATATTGCGGCGTTTTGCCTCTTTGCCGATGGTGTTGTTGATATCCTCCATGATCCGTCTGGCAACCGAATAATCGGAGGTGTTGGCAATAAAGATTGCGAACTCATCGCCGTGAAGACGGGAAGCCAGATCCACGGTCCTGATTCGTCCGATGATCATCTGTGCGGTCAGTTTGATCACCTCATCCCCCACACTGTGTCCGTAGTTATCATTGATGCTTTTAAAATGGTCTCCGTCTATCATGACCAGAATACCTCTCTCCTCTTCCTCCATATCATCCAGGGCTGAGGTGATTTCTTTGCGGAAGGACTTGAAATTCATCATTCCGGTCAGGTCATCCACTGCCGCAGCCTTCTGGGCCGCGCTCAGGGCGATTTCAAGTCTTCTCTGTGTCTGTCCAAGCTCCACATAGGCATCTCTCAGCTCCCGGTTCTTTATTCCCTTGCTGACACGTCCTATGACGTAGATGAGCAGAAGCTCCGTCAAAAGCAGAGGAATCAGCCATACCGTCATGGTGGCCTTCACAATGGACATGGCAGGCACCAATACAAGAAAGTTAAAATCCTGCTCCCTGTGCAGATATCCGAACTGTGACCTGCCGTTCAGGTTCAGACGGACCGTCTCTTCTTTTTTATCAAGAAGCTTCTCCATCCCGTTCCCCAAATCCTGCCTGAAAGCATAGAATGCCTCTGCTGCTTCCTTCTTATCTTTGGCCTTTGCCAGTTCCTCCGGGGCACCGGATGCGGCATCCTCCATCTCTTTTTTGGCAGCCTCCACACTGTCTGCTGTTTCATCCAAAGACGCGTACAGGCTGCCTCCCAGATACTTTTCTTCCGTGCTTCCTATAACGGTTCCGCTGCCGTCGAATATCATTACCTGTTCCTTCTCATAGCGGTCCAGTCCTGACACCAGATTCTGGATATCCCCCATTTTGATATCATAGGCAAAGACAGTCTCCCCGTCAGGCTGAAGCTGCGAGATCGTAGTCAGAATGTAATGGTTTGCGTAGCTCATATAAGGGGGTGTGAATACGATCTCCCCTTTTCCCTCCACGGCAGCTTTGTACCATGGACGCTCCGTGGCAACATACCCGGTTTCCTCGTACTGGGAATATGGCGTGTCCCAGCTATAGAGATAGCGGCCTTTGTAATACATATAAAGCCCGTCAAAGGTATCTCCTTCAATCTCCAGCATTTTAGAATCAATGCTTTTTAAATAATCCCAGATGGCGTCAGGCTCGGGATGGTTTCCGATCTCCTGTGTCATCATCTCAGCAAACAGCCGGAAGGAGTGCTTGTAATTCTCCATAATCTCATGGAAAGCCGTTCCCGTGTCACCTGCATGTTCTGCCAGATTTCCGTCAATTGCTCTTATCTCTCCTCTGCCGATCAGACAGACTGCCAGTATGTTGACCGCAAGAAAGACGGCTGCCATAACCGCCGTCTTTTTCCGGCCCTCCAGTTTCTTCCGCTGCATAAACGTATTCCCCCCAGGTATGTAGTCTTCCATTACACTTTTATATCCTTTTTGCTTTTCCTGTATTTTATGTAATTATATCATATAACAAAGGAAGAGGTAAAGGTGGAGCGTTGTCCCGTTCTGTTCTTTTTTGTATATTTTTGTCATGTGGCTGTGAGATATATACAAAAACAGCGGAAGGTGTATTTTCCTTCCGCTGTACCGGTTCCTATACTATTTCATTACTTCCTCATAGAGATTCCTGCCCTGGGAATCAATGACTACGATCACAGGGAAATTCTCCACCTCAAGCCGGCGGATAGCCTCTGTTCCCAGATCGTCATAGGCGATGACCTCTGCTTTCTTGATACATTTGGAGAGCAGAGCTCCTGCCCCGCCCACGGCTGCGAAGAACACAGCTCCGTTTCTGACAATGGCATCTGTCACCTCTTTTTTCCTCTTTCCCTTGCCGATCATTCCGGTAAGGCCCAGGTCGAGAAGCCTGGGCGCGTATTTGTCCATACGGCTGGCCGTGGTCGGTCCCGCGGAACCGATGGGACGTCCCTCCCTGGCAGGTGTGGGGCCCATGTAATAAATCACATTGCCTTCCATCTCAATGGGAAGCTTTTCCCCTCTGTCCAGTGTCTGGTCCATGCGGAGATGGGCCGCATCCCTTGCTGTATAAATAGTTCCCGTAATATACACATAATCGCCTGCCTGGAGTGTCTTCACTTCTTCCCTGTCAAGCGGCGCTTTCAAATATCTATCCATAGCGTAACCTCCTTACTCTCATCAGATTCTGATCAGATTGTCCTCACAATATGCCGATTTACATGACAGCAGATGTTCACTGCCACAGGCAGGCCCGCAATATGGGTGGCATATGTATTGATATTCACGGCAAGGGCAGTGGTGTCTCCGCCCAGACCTGCAGGTCCCAGACCGATACCATTGATCTTTGCCAGCAGTTCCTCCTCCAGCGCTTTGATATGCTCCAGCTCTGAATGGGTTCCCACCTCTCTTGTGAGGGCTTTCTTTGCCAGAATGGCCGCTTTTTCAAAGGTGCCGCCAATGCCCACACCCACAACTACAGGCGGACATGCGTTTGGCCCGGCTTCCCGCACAGCGTTTATAATGGCGTCCTTTACACCCTCCACGCCGTCCGCCGGTTTCAGCATATAGATTTTGCTCATGTTCTCGCTTCCGAAGCCCTTAGGTGCCACCGTGATCTCCACCTGATCACCGGGTACCAGCTCATAATGGATGATAGCAGGGGTGTTGTCCTTTGTGTTCACACGGATGAGAGGATCTCCCACAACGGATTTCCGAAGATATCCTTCCTCATACCCTCTGCGCACACCTTCATTTACAGCCTCTTCCACACTGCCGCCCTCAAAATGCACATCCTGTCCGATCTTCAGAAAAACCACCGCCATGCCTGTATCCTGACAGATGGGGATCATATCTTTTCCCGCAATATCCAGATTCTCCAGAAGCTGTCCCAGAATCTGTTTTGCCAGCGGTTTTGTCTCCCGCTCACAGGCATTCTTCATTGCCCTGTCCATATCCGGGGCAAGATAGTGGTTGGCCTGAATGCACATCTCTTTGATGTTATCTGTTAAAAGTTCAACGTTTACACTACGAACCATGCCTTTTTCCTCCAAATCTTATTTCTTCCCTGCTCAGCTTAACTGCCGCTTCACGTCAATGCGGTTAAAGTCTGACAAATCCTCAGACCTGTGCTTACCGATCAGTCCCACCAGCATATAATAGCCGGTTCTGGGATCAATGGGATAGTCTTTTACCAGGGTGAAATCCTCTATTTTTCCTGTGCTGGATACATGCATACGCGGCCCCAGACACTCCAGGACCATCTCGCCGATCTGCACGTGGTTCTCATCATAGTAGGATACCGATAAATCCTGCTTCACTGCATCCTTCACCTTTTTCTCCAGCTCATATAAATCCACATCCGGCTTTTCCTCAAACTCCAGCACGAATCCGTGGCGCACATCCGAGCGCGGGCCGTCCTGGGCAAAGCCGTCTCCCATATAGTACACGCACAGATCCTCCAGGGTATGGGCCATCTTCCTGTATTTTACGGATTTGTGCACAATATTCGCTATATTCTCCGGCAGAGGGCCGAACATGTTCGGTCTGGTGATGATGATCTCCTCGCCAATGCCTACAAGCAGATCCGCATTTCTGTGCAGCATGGGGTAGATCAGATCAAAGTGTTCCACAATGACCTGTTTCCCGTGATTGGCGGCATCCAGAATGGTGTCCGCCAGCACATGCATCTGGGTAAATGCGGATTCAAAGCGGATATCCAGATGATAAGTATGCGGGGAGAACGGGTCCGTCAGGTCCTCATGCAGCAGGGGCAGGGGCCTGATATTCACGCCCTCATCGTCATTGGTCAGGTCAATACCGGGAAACATACCTTTTATGAGCAGGCTCTTTCCCGCTCCGGCATCTCCTATGATTCCTATAATATGGTCAAAAGGGCTCAAATACATCTGACTGAGCTGCATTCCCAGATCCGCCATACGACGGTTTCCTCTGGGCGCAAAATAAAAGCTGTACAGGTTTCCTTCCTGCATCTGTTTTGAATATGCCATAGACTGTTCCTTCCCAAAATGCTGAAATAGCCGGACAATCCTGCAGGCAGAAGCCCGCAGAACCGTCTGGCATAGTCATTCATTTTCATTTAATTTGCTTTTTTCGCATTTCTAAGGGCAATGATCCTCTGCATTTCATTGTAGACGATCATGTATCCTTCGTCAACACCCATACCCGGTTTTGCCAGGATCTGGTCCGGTTTGGTAGCCATTGCGCAGTTTACGCAGACCTGTGCGGAACGGTCTGTCTCGTTGCAGGTACCTCCCTGATAAGCGCCGAAGCCTTTTTCCTTGCAGTAAAGAACAGCTTCCACAATGTTGTTGATGCCTCCCAGGTCAGGTGTTTTGATCTGAGCCATATGGCCTGCTTTGTTGTCTGCAAAGTATTTTACATCTTCCAGAGTGTTGCACCATTCGTCGGCAACCAGCTCCACGTCAATGCCTCTTCTGTCTACTTCTTCTCTTAATCCCTTTAAGCAGAGCATCTGTTTTTCTCTCTCCTCTGCGTCCATAGGTCCTTCAATCCTCAAGTGGAAAGGTTTTGCGGCCTCCTCAAGCTCTGCCAGATAATCTGCCATTGCGGTGTAGTTGTCCACGCCGAAGATAGCTCCGATGGTGCCGTATACGTCAATGTGGAATACAGGCATGTAATTCTCGTCATTGCGCAGTTTCAGCACACGGTCACTTAACCATTTTACATACTCTTTCAGAAGCTCACCGTGCTCGCCCAGTTTTGTCTTTACATTATTGATGAGGGCATGAGGCATAACTGCCGCTCCCTTTAAGATCATCTTGTCAGAGTTGTCATATCTGTTGTCACCGGACTGGGTAAAGATGGGAATCGGCTCCTCGGAAACAGTTGTGCCGTACTCATCTGCCACTACCTCACACATCAGTCTCTTGGAGGATTTTGCAACAGCATCCAAAATTGCCTGGCTTACACCGTAGCGAATGGCTGTGTGCAGTCTCTTACCGTCAACCTGCAGGTTTTCCAGCATTGCACACAGGTCTTTAAAGCTGTCTGCCTCTCTGCCTACCAGTTCCGGTTTGATATATTTTTCAATGATCGGAATAAAGTCCTCTGCTAAGAACAGCGGGTCTCTTCCGCCTGCGCCGGAATACTGAACAGCCGCGCAGTCTCCCCATGCGATCTGTCCGTCTTCCAGGATCAGCATAACGGAGATGGCTTCTCCTGCCTGTCTTACGGATTTGAACCCCGGTGTCACAGTCTCGCCAAAGTACGCGGAACCGTCTGCTACAGCACCTTTTTTGATCGCTCTCTGGTCATCAAAGAAAAAACCTGTTCTTGCTTTGGAACAAACAACGTCTACAATTTTCATGATACACTTCTCCTATTATTGTGATTTTCTGTAACCGCCCGGAATGTCCGGGCAGTTCTGATTTTCTATATTCCGGGTTATGCTGTGATTTTATTTTGGTTTACCAACCAGTCTGCCTTTGCTGATGGCATATACGTCATCAATGACCATCTGGAAGGATGCTTTTCTCTTCTCCATTTTCGCTCTGTGCTCAATCTTGCCCTGGTTAAAGTCTTTAAGCTCTCTTGGCAGCGGCACGTTGGCTACGTTCAGGTAACGCACAGCGCCTTCAAAGTCACGGGCCGGAAGCATCTTACCTGCATTGTATTTGCTGGGTGCAAACGGAATATCCAGGACACCTGCCTTCACTGCGCGGATGGCGCCCAGTGCCAGATCTCCCATGCCAAGCTCAAAGCATTTGTCCACGATCGCACAGGTCTCACCTTTGATGATGGCTTTTTCAAGCTCTAAGGCAGAGCTTTTCAGTTCCTGGTCTGCCAAAAGGGAGATAGCCTGTTTGGTACAGCGCAGTCCCTGTGCATTGGCTTCCATGGTAGGAACGCCCATAGCTTCATGAGGTGTCTTTACGATCACCTTTGTAGCTTTTGCCAGGGCCGCCACAGAGCTTCCCCAGGAGATAACCGCAAATGCTTTGGACTCATCCTGCGGGAAACCGCCCATCCACTGATGGAGCACGGAGGTAACGGTCACGTCCTCATAGCCGTATTTTTCCAGATATTCCTCTGTCAGCTCCTCTAAAACTCTGAGGGCTGCAACGTCCTGAACCAGGTTACCGCACTGGCCATAGCCTACTGTCACGTTCTTTACACCCTGTTCTGCCGCCAGCATGGCCTCAATGATAGCCACTGCGTTGGACATGGAGGGCGGAACCAGTGTTCCGGTCAGAGGGCCGTATGGCTCACGGTTGATGGAAACACCTGCTTCCTCGTAGATGCCTGTCAGACGGTCAACATACATCCAGTCATAAATCGTTCTCTCCAGGGGCACATCTTTGGCATAGGGAATATTATAAGAAATACCGCCTCCCTCATAGCTTGTGAAGCCGCCTGCATAACAGATCTCTGTCAGCAGTCTGGCATCCGGTGTGCCGTGGCGTACCTGTACCGGGGTATCCAGATTCTCGATAATAGAACGGCAGCCGAATACGCCATGGTTTACAGCCGGAAAACCGTTCAGCATGGATTTCTGTGTGTGGATAGATTCTTTGATCCCCACCTCAGCCTCTTCGTAGCGGTTCTGACGGGTATAGGAATCAATGGTGGTGGGCAGTAAATCTGCCTCGCCCTTGTCCTGAAGATACTGCAGCAGTTTGATATGCTCGTCGATCAGTGCCACACCGGCTCTTGGCTGGATCAGTGTTTTTCTCTCTTTTTTGGCATTTGCCAGTTTCCGTGAAAAGCTCTTGCTCTCCGGCATCGCTTTATGGTAATCTATGGCCTCCTCGAAGTTTACTTCTTTTCCGGTAGGCCACTGTTCCATAACCTCTTTCCGTATTCCATAGAACTCATCATCAGATAATTTCTTATTCCTTATGTCCATAATAAGCAATCTCCTTCTTCATGATTTCCAGGGCAGCCTGGGGGTACTGTTTTGATAGCAGTCCCATGGCAGCCAGGATATACTTTCTATCCACTAAGATTTCCGCTTTTTCCGGCCTTAATGAGGCAGGACTGCTTTCATCAAATAGTGCATACTTTGCAATTTCTTCTGTGTGTTTTGCATGGATCAATGCGCCCCCCGTAACTACCACGTATTTTACGCGGCGCAGATCCTTTCCGCTCTGTACAAAGGTCAGCCCGCTGGGGGTATAGACCTGTTCCAGAGAACCGGCATGGCGGGCAACCGCGGTTTCAACGGCTGCACATGCCAGTGCATAATCCATCTTTTCCATCTCTTCGCTGTCAGGAATGTAATCTGTGTGGTGTTCCAGATAGTCCACAAGCTCGTTTACCTTGTTCCGGGCAAGTCCCGCGATCTTGGCAAGCTTTCTGTCTCCTGCTGCTTCCATGATGCCCCTGACGCTGTACCGCATCCCTATGTCACCCTCCACGGTCCGCTTGGTGTAAGGCTCCTGCAGTCCCTTGATAACGGTCATAGTGTTGGCCGGGCTTCCTTCTGCCACAGAATATACGTCCGTGGTGGCCCCGCCCAGATCCACGCCCACCAGTTCTCCGATCCCGGGAATCTCGTCCCAGCCGTCTGAGAGAAGTTCCATGGCTGTCAGCATGGCTGACGGTGTGGGCATGATAATGCCGGACATCAGATCCATGGCCTGGGTCAGTCCCTTTCCCTGCACAATGCGGTTCAGGAAGATCTCCCGTATCTGCTTCTGCGTGGGTTCAATGTTCAGCTCGCCCAGCCTCGGCATCACGTTCTCACAGATGTAAGTGGTCCTACCGGCCAGGATCTCCTGGCAGTCATCCGCACAGCAGCGGTTGCCTGCAATGACCACAGGACAGTCATAGCTGAGTCCTGCCAGCATCTTGGCATTGTACAGGATGCAGTCTGTATTTCCGCCGTCTGTTCCCCCTGTAAGCAGGATAATATCCGGATGGTATTCCTCAATCTCCTTCATGTCGCCTTTTGTGAGCTGGAAGGAGTAGGTCTTCCATACCTTTGCGCCTGCACCCAGAGATGCCTCCCTGGAAGCCTGGGCTGTGAGCTCGGGAACCAGTCCGCAGGAAATCATTTTCAGTCCGCCGGCTGCGCTGGAACAGGCGTACGTCTCACCGAATTCCAGATGGCCTGTGGTCTTCTCCAGAATCTGTATGGCATCATGAAGACCATTGTTGATATCTGTCTCTACTGTTGTATATGCCGCCGCCGTTCCCAGAATCTCGCAATTCTCCACGTCAACAGCTGTCGCTTTGGTGTTGGTACTTCCAAAGTCCACCAAAAGAACTGGTTTCATTTTCCATCGCCCCTTTTATTCTGCTGCCTGCTGGTCTTCTTCCGGGATTCCCAGGTCCTCATAAAGCGCTGCAATGGTTGTCTCCGGTGCAGTGCCCGGCCCGAATACACGGTCAAAGCCCATGGCTTTGAAGCGTCTCTCCACCTCGTCAAAGGGCTGTTTTCCCACTACGATATTGCCGCCCACATAGAGAAGGATGCCTTTTAATCCGGCCTCATCACATTTGTCGCGAAGACCTCTGCAGTCCAGCTCTCCGTGTCCGTAGAGAGAGGAAACCATAATGCCGTCAGCATTGGTCTCGATGGCTGCTGAAATATACTCTTCCTGGGAAACCATAACCCCCAGATTGATCACCTCAAACCCTGCACCCGTAAATGCATGTTCCAGAATACTGATGCCTACCGCATGCACATCGGCTCCGATAACACCGATGACTAATTTTTTCTTATCCACTGTAAACCGCTCCCTTCCAGTTATATAGTATTTTTAATGGTATCCAAAAGTGTGCCGTCGCGGTACAGGACTTTCGCAACGACCCTGTCTCCCCGTTCTACGGCCTTCGGTACGCCCGCAATCTCTTCTGCGATCTTCTTTAATTCTTTGATATCTTTTACCGGAAGTCCGGCTTTTTCTAATTTCTCCCTCAGTTCCTTCTGGGCCGGATTGACTGCAATGCCCCTCTGCGTTACGATCACATCCACGGTGCTGCCCGGTGTGGATTTACAGAGCACCTGGTCCACGATAAGGGGAAGTCTTGCCCTTATCAGGGGAGCCACCACGATCGCCAGCTTGGCGCCTGCCGCTGTATCGCAGTGTCCGCCGGAGCCGCCCATAATGTAACCATTGGAGTCTGTATGTACATTTACATTAAAGTCCGTGTCCACCTGGGTAGCTCCCAGGATCACCACATCCAGGCTGTCTACCGCGGCACTTTTCGCTGCCGGAGAAGCATAGCGCATAGCGGATATCTCCTGATGCTTAGGATTCTCACGGATGGATTCGATAGCTTTTAAATCAAAGCACTGCACATCCAGAATGGTTTCAAAATACCCTTTGTTCGCCATATCGACCAGATATCCGGTGATCCCGCCCATGCAGAAGCTGCCTTTGATATGGTCTTTTTCCATCATCTCCTCCACGTATTTGGCAACAGCCAGGGATGCACCGCCGGCTCCTGTCTGGAAGGAGAATCCGTCTTTTAAGTATCCGGAGTTCTTTACCACCTGCGCGGCCAGTCCTGCGATGCGCAGTCCCACCGGGTCACGGGTGATCTTGGTTGTTCCGGAGACAATCTTTGTGGGGTCGCCGATCTGCTCCACTTCCACCACATAGTCGATATATCCTTCCGCAATAGAGGTATCTTTCAGTGGGTAGGGCACCAGATTATCAGTCAGAACCACCACCTTGTCTGCATGCATGGCATCAGAGAAGGCATAGCCCAGGGAACCGCAGGCAGACGGTCCGTACTTGCCGCTGCAGTTTCCCATATTGTCCGCACAGGGTGCGGCGATGAACGCAATGTCAATCTTGGAGGAACCGTTCTCCATGTCCCCGGCCCTTCCGCCATGGCTTCTGAAGATCACGGGCTTTTCCAGGATTCCCCGGGAGATGGCTTTTCCCACCTTGCCGCCCATGTAGTTGCACTCCAGGCCAGTGACAACACCGCTTTCGATGTGTCCGATAATGGGTTCATGGATATCAAATATGGAACTTGCGTTCACGGTCAGATTCTTGATTCCCATCTCGGCAGCCTGGGCGAGCACCATGTTCAGCACATAGTCCCCGTTTCTCATATGATGATGGAAAGAAATCGTCATTCCGTCCTTCAAACCTGTCTTTTCAATGGCTTCTTTTAATGAGCCGAGTAATTTACTCATACTGCGCACCTCCATAAATGGCTTTCTCCATTTCCAGCACCTGGGAGGCGCGTTTTACTATGGGGGCATCTATCATTTTGCCGCGGAGGGAGATCACGCCCTTGCCCTGACGCTTGCCCTCTTCAATGGCATCCATCACATCGTGGGCATAGGCGATCTCCGCCTCTGTGGGTGAAAATACGGCATTGACTATGTCCACATGGCGCGGTGAGATGACTGCCTTGCCGGCAAATCCCAGGCTCTTGGCAAACTCTGTGTCTTTTTCAAGGCCCTCCATATCCTCCACATCCGTGAACGGTGTATCGTATGCTTCGATGCCGCAGGCCCTGGCTGCACACACCAGCCTGGTTCTGGCATAGAAAATCTCATTTCCCTCTTTTGTCCGCTTACAGTGCAGGTCAGCGGTAAAATCCTCACCGCCTAAAAACAGGCCGATCACTCTGGCATCCGCAGTCGCGATCTCAAAAGCCTTCTCCACACCCATAGCAGTTTCAATGAGCGGAAGGATCTTAACAGTTCCCTCCTCTATTCCTGCTGCCCGTTCCACCTCTGCCATACAGGCAGATACTTCCCGGATCATGGCACCGCCGTTTACTTTTGTGGGCATGATCACATCCGGTTTCAGGGGAATGACAGCTCTCAAATCCTCTTTCCAGAACGCGGTGTCTGTGGGATTGATCCGCACCACAGTCTCACAGCCCGGATAGGACTGGTAGCGAAGGGCGTTTCTCACCAGTATTCTGGCTGCGTCCTTTTCATCCGGAGATACCGCATCCTCCAGATCAAAGATGATGGTATCAGCTCCCAGGGTGTCACCGTTAATCAGCATGTTCGGCGTATTTCCCGGCAAAAACAACATGGTTCGTCTCATGGCTGTTCAACTCCCCCTCTTTTTAATGCGGTCTCCATACGCGCACGGATCACACAGTCCAATGCGCCTTTGTCCTTGATAAAAACTTTCCCTGTAGACACTTCAAATTCTTTCAGTGTGTCCAGTACAGCGGCCCGAATGGAATCCATATACTGGTTGGCTACTACAGAGTCAATTTCCAGGATCAGCTCTTTGTCATCCGGTTCGATCTGAATGAACAAATCACTGGATTCCAGGGTTCCTGCTACTGCATTCTTGAGAATCTTCACAGGTTTTCTCCTTTCTGCATTACATATTCTTTTCTTTCTTTCCTCCGCGCAAAAATCCGTCGACTCCGGCTTTTGCAGAAACCTCCGCGTACACGGAACCTTCTGGAAAAGCCGAAGTCAATCGGCTTTTTCTCATTCCTCCACTGTGCTCTTGGAGACACCGGCCTGTGCCAGAATCTTTTTCTCGTATGCCAGAGCATTTTTTTCTATGACTGCGACTTCTTTGGCGGTCTCTTCCACAAAAGCCTCGTCTTTGATGGATTCCAGATTGATCTTTACATTGAAAAGGGCTCCAAGGACTGCAGTTCTGGCCATCATAGTGGCTACCAGTGCGTCGGTCACTGCTGTCTTGTTGCCTTTTGTCACCATAACTTCCGCGTAGGGCATAACCTCATAGGCACGTTTTGCCACAGATAAAGGAACCGCAACGGCTGCCTTTAAGCCGTCCTGCATGGCTTTCGTACGGGCTGCTTTCTCCTCCTCTGTCTCCTTCGGAAGGGTCAGGGCCTGCATGTAGAGGTCAAAGGATTCGCTGTCGCGCTTGATGTCATCCAGAAGGTGCTCACAGATCTCATGCATGGGAGCAACTGCCTTCTTCATCTCCTCCTCCACTTCCGCGTATTTTTTCTTGCCGATGGTGAGTCCTGCCACCATCTCTGTCAGCGCTGCCGCCAGGGCACCAGCAAGGGCGGAAATACTTCCGCCCCCCGGTACTGGTTCATTGGAGGCTGTCTGCATGGCAAACTGTTCTACTGTCATATTTTTCATGTCGTATAACCTCTCTTTATTCCACTCTATATTACGTGCAGTGTCCTGCCGTTTTCTTACAGACGTGTCTCCAGAACCTGTTTGGAATCAAAGCCTTCAAAGCCTAAGTAGTATTCTGCGCAGTCAACGATAGCCTGCAGCGGGATCAGTCCTACTACCTCGCTGCCCAGTACATTGACACCGTAGCGTCTGGCTTCCATGCGTACGGTTTCAAATACAGTGTAAACAGAAGTCTTTGTATAGTCTGTCAGGTTCATGGATACCTGTGCGATATTTCTGTCTTCCAGCATAACGCCCATAGCTTTGCAGAAACGGAAGCCGCCTTTTACGTGACGGATCTTATCTGCGATTTTCTGTGCGATCTCCACATTTGGAGTATCCAGGTTGATGTTGTAGGCGATCAGAGGCATTCTTGCGCCGATTGCTGTCACACCGCCGGTAGGATGGATGGTGTTCGGGCCAAAGTCCGGTTTCCATTTTTCCTGGTCTTTCATTTTCTCAGCCATACCCTCAAACTGTCCCTGGCGAACCTTTGCCAGATTCTCTCTGTGAGGAGCTGTCGCTGATTTTTCATATAAGAAGAACGGCTGTCCGAATTTCTCAGATGCCTCTTTTGCCACTGCTTTTGCCACTGCGTCAGCGTCTTCCACTGTCACGCCGCGGATGGGGATGAACGGAACAACGTCCACACAGCCCATGCGGGGATGCTGGCCCTGATGTTTTGTCATGTCGATCAGTTCCACTGCTTTACCGATTGCTGCAACCATTGCGTCTTTTAATGGCTCCGGCTCACCGATAACGGTTACAACGCTTCTGTTGTGGTCTTCATCGGAAGTGTAGTCCAAAAGTTTAACGCCCTCTCTGT
The DNA here is from genome assembly GCF_037000545.1 of Blautia sp. JLR.GB0024. Taxonomy (NCBI): domain Bacteria; kingdom Bacillati; phylum Bacillota; class Clostridia; order Lachnospirales; family Lachnospiraceae; genus Blautia; species Blautia sp. JLR.GB0024. The sequence goes on along the minus strand of NZ_JBANBF010000001.1, from coordinate 1,426 downwards.
TACGGAAGCAGTCAACGATCTTTTCGACTTTCTCTTTGTCTCTTCCTTCACTGAAATTAGGTACGCATTCGATAATTCTATCCATGATATTTTCTCCTTTATGTTTTAATGAATTTAGGGTTACCACTCTTTATGATAAACAGTATCGCCATTCTTGATGACCGTCTCCACCAGGTTGATGGCGGTATGATACGGCATGAAATGAATGGACGGGAATTTCAGGAAAATAATGTCCGCAGCTTTCCCCGGCTCTATGCTTCCCACTTTGTCAGCGCGGTCAACAGCGGCTGCGCCGTTGATGGTCAGAGCTGTGATGACTTCCTCTATGGACATATTCATGTAAATGCATCCAAGGGCAACCATCAGGGGGATGGAGTTGGAAAAGCAGCTTCCCGGATTCAGATCAGAAGCCAGTGCAACTGCGCAGCCCTCGTCGATCATCTTCCTTGCGGGGGCATACTCCTCCTTCAAGCCAAAAGCAGTCAGGGGCAGGATGGTGCTGATCACACCGGCATCCCGCATCTGGCGGATGCCCTCATCGGATGCCTTCAGCAGATGGTCTGCGGAAACCGCTCCCACTCTCGCCGCCAGCTCAGAGCCTCCAAGCTGGTAGATCTCATCTGCATGGATCTTCAGCTTAAAGCCCATCTCCTTTGCTTTTGTCATATAATACTCGGAGTCCTCCACGGTAAACACATTCTTCTCTGTGAAGATATCCGCAAATTCTGCCAGATTCTCTTCTTTTACCTTTGGCATTACATGGTTTAACTGTTCGTCCAGGAATTCTCTTTCTTTTCCCTTCCACTGGGGAAGTACGCTGTGAGGGCCCAAAAATGTGGATACAATGTCCACCGGATGGGTCTCATTTAACTTCTTCATGGCACGGAGCATTTTCAGCTCTGTCTCACAGTCCATGCCGTAGCCGCTCTTGCCTTCCACGGTTGTCACGCCGAATTCCAGCATGCGGTTCAGGCGCTCTTTGCCGGCTTCCATCAGTTCTTCCTCTGAAGCTTCTCTGGTGGGAACCACGGTGGCGTTGATGCCGCCGCCGCGTTCCATGATTGACATGTAGCTGTCACCTTTCAGTCTCCAGGAGAATTCATCTGCACGGTATCCGCCGAAAATGAAATGTGTATGGGAATCCACGAATCCCGGCATAACGGTTTTGCCCGCTGCGTCGATCACTTCGTATTCTTCCGAATTTACCTGTTTATCCAGTTCCTCTGTGGTGCCCACAGCGATGATCTTATCGTCATGGATGATCACTGCGCCGTCATAGATCAGGCCGATATCTGACATTTCTTTTCCATGCTTCGGCGCTTTGCCCTTACAGGTCACAAGCTCGGAGGCATGGCGGATGTAACGTTTCTTCATGTCTTATCTCCTTTTCCTGCTTCTCAGTGATGTGCGTGATGCTCTTCCACTA